>JAUXUL010000005.1 GCA_030680795.1 Anaerolineales bacterium | reverse complement strand
AATCTGGTATCGTTGTTCCTGGGTAAGCTGCCAGTAGGTTCTCATAGTGCTCCTTTGACTTGGTCGTCTGAGAAGCATTATCCTACTCCAGCTTACCTCTCAGCAACCTTCAAAGTTGCACTTGTGAGTTGAATCTACACATATAAAAACCAGGCAGTTATAAAATCCACAAATCCACAGGAAGGAAGTAAAATCTATCAAGTGCAAGTGACCAGAGTATGTTTCTCCCCTGGCGCCGCCCGCCAGGGGAGGTGTGAGGCAAAATTTTAATTGGAGGATTTTCCCATGTCAGTAAAAGTTGGTATTAATGGCTTTGGCCGCATCGGCCGTCTGGTGTTCCGCACGATCAAAGAATGGTATCCAAATGATCTTGAAGTGGTGGCTGTGAATGACTTGTTCGACCCTGCGACGAATGCTCATCTTTTGAAATATGATTCGACCTATGGTCAATTCAACGGCAAGGTTGAAGTAAAAGATGGCAACTTTGTTGTGGACGGCAAGACCGTCAAGGTGACCGCTGAAAAAGACCCCGGCGCCATCAAGTGGAAGGAAATGGGCGTGGATATTGTGATCGAGTCGACTGGTTTCTTTGCGGATGCCACCAAGTCGAAGGCGCACATTGAATCTGGCGGCGCGAAGAAAGTGATCATTTCTGCGCCTGGCAAGAATGAAGACATTACCCTTGTGCTGGGCGTGAATGACGACAAATATGATCCCAAAAAACATCACATTGTTTCAAATGCCTCCTGCACAACCAACGGACTTGCACCTGTTGCGAAAGTGCTCAATGATAAATTTGGCATTGAAAGAGGCTTGCTCACCACCGTTCATGCTTATACTAATTCGCAGAAACTGCAGGACGTAGGCGCAAAAGATTTACGTGATGCCCGCGCCGCTGCTCAAAACATAGTGCCTTCTTCAACAGGCGCGGCAAAAGCTGTTGGTCTCGTTATTCCTGAACTCAAAGGAAAATTTGGCGGCATGGCTTTCCGCGTCCCCACCCCCACTGTCTCTGTTGTTGACTTCACTGCCATCTTGAGCAAAGAAGCCACCATCGAAGAGATCCGCGCCGCGATGCTTGAGTATGCCAACGGCTCCATGAAAGGCATTCTCGATGTGACAGACGAACCGCTTGTCTCCACAGATTTACGCGGCACCAGTTTTTCCAGCGTCTTCAGCGCCATGGACACCATTGTCCTCGGCAACCTCGTCAAGGTTGTAGCCTGGTACGATAATGAATGGGGCTACGCCTGCCGCACCGCTGACCTCACCGCGTTGATGGCGAAGAGCCTTTAGTGTAAACAGGTACACAGGTAGACACGTAAACACGTGCATGCTTGTTTTCCTGTGTACCTGTATACGTGTGTACATATCCCCTATGAACAAAAAAACCGTAAAAGACATTGACCTCAAAAACAAACGCGTCCTGATGCGCGTGGACTTTAACGTGCCGATGGCGGATGGCAAAGTCACCGACGACAAACGCATCAAAGCTGCGCTCCCGACTATTCAATATGTGTTGGATCAGGGCGCCTCGTTAATTTTGATGAGTCACCTTGGAAGGCCAAAAGGCGGCTCAGACCCCCAGTTCAGCCTGCGCGCCGCTTCGGAGACATTAGCCACGCTGTTGAATAGACCCGTGCAAATGGCGCCCGATTGCATCGGCGCGGAAGTCGAGAAGATGGCGAAGGCGTTGAAGCCCGGCGAAGTATTGATGCTTGAAAATACACGCTTCCACGCTGGTGAAGAAATGAATGATCTTGAATTTGCCAAACAATTGTCTTCACTTGGTGAAGTATATGTCAATGACGCATTTGGTTCTGCTCACCGCGCGCATGCCTCCACCGAAGGCATAGCGAGATTCCTGCCCGCCGTCTCTGGTTTTTTGATGGAACAGGAACTGGAATACCTAGGACGAGCCATTGCCAACCCCGAACACCCATACATTGCCATTCTCGGCGGCGCAAAGATCAGCGATAAGATTCTGGTGGTTGAAACTTTGCTTTCCAAGTGTGACAAGCTGATCGTTGGCGGCGGCATGGCAAACACCTTCCTTGCAGCAAAAGGATTGAATATGCAGGATAGTCTTGTTGAAGAAGCCTCCATCGAAACGGCAAAATCCATCATGGCAAAATCTGGTGACAGGTTGATCCTGCCAGTGGATGCGGTCATCGCTGATAAGTTTGACGCTGAAGCCAATACCCAGACTGTGGACGTGGACAAAATCCCAGCTGGCTGGCGTATGTTGGATGTTGGCCCGAAGACCTTGAAGTTGTATAAAACCTCGTTGGCCGGGGTCAAGCTTGTAGTCTGGAACGGTCCTGTCGGTGTCTTTGAAATGCCCAAGTTTGCCGAAGGAACATTCGCCCTTGCGCGTATGTTGGCTGAATCTGGCGCGATCACCGTCATCGGCGGTGGTGACTCAGCCAGCGCAGTCAAGAAAGCGGGCGTTGCCAAACAGATGACTCACGTTTCCACAGGCGGCGGAGCATCGCTTGAATTCCTTGAAGGAAAAGAATTACCCGGCGTGGCGGCCTTGTTGGATAAATAATAAAGGAATATCCATGCGAAAACCTTTTATTGCCGGTAATTGGAAGATGAATAAAACCATCGCGGAAACCCGCGACCTGGTATTTAAGATGAGTACAAAAATGCGCGAGATCAAAGATGTTGAAAAGGTTTTATGCCCGCCCTTCATGTCGTTGATGGCAGCCTCTTCACTTCTGGAAGGTTCAGGCATTGGGCTTGGAGCGCAAAACATGCACTGGGAGGAGAAGGGCGCGTTTACGGGTGAGGTCTCGCCTGTAATGGTAAAGGAATTATGCGGCTATGTCATTTTGGGTCATTCGGAGCGCCGCGCTTTTTTCGGTGAAACCGATGAAATTGTGAATCGGAAGTTGATCGCTGCCCAAACTTTTGACTTGACCCCCATTGTCTGTGTCGGTGAAACCTTGGAACAATACGAATCAAAACAGACGCGTGAAGTTGTTTCGCGCCAAACTAGCAACGGGTTGAGGAATATCTCACCCGAATTCGCAACACGCATCGTCGTCGCCTATGAACCGGTTTGGGCGATTGGAACTGGCAAGGCGTCCACAGGAGAAGCAGCGAATGCTGTCATCAAAGATTTTATCCGCCCGGCAATCGCGGAGTTGTACGGCGAACAGACCGCGCAAGCCGTGCGTGTGTTGTACGGCGGCTCAGTGACCGGCTCCAACGCGGCGGGTTTTTTTGCCCAGCCAGATATTGATGGCGCCCTGGTGGGCGGCGCAAGTTTGAAACTGGATGATTTCGTTGCCATTATCCAGGCCGCGGTGATATAGACCGTGCAGTTCGCTGGCTTTCTCTGGTTTCTCTCTATGCTCCTGCCGCTGGTCATTCTTCAGCGGCTTTTGCATCGTGAGATTCAAGCGGTGTTCTTGATCATCACACGCAATTCGCAGTTGACGATCGGCTTGTTCTCCGTCTTATTTTTCCCCGGTGTTTTCCTGCATGAACTCAGTCATTTTTTGATGGCTAAAATTTTACGCGTCCGCACGCACGGGTTTTCATTGATCCCCCAATCATTATCCAATGGACGCTTGCAAATGGGACATGTGGAAACCGAACAGACAGATATCTTCCGCGATTCGCTGATCGGCTTGTCTCCATTAATTGCAGGCACATTGTTTGTGGCATACGCGGGCATTTATCAAATGCAATTGCAGACACTGTGGGATGTTCTCCGTAACGGGCAAATGCAACTATTTTGGATGGGGCTTGGCTTGCTGCCCTCTGCGCAAGATTTTTATTTGTGGTTTTATCTCACATTTGCAATTTCCAGCGCGATGCTGCCATCGGAATCGGACCGTCATGCCTGGCTCCCGCTTGGTTTGTGGGCGGCTGTGTTGCTTGCAATGGCGGCCCTTTCGGGGGCCGGCGCGTGGATGCTTGAAAATCTCGCACCGCTTTTGAATAACTTCTTAAATTCAGTGGCTTTGCTTTTGGGGTTAAGCAATGCCTTGCATGTCGTCCTGATAATTCCGTTTTTCCTTATCCATCGCCTGCTTGTTTACATTATGCAAGTGGATGTGAAATGATCATTTCAATTCAAGAATTAATTCCTCAACTTCTCCTTCATTGGGGTTGGGACTCCACTTGTCCTCGCCGATGATTTCAAATCCGAATTTTTGCAAAACGCGCTGGGATGCGGCATTATGTTTTGCGACATGCGCATAAAGCGGGCGCGTCAGAGCAATGTCTAAAAACTGTTTCAGCGATTCCGAGGCAACACCCTTGCCCCAAAATTCCTTCCCGATCCAATAGCCCACTTCCCGTTTCCCGAACATTTCAAAACAGGCAATATTGCCCACCGCTTGTCCGTCAAAAAGGATGGTCTTGATGATGACTGTTTCATCTGCCATGATCTTTTCCCAATGCGCCCTGAAAGCTTCCTTGTCTCAGGATGGGAAGGCGGTCATTTTGAGGGCATCTGGATCCAGTTGATGCTCAAAGAAAATGGGCAGGTCGTCCTGGATTACATCGCGCAGGGTGATGGTATGAGTCATGATTATTTTTTTCGTCCAACAGCCAGCATTTTGTTTCTGATTGGAAATATGGTCAAACAGACTTGCACTACGGGTAACATCATTTTTACAATCAGATCCGACTTGAACATCTTTTTCAGGTAAAAACTGTACGGGAAGGACAGCTCATGAAATTTTCGCAATTCCACGATTTCCATCCCGACTGCTTCAAGCATTTCTCTCATCTCAGAAAGGGATAAGATTTGTTTATGCCCGAACATGTGTGAAGAATACATGGTATTTAAGAAAGTGGGATATTGACCTCGTGAAAGCCAGTATGTAAATTCTCCCATGCGGTGATAGAACGCATCCCGGCAGGGTGTGTCGATCAGCAGAATGCCGCCGCTTTTGAGCATATTTGCCGCAGACTGCAAAGTGGAAAACGGAAAATTGACATGCTCGAGCACGTCCCACAAGGTGACAACATCAAAACTTCCATGATGTTCTTTCCAGGGATCAGCCTCAATCGGGCGCTTGAAGATCTCAAGTCCATGGTTGGTTTTGGCGTAGTGCGCTCGGGTGTCGCTAAGTTCAATCCCGGTAGTGACTGCGCCTTCCTGCTGCAATTTCGAAAGGAACAGACCTCCCCCGCAGCCAATATCCAAAACAGCTTTATTTTTTACAGGCATGTGTTTCTTAACCGCATTGACTTGATTTTCAAATCGCTCTGGGTTGGATTGCAGGGACTTCTCAATGTATGCCACTTCTTCGTCGGTCAATCCGCTTCCATCTATTTGCGGCGATATTTCCTCCACGGAGTCAAGGTAATCAATGAAGTGATACCCGCCTGGGGAAACAAAAACATCCGCATTCGATAATCTGTATTTGGGCGAACCGCCCGTGGATTTTTTTAACTCGTCAATATTTTCCATCTATTTGACCTCTTCGATTGCTCCTTACGCCGTCACTTCGACAGGGTTTCGACAGGCTCAACCTATCAGCTCAATACAAGCCTCGGCGCTAGATTTGCGCTGAAAACGCCGCCGTCCACAGGATGCTTCGCAAAGGACGGCGGCTTGAGCCTGCATGAATAGAATGCAAATGGATCATTGTTTGATTTTATCAAGGATGATGGGGAGGCTGTCAGTGAAATCTACATCATCCTGCGAGACGTTCAACTTAATGATTTTTGATTCAGGGATGGATTCGAGCCACTCATTGACATATTCTTCCAGCAACTCCGCATCTTCACTGGATGCAATGTTGATCCTGTTTCGAGAAGTCAATCTCCGGCTGATGGTTTGCGCATCCGCGCTCAGGGCGATGATCAGGTCTGGAGGCGGGAGCAGGCTGCGAGTCAGGGCATAGAAGCGGCGGCACAGGTCGAATTCTACGTCATTGAGCAATCCGCGTTCATGAAAGAGGCGTGTGAAGCCGTGAAAGTCCAGATCCAGGCCGCCATCCATTAATGCGGGTGCGTCACTTTTGCGGAGTTCGCGCTCCTGCTCGGCGCGATAGAGCAGGTAATCCATTTGATTTGCAAGCGCGTATTTTGCATCCTGTTCGAAGAGCGCCTGAAACGGTCTTTCGTTATGTTGTTCGTATGCAATCGCAAAACTTCCCTTTTTACATAATACGCGCGCCAGCGTGGTTTTGCCAACCCCACTCGCGCCGACAATGATGATTAATTTATTCACCGTCACCTTTATTATTATTGATACTGCCTGAACCACCATGCCATGCCCGGTAAATTGCTTTCCTTAACGATCTTCAGCAGCGCATCTGTATCAAAGTGAACACGGCGCAGATCCACATGAAACGAATTGCCTGATTGCTCAATGATCGTATATTCCGCCCAGGGCAGCAGGTGGGGAGGGTTGCCGGGGGAGTAAGCGAACTCAAAGGCATTGCCAACGCTGCCGGAATTGAGGATCAATTTTTTCCCATAGCGCCGATGCATTTGAATGTGCGAGTGGCCACCGATGAAAACAGAAGCGTTTTGGCCTGCGAAGTATTTATCCAATAATTCCGGCGGGGTGGTAGATAGGATTATATCCGTAGGCGAGATCGGAGAGCCGTGGAACGCCAGCAGTTGTACGCCATTTGGAAAGCTAAATTCATGTGTGTTTTTGAACGACTTGATAAATTCAAAATCATCCGAAGTGAGACGTTCGCAGCACCAGTGCAGGTCGGGAATCAAGTGCTCGGCGATCTCGTATTGAGCCGCTTTGGTCGGGTCCAATACCGCTTCGTCATGATTTCCTTTTATATAAATGCCCTTTAAATCCCTCAGCATATTCAGCGCTTCCCTCGGCTGTGGACCAAGGCTGACTGTATCTCCCAGGCAAATAATTTGATCTGTGCCCTGGCTTTTTATATCTGCAAGTACAGCTTGAAGCGCCGTGAAATTGCCATGAATATCTGAAATAAAAGCGATACGCATAAGATTCCCTTTTCTGGCACTATTGTACACGAGACAGATAAATAATTTGGATTTTCAACCGAAAAAGAACTTTTGGGTGATGCCCCTATTCTTTGACTCGACTTGCCGCTTCTGTGCCGCACCCGGGCCTGCTTGCTGACCCATTGGCATTATCCTATACTTCGTGAGGATGATTATTCTCACGAATGAGAATCTCGCTTGGGTTTATTTCAATTTCACTGACATCGCCGTATTGGATTTCGGGAATTTCATATGTGATCACTTCGATCAGTGATGGGTTTTGGAAATGTGTTTTCTTCGTCTCTGGGTGCGGATAATATACCCAGCCTGCATATTCCCGGCTTTTGAAAAATACTTTACAGCACGAAAAGGAAAATGTTTCGGGTGGATGCAGATCCGTCCACTTGACCAGTTCAAAGGTAAATTCGGGATGGGTCATGCTGAACTCATGCGGTGCAATGGAAATATTCAATGTCCCGTTGAAGTATTCGTACAGGTCAAGCCCCAGATTTTTGAAAAACGGCTTTTGTTTTTCAAGTGAGCTGTACGGATAATCTTTGGACGGGCGCGAGGCAACTCGATGTCCGCGCTTGAGGAGGCCCTGCAATCGTTTGTTCATTGTGGGGGGCAATTCATTCCTTCAATCAAATCAATCGAGTGCGATTCATTTCAGTTGAAACACACCCAAATCAATCTGGTGGTTTCGTCGTTGACAGACAGCCTGAAAACTGGCGGCAAAATCCATTTCAGCAGGACGCTTCACCACTTTTCACCCGCGAGATACAGACTGTTTGGGCGGAATTCAGGTCCGAAGACTTTTATCCTTTTTATCTATGGTAAACATTTTACGCACCCGCGTGTATGTAGCCTCCAAAGACTCGGGCAACACCCTCGTCTCTCCCAGCGTGGACATGAAATTCGTGTCGCCTGCCCAGCGCGGAACAATGTGAATGTGGACGTGACCCGGCACGCCTGCACCCGCCGCTGAGCCGATGTTCGAACCCATATTAAATCCCTGCGGATTGTATATCTTCCGTAACACGGTCATGCACTGAGACGCGAGTTCCATAATCTCCGTGCGCGTGGACGAGCCCAACTTCTCAAGAGTGGCTTTATGCTCGAAAGGCACAACCATCAAATGTCCGCTTGTGTAGGGGTAGAGGTTGAGGATGACGTAGGCGCGCTCCCCGCGAAAGGCGATCAGGTTTGCTGCGCTGTCCTCTTGGGCTTGTGCAATACAAAACACACAGCCTTCTTCTTTTTCATGTTTCTCGATATATTTCATACGCCAGGGTGACCAGATGTGTTTCATAGGATGGAATGATTTTAGCAGAAAACTATTCTTTTCACCCTTAATCTTGGCCTTGCGACCTGCGCGTGCAGCCTTCTAATTTTTTATCATTTCGACTTCGCTCAATGCAAGCCTTCATCCCTTCGACACGGTGAGCCGCAAAGCGAGACGAACCGTCAGGACACGCCTTCCGAATTCATCCTTTTTCGATTATCCTCGCCTTCGATGCAACCGACCCTCTTCTCTTCCGTTCACCTCACCGTCTCCCAACTCACATTGCACATCCGCAAGCAATTGGAGAACGACCCTACCTTGCAGGATGTCTGGGTGGAGGGGGAGATTTCCAATCTTTCAAAACCAAATTCTGGTCACATCTATTTCACGCTCAAGGATAAAAATGCTTCCCTGCGCTGTATGATGTGGAAGCCCGACGCGGCGCGTTTGCGTGTCAACTTGCAGGATGGCATGGCAGTCGAAGCACATGGCAGGATCACCGTCTATGAGCCGCAGGGACAATATCAACTCGCGGTCAATCTCATCCAGCCCAAAGGCGAGGGCGCATTGTATCAGGAGTTCCTGCGCCTGAAAGCCATGCTTGAGTCCGAAGGTCTATTTGATCCCGAAAGCAAACGCCCCATTCCTCAACTGCCATATAAAATCGGGATTGTCACTTCGCAGACAGGTGCGGCTTTGCGTGACATGCTCGACACGCTTCGCCGCCGCCTGCCTCTTGCGCAAGTCATCCTCGCGCCCTCATCTGTGCAAGGAGTCGAGGCTCCTCCCGCGTTGGTGAACGCGATCCAATCTCTCAATATCCAGTCTCCAGATGTGATCCTGCTCGCGCGCGGCGGCGGTTCGATTGAAGACCTGTGGGCTTTCAACGACGAACGGGTCGTGCGCGCCGTGGCTGGGTCAAATGCGCCCGTCATTTGCGGCGTGGGTCACGAAACCGATTTCACCCTTTGTGATTTTGCATCCGATTTGCGCGCCCCGACTCCCACCGCCGCGGCAGAACTTGCGACTCAAATAACGATTCAAGACTTGCAAGAGGCAATCTCCACTCTCCACTCTCGCCTCTCTTCTTTGACCTTTAACCTGCTCGCTGAACAAAAGGGGGTGATCTCATCTTTTATATCCCGCCTGGGATACGCTTCTCCCGAACGGCGCATCCAATCTGATTATCAACATCTCGATGAACTCTCGCGCCGCGCATTTTCCTCGTTGATGCACCGCATCCAATTGCAATCTTCAATCGTAGATGGAATGTCAAAACACTTGTTGTCGTTAAACCCCGAAGGCATATTGTCTCGTGGATATGCTATCATCACCCGAAAAGACGATGGCGTGGTTGTCTCAAAAGTATCACAAGCACACGGCGGGATAAAAGTCCGCGTGAGTGATGGCGAATTTGAAGCACTCGTAAATCGTAAATTGTAAATCGTATGGAGTTATCATGGCAAAATCATCAGCCAAAAAATCAGAAAAGACAGTGGAAGAATTATCCTACGAGGAGGCCATAGCCGAACTCGAAGGCATCGTCACATCTCTGGAAGATGAGCAGAATCCTCTCGAAGATTCGATGAAGTTCTTTGAACGGGGGCAGGCGCTGGTGGCGCATTGCAGCGCTTTGCTTGAGTCCGCTCAACTCAAAGTGCAAAAACTGTCCGGTGAGTCGCTCAGCCCCTTCGAGGAAGGATCCGAATGATATTTGAAGAATTGATACAAAATAAAGTTTTGATTGCTGTGATATCGGGCTGGCTGCTCGCGCAGGTGTTGAAAATCCCCACCGAATATTTGCGTTCGCGTCGTTGGATGTGGGCGATGTTTTTTGCGGCAGGTGGCATGCCCTCTTCGCATTCTGCCTTGATGGTTGCAGGGACTCTGGCTGTGGGCTTGTATCATGGCTTTGATAACCCCATTTTTGCGGTTGCTGTTGGCATTACCATGATCGTTACGCACGATGCGTCCGGCGTGCGCAGACAGGCAGGCATGCACGCGGAACGCATCAACCTGCTTTTTGAAGAATTATTAAAAGGTCACCTGTGGGATGAAAACGAACTAAAGGAAGTGATCGGCCACACCCCGCTGGAAGTGATCGCTGGAATCATTTTGGGTGTACTGGTTGCAATCGTGCAGTGGCTGGTCTGGCCGTAGTGACATTTAACTCCGTTTCAACTTTCTCAAAACCCCATTCGCAACATATGTCAACTCAGGTACGCGCAAAACGAACAGCGCTGCGAGATAAACTCCGCCGCCGATGATCACACCAATGGGCGCCAGCACCCACACGCTGAATTTATTCCCAAAATATAACCAGCCGTATAACGAAAGTCCCATGCCAATCGCGGCAATCGTGGAGGCAAGCACAACACGCAATATATGACCGCCTGCGATGCCACTTAACCGCTTACGCATCACAATAAATAATACAACCGCTTCCAGTGTGGTCGCAATGGTATTTGCCAGCGCAAGACCGCCGTGCGGCATCCATCCAATGGATGCAAATAATTTGGAAAAGGCGATACTGAGCACGACATTCAATCCCATCGCAATCGTGCCGATGATGACGGGGGTCTTCGTATCGTGTTGCGCATAAAAAGCGCGGGTCAATATCTCCATCACGGAATGACCCACGATGCCCGCCGCGTACCAGAGCAAGGCCCAGGCTGTCAGTTGAACATCTTGTTCATCAAATTTACCGCGCTGAAATAGAAATGCAACCAACGGCTCGCGTAATAGAATCAAGCCAACACTGGCAGGGATCGCCATCAGCAAAATTCCTCGCAATGAGGCGGCCAGCGATGCGCGCATTTCATCTTTTTGACCGAGCGCATGTTGCGCCGAAAAAGTGGGCATCGCCGCGATCGCAACGGACTGGGCAATCGCCGCCTGTGCCATGATCATCAACGAAAAACCATAAGAGAGGCTCGCTACACTTCCTGCGATCATTTGCGAAGCCAGCCGAATGTTCACCCAAAAATTGAGCTGCACCACTGCCACGCCCAGCAGGCGCGGTCCCATTAAGAAGATCACTTTACGAACATGGGCATTATCCAATCCAAATGTAAAACTGTATGCGCCTCTTTGTTTGATCAACGTTGGAATTTGTAAAAGCAAATAAAACGCTGCGCCGATCACCACACCCCATGCCAGTCCGTAAATTCCCATCGAAGGCGCGAGCGCAACTGCGCCAAAAATGATCCCCAACTGATACATGGCGGGAGTCAATGCCGGCACAAGGAAAATTTTATGCGCGTTGAGGATGCCAACGATCAACCCGCCCAAGCCAAACAAGACAGCAGAGATCAGTTGAATGCGGAGCAGTGAAACCGTCAATGCGAAGAGCTCGGGCTTTTCAGAGAAACCTGGCGCAAGCGCGTAGCGCACCACTTGCGGGGCGAAAAATGCAAATAGCAGGGCAAGCAGGCTGAGGGTCAGCGTGACCGCATTCGCCAGCGAAGAAGCCAGCCGCCAGGCGGAGTCCCTTTCATCCTTGGCGAGCAATCCAGTAAACGTCGGAATAAAAGCAGAGCCGAGCGCGCCGCCCGCTACCAAAAGAAAAAGCGTTTCACTGACACGGTTCGCCGCCGTGAACGCATCCAACTCAGGCGATGCGCCAAACGCGCCTGCCACAATAATGCTGCGCGCCAGCCCGGTGATCTGCCCAAGCACAATGGCGATCATCACCGTCCCAGCCGCGCGGGCGATCTGTCTGTTTGCATTTGTTTCTGTCATAGGGTTGCGCGATTATAATCCTTTCGGGAGAATTCCATGAAAAAAATATTGAATCTGCTCTTTGTGATTTTGATTGTATTAACCGCATGTGATGCAGCGATAACAGCGCCTCTCGCTTCGCGCCCGCAGGCAGTTGACTCTGTTACCGAAGATCCTTCCGCCACGCTGATAGATATCCCCCTGGCCGCAGGTTACGGCGTGGATGGCGGCTGGTTTGAATTGTATTTTACGAATCCGACCAGCCCGCTTGCTTCACAAGAGACTGGCGGCATTGATGGCCCGCTTGTAGAAGCAATTGACTCCGCGCGGTTAAGCGTAGACGTTGCGATTTACAGCCTCAGCTTGAACAATATCCGCGATGCCTTATTGCGTGCGCATGACCGCGGCGTGCGTGTCCGCATGGTGATGGAAAGCGATAATTTGGATCGCACCGACCCCCAAAAATTAAAAGAAGCAGGCATTCCTATTTTGGGTGACCGCCGCGAAGGACTGATGCACAACAAGTTTGTTGTGATTGATAATTCTGAAGTGTGGACAGGCTCGACGAACCTGACGGATTCCGGCGCATATTTGGATAACAATAATTTGATCCGCATCCGCTCGGTGAAGGTTGCCGAGAACTTCACCAAAGAATTCGAGGAGATGTTTGTTGATGATAAATTTGGCGACAATATCGTTTCCGAGACCCCGAATCCGCGCGTGACGATTGACGGTACGCCAATTGATGTGTATTTCGCGCCAGACGACAATGTGCAAGCCAGCCTCGTGGATATTATCAACAACGCGCAGGAGAGTATTTATTTCATGGCATTTTCGTTCACAGCTGACCCGCTCGGAGGGGCAGTGCGCGCCCGTGCAGAGGATGGCGTGACTGTGGCAGGCGTGATGGATACCGAGCAGGTCAACTCAAATATTGGCACGGAGTTCGATCCGTTTCGCCAGGCCGGCCTGGATGTGTATCGTGACGGGAACGAAGGTCAAATGCATCACAAGGTGATGATCATTGATGAGAGCATCGTCATCTTCGGCTCTTATAATTTCACCAAAAGCGCCGAAACCCGCAACGACGAGACCTTGCTTGTTATCTATAATAAAGATATTGCCGCACAATTTATGGCGGAGTTCCAAAGGGTCTATGCACAGGCACAGTAGTTATTCTTGAAATAATTTTCACAAGTACGGCTTTCTCCCAAAATTCCCTGGAGGAAGCCGTAACCTTATTCACCTGTATTGCGACTAAATAAGATGTAAGCAATCAAAATCATGAAAGAGGTGAAAAAATGAAAAAGATTTCCCGTGTGTTTTTATTCGTAATGACGCTTACTGCCATACTTATCAGCGCGTGCGGCGGAGCGACGACTGCCACTTCTGCAGGCTCTGGTAAAGGTCAAGCCTCCCTCGTGGAGTTCACAGGTGTGATCGAAGCCATTGATGGCAACCAGTGGACGGTTGGCGGGCAGGTAATCACGGTTGATCCCTCCGTGCTGCGCGATGGTCCTTTCCAGGTTGGCGATACCGTCAAAGTGGAAGTCGAAGTTCAGGCTGACGGCTCTGTAGTTGTGACGCGCGTTGAAGCCCCGGCTGCCGATGCCAATTCCAATGACGTCAATAGCAACGATGCCAATTCGAATGATGACAACAGCAACGATGCCAATTCGAATGACGACAACAGCAATGACAGCAATTCGAATGACGACAACAGCAATGGCGGACTCGTGTTTGATAATAGCGGCACTGAGGCTTTTGGTACGGTGGACAGTATTACAATAGATACCGTTGTGATCGGCGGACAAACCTTTACGGTTGCAAATGGCGCAGAGTTCAAGGATCAAATTCTACCTGGCGACTTCGTCAAAGTACATTTCTCGCTGAATGCTGATGGAACCCTGTCCATTACTGAGATCGAAACCTGGGATCCTGCCCTTGTCAGTGATGGCAATTCCAATGATGACAACGGAAACGATGACAATTCCAACGACGACAACGGAAATGACGACTCCAATGACGACAGCAATGACGACGACGACGATGATGATAATGGCAACGATGACTAATCATCCAACCAGCATTAACAAATAATTTTACGGGTCGTCTGGATGCTCTCGAAAGTTCCAGACGACCTATCTTTAAGAAAATCACTTGTGGAAATATCAAATGTTAAAACGACCCTGGCTGCCTGCATTATTATTGTTTCTGTTTTTTTTTGGAATGGCTATTGTCCAATTTGCAAGCCCTGACCTGCCGGACAACGATGGCTTTTACCATATCAAACTTGCCTGGCTGATGCGGACAGAAGGTTTAAAGCCAAATTTTATCTGGCTGCCATTGAGCATTCTTAATGAAGGCGAGTTTTATGACCATCATTTTCTTTTTCATATCGCGCTGATCCCCTTCACATTTGGCGATTTGCGTGTGGGCGCAAAATGGGCAGCAGTCACTTTTTCTGCCATTTCTTTTTTGAGCGTTTGGTATTTGTTTCACCGCCAGAAAATCCCGTTGTCCTGGTTATGGGCGCTCGCATTGTTGGGAATTTCAGATGCCTTTCTTTTTCGTATGTCCATCACCCGCGCGCAGTCCCTCTCTCTGGCGGTTTTGGCCCTCGGGCTTGCATGGATTTTGGAAGGAAAGTACAAGCATTTGGCCGTACTGTCATTTCTATACGTCTGGATGTACGATGCCTTCCCTTTAATGCTGGCGATTGCTGGTCTGCATTTTCTGGCTGTGCTGTTGATCGAACGCAGGCTGGAATTTCGCCCACTCTTTTGGGCGGGGATTGGGATCGTATCAGGATTGATCATCAACCCTTACTTTCCCAATAACCTGATATTTACTTATCATCATCTTTTGCCCAAGCTGCTTGACGCAACTTCTGTGAGCGTAGGCAATGAATGGTATCCCTATGATACGGGTCAATTGCTGGAGAATTCCTTACCTGCCTTAATTGCATTCGTAAGCGGCGCTTTGGCGCTGGGGTTGGCAGGCCGCAAAATGGATTTGCGGACAGCAGCTTCTTTTATGATCACATTGTTATTTGGGTTGATGTTGTTCAAAGCGCGCAGGTTTGTGGAATACTTTCCGCCTTTTGCCTTGATTTTTTCGGTGTTTGCATGGGCACCCCTGTTTACTGTGGGTCGTCAGCCCGCTGTGTCCACTTCGAAGTTTCTTGCAGGTTTGCAGGCAAACTTACATATCATTTTATTGGTGATTGCAGTGTCTGCTGGAATCGTAAAAACGATCCCTGCAACTCAAGGCAGCCTGGCACAATCCAAACCTTATGATTTATATGAAGGCGCGTCTGCCTGGCTGATGCAGAATACCCCCGCGGGGGAGCGCGTCTTTCAAACAGATTGGGATGATTTCCCGCGTTTGTTTTTCTATAATACGCATAATACCTATCTCGTCGGACTTGATCCCACTTATATGCAGTTGTATGACAAAGACTTGTATGACGAATGGGTGAAGATTACGCGCGGTGAAGTGGCGCTGCCATCACAGACTATTTTGACGCGCTTCTCGGCGCATTATGTGCATACCGATTTGAGCCATACAGGCTTTCTGCGTCAGGCTGCAAATGACCCAGGTTTAGTTGAAGCCTATCGCGATGGGCAGGCCGTCATTTTTGAAGTATTGGTACCGTGATAACATATTGTGTATTGATTTTTGAATGACAAATTTTGAAACACGGGTGTCTATAAAAATGTTTGTAACGGATGGGCAACAAGAATTGAAGAGCCTGCGCGAACCGGACGCACAAGCGATTGGCGTGGTATATGACCGGTATTTTTCCGAGGCCTATCGTTATGCGCTGTATCGGATTGGCGACCAGACCCTTGCTGAGGATATTGCCAGTGATGTGTTTACCCGTCTGCTTGAAGCAGTCCAGGGCGGGCGCGCTCCTCAATCCAACTTAAAAGGATGGTTGATCGGGACTGCATCCCATGTCGTGATGGATCACCTGCGTCAAAAATACCGCCGCCCTGAAGAAGCGCTCTCCGATTCCATTCCAGACCCTGGATCAAGTATCGCATCTGAAGTGGATCAACGCGAGCAGAACCGCACTGTGAACAACGCGTATGCGCTGTTGACTCCCGAACAACAACATGTGCTGGCCCTGCGTTTTGGGCAGGGATATTCTCTTGAGGAAACCGCAGCTTTTATGAACAAAAAAGCCAACGCAGTAAAGGCTCTCCAGTTCCGCGCGCTGGCTGCTCTTCAGCGTGAGATTGGCGAGGTGGATTATGAATAAAATATTTGATGCCCTTGAAATTTGTCTGCAAGAACTTGAGAACGGCGCGGATATGGAAACTGTCCTTGCACGTTTTCCTGATTTTGCCGGTGAATTGCGCTCGCTCTTAAAAACCTCTTTGAAGGCGCGCACGCGGAGCGTGTCTGCTGCTGAGCCTTCAGCGGAGGCTATTCGCCGTGGGCGAGCCACGCTCATGCGGCGTGCGGCAGATATGCGCGCGTCCGGGGTCGCACCGCGGCCGCGTAAACGGGTTATTCCTGCTTTTCAAAGACTGGCGCTTTCATTTACATTAGCGGCCTTTCTGCTCCTGAGCGGAACGGGGCTGCTCAACGCGTCTGCTTCGGCATTGCCGGGGGAAAGTTTGTATCCGGTCAAACGCACGTGGGAGGGACTGCGCCTGCTTCTGATCTTTAATGAAAAAGCCCGGAATATTTTTGAAGATCAGTTGGAGTATGAACGCTTGGATGAAGTGAACGAATTGCTGGTTGAAGGCCGTCACGAGACCATTCAATTTGCGGGCGTTTTTATGCAAGTGAACGGCGCGGCCTATGTGTCAGGCATCCCGGTCATTCTTCTAGTTGATATGCAATTGCCTGCCAATGGCGCGGCAGTAATTCTCACCGGGCAGACCAACGCCCAGGGAGTGGTTGAAATCATAACCCTTGACCTGCTTCCCGACGGCTCGGTTGTGCCGCTTGGAAAACCTGTCGAGGTGGAATTGGAATCTGAATCAGGCTTAGGCCCCAGTGATGAAGCGCCTGTATCAACTCCCCAATATTATGCAATGGAGGGAACTCTTCAGTCCATCTCAACCACCAGCCTGGTTATTAATGGTCTCACAGTTTATTTGGATAATGCTCGCATCAAAGGTAAACTATGCCCCGGTATTACTGTGGAAGTTAAAGGATATTTTGCCGAAAATGGCAGGTTTATTGTCACCGAAGTGAAGGCGGATGGTTCATGCTCTGCTGGCAGCAGCAGTGAAGGAAATACGAATTTCAATTCAAACATGAATGATAGCAAGGATAATGATGATCACGGAAATGATAATGGCGACGACAGCAATGATAGCAGCGATGATGACAGTGACAGTAATGATATAAATGATGATTAACATTAAAAACTGCGAGGCGACCCCTCGCAGTTTTTGTTTCCCGCAGAATTAATTTGCGTTTTGGAATAAAATCGATTAAATTAATACACACTCTTTTAACCTTAATCGCTAAACAAGTACCAGCAGACCCTAAGGGTTTGCAAAACCTTTAGGGTCTGTAAAGAAATTATAGGAGAGACAGCATGCCAGAATCAAATTTCTACCTCGGCCGTTTGGTCGATGCAAAAACTGCAAAGACTACAAACAAGCCCGTTCAATATGATCCCGCTGATTTAACCACTCATGCAGTTGTTACAGGTATGACAGGCTCAGGCAAAACGGGTCTATGTGTTGCCTTGTTGGAAGAAGCCGCATTGCAAAATGTACCCGCCATTATCATTGACCCCAAAGGCGACCTGACCAATTTACTTTTGCATTTCCCCGATCTGCTCCCGCAGGATTTTCAACTGTGGATTGACCCCGAAATGGAACGCCGCACGGGAAAATCAATGGCAGATATCGCAAGCGAAGCCGCCTCTGCATGGCGCACTGGATTGAAAGAATGGGGCATTGGCAAAGAGCGTCTACTCGCTCTACAAAACGCCGCGCAATTCGCAATCTATACTCCTGGTTCAGATGCAGGTATTCCCGTCAGTGTGCTTTCCTCGCTCGCTGCGCCCGATCTTAATTGGGAGAACAACCGCGAAGTTTTGCGTGAACGTATTTCCAGCACCGTCACGGCCTTGCTTGGACTCGTCGGTATGAATGACATTGACCCCATTCGCTCGCGTGAACATATTTTGCTTTCCAATATTTTTGAAACTCATTGGAGCGAAGGCAAAGATATAGACCTGACTGAGTTGATCCTGCAAACACAATCTCCGCCGTTCCAAAATCTCGGAGCGTTCTCTGTGAATGACTTCTTCCCGGAAAAAGAACGCAAAGAACTCGCAATGGTCTTGAATAATATTCTTGCTGCGCCAGCGTTTGGAATATGGCGTGAAGGCGAGTCGCTTGATATTCAATCCCTGCTCTTCACAGCAGATGGCAAACCGCGTCACAGCATTTTCTATCTCGCGCATCTCTCCGATGGCGAGCGCATGTTCTTCGTCACGCTTTTACTTTCCGCAGTTGAAACATGGATGCGCACACAAACAGGTTCCACCTCCTTGCGCGCCATCCTCTACATGGATGAAATTTATGGCTATCTGCCTCCCACCGCTGTCCCGCCATCCAAAGGACCGCTTTTGCGCATGCTCAAACAAGCGCGCGCCTTTGGCTTGGGTCTTTTGCTTGCCACACAAAATCCCGTTGACATGGATTACAAAGCCCTCTCCAACACAGGCACATGGTTCATTGGCAAACTCCAAACTGAGCGCGACAAGAATCGCCTGCTCGACGGTCTCGAGAGCGCGGCAGGCGGCATCCCGCGCGCCGCAATGGATAAATTGATTTCATCGCTCGGCAAGCGCGTTTTCGTTATGCACAATATCCACGAAAAAATGCCTGTGCTAATTCAAACCCGTTGGACGATGAATTTCCTGGCAGGCCCCATGACACGAGCACAGATTCCCGCCCTCAATCAATTGGTGAACGCGAATACAACGCTTCGCGCCGCACCAGCACCTGCCGCTGTTTCGAGAAAAGAATCCAAGCCTCAGCCTTCGGTGGAAGCCATGCAACCTGTATCCATTCCTTCTGCCTCTGTACCTGCCTCGCAACCAACTCTTGCAGAACCTAATCGTCAATCCAAAATCGTAAATCAAAAATCGGACGGAAGTCTTACCAAACCATCCATCCCAGCAGGTATTCGTGAATACTTCCTGCCGCAGAATTACAGCCTGCCCGAAGCATTCCAATCCGCAGGGCGTGCCATGCCTGCCCAAGCCATGATGCAGGGCATGCTGTATCGTCCATCAATTCTTGCTGCCGCACAAGTGAGATTGCTGGATCGCAAATATGGCGTGGATACAGAGATCACTCGCGCCGCGCTGGTTGACTCACTGGATCGCCGCGGTACTGTCCGCTGGGATGAGTTTTCATACGGCGGCCCATCACTGGATAAAGTGGAAGCCATGCCCGCTGACTCTGCCCGTTTCGGCACGATTGATTCGCCCCTGAACGATTCAAAATTAATGACCGCCCTGCAAAAAGATTTTACTGATTGGGTCTTCCGTAATACCGAAGTGACTGCGCGTACCAACGTCAAGCTAAAAGTGTTTGGCGGACCTGACATCAGCCAGGCGGAATTCGTGAAGGCTTGTTCCGATGCAGCCCGCGATGCGTGTGATGCGGAAATATCCAAGAAGGCGGCACAGATCGAAAAGAAGATCAAAACTCTCGAAGGAAAATTAGGTCGTGAAGAACGCGAATTGCGTGAAGACCAGTCTGACTTGCAAAATCGTAATTTAGAATCAGGCGCAAACTTGCTTGAGTTAGGCGCGGGCTTGGTGGGTTTCGGACGCAAGAAGAGCGTTACCACTCAATTCACAAAACATCGTCTCGCCAAAAATGCCAAAGCGGAAGTTGAAGAATCAGTTGAGGCCATTGCTCAATACAAAAAAGGCCTGGCTGATTTGCAACGGGAGCACGACGAAATGATCGCCGAGATTAACGATCGTTGGGGCAGTGAGGTCAACGATATCAATGAAGTGAGCATCAGACCCAAGAAGACCGATATTTATGTCAATCTCTTTGGTGTGGCCTGGAAACCGTTTTACATCGTGCAAGCAGGTAATGAGACAATTGAACTGCCCGCTTTTGGCGTGGAGTAGCACAGCTTGCCGGCTTTCCATCCTGCCGATGGTGATGACCTCATTGGCGGAGGCGAATAACCAGCTGCAAAAGTGGAAACCAATATTCTGAAGCCGATCATGTTGAATTTGGTAGTCACAAGAGTTTGTTAGTGGACTCACATTCTGTAAGGGTTACGTCCCCCACAATTTGGTGTGGTGTTTGCCTATAATGGAAACGCAAATAAAATTGTTAATAAGGAGAATAGAGATGAAAAAGTACGGAATTTTACTTGCAACCCTGACGCTGGTTTTTTCTTCGCTCGCCTGTCAAACGGTGATAGACGGCGGAAATGGTGTTGATGAGACTGAAAACCTTCCTTCAGGTGACAATGCGGATGATTTCCCAACCGCGCCACCAGAGTCCTCAAATAATTTCTATTTTTCCTTCGGCGGTGATTCCGAATTCCCGATGCCTGATGACGCGAAGAATGTCGTCAGTGTAGCTGGTACAGTCAATTACCAGACTAATTTGGATTTGGATGAAGTGATGGATTTTTATCGTGATATTTTCGGAAAGCAGGGATACTCTGAACGAGAATTGTTGACCACTGTCACAGACGGTGTTTTTAGCTTTGTGTTTGACGGTCATGAAAGCGGACAAGCCATTGTCGTTCAGGGCGTTGATCTCGGTGACGGAAGCGTGAATGTAAATATTTCTTTCCAGGATGTATAGCCTATTATGAAACAAAAGAGCCGGCGCTATTAAAGTGTCGGCTCTTTTTGGATTTCAACTTCCACCCATTTTCTAACAGAATTAACTAAAAATACTCTTGAACATTTTGACAGTTCATTTTTGTGAATGACTCGTTCTTTGATTTGATTTGTTTCAAGTAAATGAGCGCGGAATGTGCCGGCCAGCAACCCGCAGGCGAGGGGAGGGGTGAAGAATTCACCATCCATTTCAACGACGAGATTGCCAATCGTGAATTCAGTCAATTCATTCTTTTCATTGAAAAGTAAAGTGTCGTCATATTCATTCGGATGGGCCGGGTATATTTCGCGACGCGTCGTTTTGTGGAAAAGTAATACATTATTTGAATCAATTGATTGATTTGCGAGGCAGCCTTTGAATAGCCTTTTTTCTGAATGAAAATCTTTTGTCTCTTCCGATAATTCACCAAAGCGGTTGAGGTAAACTTTTACGCGTTTTGGAGATGTGAATCTCCCGGCAGTTTGATCGAGAAAAACTTCCAGTTTTTCTTTTGAAAACGGAAAATCAAAATATTCGGCTGAATCTGCCATGCGCAGGATGTGTTTTTCCAGCAAAAAGTAACCGTCCTTGGGTGTCCACAGCATGGTTTCGAAAAGAGAAAATCCCAACGAGTACGGGCGCTCCGTCAGCACGCGGGATTTGAGCAGGGCTTCGTTGTATTCGTCCTCGCTGGTCGAATCCCAGACGATACCGCCGCCTAGGCCGTATTCTGCCTGTTTATATTCTTTATCAATCAAGGCAGTGCGGATCGCTACATTAAATTGCGCTTTGCGGTTTGGTGATATATACCCGATACTGCCCGTGTAAATTTTTCGCGGTGTTGTCTCCAACTCTGAAATGATTTTCATTGTGCTAACTTTCGGGGCACCCGTGATGGATGCGCACGGAAACAGCGCAGAGAAGATTTCAGTCAATGAGGCCTTTGTCCTTGCCTGTACGGTGGACGTCATTTGAAAAAGTGTTGGATATTTTTCAACGGTGAATAATTCAGGCACATGCACACTGCCGATCTCTGCAATGCGCCCAAGGTCGTTGCGGAGCATGTCCACGATCATTACGTTTTCGGCGCGGTTTTTGGTGGAGTGGTACAGCCACTCAGCTTGTTCTATATCTTCCCGGGTTGTTCGTCCACGTTTGACCGTCCCCTTCATCGGGCGGCTGTATATTTTATCCCCGTCGAGTTTGAAGAATAATTCTGGCGAAGCAGAGCAAATCACATAACGACCTGTGTCAATGTAAGCGGCATATTTATTCTGGCTTTGAGCGAGATTTAGGAAGAAATCCCACTCTTTGCCGTTGAACTCGGAATTCAAACGCATCGTGTAATTGACCTGATACGTTCTTCCGCGCGCAATGTAATCTTTTATTTTTTCAATGGCAGTGTTATAACTTTCGCGCTCGACGGTTGGTTGCCACTTTGGCGAGCCCAGGCTTCCCAATTTAGAGGCATTGAGAAAGACTTCCGCAGTCTTTACAACACGCGGCTCGGAATATAATCCAAACCACATGAGTGGAAAATCAGCCGCATTTCGGACACGCAAGGCATGGTCAAATGCAGGCGCGGCTTCATAGCTGACAAACCCCGCCGCGTGCCAGTTGTTCGAATTGACCAGCCGCTCAACATCTTGCAAAGCCTTACGCACATTGTCCACGCTTGTTGCGCTTATAATGCAGTGCGGGTTTTTAAAATGACACCACTCGTTGCTGCTCTTTAATAAAACTTCATCTTTTTCGATCAAGGTTGCCTCAGTATGAAAAAAATCCTTTCAATTGTACCTCGCTGGTTTCCCGCGCTTTTTATGATGCTTGTTATTTTTGCGTTCTCATCGCAGCCTGGGGATAACCTGCCCAATTTTCTAACCTGGGATTATATTGTAAAGAAAGCAGGCCACACAATTGGGTATGGCCTGCTGGCGCTTTCTTATTTGCATATATTGAAAAATAACACCAGGCGATATTGGCTTGCGTGGTTCATGGCAGTTGTTTATTCCGCAACAGATGAGTTCCACCAGTCGTTTGTATTTGGACGCAATGCCTTTATCTATGACGTAATAATTTTCGATAACCTTGGTTCAATATTCGCATTATCTTTGGATTATTTCTTTCGGAGAAAACATGAGAAAGCAAATCAACAGACGTGATTTTCTACGGATCGCATCCATTGGGACTGCTTCTGCAATTGCCCTTTCTTGCGGATTAATAGAAGACCCGCATCTTCTTTCGACCGAGGATCTTGATCTTATGCCAACTGATATTTCCCAAGCTGACTCGGGCACGCGCGAAGCGGAGGTGCTTATCCTCGGCGCAGGCATCTCTGGTCTCGCCGCCGCCCGCACCCTCGTGGACAAAGGCATTCGCGTGATCATCATCGAAGCGCGTAACCGCATCGGCGGCCGCATGTGGACGGATACTTCGCTTGGCGTGCCGCTCGACCTGGGCGCATCCTGGATCCACGGTGTCAAGGGGAATCCGATTACCGAGTTAGCCAAAAAATTCGGTGTGCAAACTGTCGCGTCAGATTATGACAACGGCCTGGTGTTTGACTTTGATGGGCGTGAAATGTCGGACTCGGAATATACAGAAATAGAAGACTTGTTTGAATCCATCTACGAGGAAGTGGCGCAAATGCAGGAGGACACTGACAATGACAGGTCTCTTCAGCAGGCTTTTGACGAAGTCATTTCATCCCGAGATCTTTCGGCAGAAGAATTACGCAGGCTGAATTTTTATATTCAAGGCGTAACTTCGCTGGAATATGGCGCAGACCCTGACGATCTTTCTCTTTGGGAATGGGATCAGGATGAAGAATTCGGCGGCAATGATGTTGTCTTTCCAAAAGGATATAACCAGATCACAGACGGACTCGCAAATGGACTGGATATCCGCCTCGGCGCAAAGGTGGTAGCCATTTCCTATGGCGCAGACGGCGTGGAGGTGAACACTTCGTCAGGCATGTTTTTGGCAGATAAAGTCATTGTCACGTTTCCGCTTGGGGTGTTGAAGCAGGCTGAGGTAAAGTTTGAGCCGCCGCTTCCTGAGTTGAAACAATCCGCAATTGATCGCCTCGATATGGGCGTGCTCGATAAAGTCTATTTGAAATTCCCAGGAGTGTTTTGGAATGAGGAGATCGAGGGAATTTCCTATATGGGTGAGCGCGTGGGCGAGTGGTGTGACTGGTTGAATTTCGTGCCGTACATCAATGAGCCTGTGTTGATGGCCTTTCACGGCGGGGCAAAGGGATACGAGCTTGAGGAACTTTCAGATGATGAGATCGTTGCCGGCGCGATGAAAACGCTGCGCGTGATCTATGGTGATGAAATTCCAGAGCCTGATGGTTTTATTATTACACGTTGGGGAAAAGACCCGCTTGCCTTTGGTTCGTATTCACACATCCCGCCTTTTGCCAGCGGCGATGATTATGATGCGTTGTTCGAACCTGTGGACGAGGTTTTATATTTTGCGGGGGAGGCCACAAGCCGCGAATATCCCGCTACTGTGCATGGGGCGTATTTATCGGGTGTTGCCGTAGCGGGGAAGATTGCGTAGGTCCGCTTGTAACGTGACTGACTTGGTAAACAAAAAGGTCGCGCTTTAAGCGTGACCTACTCGAACTCTATTTCGATTTCTTCGTCGTCTTGCCACTCGCCGATGCGTTCAAATTCTATATCCCCAAACAAATGATCCTGCTTAGCTGAAATATGATAGCGTTTGATCAACTCGAGCAAAGCCAAAAAAGTCACCACGATCTCGATCCGAGTGGATTTGTCGGTGATCAGTCCGCTGAAAGCCATGCGCTGGATATTTTTCATGGTTTTGGTGATGAACTCGATCTTTTCGCGGATGGTCACTTTGGGCGCAGAGATGATGTCGCCGAGCGGTTGTTGCTGATTGCCTTTTGCAAAAGCCGATTCAGCCGCCGCGAGCAAACCTTCCAGAGTTAAATTCGAAAGGTCGAGTTTGGCTGCCACCCTGGGCGGAGGCGCAACACGCAGATATGTGCGTAAGTCATTTTCCTGGCGCTCCACCAGCCAGCCCCCAATTTCCTTATAACGTTTGTAAAGTTTTAATTGATCAATAAGTTCTGTGCCTGGGTCTTCTTCACCGGGTTCGCGTTCAGGCGGACGCGGCAACAAGGCCTCTGATTTGATCTGCACCAACTTTGCCGCGATGACAAGAAACGCTGAAATTTCATCAGGCATCAACTTTTCCAACCCATGCAAATAAGACAGATACTGGTCCGTCACTGTTGCGAGTGAAATGGCGGTAATATCCAATTCAGTGCGTTCGATCAGGTTAAGCAGAAGATCAAGCGGTCCCTCGTAAGCCGAGGTCTGCACTTTGTACCCGCCAATTTGATGTCCTAAAATTCCGTCCATAGCGGGCGAATTATACCAGTGTATAATCTCAGCCATGTCGAAGCTTACTCATCTTGATGAACACGGCCACGCCAAAATGGTGGATGTTGGCTACAAGCCGGATACCGAGCGAATTGCCATCGCGCGCGGCGAAGTCCACATGAAAAAAGAGACATTGGATTTGATCCGTGCCGGGCAAATAAAGAAAGGCGACGTTCTAACCGTGGCGCAGATCGCAGGTATCAGCGCCTCAAAACGGACCTCAGACCTGATTCCGTTATGTCATCCTCTGCCAATCTCGAAAATTGACGTGGACCTCGCTCTGGATGAATCTCTGCCCGGCGTTGTCATCACCGCCACCGTCAAAGTGACTGGCAAAACCGGCGTCGAAATGGAAGCATTGACGGCCGTCTCGGTTGCGGCATTGACAGTCTATGATATGGCGAAAGCCGCCGAAAAAACTATGAAGATCCAGAATATCCGTCTCGTTGAAAAACATGGTGGTCAATCTGGGGATGTGGTGAATGAATGATATTCAAAATTTGACAGTCTCCTTCTAAGGTGACTGTCACTTGGATAAATAGGTAATAATGAATAAAATAAAATTGCTTTTCTTTGCAACGATACGTGATCGGGCAGGGGCCAAATCCATGGAAATGGATATACCTGAGGATCTGACGATACAGGCTTTGAAAGAAAAGCTTTCAGCCGATTATCCATATTTGAAAGATTCCATGAAGTCAGTTCTCATCACGATCAATCGCGAATATGCGTTTGATGAAACCGTTGTCCCGCCGCATGCGGAAATCGGCATGTTTCCACCTGTCTCAGGTGGATAATATTACCAATTACGAATTACCCACTACAAATTACCGAACTCAAAATTATGTCTTCCCTTCCCACCATCTTTTCCATCACCGAATCCGAAATTGACCTGAACGACCTGCTCGCAAAAATCACACTTACCAGCTCGGGTGCGGCGGCGATCTTCACCGGCATGGTACGCGGCGTGACGACGCGTGATCATCCGCACGAGACGGAATACCTCGAATACGAGTCTTATATCCCAATGGCCGAAGCCAAAATGAAACAGGTCGCAGATGAGATCCGTGAAAAGTGGCCCGTCATCGAAGGGATTGCGATCGTTCAGCGGATTGGCAGGTTATACCCAAAGACTCCGACGGTTTTAATTGCCTGCACTGCCGCACATCGTGATACAGGCGTCTTCGATGCGGCGCGTTATGGTATTGACCGCCTCAAGAAAATTGTGCCTGTCTGGAAAAAGGAAGTAAGCCCAAACGGCGAAGAATGGGTGGAAGGCGATTACATCCCCAAGCCTGGCGAGTGACATCTTGCTGCATACTAATCGCTTAATTTTTTGAAGCGTCCTCGATCCCTTCAGAATTTGTCCGACACAACCCCGGAATGCGGACTTAAGCCCGTACTCCGTTATCACGGAGTTTAATCTTGGTGGCCAATGACCAGGCGTGGATAAACGTCTTTTGGGGCAGGGCAGGTGTGAGCGGGGAAAGAAGCGGTATCCTGAGCTGGTAGGTCGAGCTTGTTAGACCCTGTCGAAGGGCGGGCATGTCCAGCGTGACGATTGTTATCTTATGGGGTTTTAGATTGCACATACATCTACTTTTATATTTGTCGCTGCTGGAGGAAAAATGCAGGATCGTATCGTTATTACAGGAATGGGGACAGTTAATCCTCTTGGTTTGAGCGTAATGGAAACCTGGGGTAATTTAATTGCGGGAAATTCCGGCGTTGGGCCGATCACTTCGTTTGATTCTTCCGCTTTGCAAGTGCATATTGCTGCGGAGGTGAAGGGATTCATGCCTGAAAATTTTATGGATGCGAAGGAAGCGCGCCGTCGTGACCGTTTTGAGCAGTTTGCAATTGCGGCAGCTAAGGAGGCTTTGCTTCAATCTGGCTTGGTGATCACCGAAAAAAATGCTGGAAAGATCGGCGTGATCATTTCATCGGCAATTGGTGGTCTGCAATCATTGCAGGATGCCATTCTGACAAACCATACGGAGGGCCCGCGGCGTGTGAGTCCGTTTTTGATTCCGATGTTGATGCCAAATGGCGGGGCTGGCATGGCGGCGATTGAATTTGGGATTAAAGGGCCGTGCTTTTCCGTGGCTTCTGCCTGCGCTTCTGGTTCAGATGGAATTGGTACGGCTTTAATGATGTTGCGAACAGGCATGATCGAAGCGGCTCTGGCTGGCGCTTCTGAAGCGACGATCACATCTACGGGTGTGGCAGCGTTCGATCGGGTCGGCGCGATGTCACGCAGGAATGAAAACTATGCCATGACGCCTCAGCCATTTGATAAAAACCGTGATGGCTTGGTGATGGGCGAAGGCGCGGCTGTCTTGGTGCTTGAACGAGAATCGGATGCAAAAGCGCGCGGCGCGAATATCCTGGCTGAACTGGCAGGTTATGGTGCGACAGCAGATGCCTTTCACGTCACTGCGCCGCATGAACATGGCGCTGGCGGCGCAGCGGCCATGCTGATGGCTTTATCATCCGCAAAAGGAAATCTTGAAGAGCTTGGTTATATTAATGCCCATGGTACAGGGACACTTTTAAATGACCAGGCAGAGACCCGCGCCATGAAAGCCGCTTTTGGTGAGTTGGCATATAAACTCCCCATGTCTTCCACCAAGTCCATGACAGGGCACATGATGGGCGCAACGGGTGCGCTGGAGGCGATCTTCTGTGTGCAGGTCATTCGTGAAGGCATTTTGCCCCCCACCATTCACTACGAAACCCCTGATCCCGAATGTGATTTGGATTACATCCCGAATAAAGCGCGTGAAGTAAAAGTATCATTTGCTATTAGTAATGCCTTTGGTTTTGGCGGTCACAATGCGGTACTGGCTCTTAGAAAATACAGCTAAGGGTGGGCGTCAGTTTTTTGAATAACCCTTTAACACGGAGGGCACAAAGTACACAACGTGGGAGAATCCACAATTTTGCGCTCTTTTCTCCCTCGTGACCTTCGTATACTTTGTGTTTAGGGTTCTTCTCCCAAAATTTTGACGCACACCCACAGCTAAGATCGGTATTGTGAACCAAGAATTTGCGTGCTATAATCCGCAGTCGCGTTTTTGAAACCATATCAATAAGTAAGGAAGAACGAAAATGACAGATTTTGTGAAGGCCGTAGAGGCCAAAGTTAATGAAAAAATCCCCCAGCTAAGTGCTGGCGATACGGTCAGTGTGCATGTCAAGATCAAAGAAGGAGAGCGGGAGCGTATCCAGGAGTTCAAAGGCATCGTGATTCGTTTACGCAAGAGCGGCAACGACACCAATGTCACTGTTCGACGGATGGCCTCCAATGGCATCGGCGTGGAACGTACATTTCTCCTGCGCTCCCCGCGCATTGACAAGATTGTTGTCGAACGGCATGGCCAGGTCCGCCGCGCACAATTGTATTTTATGCGTGACCGCACAGGCAAGAGCGCGCGTCTCAAACAAAAATTCGATTAGATTTCGACACGGTGAGCTGTGACACTTGCGCCGCACGCCTCATACTCCCGACGCTTTTTCGGGAGTGCAGGTGAGCGGGATGAACCGTCAACCAACAGGGTTTCTGGAAAGACCCTAAAGGTCTTTAAAGCCTTTGGGGTCTATTTATTTTGGAGGTAACATGCCCAAACCGCTCATCGGCATCACAACCCGCAATGGCAAGGATGGGGATGGACATCCGCTGACCGCGCTGCAACATTCATATATCAATGCCATCGTGCAAGCCGGCAGCTTGCCCATATTGATTCCCGAAATTTTGTCCGAAGAAGACTTCCTCGACTTATATTCCCGGGTTAATGGCATTCTCTTCACTGGAGGAGGGGATATCTCCCTGGAACATTTCAACGGCTCAGACCACCCGAGAATTGGCGAGGTGGACGAGCCGCGGGATACTACCGAGATTACTTTAATGCGCGCCGCCGTCAACGACGGCAAACCGATTTTAGGAATCTGCCGTGGCGTTCAAGTGATGAACGTGGCTTTGGGCGGCACACTTTATACCCACATCCATGATCAATTGAAGGGCGCGCTCGATCATGACTATCCCGGTGACTTGCGAAGAGTGCTTGTCCACCCCGTCACTGTGGACGAGACAACGCGTTCTGCGGAGATTTTCGGCGAGACGCTGTTGAATGTCAACAGTTTGCATCACCAGGGATTGAAAGATATTGCGCCAGCCTTACGCGTGGCAGGTCATGCGCCTGATGGTTTGGTGGAAGTTGTGGAAATATCAGATCATCCTTACGCTGTGGCGGTGCAATGGCATCCTGAATGGTTGACAGATCAGATTGCCATGCAGAGGTTGTTCAGGTCGTTTGTAGATGCGGCTGAAAAGTAATTGGTAATTTATAATCAGCTTGGCGAGCTAATTACTAATTAACATTCACATGGCATAGTTATCTCCTCATGAGTTCTCAAACCAACCCCATCGGTGTATTTGACTCTGGCGTAGGCGGGCTTTCCGTCCTGCGTTCCATTCGTGAGCAAATGCCCGCAGAGGATGTGATCTACTTCGGCGATCAGGGGCATGTGCCGTATGGTGCGCGTTCGATGGTGCAAATCCAGAATTTCTCAGAGGGGATCACAAGATTTCTGCTCAAGCACGATTCGAAAATAATTGTCGTTGCCTGCAATACAGCTTCGGCGGCGGCGTTAAAATATTTGCGCGCGACCTTCCCCGAAGTTTCATTTGTGGGTATGGAGCCTGCTGTCAAACCTGCGGCTGAAAAAACACAGACAGGTAAGGTGGGTGTATTGGCAACGCCTGCCACCTTTCAAGGCGCGTTATATGCTTCTGTAGTGGAAAGATTTGGCGCAGACGTGGAATTATTCCAGCACACATGCCCGGGGCTGGTCAGTCAAATTGAGGCGGGCGAACTGGATTCACCAAAAACACGCGCTATCCTCGAAGAGGCATTGCTCCCCATGTTGGAAAAAAATATTGATACCGTTGTGCTTGGATGCACGCATTATCCATTTGTGATCCCGCTGATCGAACAAATTGTGGGAGAGAATGTTCGGGTGATAGACCCAGCTCCCTCGGTGGCGAGACAGGCCGAACGCCTGCTTGAGGTGCGGGGACTGATTAATCCCGGCAGCCGGGATGCGCGAGTCCGCTTTTTTACTTCGGGCGATTCAACATCAATGAAATCCTTGCTGCCTTTATTGTTGGGTACAGATGGGGAGGTTGAGTCGGTTAAGTGGAAAAATGATCGCGAGATTCAATAAAACAAGCAAGTGCTTGGCAAGGAACTTGCGTTATATCCATACCCGCCCAGTATCAAAATCCTTGACATTTTACTTTACTCCTTCTCGGGTTTGATAGCTAAAAGTGTCAAATCTTTTCCGATGGCGCGCAGCTCGTCTTCGTCTTTGAATTTCATGCCAGCCATTGTCATTACGGATCGTGTGTAGGCGGGTTTGCGGCGATAGAATTGAACAAGCATTTCCCCCGCGCCTTCGTTGGAAATTGCGCCCGCGCGCGCTTTGAATTTTCTGCGCCCGACCTGCGCTTCAAAGATTGGATTGCTTTGCATGTTCTTGTACCAATCGGCGCGCGCGCCGTAGGCGGCTTCAATGTAATAGGTGTCGGTGGCTTTGTCATAATCCATTACATCCACCATGGCGTCGCGGCCTTTGCCGGTTTTGCGGCCAGTAGTCGTGATAAGCATCCATTGCGCGCCGACCATACGCTCCCATCCGCCAAATCCCATCTTGTGAAGCCAGACCGGAACTTTGAAGAAAAATTTTAGCAATCGGTCAGGCCGTTTATCGAAGGCGCTCATGGGTTATATTCCTGTGATCAAAAATTTGAAGAAGACTCCAAAATCAGGCAATCGCGGCCAGAAGGCCGGGGTGCGCTTGCGATAATCAAGATAGGATTGGCCGAAGCGTTCGATCAATTCTTTTTCTTCCACGAGCCGAATCCAACTTGAGAGTCCGAGCGGCATGAGGATGGCAAATGCGATGGCATTGGCATTGCCGTTGAGTAATGCAAGCCCGATGCCCACGCGCAGGACACCCGCGTAAACGGGATGCCTCAAGATGCCGTAAATGCTGGAGTTAATAATCCTGCCTTCTTCGGGATAGTAGACATATAACAATGCAAGATTATCCGCGCCGAATGCAAAGACACTGCGAATCCACAATATTGCGCCGATGCAAAGCATGAACCAGCCAAGCGCGAGGAATATAATTGTCCACCAGCCTTGCGGGACGAATGGCCCGTTCATGTATCCCGCATGTGCGATGGCCGCCATGATGAGCGCCAGCCCGGGCAGGGCGTAATGGGCGAAGGCATTACGATATGCGAGTTCCTTATATTTTTCTTTATATAGTTGTTTGCGGGAGAAGAACAGGCTCATGACGAGAAACCCCAGCGCGATAATGAGGATTTGACTGTCTATGCTCCAGGTGGGGATTTTGTCTGTGATGATGAAATAGGCAGTGACGAAAGCAAACAGGAATATCGCGTAAACTGCAATCCGCGCCATGCCGCCTGCTGAATTCAATTCGGGGACGTGTTTTGAGAGGGTATCCATGCCTTTGAATTTCATTTTCGCCTCCTGTTTGAGTATAGTATTTTGTTTCACAATGTCAAGTGGGGAGAGAGATCCAATAGCTAAAATATCATATCCAATTTTGCATAGCCAATATTTTATTAATCTGCGGCGCGAACGTTTAATTCTTCGGGTGAGGGCTTTTTTCCGCTGAGAGCATCAAAGGTCAGGTCACTGGATGGGAAGCCATACTTTGAATTGTAGTTCTCGAAGAGCCTTGCATACCCGGCGCCGATTGCCGATTCAAAATCCAAGCCAATTTGTAAAACCATTTTGCGAATGCTCGATGCATCGGAGCCTTCAATCTCCAGAAAATCACCGTATGGCAGTTCATCCAGCATGATATGGCAATCGTTTATTTCATAGGTAGCACGATATTTTTCATAAATAAAAAACTGAACATAGCCCAATGCTTCAAGTACGCCTTGTGCAGTTTCGAGATTGCCAATTGTGGTTTCCAATTCTGTGCGTGAGAACACTCCGTCAATTATGTTGCTTGGCCCCTTGTATGTCAGAATTACATTCGCGTCACGTCTTAAGCGCAGTACTCGTCCATTGGCTCGCAAACTTCCATCGGGCAGGTCATAGCGAAAATTGATTTCATGGATACGCGGCTGAATCAATTGCGCCTTCAACTCACGAAGGCGCAATTCGATCCTTCTTAAATCCCGGATGTAAAACTTAACTTCAGTTTCGTGTCCGTTCATCTCTGGTGATTAATGCACACTCAGCAAAGTTTGTCTTTGTTCCACGCTTTCGCCTGCTTTTACCCGCACGCGTCCCATGCTGCCATCGCGCGGGGCTTTGAGTTCGTTCTGCATTTTCATGGATTCAAGGATCAGCATGACTTGTCCCTTCTTTACTTCCTGACCTTCCTCGATCAGGACAGCGACAACCAGCCCGGGCATCGGGGCTTTGAGATGGAACTCGCCGCCTTCTTCAACGCCTGCGCCTGCTGCGGCTTTCAGACGTTTTTCACGCTCATCCTCAATCTTGACTTGATACTGCCGTCCGCGTATCAGCACTTCCCAATCCTCTTCGCCTTGATAGACGAAGGATTCATAGGACTTGCCGTCAAGGATCAATGAAAAGACCGGCTGGCCGCTCACTGATTCAAAATCAACTTCAAGCAAACGGTCGCCGATGCGGACGTGGCGCTCGTCTACAATTTCGATCTCAAATTCTTTATTGTCTATCGTTGTAATGTACTTCATTTATTTGACCTCAATCATGGTCTCAGTACGCCTCTCTAAAATCATTCGAGGCTGCTCGACCACCAAAATTCACCAATCGTAAATCGTCAATCTCAAATCGTTATCGGTGCATTCGTTCCCATCTGCCGACCCACTTCCAGTTTGAAGTGTCGCGTTCATTACGGCGGACAATATTTGCGTTGCGTTCAGTTTGTTGGTGGGCGACCAGTGTGGCGAGAATGGCCGCGATCTCTGCATTGGCCGCGCGGGCTTCAACAGCATCATTCATTGAGAAGCGTTCTTCCACGAAGCGCGTGTCAAATTGACCGCCCATGAAGCGAAGAGAATCCATCAAGGTTTGATGAAAGGGGATATTCGTGCGCACTCCGACGATGCGATACTCTTCCAGCGCGCGGCGCATACGCAGGATGGCCTGCGCGCGCGTCTCGCCCCACACGATCAGTTTTGCGATCATTGGGTCGTAGAATGGTGTAATCTCAAAGCCGGGGTAAACGCCGGTATCCACGCGCACGCCGGGTCCTGTAGGTATCATGCTGTGCGTGATCCGTCCCGTGGAGGGCATGAAGTCGTTGAAGGGATCCTCTGCATTGACGCGGCATTCAATCGCATGACCATTGAATTTGATCTGCTCTTGTGTGTAACTCAGTTGTCGCCCGCGCGCGATGCGGATCTGTTCGGCCACGATATCCACGCCTGTGATCATCTCCGTGATGGGATGCTCCACTTGCAGGCGCGTATTCATTTCAAGGAAGTAAAAATTATGATCTTTATCCACCAGGAATTCAATCGTGCCAGCATTGACGTAGTCCACAGCCTGCGCGGATTTTACGGCGATGCTTCCCATTTTCTCGCGCAGTTCATCGTCAAGAAATGAGGATGGCGATTCTTCCAGCAATTTTTGATGCCTTCGTTGAATGGAACATTCGCGTTCACCCAGGTGGATGACACTGCCAAATGAGTCAGCCATGATCTGGAATTCGATGTGGCGCGCGCCTTCGATTAATTTTTCGAGATAGACATTTCCATCGCCGAAAGCAGATTCCGCTTCGCGTCGCGCAGACGCAAGCAGGGTCGGCATTTCCTCGAGGCTTTTTACTTCCCGCATACCTTTTCCGCCGCCGCCCGCAGTGGCCTTGACCAGCAATGGAAAGCCGATGGTTGGCGCGATTCGCAGAAGATCGTCGTCCGTCATATTGCCGACAGCTTCTGTGCCAGGCACCACAGGAATGCCCGCTTTAATAACCGTTGCGCGCGCTTTGCCTTTATCTCCCATCGCCGCAATGGACGATGGCTTGGGTCCAATAAATTTTATTCCCAAATCGGCGCATTGCGCGGCAAAATCTTCGCGCTCAGCGAGGAAACCATATCCAGGGTGGATGGCATCCGCGCCGGAGCTTTTGGCAACCTCAAAAATTTTGTCGGCTCGTAAATACGAATCGCGCGAGGGGGCAGGGCCGATCAAATAGGCTTCATCCGCATAACGGACGTGAAGCGCACTGCGGTCTGCTTCTGAGAAGACAGCGACCGTCCCAATGCCAAGTTCACGGCAGGCGCGAATGATGCGGACTGCGATCTCACCGCGATTTGCGACAAGGACTTTTTTGAACATGAGCGATCTTGTGACTTTCATGGTCATAACGGTATGTTTCCGTGCTTCTTGGCAGGATTCGCGTCGCGCTTGTTGCTCAACATTTCCAGCGCATTGATCAAACGCGGACGGGTTTCCTTCGGCTCGATCACATCGTCAATGTATCCGCGTTGCGCGGCGACATACGGATTGGCGAATTTTTCCTTATACTCCGCCACCAACTCGGCTTTCTTTTTTACGGGGTCTTTGGCCGCGTCCAATTCCTTGCGGAAGATGATATTCACCGCGCCGTCGGGCCCCATCACAGCGATCTCAGCCGTAGGCCAGGCGAGGTTTATATCGCCGCGAATGTGTTTGCTCGACATCACATCGTATGCGCCGCCGTAGGCTTTACGCGTGATCACGGTAAGTTTTGGCACAGTCGCTTCACAATAGGCATATAGCAGCTTTGCGCCAGAACGAATAATGCCGTGATGTTCTTGGACTGTGCCAGGCAGGAAGCCCGGCACATCCACAAAAGTGATGATCGGGAAATTGAAGGCATCACAGAAGCGCACAAAACGCGCCGCTTTTTCGCTTGCGTCAATATCCAATACACCCGCCAGAACAGCAGGCTGATTTGCAACAAGGCCGACTGAATGTCCGCCGAGACGCGCAAAGCCGACCACAATATTTTGGGCGTAATTTTCATGGATTTCAAAGAACTGTCCATTGTCCACGATCATGCCGATGACTTCTTTAATATTGTAAGGTTTGTTGGCGTCATCGGGAATAATGCTGTTCAATCCCTCTTCCATGCGGATAGGGTCATCGCCTGGAACAAAAGGTGTATCCTCCATATTGTTCTGAGGCAGATAAGCCAGCAATTTGCGGATCAGGTATAACGTGTCTGCTTCGCTATCTGCGGCAACATGGCACACGCCCGATTTTTCGGAATGTACGCTTGCGCCGCCCAATTCTTCCTGTGTTATTTCCTCGTGGGTTACGGTTTTGACAACATCAGGCCCGGTAACGAACATATAGGAGGTATTGCGGGTCATGAAAATAAAATCTGTGAGCGCGGGGGAGTACACCGCTCCGCCTGCGCAGGGGCCCATAATTGCAGAAATTTGCGGGATGACGCCCGATGCCATTGTGTTGCGCAAGAAAATATCCGCATAACCGCCGAGCGCCACTACACCTTCCTGAATACGCGCGCCGCCCGAGTCGTTCAACCCGATGATTGGCGCGCCGTTCTTCATCGCCATATCCATGATCTTGCAAATTTTTTCAGCATGCACTTCACCGAGGCTTCCCCCGAACACAGTGAAATCCTGCGAATACACATATACGAGCCGCCCATCCACTGTACCCCAGCCAGTCACGACCGAGTCACTCATGAACTTTTGTTCATCAAGACCAAAATCATGCGTGCGATGGAGGACGAACGCATCTACTTCGCGAAATGAACCTTTATCCAACAACAAGTCTAATCTTTCGCGCGCGGTCAGGCGTCCTTTTTTATGTTGCGCATCAATGCGCCCCTGGCCCCCGCCAAGGCGTGATTGCGCTTTTAAGTCATTCAACTTTTTGATTTTCGATTTTTCGGTCATAGGACTCTCTCGAAAGTGATTTAGTGGCAAAAAAGATAAGGATCAGTAACCCTAGATTTACTATAACAGCAAACATTCCATTTGGTCGTGGATTTTGGAAAAAGAACCGCTCGCTCCAATACCAGACCGTGTAACCTGATGCAGTCCCGAGGAGCATTTTCCCAGCCCATGCTTTTCCCTGCCAAATGCCCCAATATAGGATAATTCCGGTGACAACCCATATCCCGCCAAAGATTGCGCTGTTGATTGGTGGGATGCTGGCGGAGAACTCGATCAATACGTCGCTCCATGCAATGGATGTCCATGTGCGCAGGATGTTCCATGCTATGGTGATTAACACCACCCACAGCGTCAGGGTTACCGGGAAAGGGCGTTTCATTGTTACGACGTGGGTGTGGAAACGTCAGGATGCCTGAAAATACGCGGTTCGACCCAAACGGCGAAGTCATCCGATGGGTTTCCGTTATCGCGCACGATCAAAGTTAGTTGTACTGTTTTTCCTGCAAGAATATCGAGTGGAAAATTGATCAGCCGCGGGAGTTCGGTGTAGTTATAGGGCCAGGCTGGGAAGGGCTCATAAAATTTTCCGCTGCTGTCGTAGTACCCAAGAGAAAATGTGACATCACATTGGGATTTGGGCATGCAATATAGTTGGGCGCGGAAGAAATCTGCAAACTCGATTTTTCTGGCGGGGAAGGTGCCGAAGATGGCGTAGAAATTGTGGTCCTGTGAGGGAATTGTCAGCAGGCTATTTGCCTGATAACCCAAACTCATTTCCGCCGAGGTAAGCGAACCGACATATCCCGAACTGATTTGTCCATGGACACCGGGGCAGGGCAGTTCCTTTCCATTGTTGACCCATTTGGCATTACACATGTCTGGCGCAAAATAATAGACAATGTTTTCTGAATCATCGAGTGGAGGTACACCAAAGGTGGGCGTTGGCGGAGGCGGCGTCAGCGTGGGGATTGCTGTAAAAACAGGAGCAGGCCTGTCCTGAGCAGGGTCGAAGGGCTGAGGGTCCGTTATTTGAGGCGTTGCCTGGGATGAATTACATGCTGAAAGGAATACTAAAGTCAATAGAGAAATAAGTCTGATTCGCAAAATGATATCCTAATATTTTGGTTCTTCCAATAAATACAACAACCCTTTGCCGCCATAGCTGCTGTATCTTTCGAGATACGGGGCAAATTGACCGTAGTAGGGTGGAACTTCGAGCAGTTGTGGGTTTGCAAAGATGATTGTGATACTGCGCTCGTATAAAAATATGGGCGCTTCCCCGTTTTGCAGTGCGTTGAAATATTCATAGCTGTTGATCAGCCCATCCATGTTAACGATAGTTCGCTCGCGTATTAAGTATCCGACGTTGCCTCCGCCGGTCATGCCGATGATACTGCCGGGGGGTGTATTCTCCTCCAGATATTCCAATACTTCCATGTAGGGTCGGTCGGCAGGGAAATAGCCATGCCGCATGGAGGTGAGTACATAATTTCCAAGGTTGTAAGCAAAATATGCTCCAACCAGGACGGATGTGATTTCCAGCGCGAGACGGGCGATTTTTATTTTTTGTAATGGTTTCAGGATCAGGTCTATAAAGAAACTGCCTGTGAGAGTCATCAGTATCATTTGACTGACCCAATACCATTCTTTTGCTCCGCCGAATGAAGTTGCTGAATAAGAAAGAGCCTGAATTCCACTACCGGCAATAAGTGGAATAAATGCCATTTTAGAAAAAATATTCAAGGAGCGGCGTTTATTGATAAATAGCAGAATCATTCCGAGCAGGATGAAAATGGACATTGCAAGGTAGTATCGGTCATTTACCCTGTTTGAGCCAGGGTACAGAGCGCGAAGAACTTCTCCGCCCCAATAAAATAGATCCGAAGCGGGTTGCCATGTGTCAAATGGTCCACCCATGCCAATGCCCAGAAAGGAAAACCAGTTGGAGGCGGGAGCTTCGTAGATGGTATTGGGCAGGCTTCCCCACCAGCGTTTGATCTGTCCACTGACCGGGCTGGAGATGCCGAACATGATCTTGTTGAAGAACATATATAAAGCTAGGAATCCGCCAAGCACACCATAGTAGGCAGTACCTTCGGCGAGCCATTGTTTCCAACTTGCCTTGAACTCAAGAACGGGAGATTCGGGCTGCGTACTGTTGTTATTGCTGAACCAACATGCGGCCAACCTGAGCGCGAAGATAAGGAACAGGCTGACGCCCCAGTCCAGGATAAAGGCGCTGCGTGGGAAATCTCTCCCAAACCCAAGTTGAACGAGGAGCATGGAAATACCAATGATGATCACTACGCTGGTTGTAATGGCTATAAGAATTTGACGGAATATGATCCAGACGGATTTCGTGCGCGGATGTTGGTATGCGCCAAAGAAATATAACAAAACCAGTTTGACAAAAAGCGCAAGGAAGGCTGCCTCTATTGCCGATGAAGCATAGTAGTTGTTATAAGGGACAATGCCCGTTCGCAATGCAACCGAACTCGTCATCGAAACGATAATGATGGCCATATCCAAGGGGAGCAGGTAGCGAATGGTTTTGCCGCGCAAGATAATCCAAGTTCCTGCGATGATTGCAAGAAAGACCAGGTCCAGGCGGCTGAACATAACCACCACCGCGATTATCGCAAGTTTTACGATCTCGCGTGGTGTAACCGCTTTTGTGCGCCATCCCCTTTCAAATTGAGAAAGTTTGTAAATGAAATAAATGACCGCAAACGCGGCAAGTGGGGTCTCCAACCCGTATTCGTATACGGTGTAGTGGATGTAAAAGTTAAATGCCCAAAACACCGCGGCTAAAATAGCAACTGCGTGTGACAGATTGCTTTTTACCAGCCTGTAGATCAGCACTGCGCTTGCGGCGTGAAAGCCAGCCACTACCATCAGCAGTACGCGCAAAGGCAGAATCAGGTCGAAGCGGGCGAGCGCAAAGATGGGGATGTTGACGATCATCCACAATGGATGATAACCATTGGTCAGGTTGATGCCGTCGAAGGTACTGCCATTCCCTTCGGAAATATTTTGTGCAACCTTGAAGTAATAATAAGCATCATCGCGTTTGAACCATACGTTGGGGAAGGTGTACGCATCTGCAAGTGCGGCATACAGGTGAATGCCAAGTATGACGGCGATGAGTGAAACTTCAAATAAAGAGAATCGTTTAAGAATATTCATTTTTGTATCGCTTCAGCATTATGCAATGCCCTGGCGTATGCATCCTATGGAATTTCGAGTGTGATCTTGCCAAAATTTTCGCCGCGCCATAATCTTTCCTGCGCGGCAGCGGCGTCTTTCAGGGAAAAGGTCTTATCAATAATGGGTTTGAGTTTACCAGCAACCACCAGGTCCATCACCTCGGCAAAGTCTGCAAGTGTGCTCATGGTGGAGCCGATGATCGAAAGATGTTTTGCAAAAATGTAACGGTTGTCAATTTCAAAGCGCGGCGCGCCGCTATTGCCGACAGTGAGCAGCCGCCCGCCTTTTTTGAGCGCGCGCAAACTCAATGGAAATGTAGTGCCGACATTATCCACAACCACATCCACGCCGCGTTTTTTGGTTGCAATAAAAATCGCTTTCGACCATTCCTCTTCTTTTGAGCGGTCAATCAAAATATCCGCGCCGAGCGCTTCGGCTTGCTCTAATTTCTTTCGATTTGAACCAATCACAATGACTCGCGCTCCCAGATATTTCGCGATCTGGAGACTGGCAGAGTTCACGCCTCCGCCTGCGCCGACAATTGCCACTGTTTCCCCAGCCTTTAATCCCCCGCGCTTGACCATCGAATGCCATGCGGTCTGATACACCAATGCGGCCGCAGCAGCCGCATGGAAATCAAAATTATGCGGCAATTTGTAAAGCTGGCGGGCCGGCACACAAACATACTCTGCATACGTCCCGCGCACGGTTTCTCCAAGCAGATGCCAATCATGGCACAGGTTGTCCTGTTTGTTCAAGCACAAATCACATTTGCCGCAGCCGAGGTTGGCATTGATGACGACTCGATCTCCAACCTTCACTGCTTCGACAGGCTCAGCCCGACGCCCTAACCCCTCTCCCTCAGGGAGAGGGGTACCAATTCCCACGATCTCGCCCGCGCCGTCTGCGCCGTTGATGTGGGGGAGTTCCAGTATTAATCCAGGCCAGCCATTCCGCACGAATACGTCCATACGGTTGAGCGCGGCGGCGCGCAGGCGCACTAAAATTTCACCTGCTTTTGGCTGCGGTGTTGGGAAATCTGTGTATTCCAATACTGCTGGTCCGCCGTGCTGGCGGAAGAGAGTGGCTTTCATTACTTCAATCCAAGTTCACTGCGTGAGATGACCAATCTTTGGATCTCACTCGTGCCCTCGTAAATTTCGGTGATCTTTGCGTCGCGGAAATAGCGTTCAATGGGCAGTTCTTTGCTATAGCCCATGCCGCCGTGAATTTGCACGGCTTGGTGCGTAACGAACATGGCGGTTTCAGAGGCGAATAATTTTGCCATGGATGCTTCCAATGAATAGCGCCCGCCGCTTTGTTTGGAATTTTCCTTTGCAATGGCGGCATTGTAAAGCAGCAGGCGCGAGGCTTCGATGCGGGTTTTCATATCCGCGATCTTGAAGCCTGTTCCCTGAAATGCGCCGATTGGCTGACCAAACGCTTCGCGCTGACCCGCATACTGCCTCGCTGCTTCGTAGGCAGATTCGGCAATCCCAAGCGCTTGTGTCGCAATGCCTATGCGGCCTGCGTCCAGAACGGTCATGGCAACTTTGAAGCCTTCGCCTTCCTTGCCAAGCCTGTTTTCAGCGGAGATGCGGCAATCTTCAAAGATCAACTCGCTGGTTGCTGAAGCGCGGATGCCGAGTTTTGGCTCTTTCTTTCCACGAATGAGTCCCGGGGTGTCTCCATCCACCAAAAAAGCGCTCACGCCCTTTTGTTTTTTAGCGGGGTCTGTCATCATAAAGACAACAAAGTAATTTGCAACGGGTCCGCTTGTAACCCAGGATTTGCGCCCATTCAACACGTAGAAATCGCCGTCGCGGGTCGCGCGGCTTTTGAGTGCGCCGGCATCCGATCCGCTTTGGGGTTCAGTAAGAGCATATGCGCCGATGGCTTTGCCGGATGCAATCGGAATGACGAATTTTTTCTTTTGTTCTTCAGTGCCAAATTGTAGAATGCCATGACAATATAGGGAATTGTTGACTGACATTATGACGCCATGCGAAGCATCCACTTTGCAAATCTCTTCGAGAGCGAGCACATAAGCAAGTGTGTCCATGCCTGCACCGCCGTATTCCTCAGGGACTTCAATTCCCATAAAACCTAGCCCCCCCATTTTTTTGATGGTGGCGTGCGGGAACTCGCCGCTTTCATCAAATTCAGCCGCGATGGGCGCGATCTCTTTTTGGGCGAAATCACGGGCGGCATCGCGCAGCATTTTATGTTCTTCGGTGAGAGGGTAGATGGGGAGGGCTGTCATTGGTTATTTTCTCCAAAATTATTTTTTACCGCACGCACCTAATCGAGATTCTCTGAGCGGAGCGAAGAGTCTCTACTGCTGAGATACGAGTGCTTCGCTCCACTCAGCATGACACTGCGTAAGGTATGTAATTAAATATCAGAATTTTAGTTTTTATGCGGCACTTTGTAGGATTATACCGCTATGAGAGGGCTTGGGAAATTCGTCAGCGTGGATTCTGCTGGTTGTGTTGTGGCAGGTTCGGGCGCGGTCTGGGGCGTCCCTGCAGGGGAGGCGTATGTCCTATTCGGCAAAAGATGGTTGACTTCTCGTCTCCGTTCAATATAATTACATCGTTAAGAAAATTCGCATCTAATTTTCTCTTTAGGTGTAGTTATGATTACCTGAAAGGAGGCAGCCGGGGTGAATTACTTTTGACCGATCTATTGTCTGGACATATTTCAAGATTCTATAGGAGAGAGAATAATGAAGAAGTTTGCTTTTAACTTGTTGGTTCTGTTTGTGTTGGCCAGCTTTGTGCTTGCCGCTTGTGGCGGTGCAGCACCTGCTGATAGCGCGGCTCCATCTGCCGCTACTGAAGCTCCTGTTGCTGCCGAAGTGCCCGCTGCAACAGAAGCACCGTCCATGGAACTTGAAGGTGCGCTTTCAATTGTTGCCTGGGCCGGTTACATCGAGCGTGGTGAGACTGACCCTGCCTATGATTGGGTGACTGAATTTGAAGCTCAGTCTGGCTGTTTGGTTTCGGTAAAGACTGCCGCTACTTCTGATGAAATGGTTGCTTTGATGAACGAAGGCGGCTTTGATCTCGTGACTGCCTCCGGCGATGCTTCCAACCGTTTGATCTCAGGTGGCAGGGTTCAGCCGATTGATATTTCCCGCATTCCAAGCTATGACAAAATTGATCCGCGTTTGCAGAGTGCCCCCTGGCATACGGTGGATGGCGTTCATTACGGCGTCCCATATTCTTCTGGTCAAAACATCCTGATGTACAACACAGATGTTTTTGGCGATCAACCTCCCACAAGCTGGAACGTTGTCTTTGAAGAGACGACCCTGCCCGATGGCGCGTCCAACAAAGGCCGTATTCAGGCTTATGATGGTCCGATCTACGTTGCGGATGCGGCTTTGTATTTGCAGTATAACAACCCTGAGCTGGGCATCACAGATCCATATGCGTTGAACCGTGATCAATTCAATGCGGCCATTGAACTCCTGCGCCAGCAGCGCACTTTGATCAACCGTTATTGGCATGATGCGTTCATCCAGATGGATGACTTTACCAATGAAGGCGTTGCCGCTTCCGGCTCCTGGCCCTTCCAGGCAAACCTCTTGAAGTTTGGCGGCGCCCCGATTGATAAGGTTGTCCCTGTAGAAGGCGCGACCGGCTGGGCTGACACCACCATGCTGCATGTGGATTCCGAACATGACAACTGCGCGTATGCGTGGATGGAATGGTCGCTTAATCCCAAGTTGCAGGGCGATTTAGCCGCCTGGTTCCAGAATGTTCCTGTCCGTCTGGATGCCTGCGAAGGTAATGAACTTCTGGGAGCCGATGGTTGTGTGAACAACGGTTTGAATGATTTTGACAAGATCCAATGGTGGCGCACCCCCACCGCCGACTGTGGTGATGGCAGCAAGGATTGTGTTCCCTACCATGAATGGGTCACAAACTACGTAGCCGTTATCGGCGGTCGTTAGTAATAAAATCTGTTTTGGTATCAGGCGGGGTAACTCCCGCCTGATATACTTTATTATGATGAAGAGCCGCCCATATGATGAATAATCCATCCGCACCCGCCATTACATTTGAAAAAGTGAGCCGATATTTTGGTGAAGTAAAAGCAGTAGATCAAATTGATTTGGAAGTTATTGACGGTGAATTTTTTTCCATGCTCGGTCCATCTGGATCTGGAAAGACAACTTGTTTGCGAATGATCGCAGGGTTTGACAGGCCCACCTCGGGGCAAATCCATTTATACGGGCGGGATGTTTCCAGCCTGCCGCCTTATGAGCGCGATGTCAACACTGTGTTTCAGGATTACGCTTTATTTCCGCACATGAATGTGGGAGACAATATTGCCTATGGATTGATGGTGAAAAATGTTGCCAGGCAAGAACGCACAAAACATGTGGATGAGATGCTGGAGCTTGTCCAGCTTTCGGGCTTTGCAGGACGCAAACCATCACAACTCTCCGGAGGGCAGCGTCAACGCGTCGCTCTTGCCCGCGCCTTGATCAACCATCCCAAAGTTTTATTGCTCGACGAACCGCTCGGCGCATTGGACTTGAAACTCCGCCAGCAGATGCAGGTCGAACTCAAGACAATTCAAAAACGAGTTGGCATTACTTTTATTTTTGTTACACACGATCAGGAAGAAGCGATCACCATGAGCGACCGCATTGCTGTTTTTAATCAGGGAAAAATCGAACAGATCGGTTCGCCCTCTGATATTTACGAAAGACCGGCCTCATCCTTTGTTGCAGGTTTTGTGGGTACGTCCAATCTTGTTAGCGGAGAGATTGCAAAACACAGCACAGGCTCTGAGCAGACCTTCTCGATCCGCCCTGAGAAAATCCATATTGGTTCTCTGAGCGACACCCCCCACAGCGACATGATCTCGATGGATGGAGTTATCCGTGACGTGGTATATCTTGGCCTTTTTACCCGCTATTTGGTTGAAATAGAAGGTGGTGTTGATCTTGTTGTAGTTGAGCAGAATTTGAAGAGCACTTCGATGGATGTGCTGTCTGCAAAAGGACAAAAGGTAAGGCTGTCCTGGCATCAAGACCATATCAGCCGCGTGGGAGGCTGACTTGCTTAACCGCATATCCACATATTTTTTTCGCCGCCCCAACCTGGTTTTGGCTATTTTTCTTATACCGCCATTGCTCTATCTGCTGGTTGTGTATCTTGGTTCATTGGTTTCTTTGCTGGTGAATAGTTTTTACTCAATAGACGATTTTACCGGCATGATTGTCCGTGAGTTTACTATGCGGACTTACGCCCAGGTATTCAACATAACCAACCGTGAAATTATCTTCCGCACCGCTACAATGGCTTTGATCGTCACCATTGTGGATGCGATGATAGCATTCCCTTTGGCTTATTACATTGCAAAATTCGCCTCGCCAAGATTAAAGACCTGGCTTCTGATCGCTGTGACCATTCCGCTTTGGTCAAGTTACCTTGTGCGTGTTTATGCCTGGAAGTTGATCCTCGCAAAAGAAGGTATTTTGTCCTGGTTTATCCATTTATTCAATTTGACCGATGCCCTTGATTGGCTGCTTGGTTTACCGGGCATTGGCGGCTCATCCCTCTCCCTCTCACCGATTGGAATGTTTATCGTATTTGTGTATATCTGGCTGCCATACATGATCATACCAATACAAACCGCTCTGGAGCGTGTGCCCGGTTCTCTGCTCGAAGCCTCCAGTGATCTGGGCGCAAGGCCGTCTCAAACATTCCGCACCGTAATTTTACCGCTCGCTTTCCCCGGGGTTGTGGCAGGTTCGATCTTTACTTTCTCCTTAACTTTGGGTGACTTTATCATTCCGCTTACGCTTGGCAATTCAAAATTTTTTATTGGGCAGGCGGTCTACTCTTATCAGGGAACTGGCGGGAATGTCCCTCTGGCAGCCGCCATGACGATGGGTCCTGTTGTCATCATGGTCCTTTATCTTCTGATTGCCCGCAGGCTTGGAGCGTTCGATGCCATCTAAATCATCCGACACTCGCCCAGGAGCATCCTGGGGATTAAAGCTGGCAGCATTTGGAACATTGTTCTTTCTGCATTTTCCGATGTGGATCATTTTTCTTTATACTTTTACTCCAGATGAAACTACATACACCTTCCCATTACCTGGCTTCACAACCAAATGGTTTGGGGTGGCATTACAACGTGCAGACCTTTGGCGTTCCCTTACATTGTCGTTGCAGGTCGCAACCGTTGCAACGATCGCCGCCCTGATTTTAGGCACTTTCGCGGCGGCGGCGGTCTATCGTAGTAATTTCTTTGGGCGCGAATCCATTTCTTTTCTGTTGTTATTACCGATCGCCCTGCCTGGTATTGTTACGGGTATTGCTTTACGGACAGCCATCGGCGGGTTGGATATTCCCTTCTCGTTCTGGACCATCGTTATCGGTCATGCAACCTTTTGCGTGGTCGTCGTTTACAACAATGTGCTGGCGCGCTTCCGCCGGACCAGCGCGACAATGATCGAAGCCTCCATGGATCTGGGCGCGAACTCCTTTCAAACCTTTCGTCATGTTGTGCTGCCCAATATCGCCACCGCGCTGCTTGCAGGCGGCATGCTGGCTTTCGCGCTTTCCTTCGATGAAGTTATCGTGACGACATTTACCGCAGGGCAGCAAACCACGCTTCCGATTTGGATCTTCAGCCAGCTTTCCCGCCCGCGCGATCGCCCGGTGACGAATGTGGTTGCAACCATTGTCATCCTGATCACCTTTCTGCCGATCTTCATTGCTCAAAAAATTTCCGCGGGTTCATCGGATACCGAAGGCGAAACGAAATAGATTATTTCATGAAAAATTTGAGCGGCAGGGTTTTACCTTGCCGCTCGTTTTCTTTGTATAATTCACCTCATCAATATCCCATCTGGAGATTTGAATCAGACTTAACCAACTGCCCGCTCACCTGGAGCATTCTTTCGCTTCTTTCCGGACTTTATATCTGGTTCGTCACAAATGAGTTGGACGTGACTTTGGCATTCAAACCGTTGCGTGGGGCTGGTGGATGCCGTCATTGTTATACTCAGAAAATCACGATCTGTCGCCCATTTCAGGCGGCTTGCCGCCTGACTCCAGGGTATTTCGTGAAGTACTGATAATCAGTAAATCACAAAAACGTAGTAACGACTTTAGTCATTCAGGTAAAAGCGGCTGAAATCACCGCTAAAAGCACTTTGGCGAAATAGCTGAGTACTGGCGCGTTCCACTCTTATTTGATCTTATTCATGCCTGGCGCGTACCAAAAGAGGTGAAATGACTTTTTCCTATCTCAATCCAAAATGCGAGGCGCGCGAACTGGCTGAAGGCGGATGCGGGGTTTTTGCGCGCGAAAAAATTTTGAAGGACGAACTGGTCTCTTTGTGGGGCGGGCGTATCTTCCGCAAAGACGAAATCGACCCTTCCATGCCGCGCTTCACGCAGCGCGTGATTCAAATTGACGAAGGCTTGTACCTGCTCACTGCCGAGGAAAAAGAACCGAATGATTGTTTCAACCATTCCTGCGATCCAAATATAGGTTTCTTTGGTCAGATCGGTCTGGTTGCCATGCATGATATTGAAGCAGGCGAAGAGGTAACCTTCGATTACGCCATGTCTGACGGCGGACCTTATGATGAATTCGACTGTTACTGCGGCTCGCCAAATTGCCGCGGCAAAGTGACCGGTAATGATTGGAAACTACCGGAACTATGGGAAAATTATACGGGTTATTTCTCTCCTTATCTTACAAGGCGAATTGAGAAGACGGCTAAATGAAAATTTCCTTTCCAATCCGCATATATTTGGTCGCGCTTGTTTTGCGTTTGATCCCGGTCCTCCTCACCCGCGCGATGGGCATCGGACTCGACGACATGTTCCAGTATGACATGCTTGCGCGCAGCCTTGCTTCTGGAAACGGCTTTCGCTGGTACGCGCAGGAAGACCTGAAACTTTTGGATCCCTATGTTGATTTTGATCTTTCAACCGCAAAGGATTACGACCCGCAGCACGGACTGTATACCTCCTTCCGTGCGCCGCTGTACCCGGCATTTTTAGCGGTTATTTATTTTTTCAATGGATTGGATTTCTCGCGTTTCTTCGCCGCGCGTCTGGCGCACGTGATCTTTCTCGGCGCCCCGCTGGCCCCGTTGACATATTTTGTTTCTCGTAGCTTGTTCCCAGATTCTGAAAAGACAGCAAAAATCTCGGCATGGGTGACAGCCGCATATCCAATGCTTTTGATTTACCCCCTCGGGCTTGGCACAGAAAATCCCTTCTTTGTACTTCTCCTTTTGTCTTTCCTCTTTCTCCTTAAATCCATCGAAGCTCCATCTCCCATCAACCTCTTGCTTTCCGGGTTTTTCCTTGGATTAACCGCCCTCACACGTTCGGTCATCCTTCCGTTTGCAGGGTTGGCTAGTCTCTTCCTCATCGTCATTGCGAGGAGCGGAGCGACGAATCAATCTCCCGCTTTGCAACAAGGGTTGCTTCGTCGGAAAGAGCAAGCGCCCTCCTCGCAACGACATATATTTCGCAATGATGGAATTATTATAGGGATTGCATTTATCTTGGTCATCACGCCCTGGGTTATTCGCAATTCGCTGTTACATCATAAACTCACAGGCATCGAGACTTCAATGGGATACAACCTGTATCTTGGCTATCATCCGCAGGGAAACGGCTCTTTTATCTTTGGTCCCTCGCTGGATTTACTTACCATTATGGACGATGCCGAGCGCGATGAAGTTGGCACACAAAAAGCGGTCAAGTTTATAAAGGATCAGCCTGAAAGATTTATCCCGCTTGCAGTGAACAGGCTGGGCTTTTTCTTCGGCCTGGAAAAACGTGTATTGATGTATTTTTATTCCAATAATATTTTGGGTTTTATGCCAAAATCAATCTTGCTGGCACTCTCTGCGGTTTTGCTTTTGCCGTTTGTGTTCATTTCAACTTCGGCAATGTTTGGGTTATCGCTCTTAAAGCGGAATCCACAAACGACAATGCTGGCTTTGCTGCTCATTTCTTATATTTTGCCGCATGTTTTTATCCTCGCAGAAGACCGTTTCCACCTTGCGCTTATTCCCTGCCTGGCAATTCTGGCCGCCTATTTTTGGGGTAACGGGATCCACAGCCTGTCTGTCCGCTGGCGTGAATCATTATATGGAAAACTCGCCGTGACTTTTGCGATGCTTGTCTTTATTTTGCTCCTGGCCAATTGGGGATTTGAGTTAACCCGCGATGCGGATAAAATTGCTGCATTGCTTGCTCCAGACGGCAATAAAACCTACTTCCCTTATTGAGAGAAACCATGAAGTATCTGCTCGGCGAAAAACTGAATTTTGATTGGAAGATCGTCACTGTCACCATTGTCAGCACTTTGCTGTTGATGGTGGACCATTATCATAAACTGACGGCGTATAAATATTGGGATCGCGTCATTTTATACCTTGTCATTCCGCTTCTGATTATCTTGATTCTCTTCCGTGAGTATCCGCGGGAATATGGGTTTTCGTTTGGCGATTGGAAATTAGGGCTGATCTATACCGCGCTTGGCATCCTTTTTATGGCTCCCGTTATTTATTTTCTTGGAAGCGGGAATGCTGTCATGAAAACTTATTATGAGCGTTTTCTGCCCGGTCTCCCGTGGACAACCTTCCTTGATTTGATCGGTTGGGAGTTTATTTTCCGCGGCTGGATTTTGTTCGCCTACGCCCGCAAGTTTGGGCACGAGGCCATCTGGCTGCAGGCTGTCCCATTTGCGCTGGCGCATCTCAGCAAGCCTGAAGTCGAAACCCTATCCACCATTTTTGGCGGATTTGCCTTTGGCTGGGTGGCGTATCGCACAAAGTCCTTTTTCTGGCCGTTTTTGATCCATTGGTTCATTGCCACGTTCATTATCATCGCGGCGGCGGGAGCGATATAGGCTTATGACCACGTATGAAATTCGCTCGGCATTGGACTCAGAATCCGCTCAAATTAAGGGTCTGATTCATTTAGTCGGGATCAACCCCACAGGTTTGGATTGGAAGCGTTTTATCGTTGCGGTAAATGATGGCGGCCAAGTGATTGGCTGCGGACAGGTCAAACCTCACGGGGCCGACATCCAGGAAATGGCTTCGATTGCCGTTCCTCCCGAATATCGCGGGCAGGGAATTGCACGGAAGATCATCGAAGAATTGCTGCGTAAAACTTCAAGGCCATTATACTTAATGTGCATTGCTCATAATGGACGCATGTATGAAAAATTTGGGTTCAAATCCATTCCTTATGAAAAAATGCCGCGCTATTTTCAACGCATACAAAAGGTGTTCGATATTGCAGATGTGTTCAGGCAAACGGGCGAGGAATTGCTGGTGATGAAGTTGGAGTAGAATTGCATTTATGAAGAATGCTTTGTATGTGCTGCTGGGTGTGATGGCAGGTTTTGTGCTTGCGGGCGTGCTGATATTTGTTTCGCGCGCGCCTGCGGGCCAGCCGATTGTTTTACAGCCTGCCCCAACCAAAGCGCCCATTGCAGTGCATGTGATCGGCGCTGTGCCGCGCCCGGGGTTGTATGAACTTGCGCAAGGCGCGCGTATTCAGGATGCGATTGATGCGGCCGGCGGATTGCTTTCAACCGCGAACGTTGATGCAATTAATCTTGCCGCGTTACTGAACGATGGACAACAGCTAAACATCCCCTATAAATCCGGACAGGCGCCGGTAGAGGACGCTGCGTCGCTCGAGTTGCCTGGCTCCCCTGGTATAGACGATTTTTCTTCTGTAACAGCCGAACCTTCAAATTCCAATACAGATACTGAGTTGATCAATATCAACACCGCTGCACTTGAAGACTTGGATAGTTTACCGGGCATAGGCCCCACCATCGCCCAACGCATCATTGACTATCGAACCGAGAACGGTCCTTTTTCCACCATTGAAGAGATCATGGATGTTTCGGGCGTGGGTCCCGCGACTTTTGATGAAATTAAAGATTTGATCACGGTTTGATATCGGTCTTTTCAGGCACCAAAGCCATGGGAATTTCGGTTAACCCGAATAGTGAATTGCATGGGTAGGTAATTATTGAACTGGTTTCATCTGTAGCTGTCACCTGTTATTACGAATAATGTTTATTCATCAACTTCCTGGATGTGCTGCAGGTAGTAACTGATGGCTGCATCATTCGATCATGAAATGAATGGATATTGTTGCACAATCTGCTCTGCAGTTGCGCCTCTGATAAAGGCTTTGAGCAATGGTTCCAGCCTCACACGCGGGCCGCCTGCTTTTACAATGCTGTTTTATCAGAAGCCAGCGGCAGGAAAACAGGTTGGATTTGAAGTGTGTCGGCCATTTGGCTATTTTTCCCGAATCTTGAAAAATCCCTACCCTCTCATTCCAGCCTTTTTGTTAAACCCATTCCATGCCAGCGAGTACAGGAAGGTTTTCCTGGCGGGTACTAGTTTTACGCGTTTGAGCCATTCGGCTTCGGCGGCGAGGCTTTCGGTCAGGCATTGATCGGTGAAGTCCGCGCGTGTTTTGGCGGAGGCGGATTGTAATTTCAATGCACCCTGGATGAATCTCTTTTCCATTTCGTCGCGCTCGGCGGCATAGGTCTTGATCCGTTCGGGGTAGTTGAGCAGGGTGGCGCGATGCAGTTTTTCGTGAGTCCAGTAAAGGGAAGAATCTGTTCGGTGTGTTGGAGCAGGCCCGAGGTTAAGAGAAGACGCGGCATCCATCCAGAAGGGTTTGAAGATGCTCGTGCATGGGGCAGATGTTCCAGTGGCGAAAATGATCGGGTTGTTTTTATCCAGATAAACGACCATGGAGGCGGTAGTTTGGCTGACGCGAATGGGACCGAAGCCCGCGTGCATGCACACAGCCACTTCGGTAACACTGTTCTGCGGGTCGAAGTTCTCAGCATTGTGATGGCGGAGCGTGCTCATCATCGCTTCAAGCGAGACTTTGCCTTTTTGTTCGCCGAGTACGCTAAATGTGGTTGCGCGGCGATTGCGGCCTTTGCCAAAATTGGTGAAGAGGAAATCAGAGTAATCTTTTGCGAGGTCGAAACTTTGCCTGGATTTTGAAAAACCTTTCTTCACAGCAAGTTCAACAAGATCGGGCGAAGCCATATCCCATTGATCTTTAATGGTCAGGCAGTTTGAAATGGAATATACATCTTTAATCTGGCGCGCCGCCCATTGCTTGTCCACAGTTTCAAGCACCCAGGCATCTTCTGCGTTGGCAATGATGAAACTATTGTGATAATACAGTTTTTCGCCATAGGTGCAGTTGCCGCCCTGACCAAATTCTTCCAGCAGGTCTATGATGACTTGCAGCGCTTCACGCGCTGTCACAGCGCGCTCCAGCGCAGCGCGCAGCATATCCATGCCGAGCATGGCAGGCTTTTTGTTGGCAGGAATTTTTGAGAAGACGGCTTCGTTGCCGATCACGAGTCCGTGTTCGTTGACACCCATTTCTGCGCCCCACATCCAAAAGGGTTTGGAGAGCAGAACTGCATTGGTTTTTTCAACCTGCGGAATTTCGATGTAGGTACATTTCAGGGAACTGCCTGCGGGATGTTGGGCGGCAGGAAAGTAGGCGATGTGCTGACTTTCGTTCGGCGGGCGGTCGGAATTTTTGCCGAAGATGGCGATGTTGTTTGTTGTGGCGAGTTTTGTTGCGATCAGAGTGTCACACATGGTTTGTCCCAATCTCTATGAAAATTTTTGTTTTCCTTGCTCCCTCAGGATGGCGGCTTGGGCAATTATGAAATTATAACTCCTTCCAGAGCGTAATGAGCATTTTGACACGCACGCGCACCTGCGCATCCGCATTAGCTGAAGCCCAAATCGACTTTGTTTTTTGATAAACAGACTCTTCCAGCTTTTCAAAGTCTTCCCATTCATCTTCCATGAATTCCTTCATTTCAGAGGGTGTATCCCAATAATAAAAGAAAGCAAATTCTTCTTCTTTTTCTTTGACGAACCATCTGCGGGATTCGGCTTCCCTCAGGGCTTCGAACGCCGCTTCATCATCTGCCAGGCCGATGGGCATATCGTTCAACCTACCCGCTGCCTGATAGCCAACCGACGAAGATACCTCCACCGACCAGTTTTCCTCGACCGGGCGCAGGTCTATTAATACCCCTTTTGGTTTTAGCGTTCTACGAATTTCATCCAGAGCATGCACCATGCTCTCGTGTTCCATTCATCAGAGTGACCAGGCCAGTATGGCAATATCGAAGGTCTCCTTTGAGAATGGAATGTCCTTTGCGCTTGCGCCTGCAAAATGAACATGCTTTTGCAGATCGTACGGCAAGTCTGTGCGGGCGATGCGAAGAGAATCGTGGTCAGGATCGAACGCAATGACCTGTTTTGCAGAGGCGGCGTATTTGAATGTCAAGCGTCCCTCACCGCAGCCGACTTCAAGGACGTGTGCGTTTGTGAAGTCCACCAATTGATGCAGGATCTTTCGCTCAAATCCTTCGGGGTCTTTTTGTGGTTTGCCCATTACCAAACTCCAGGGAAGAGACGATAGCGTGTCTTTTGCGTGTACTCGCGATAACCTTTAAGTTCCGTCAGCAGGAGTTCTTCTTCGTTTTTGATGCGGGCCGCCAACAGGAAGATCAGGACGAGGGAGAAAAGCATCGCCCAGGATGATCCCAGTGCCAACGGCGAAAAAACCATCATTAGAATCATTGCCAAATACATGGGATGGCGGACGAGTGCGTAGGGGCCGGTGGCGATGACCTGCTGGCCTTGTTGCACTTCAACGACGCGTGAGGCGTAACTATTGGTTTTTAAGACGAGAAAGAAGAGGAGATAGCCCGCGAGCATAACCACATCCGCGGCGATGCACGCCCAGGCGGGCACCGCAGACCAGCCGAAATGTTTGTCGAAGCCTGGCAGGAGGAAGGTGATCAGGTAATAGAGGGTCGAGGCGACGATGATGAGTTTCTGCTCGGAGCGCGTTTCGCGCAGGCGTGACCGACGTTCGAGTAGGGAGGGATCATTTTTGGCGAGATAGATCAGGACGAAGATCATGGGAATGAAAAGTGTACCCAGCCACATCCACGCCTGCCAGTAATCGAGCGTGCTCGCAGGCAGGAAGAACATTGCCCCGATGATGGGTATGCCAAATATCAGACGGACAATCGAGGTCGCGACAGACTTGGCCGTTCCAGTGTTTTCGGACACCTTACCTTCTTTCTATTGATTCGCCCTCATTACCTTGACGGATTGTGAGATTAGTTCCTTTAATACTTTTGTATCCACATCGCCAAGTTTTTTGATGTACAGGCAGGATTTGCCGGTGGAATACTTGCCAAGTTTTTTCATCAGCGAGTTATAGCGTTCAAAGCCGGGCATGATGTAAAGTGTGATGTTTTGTTTGCGCGGCGAAAAGCCGGTCAGCATCCAATCTCCCTCGCGCCCGCTGGCATAGACGTAATGATAACTGCCAAAGCCGATAATGCTGGAACCCCACATCTTTGGCTCTTCTTTGGTGATCTGCTTCATAAGTTTTAATATCTCGAAGCAATCTTTTCTTTTGGTTTCATCCTCGATGGTATTCAAGAAATCTGTAACGCTTGCGTTATTGACCTTTGTTTTTGGTTCAGCCATTTTGTCTCCGATAAAATCAAGTCACCAATATCTTGATCCACGAATTTTACCCTGCTTCATCTCAACCAAGGCCTGATTGACGTCTTTCAATTCATATTCTTGAAACTCAGGTTTAATATTCGCCTGCGCCGCGATCTGCAAAAACTCACGCACATCAGCGCGCGTCACGTTCGCAACCAATTTGATCTCTTTTTCCATCCATAACTGTGATGAGTAATCCAACTTCATCAGGGCTTCTTTATCGGCTTCTTCTTTGCGGATGGCATTGACCACAACTCGGCCCCCGGGCTTGATCCGTTTCAGCGCTGCACCCACCGGACCCCAAACGGGTGTGGTGTCAATGACCGCATCCAACGCCTCAAGCGGACTCTGATCAATCGTCCCTGCCCATGCCGCTCCCAGCGATAAGGCGAATTCTCTTTCTGCTGGATTCCTGCTAAAAACGAAGATTGGAGAATTGGAGAATTTGTGTTTTGCCAGTTTAAGTACAAGATGATTCGATCCGCCGAAGCCCATCAAACCAAGCGACTGTCCATTTTGCAGATTGGTCAATCTCAATGACCGATAACCTATCGCGCCCGCACACAACATCGGGGCGGCTTCTGAATCAGAAAATAATCCGGGGATGGGGTGAACAAAGTCCGCGCGGACTTTCATGTATTCGGCATAACCCCCGTTGATGTCGCGTCCTGTGGCCTTGAATTCAATACTAGATTTTCATTGCCAGATAGGCAGGGCTGGCATACTCCGCAGGTGGATGCGATCCATGCCACCCCGACGCGTTGGCCATTCTGAAGTCCGACAGTTTGCTGTCGGACTTCAGAATGTTTCCCACCACTTGATGTCCCAATATGATCGGCAGACGCGGCTTGATGCGGTCTTCGATTTCGTCAAGCTCGGTGTGGCAAATTCCACAACGGGTGACGCGCAACAAGATTTCGCCCGCGTCAATTTTTGGTTCAGGTAAATCCTCAAATGAAAGATGAGTTGGGTTTTGTGAAAATAGCGCAGACTCGCGCAGGAGCATGGCTTTCATAATGTTCTCCGGGAGCGCAGACTTCAGTCTGCCATTTCGCAAAGGCGGACTATTGAATTTTTCCACATTAATCGAGAAAAAAAACTCGTGAATAACATCAGAGCCTTTACCACTGAGACACTGAGGCACGGAGTTTCTAAATGGTCTTTCTCTGTGTTTTCGTGTCTCAGTGGTTCAAAATAGGTTTCAAGGATGCTCGGTTTAATTGTTTATCTGCAAAAGACCACTCTCCGCTTTAGAAGATATACGGAATAAACATCCTTGTTCTTTTCATATAATTGTCGTAAGCAGGGCCAAAAAATTGAATACACTCCGTCTCATCTGCTTTCGCGGTGAAAACCAGAAAAACTGTGGCGGCGATTGCAAGGACAATTCCTGCCACCGAAAAGTTTTTGAAGAAAATACCCCACGTCAGCAAAAGTAATGAACTGTAAAGCGGATGGCGAATGTATTTGTAAACGCCGCTTGTAAAGTTGTGCGGTCTTTTCAAAGGCAAGCAATGTTGGGTCGCTTCCTCTCTCGGTAGATGGCTTCCCGCGTGACTTTAGCGCACGTACTCCGAATGCCAGCGGGATCAGCGATGCGAAGAGCAAAGTCCACGCGATGAGTTGATACCACGCAAATGGATTTTGAAACCAAATTTTTTCGTTGATAAGGAACAGGGCCAGCATGAATTCCCAGGCGAAGAAACGATAGAAGCCATGCGAGCGCGGCGCGCGTAACGATGCCCGTGAAATGTAGATCAGAAATAAAGTGAGAAAGCTGAAGACAATCCAATTCCACATCTTTCGCCTCACTGCCTACTGAGCACTGATCACTGGCTTATCCCGTTCCAAACTGCCTATCGCCTGCGTCGCCCAATCCAGGCACAATATAAGCGCGTTCATTCAAATGATCGTCAATTGCGGCGACGTAAATATCAATATCGGGATGCGCCTTTTGCATGGCTTTGATGCCTTCCGGCGCGGCGATCAACCCAATATATTTAATCCTCTTCACCCCCCAGCGTTTGAGAATATCGGCTGTAGCAGTGGCAGAGCCGCCGGTTGCAAGCATTGGGTCTAGAATAAGGCAAACGGAAACAGTCGGTTCTAGAGGCAGCTTATTATAGTATTCCACAGGGCGCAAAGTATCTTCATCGCGATACAGACCAATGTGCCAGACTTCCGCGCTCGGCATCAAACCCCAAATCCCTTCGACCATGCCAAGCCCCGCGCGCAAAATTGGGACGAGTCCGACCTTTTCTTTCAGTTCCGCTCCCGTCATTTTTTCGAGAGGAGTTTCAAGTTCGCGTGGTATTGTGAGAAGATCGGCAGTGGCTTCGTATGCCAAAAGCGCGGCGATCTCGCGCACCAGTTCCCGGAATTTCTTGGGTTCGGTATTTTTATCACGCAGGCGTGAAAGTTTGTGGGCGATGAGCGGGTGGTTGGATTCGTGAACGTTGGACATGATTGCCTCCGAAATTGGATAACTTGATTATAGTCTGTGACGTGACTTTTGACACATGATTTATGACTTGAACCTCTGTATACTGAAATGCGGAGAGAAAGAATGACGATTATGAGATTGTTCATCCTGATTGTGATACTTCTTGGCGCCTGCGTCCCTGTGCGCGATGACACCGAACCAGCGCGGCAGGCGCTGGTGGAATTCTTCGATTTCCTGAATCAGGGTCGGTATGACGACGCGGTTGAGCTTTATGGCGGTGACTACGAAGTATTGACTGACCACAATTCCAGCCTCGATCCCAGCGACAATGTCGCTTTATGGAAGAACGCCTGCACCATCAATGGTGCCCAATGTCTGCCTGTTCGCACAGCGACACTGGAGAAGAACGTTGGGGACGAATACCTTTTCATCGTTGAATTCAGCAACCCAGATGGCACATTGTTCGTCCTAGGTCCATGCTGTGACGGGAGTGAGACTGATTTTCCGCCTGTCTCGCAGTTCGAATATCGCGTGCAAAAGACAACAGATGGAAGGTTGGTTGTGCTTGACCTGCCAATATATGTTCCCTGAATGATGGGAAGGAAGTTCACTATGAAACTCTCCGGTCTTCACATCCTTTTGACCTATCAATGCACCTACGAGTGCGATCACTGTTTCGTATGGGGTAGTCCGTGGCAGAGCGGCACGCTCACTTATGAGCAAATTGAGCAGATCCTTGAGCAGGCAAAAGTGGCAGGCGTCACTTCGATTTACTTTGAAGGCGGCGAACCGTTCTTGTATTACGCCGTTTTGGTAAAAGCTGTTCGCAAAGCGGCGGATATGGGTTTCTCCGTTGGTATCGTTTCCAATGTGTATTGGGCGAATTCTGTTGCCGATGCCGAGGAATGGTTGCGTCCATTTGCAGGTCGTCTTGCGGATTTCACCGTGAGCAGTGATTTGTTCCATTGCAATGAACGTCTGGGTGAACGTCCGCAGAACGCGCTTGTCGCGGCAAAGGGGTTGAACATCCCAACGGGCATGATCAGCATCGCGCAACCTGATGCAGATGCGCAACAGACGCATGGTCAGATCGAAGATGAAGGCGCGGTTATGTTTCGCGGTCGGGCGGCGAAAATGCTTGTTGAAAAAGCAACCAGCCATGCCTGGGAAGGATTCGATTCCTGTCCGCACGAAGATCTGCACGAGCCGGGGCGTGTCCATCTTGATCCGCTGGGCAATATTCACATTTGTCAGGGCATCACAATTGGCAATGTGTTTGAGACGCCGCTCAAAGAGATTTGTGAAAAATATAATGCGGATGCCCACCCGATATGCGGACCTCTGCTCGCAGGCGGACCTGCCGCGCTGGTGACCGAGTACAACCTTCCGCACGCTTCGCGCTACGCCGACGCCTGTCATCTGTGCTATGAAGCGCGGACTGCGCTGAGGGAGCGCTTCCCGCAATATCTTAATCCCGATCAAATGTATGGAGTACTCGAATGACTGGAAATGATTTTATGAGTTGGGTCTTGCGCTCGCCGTTTCACAGCATGTTAAGCAATGGCATGATGATTATCACAGTGACTGGGTGCAAAACGGGAAAGACATATACAACACCTGTGGGCTATTATCAAGAAGATGGATATTTATGGATCCTCACCAGCCGCGATAGAACGTGGTGGCGCAACCTGCTAGGTGGCGCGCAAGTGAAACTATTATTGAAGCGCAAGCCTGTTAATGGATTTGCTGAAACAGAGTTGGATGGCAAAGCTGTTGAATCACGCATGTTCGAATATATTCGATATGTACCACAAGCGGCAAAACCATTGGGAATTCGTATGGGAAATAAAATCCCGAATGCAGAAGATGTTGCGCGTATCGCAAAAGATAGATTGTTCGTGAAGATCAAATTATCGAATTGAATTTTTGCTACCGCCCAAATATACACTTAGAGCCTATCTGATTTGCTGAAAAAAGCGGACTGAAGTCCGCGCTCCATGATTCGGATAGGCTCTTAGCTTTAGCTTTGCTTCTTTGCTTCTTCACCTTGAATGTTCTTACATTACAGAGTGCCGCGTAAATAACTAAACCAGAATCATGATTTTTATTTTTTATTTCTTCCAACAAGTTTAGTAATTTATGCATCAAGCGGTAGAATCAACCCAGCCAAACTAAGAGGAGCAGTGCCTGACAGAATAATTTAACACTTCGACGCCGCGCAGTGCAAGTTTCGGTGGTGAGATCGTTTGGAAGCCAACCCCAGAGCATATTGAGTGCTCGAACTTAACAGCATATATGCGCACGCATGGCATCAAAAATTTCGAGGAACTCATGCAGAGATCGGCGAGTGATGTGGCCTGGTTCACAGATGCGGTTTTGAAATTTCTTGACATTCAATTTTACGAGCCGTATTCCAGGGTGGTTGATCTTTCAGAAGGAATTCAATTTCCAAAGTGGTGCCTGGATGTGAAGATGAACATTGTCCATAATTGTGTGGATAAGGTTCAGTCAACAGACATCGGGAATCAGTTGTCAGTGGTCGGGTGGGGAAAAAGGAGTGACGAAATCTTTAACTAATAAAGAGTTGTATAAAGCAGTAAATAGAACTGCTAATGGGTTACGTTCTGTGGATTTCATTGCAGAGCCACCGGTGGGATACGAACCCACGACCTAACGATTACGAATCGTTTGCTCTACCAGCTGAGCTACGGTGGCTTACTAACCTTAAAGGTCTTTTAGAAGCGGCGGGATTATAAAGGATTTGGTTTAATCCCGCAAGTTTTCATGCTTTCGTGTCGTCTAGTCTGTGGAGAAAATATATGCTTCGTATTGCAATGCTTTCCTATCACACCTGCCCCCTGGCTACCCTTGGAGGCAAGGATACAGGCGGAATGAATGTGTATGTCCGCGATCTGACGCGGGAGTTGGGGCGAATGGGTGTCCACGTGGATGTATTTACGCGCTCGCAGGATGAACATGTGCCGCATGTATTGCACGATCTTGGATATGGCAATCGCGTGGTGCATATCCCTGCGGGACCTGAGGAGCCAATCAGCAAAAGCGATATTGCGAATTATGTCCCTGAGTTTGTGGATGGAATTAAGCATTTTGCAGCTGAAAAAGGCATTCAATACGATCTGATTCATAGTCATTATTGGCTGTCTGGTCTGGCAGCGGAAGTATTGAGTGATGCCTGGGGAGGTATTCCTGTTGTACATATGTTCCATACACTGGGGGAGATGAAGAATAGGGTGGCGCGTTCGGAGGATGAACGTGCAAGCGAGGATCGCCTTTATGGTGAGAGGCAGGTTCTCCGTCGGGCGGATCGGATCGTCGTCGCTACCTTGGCAGAGTTGACCCAGCTTCGTTTTCTGTATCGAGCGGATTCCCGTAAATTGGTGATCATCCCGCCCGGTGTAGATACGAGCCATTTTTTTCCAATCCCTGCAGATGAGGCAAAGCAATTCATTGGCTTGAAACCTGAAAATCGCATGGTGCTTTTTGTGGGGCGGATTGAGCCACTGAAGGGCGTGGATACTTTAATTCAGGCGATCTCCGGTTTGGATTTGCAGGGTTCGCAGCATCCTGTTCATCTGGCGATCATTGGCGGCGATGTGAATGTAAGCTCCGAGGATATGTCTGTAGAAATGATACGCCTGCAAAAATTATGCGATGATCTATTTATGGGGGCGCTGGTTGTCTTTCTTGGCAAGCGCGGGCAGGATACATTGCCATATTATTATTCGGCGGCGGAGGTGGTTGTGATGCCCTCGCTTTATGAATCATTTGGGATGGTGGCGCTTGAGGCCATGGCTTGTGGTGTGCCAGTGATCGCCTCAGAGGTGGGTGGGCTTGGTTATCTTGTTCAGAATGGCTTCACCGGGTATACCATCCCCGATAGTGACCCTGAGGATTTGCGCGACAAACTTTCAAAACTTTTGGGGGATACTGGTTTACGGAATCAAATGGGACATTCTGCCGCAGAATATGCATTGGACTACGCTTGGGATAAGATAGCCTCTCAAATTGTTGGAGTATATAACGAGGTCTTAAATAAAGAAGCAGTTTGAGTATTATTTGAAGGATAAAAAAGCCCCGATGAGTTTTGACTGCATCGGGGCTTTTTTTATTCCTTCATTTTCACATAAAAAATTTGCGGGCCATCATTTTCCGGTGCGCGCATTTCAAAGCGGTCGTTTAATTTACTAATCATCTTCGAGAGTTGTTTATGGCCGTATGTGCGGGGGTCGAAGCTGGGATCCACTTGATAAAGCGCATTGCCCAAGTTTGCCAGCGAGGCCCAGCCATCCTGTTGAACAGCCATCTCAAAAGCCTGGGTTAAGATCGGCATGGGGTCAAGTTCTTCTTTTTCGCCTTTAGCTTTCTTAACTTTGGTATTGTTTATATTCTTTTGTTGGACAGATTTCTTTTCAGCTGCCAGGTTTTCGGTGTAAACAAAAACATCACAGGCATTTACAAAGGGTTTGGGCGTTTTCTTTTCGCCAATTCCCATCACAAAAATGCCTGTCTCGCGGATGCGGGTAGCCAGGCGGGTGTAATCACTATCACTTGAAATTAGGCAAAATCCGTCTACAACACCAGAATGCAGGATATCCATCGTGTCAATGATCATGGCGCTGTCGGTTGCGTTTTTGCCGATCGTATAGCGGAATTGTTGAATGGGTTGGAAAGCGTGAAAGTTAAGCGTATCCTTCCACGAGTTCATGCTGTTTGTGGTCCAATCCCCATAAATACGGCGGACGGTAACCTGTCCATAACGGCCTGCCTCAACCAGCATTTGAGAAAGCAAGCCTGCCTGGGCATTATCGCCGTCAATCAGCATGGCGATCTTGTTGCGTGCTAGTGGTTTGATCTGTTCGTCTGTCATGATGTGATTATACCTTTTTCATTGAACTATCCCGCACCGTCTGTTTTTATTTTTCGTTAAAATCAATTTTTATTGAATTGGCTTTACTACACCAACGTCTGATGGCGTACCACCGAAAAGACCAATGTCTTTGCACGACTGTTTGTCGAGCCGCAGCAGAATTGTATCGTTGGTTGTGATGTCTACCTGAATAATCGTGTCGGCTTTGTATTTCGAATCAACGGTCAATTTCAAATTAACTTGATATCCCACAGGCAGAATATCCACGCAGCGCTTCTTGTCGGGGTGTTCCCGGTCTTCGTCAATGGCGCGCAGCAGGGCACAGGTATTTGGCAGGCCAACTGTCCCGTTATTTTTGATCGTCACATAGGCGTTCGTCACTTCCCCCATGCCATTCCTGATGTCAAGACTTGTGTTGCAGCCAAGAATATCAACCGCTACAGATTGCAAAGGCAGGGGTGTAAAAGTCTGGGTCGGTGGGGCTGGTTCCAGCGTATTTGTTGGTGATGGAGTTTCAGTATTTGTTGGACTAACAGGGATGAGTTGAGTTATCGTTGGTATGATCGTCTCAAGAGAAGGAGGCAGGAGTATCAAAGGTGTTGCCGATACAATACTGGGTGTCTGCGACGGGAAGGACGTCCATACTGGAAAAGGTTGTGGCGGCACGCCCCATGTGTCACACGCGGCCAGGACGAAAGCGAGTAAAGGCAGGGTGATGAACTTCTTCATGCATTCATTATACCCCGGCGTAGTTGAGAATCAAAAGAGAGGCTGATGTTTAGCGAATAACCATCCTCGCTTTATTGTAAATTTGTACATGACTACTTGTCTATTGTTTTTGCTTTCAATTGATCCCAACTTGGTTCAACGAGCGCGGAACCATCGGGAAAAATAATGGTTGGTACGCTGCGATGCCCCCTGTTTACGTTCATGACGAATTCAGTAGCCTCTTCATTGTCTTCGAGGTCAACTTTGATGTAATCTATTTTATTGGCTTCAAAAAATGCTGCTGCCCGGTGGCAGTCAGAACAATATTGAGTGGTGTACATTACGATCTGGGATGGCTGCATGTTGTAAAGGTCGCTCAAAGATAATCTCCAGAAATTTATTTAATGTGATCGCCAAGCGATTTAAGATGTTCGCGAATAGCAAGGGCGGCAGGTGCACTCTCACCGTGAGCATGGATGAATTTTTCGCGCCAATTCTTACCCGTTTTCCAATACGTTTTGGCTAAACCCGGCCACCATATTTTGGTGCTACCTTAAATCAATCTAAATTGCAGTCATTTTATGTTAAAATCAATTAGGAGCGCTCCATCCAACTCATTTGAAACACATCCAAATCAAATCGTTATGGGTCATAAATAAGCAATTGTCATATTGTGACAAGGTATTAATTTGACTAACCTCAAAAAGTCCCTTTTTTGGATTGCCTTCTATTTGCTGATTGTGCTGGTGCTTGCTCAATTAGACCGTTCCGATACACCGATTATTAACTTTGCGGCATATTTTTATCTTGTCGCGATCTTCCTTGTACCAGTGATGGTTTTTGTGCCATCCCTTAACAAAGTGTCTTTTGTTGTACCCATGATTTTTTGGGGCGCAATTTATTTTGGGCTTTCACAGATTATAAATCGTGCCAATACAGGTTCCATGGATGTAGAGGTGATTGTTTTGGAGATCGTGATTTTGGAAGTGGGGGTGTGGCTATCGTACCAACTGGCTGTTGGGATCCAGCGCTCAGAATCACTGATGGATGTTTTAGCCCAAGCGACATTCCCTCACTGGGCTATTGAATTGGATGCTGCTTCTGAACAGATAAATATCGAGCTCGGACGAAGTAGACGTTATCATCGTCCGTTCTCCTTGTTGGTAGTGCGTGCCTACCCAAAGGATGATGAAATTGTCCGTGAGATGTTGAAGAGTTTGCAGCGTGACGTGCTTACACGCTTGTCCAATGCTCGCATAGGACAAACTATTGGTGAAAGCATTCGTCAATCGGATCTGCTCATCCGAGACCGGATTGGGCGGTTTCTTGTTCTTTGTCCGGAGACTGATTTGGAAAGGGCTGGTTTTCTGGCAGAGCGTATTTGCCGCCTCGTTGAAGAGCGGGCCGGGCTTCACGTTAATTGCGGTGTTGCTGCCTTCCCTGACGAAGCCTTAACCTTTGAAGACCTATTGCAATTGGCGCGTGATCGCTCGAAGCAATTGCCAGAACCCAACACGCTTATTCAAACGAAAGAGCAAGTTGTGAAATGATCAGTAAGACACTTACAGCTGTTGGCCAGCATTCGTGGATCAATTCTTTTGACCCAAAGAAGCGTATTTTTACTGGACGTTCTTATTTCATTTTAAAACGAACGATCGATCTCACCCTTGTGATATTAAGTTCTCCATTTTGGCTTCCGGTGGTTGGTATTTTAGGGTTAATTATTACACTCACTTCTCCGGGAGCGCCTGCAATATTCACACAATTCCGCACGGGAAAAGGCGGTAAACGCTTCAGTATGTATAAATTTCGTTCAATGGTTTCCAATGCTGAGGAGTTAAAAGAAAAATATGCTCATTTGAATGAGTTGCAATGGCCTGATTTTAAGATTACTAATGATCCGCGCGTTACAAAAGTGGGTAACATCCTGCGAAAGACCAGCTTGGATGAATTGCCTCAGTTGATCAATGTTCTTAAAGGTGAGATGAGTCTGGTCGGGCCGCGGCCCACTTCTTTCGGCGCAGAAACCTATAAGTTATGGCAAACTGAAAGATTGGATGTTATACCCGGCTTAACTGGCTTGTGGCAGATCATTGGCCGGGCTTCGATGGAGTTCGATGACCGCCTGCGGTTGGATATCGCCTACATTGAGAGACGCAGTTTGTGGATGGATATCAGCATTCTGTTTCTTACGATGTTTGCTGTTTTCAAGGGACGCGGGGCACACTAAAACTGAATCTTGCTAGGGAAAATGCAACGGATTAGAGGAGCCTATGTTGAACAAAAATCAATTTTCCAAGCCATTGATCTATATTGCTTTGATCGCTTATATAATTTTAAGTTATGTGGCTCTGGGATCGGGCAATCAAGTATTAGTAGCCACTATCCCGGAAGATCATTATTTTGAATCGGTTGGGGCACTTTCTTTTTTTGTGTCATCTGTTTTGTTTTTCTTTGCTTTTTTAAGAGCGCGTAAGGTGCAGGGTCAGAATAAAGTATTTTGGATAAAACAGTGGGTTTGTTTGGGGCTTTCTTTCTTTTTTTTCTTTGGCGCGGGTGAGGAAATTAGCTGGGGTCAAAGAATTTTCAATGTGGAGACTCCCGAAAGCATCAATACAATTAATGACCAGGGAGAAATAACAGTACATAATCTCTCATTTGGTGGGGTCAATATTCCATTTGAGACAATGTTCGATCTTTTTTGGATGTCGTTTGTGGTGGCAATACCTATTGCGGTTATTTTCATCAAACCATTTGGACGGTTCGTTGGAAAATTTGTCCCAATCATTCACTGGGCGATAGGGTTGCTGTTCGTGTTTAATTATCTATGGGCCAAGATTGCAAAGATAATATATTTTTCATCGTACAACCTCGAACTTATTCCATTTCGCCAGGCAGTTCAAGAGGTCAAAGAGGGGAATTATGGAGTGCTATTTGTTTTAGTCGCTTTATTTGTGTTCGTCGATATGATCTCGTTGGACAAGAAAGATGTTCAACATTAATCTGCTATAAGAATCTTGAGACGTTGTTAGCCGCCTATCTACAGGAAAAGATGTCTAGTAGTACTTGAATTCGAGAGAAGCGGATGTCGCATACTTTAGCACAGACCCTTCCGAACTACATTTGCTCAATCTCGCATATAAGGTTTGTGATTGATTAAAACTTACACATATATGGCAATAAGGCTCCGTCAATGTTGCCTCTCATCTGCAATTCTATGCCGTCATTGAGAGTTACTTCTCTTGGGTGAAACGATATTATGGATTGTCCGCAGTTCGCTGGAAGGAATTATCTTTAGCTTACCAACAGACGCTGCTTGTCTACAGCGTCATGCAATACCAAATATGGACGTAAATTGAGCTTTTAATCAGCTATAGAGCGGACAGAGCACACAGAGATTTTCTGCAAATATCTCTGTGTGCTCTGTGAAAAAAATTGGACATGGCGAAATCGTACGCTTCGCATGAGACCGCGTTTAGTAAAGGTGTTGTTCGCACTTCCCGTTAATGCCAATGCCCTGAACTTGCCGGATTTCACATGTGTATTCTTGCATCCAAAGGCTTATTCGATTTTCTGAATTCCCTTAATTAATTTAGTTTTCAAGTGAGAAGGTAGAATGTCTGTTGTAAATTCTTATGTGGATATTGCAGAATTACGATTTGAGATATTTGATCCTTTTGTGAATATTAACTTTACAGAGGATGTGTGGTTGAAAATATCTAAAAAATGCAGTCATAACTACTTCACATCCTGGGGATGGATATCCACCTGGCTGTTTAGTTTGCCCGCTAAAAACAACATTCAACTAATAGTCGGCTACCTTGACGATAAAGTTGTTGTTGCCTTTTTTGTGGGACGTAAAAGGGGATTTCGCTACGGATTCTTGCCTTCGAAAACGTATTCATTAAATTCAACTGGGGATTCGCATTTTGACCAGTTGTTCATTGAATATAATTCGATTCTTATGGTTTCCGATCTTTCAATAAAAATTACAGACCTGCTTAAACCTATTGGGGGTTGGGATGAATTTATACTTCAAGGGGTTTCCCCGGACTTTGTCTCTTCCATGGGGTTACTGAAAGGCGATTGGCATGATTTTTATACGATATTAGATAAAACCGAGAGTTCTTATTATGTTGATCTTCAAAAGATACGCGATTTGGACATGGATTTTCTTAGTTTGCTTAGTTCCAATAGGAGAAGTCAGATCCGTAGATCCATCAAACAATACGAGCTGGAGGGGAAAATTCTAATTCGTGAGGCCGGTAGTCAAGCAGATGCGCTGTTGATGTTTGATGATTTGGTAAGTTTGCATCAGCGGGAGTGGAAAAGAAGGAATAGACCGGGGGCTTTTTCCGATCAATATTTTTACGGCTTTCACCGTGATATAATTCAAAATAGATTTGAAAATGGTGAAATTCAATTGCTTCAAGTTTATAATGAAAAATCCTCAATCGGCTATCTTTATAACTTTGTGTATGAAGGAAATGTTTTGTTTTATCAAAGCGGGTTTAATTATGCCGAAGAGAATGTTTATAGACCGGGACTTGTTTCACATTATTTTGGGATCCTTCATAATACAGAAAAAGGTTATTCCCTTTATGATTTCCTTGCTGGAGAATCCCAATACAAGGCAAGCCTCTCTACAAATACCATGTCCATGTATTGGATTCGGTTAATAAGAAGCAAGGATCGTTATTGGTTTGAAAACCAATTGTTGGAGGGGAAGCGAAAGCTTGCATCCATGCCCGAGATATTCGAAAGATTGAAGCGATTCAAATATTGGCTGGAAGAGAAGCGATGATCGCTCCATATTTTGTTTCTCGAAAGCATCAATATAAGAATGTTCTCTCCCAAAAACTTCTCATTGTATTTGTTGGGGCGGTATTAATGGGAGCGGCATGCTCTCCCGTATTAGAATCCCCAGCAGGCGAAGTGGGTGCTATTGAAAATATCAATGGCGATGAGCAGGCTTCTCAGTTGGGTAATGTAAAGGATCAGGATGTATGCAGCCGTCCTTATTCAAAATCTTCAATTTGGAACGTGCCGATCGATTGGTCTGTAGCCAGAATTCATCCCGATAGTGGGAAAATGATGGATGCGTTTTGGAACGGCACTCGATGGATAGGCTCTGATCCATCGCAGTATGCACCAAATATTTATTTTGTGGATGGAACAACCCCTCTAGTTCCTGTAAAATTAAGCAAAAATCGATTTCGAGATGCTTTCAATGATATGGAAATTCAATATGGCGAGCCGGCTTCAACGATTTGGATGCCTGTCCCGCCAGGAGCGCAGCCTGCTCCGGGAACCGATGGGCAGCTCGTGGTTGTCAATAGGGATACTGGAGAAGAATGGGGTATTAACAAGGGTGAGATAGATCTATTGGGGAACTGGTTGGCAGATGGAGCCTACCGGTATCACATACGAAATTCAGGAGTCCCGCCGCTGGGTTTTGGTCAACGTGGCGCAGGTATTGGTAACTATTCTGGGATTATCCGTCGATGTGAAGTGGAGCGTGGTTCCATCGAGCATGCGGTCACGCTGGCATATGACTATCCATGTGCTCCTGATGTTTGCCGGGTAAATGGCTGGCCGGAAGTAATTCCTCCGTTTACAAAAACGGATGGTAGAGGTCTGTCAAATGGCGATATACCGGAAGGTGCGCGTATCGTCATCCATCCTGAAATATCAAAGGAGGAGATTATCAAAGCCTGTTCTGGAGTAAAGGGTTGTATAGTCTGGGTTGTTGCCATGCAGAAATTTGGCGGATTTATTGTGGATAATAGTGGACACCCCAAAACCTACCCAGAAGGGAGCGCCACCGCTAACTGGGATGAAAAAATCTGGTCGAGCGACATGTTGCGCAATATTCCCCCTGAATGGTATGACGTTATAGACTGGAATTTTCCGTCTACTATAGTACAATGAGTGTGTTTGTTTGGAGGATGCTATGCGCTTAAATTTTAATCCCAATAATAATAACATGCTTTTTCTTGTGCTTAGCATTGTTCTTCCAGTTGGAATCACTCTGGCAGTTAGCAACCTGGACAGTGATCTGAGTTTATACGGTTTGGCGGGATTGATCGGTATTGCTCTTGCGCTGATTATCTTTGTAAACCCAGGTTTTGGCGCGAATATTCTAATCGTCGCTGTATTTTCGAACATCTCTGACGAATTAACAAATTATGGATATCCGGGCATTATAAAACCTCTTGTCTTGGTTGTCGCAATCACTATTGCCTCGAGGTATTTGTATTTCGAAAAATCAACAATCGAACACTCAAAAACGAAGAGGATTGAATCATTCCTAATTCTATTTTTTGTAATTTATACTGCATCTTTCTTCATGGCTTCATATAAGGATCAAGCGCTTGCTGCAATCTTGGACTTAGGTAAAGATATCATCGTTATTTACTGTCTTTTGTTCACCTTGCGAACCCCAGAAACCTGGAAACGGTCAATCTGGGTCGTAATTCTGGTTACATTTGGGTTGTCGCTTTTGGGTCTTTATCAATCCGTTTCAGGAAATTACAACCAGAATTTCTTTGGATTTGCCATGGTGACGGTGGAAGATTATGCTGCGCGCCTGGGAGGTCCGATCAACGCGCCAAATATGTGGGGACAAACGGTTGTCGCCGTTATTGCCCTGGTTATATTTCGAATCATTCATGAACGGCGCACTTTCATAAAAATATTCGCTGTGTTGATTTTGGGAGTTCTTTTGTTAGAGACTCTAAATACTTATAGCAGAGGAGCGTACCTGGCACTCGCCATTGTTGTACTGTTGATATTCTTCGTGTTTGAAGATAAATTTAGTCCAATGATCGCTATCGCTGGTGTTGGATTGATACTACTAACCATCCAGTTCCTGCCTGCAAGCTATGCGGACCGGTTTAATTCGTTGCTCATTTTGGTGCCTTCTAACAAATATAGTGTCTATCAGGACAGTTCCTTTCGAGGCCGCAGTAGTGAATTATTGACTGGGTTGAGCATGTTTAAATCAAGTCCCTTGCTGGGGATTGGCCCGTTAAATTACAAGCCCAATTATCAAAAGTTTTCGCAAATTATTGGAATTGAAATACGCGCTGAACCGCGCGATCCCCACTCCCTCTATATTCAACTTCTTGCTGAGAATGGTTTACTGGGATTTTTGGCCTTTGTTGGAGTTATAGTATCGTTATTTAGTGGTTTAGCCAAAGCCAAAAGGTCTGTTTCCCACTTGCCCATCCTGCAACGAACATGGTCGCCCTGGATCAGTTCCCTACAGGCTTCCCTAATTGGGTATTTAATAGCGGCCACCATTTTACATGGGGCATATATTCGTTATTTCTGGATTCTAGCCGGGCTTGGCATTGCCGCGATTCGGATAACAGATGAGATTCTCAATAACAATAAGGAGTCTTCACAAGCGATCGCAAAACCTCAACTGGAGTAGTACTTAATTTGCATTAAATTGACCAAATTGATGTCAAGTGAAACAGCGCATGATTTAGAATACCTTGGCTTTTTTTATAACAGGGACAGATTATCATCACTCAACTCTGCAGTTTGAAAAACTATCCGCCATATTCCGCGCGAGATGGTTGTTGCTTATCTTCAATAAAAGAAGAAAATTGAAAATGAATATAAGAGTGTTGGCAGTAAAATTGTGCGCTCGTATGACCTCATTATATGAAAGGCTAATTTTACGAACGTATCACAACTTGTTTGGACAGCAATCGCTCAGTAGATTTGTTATCGTTGCGCACGCGCGGACAGGATCGAATTATCTTCTTGATGGAATAATCAGTTCGAAATTGATAACGGCTTACCACGAAATTTTTGCCGGCCATAACCGCACAATAGGCAAAAATTTTGAGAAAGTTCTTTCCCAACTTTATCGAAAAGAAAATAAGAACACTAGGATTGTGGGGTTTAAACTTTTTTATAATCATTTAACCGAGGAAGAATGGAAAAAATTTCTGTCTCATGACGAATTTAAAATAATCCACCTTACTCGAGCGAATCGATTAAAAACCATTGTTTCGCTGGATGTTGCTTTTAAGACAAATGAATGGACCCGTTTCTCACGCGTCAAGGAGAAGCGATTGGTTGATAAATGGATATTCCTGGACACAACAAATTTGTTCGAAAGGCTTGAACAAATTCAAACCCAGGAGGCTTTGGCAAGAGAACGCTTTAAAGATAGGCCTATGTTAGAGGTTGTTTATGAAGAAATGGTCAAGAATCCCCGAAAGATATTTCAGGGAATTGGGGCATTTTTGGATGTTGATGACATTAATATTACGAAGATTAAGATCATCAAACAAAATTCAGAAAAATTGGATCAGTTGATTGGTAACTATGATGAAGTCTATCAATTGCTAAAGAATTCGAAATATTCTGATTTTTTAAATGACTAAGAAAGCCGGGTTGATGGCGAAAGAAAGGGTTTGTTATCCGGATGGTAATATAAATGCTGGGCGGATCATTTATTCCAAGCTCCGTTCTGTGAGTTTTTACAATGATCCCTAATTCCGATAATCAAGATATCGGCCTCCTATTACCGCAAAAAGTAACGCGAGGAATTCTTTGGAATACTCTTGCCTTTGGCTTCGGTAAATTTGCTGTATTGCTGACCACCTCGGTCTTGGCGCGTTTATTAACAAAAGAGGAATTTGGTCAAGTTGCGATAGCATTCGTTGTTATTAGTTATTTATCAGTCATAAAGGATTTAGGACTGGGGGTCGCGTTGATCCAGAGTCGTGGAGATGTGAAAGAAGCAGCCAATACAGTTTTTACAATAAATATAATCCTGGGATTTTTAATATCGGCAATTGTCATTCCTTTGGCCCCCCCAATTGCCAATTATTTCCATGACCCCAGTGTAGTCCCTGTATTACGCTGGCTGGGGTTGTCGTTCGCGATCAATGCGTTTGGTTCTGTTCATATGATCTGGCTGTTGCGAGAACTCGATTACCGCCGCAAATTCATCCCCGACATGGGGAATACTGTTGTAAAAGGCATTACATCGATTGCAATGGCATTTGCGGGTTTTGGAGTTTGGTCTTTAGTGGTTGGACAGATCGCAGGAGCGCTCGCTTCGGTCATCATGGTGTGGATTATCCTGCCCTGGCGGCCGCAGTTGACAATCAATCGAAAAATTACGGGATCGCTGATGAAATTTGGCGGGTCAATCATCGGCGGGGACATATTAGGCACAATCATTGATAATATAGATTATGTCATCGTTGGAAGAGTGTTCGGGGTGGCTCAACTCAGCGTTTACACGCTTGCCTATCGTTTACCTGAAATGCTTTTGATCGGAAACCTGTGGGTTTTAGGACAGATCGCCTTTCCGGCCTTTTCGTCCATTCAAGATAAACCAGAGGAAATGCGCAACGGCTTTTTAGGTTCCGTACGTCTGGTTGAGTTATTAGCCACACCAATTTCTCTGGGTTTGTTTATTGCCGCGGACCCGATTGTGCGGGTGGTGTTTGGCGATCAATGGCTTGAAGCCATTCCAATGCTGCGTGTGCTTGCTCTTTTTGCATGGGTTTACTCGCTTGGCTTTCATATTGGCGGCATCTATAAGGCTGTTGGACGCCCTGATATTTTGTTGAATCTTTCCATTTTTTCTGTAATCATCTTGATTCCTTCCCTTTTGATCGGCTCCTCGTTCGGCGTCATCGGGGTTGCATGGGGACATTTGTTCGCTGTGCTGGTCCGCAGGATTGTCAGCCTGTCGTTCGCAACAAGATTTTTGAAGGTGACCTTGGGGGAGATTCTCAGCGAACTAAAGCCTTCGCTTCGCGCGGGACTGGTAATGGCTTTTACGACTGTGGCAGTTCTCTACCTGACGGCGAGTCTAAGCCCGCTCGTTCAGTTGATCTTCGTTATGCTGGCTGGCGTCAGTAGTTATATTGGGGTAGCATGGTGGATCGAGAAGGATAACCTGTTTCACCTGATACGCGCGATTGGTGTCTCCAAAAAAGCATAGAGGAAATTTAACCAATGCAAAATCATCGTTTCATCTTTGTTTGCGGGCTTCACCGCAGTGGCACATCCATTCTCTTCAAGTCCCTGCGGGACCATCCAAATCTTAGCGGCTTCCATAACACAGACTCACCAGAAGATGAGGGCATGCATCTTCAGTCTGTCTATAAACCTTCGGGGTATTATGGTGGCGCTGGCAAGTTCGGTTTTCATCCCGAAGCACATTTGACCGAATCGTCTCCTCTCGTAACCGAGGAAAATCTCCAAAAATTAATTTCAGAATGGTCACCGTATTGGGATCTGAGCAAGCAATACCTTTTGGAAAAATCCCCGCCTAATTTGATCCGCACCCGTTTCCTTCAGGCGATGTTCCCTGATTCGTATTTAATCATCATGTTGCGCCATCCGTTAGCTGTCTCTTATGCCACTCGTAAATGGTATAAAAAGTACCGTATCTATTGGCGCAGCCTTCCCCGCATATTTGAGCATTGGTTGGTTTGTCACGAAATATTTCTGCAAGATAGACCATATTTGAAGAAAGCCATGATCTTAAATTATGAACAGTTTGTAGCGGAGCCATCCGCTTACACAAATCAGATCTATGAATTTCTTGGAATGAGTCCTCACCCAAATAATCAAACGGTGCTATCGGATGTTAATAAAAAATATTTTTCCATATGGAAAAAGGATCTTAACGGGTTCGTGTCTGGTATTGTTGCAAGAAGAATGGTGAGGCTGTTTGAGACGCGTTTAAATCGGTTTGGTTACAGTCTTACTGACTTGGAGAGGGAAGATCCGATCACGGAATAGATTATGGATTCTGAGAAGTTGGCTGCGCCTATGAACGAAACATCGCTTCCCAGTCATAGCGTTGACTGGCGTTTTTTATTGCCGATCTACGAAAAGACCAAAATGTTGGTGATCTGCTATGAGCAAAATGATTATGATCGTTCATTTCAAGAGTTGGGAATTCCCATCGAGACTATGTCTTTCGATAAATTAGAAGCAACGGACAATCGGTACTCACCACTATTTGAACTAGAGAGTTTTGATGTAGTGGCCGCGCCTCACGGGTTAAACAGGATCAGCAGCATGGGTGAACGAAGCGGGTTGGCAGAAAGTTTGAGGTCGGCACGCCGTCTGATTCGTCCAGGCGGAGCGTTCCTGCTTGGTTTTTCCAATCGTTGGGATATCCGTCGTAAGCGGCAGGAGTCGTCCTACGTCTCGACAACCTCGGAAATGTCGCGCCTTCTTTCAGGATTGGGATACGAAACGAAATTCTATTATGGCGCAGTTCCCGAACGAGTTTCGCCGGAATATATTTTTCCTTTGGATGCGCAGTCTCTGGGGTTCGTTCTAAATCATCGCTATCAACATAAATTGCCGCATTATTTTTTGAAGTTGACAAAGACTGCTCTGGTGAATCCCCTGTTGAATTTCCTGCCATTTTATTATGTGGTTGCCGGGGTTGGCGGATGAGGGCAAATTCTTTTGTCCACGGCCTCACGGCGTCTGTATTATCAAATAGCCGCCATCCGATTAAGAATGAATTAAATTGGTTGATGCTTTCAAATGGTGCGGCGGATTTGAATGACAATGTTATTTTCTTTGGATTTGAAGGGAATCATGCGGAGCCTTCATTTGTCGCCAAGGTTCCACGCTTGCCCGCCAATGGCTGGATTGTGCAAACAGAGTACGATCGTCTGGTGGTTATGTGGCGTATTTTGGGTGAAGATGCTCCTTTGCACCTGCCTGAACCAGTTGCCTTATTTGATGTGGGAGAGCAGCGTGTTTTGGTGATTTCTTATGTTCACGGAGAGGACCTTTTGTTTTCAGCGAAAAAGAGAATGTGGCATGATCCCGCGCTGGTTCTTGAGCTGTCTCTCGATGTGGCACACTCTCTGCGCGCGTTGCACAATAGGGCCGAAGTAAAATTGGAGGAACATGAGCAGGTTCCCTGCGATTTTCTACAAAAATTGGAATTGTTTAAACAGATTTTTACACCTGCCGAAAAAGAAACGCAGGCTCTTTCAGAATTGGCGCACCGCTTCGAGAATCAGGTCGGAAATTACAAGACTTTGATTCACGGCGATGTTTGGCATGGTAATATAATTCGCGGCTCGGCGCAAAACACATTGATATTTGTGGATTGGCAGTACTCCCGCTGGTCACGGGATGTAAATTTGGATGTGTATCTGTTCTTGCTGGCTGGCGCCTTGACGGTATCGCGAGGTTCAGCGGAGGAGAGAGCTCGTTCCACGACAAAAGTTCTCATGGGGTGGCGGCAGAAAATTATCCCTACTTATCTAAATGCCTATGGTGTGGTGAATCGTTTTTCGGTATTACCTGCCCGCTATGGAATGTTGGTGTGTTGTGTGGAAAAAGCCGTTCGCGCGGTGCGTGATTTTGGCTATAATCAATTCGATGGTCTGATCTGGCGAAATCTGTTAACCGAATTGATCAATATTCCCGATGGCGGATTTTTCGATGGTATCTAATGATCAGGTGAAACGCAAATACAATATTATCTTTTTGATCGATGGCCTCGGTATGGGTGGCGCTGAGCGCCTGATGATGCCGATTTTAAGAAACCTCAACAGGGATTATTTTGAACCTCGCGTTTGTGCGCTTCAGATCAAAGACGGCAACCCGATAGCGGACGATCTGCGTGCCTTAGGTATACCTGTTGATTTAATTTTAGTGCCCTACTTAAGAGACGTCACTGCTTTGCCTCGATTATATAGATACTTAAAGGATGTAAGGGCTGATTTAGTTCACACGCAACTTGAAATTGCAGATATATTAGGGAATATCGCCGCGAAACTTTTACGATTGCCAAGTGTGGCTACAATTCATACAATGCCGTCGCAGGATATGAAACTTAAATCAAGGCTTCATCAGGATGTGGAGTTGTTCGCCCTGCGTTATTTCAGCAATGTGGTTGTGTCGGTCTCGGAGGAGGCACGAAAGTATTATTTGGATATCAGCAGGATTCCTGCGGGAAAATTACTTACAATCTACAATGGAATTGATCTAAGTCATTTTGAGAATCTTGATTATCAACAAGAGCGTTTTAAAATACGGCAGGAATTTGGCATCCCGAATGACGCGAAAATATTGGTCACAGTTGCGGTTTTGCGTGAATTTAAAGGGATTCAATTTATGATCCGCGCATTACCTTCGATTGTGTCAGAAGTTCCCAACGCGTATTATTTATTAGTTGGAAATGGTTCTCATCGTGACTCTTTGGAACAGGAAGCTGACCAGGCTGGGGTTCGAGATCATATAATCTTCGCCGGCCAGCGCGATGATATTCCCCAACTATTGGCAGCCAGTGATTTGTTCGTTCTCCCAACCTTAACTGAAGCTCTACCTACGGTATTGGCGGAAGCCATGGCGGCGCGATTGCCTATTGTTGCGAGCGCTGTGGGAGGTGTGCCTGAAATGGTTATAGACGGCGAGAATGGGCTTCTACTTCCACCCAGCGACTCGGAAGCCCTCGCCACCGCCTGTATCTCGTTGATGGTTGATGCTGAACGACGCAAGGTAATGGGCGAGCAGGGTTGGCAGGTCGTTACTGAGAAATTCAATATCCATGCGCAAGTTGACAAATTGAAAGAACTTTATCTTAACTTGATAAAACAATATGAAAAATAAACTACGTCTTTTTGTTGTCGAACCGAATAATGGCGGGGGGCTTGTTCACTTTGCCTACCAGATGTGCACTGCTTTAGCCAATGAGGGAGTGGTTGTCACCCTGATTACTGGAGTGAATTACGAGTTGGCGGCGCTTCCCCATAATTTTCGCGTGGAGAGGATCCTGAATCTCTGGGAACACTTCGACCCGGAATCAATGAAGGTGGAACGCCAGAACCCCTTAAAGCGCGCATGGAGAATAGCCTACTGGGCATTGAGAAGGGTTGTGCGTGGTATGCGCATGATCCTTATGTGGGTACGCTTAATCCTGTATTTGCTGCGCGCTAAGCCGGATATTGTACAGTTTTCCACGATTGAATATTCCTTTGAGGCATTCTTTGTGGGTTATTTGCGCCATCGCGGGGTGATTGTCAGCCAGCTCTGTCACGAGTTTGAATTACGTGAAAACCTCGATCCGATTTGGCTGGCACTCGATCGCCTCAGCGGTGAGATTTACCGTCATTTTTCGATTATCTATTTCCTCTCGGAAGAGATCCGTAGGAAGTTTCTATCCCTCCATCCTTCCATATCCGAGAAAAGTACGTTTGTCATCCCGCATGGAAACTCGGGCTGGTTGCTCAATATTCCAGCCATTTCGGAGGAAGTACTCCGTCATCGGTATGGATTGCAGGAAAATGAACGCATAGTGTTATTTTTTGGTTTGCTTTCCCCAAGCAAGGGGCTGGATGATCTGCTCGACGCATTCGCGATTGTCCGAAAATCCTGCGATGTCAAACTGGTTATCGCAGGCTACCCCACGAAGCACATAAGCATGAATGAATTGTTAGAGAGAAGTAAAACTCTTGGGATTAGCGACCAGATAATTTTTGATGCACACTACATCTCTCTAGAGGAGATTCGGCCTTTGATGGGAATCGCTTTAGTCGTTGTATTCCCATATCGAAGCGGCACCCAGAGTGGGGCGTTGCAGACTGCCTACACATTTGGCCGTCCGGTTATCGCAACAGCTGTGGGTGGAATACCCGATGTGGTAGATGACGGAAAAAGTGGTTATTTGGTGCCAGCGCAATCTCCACGTGAGCTGGCAGACAAGATCGCAGTTTTAGTCAATAACCCAAACTTAGCAAATAAAATGGGGAAGTATGCCAGGTATTTATCCACAACACGTTTTAGCTGGCAATTGATTGCCCGAAGAATCAAAATGAATTACGAAGGTTTATTAGATAACAATGTTCAATAATTTGTAGCTAGTGAGTTGATTTGAACATGCGTTTTTGATTCAATAATTGTAGATCAAAAAGTATAGGATATACTATAGTCAATTCTAAGAATCAGTAGTTCACGATAGATTGGGAATTTCGAGCCGCCAATACTGTTGATTTTCCCAAGCTGTCCATAAAATACGGGTAATCTATTGAGGAAATTTAAATAAATTATTTGCAGTGACGTTGAATCTCATATATAAAAACTATTTATGTGTATAATATGAAGACAATAATTCGTTATGGAAAATATGAAGATTCCGCGCAGGAATTTGAGAATATTTTAAAAGATACGATCGCGCAATATGGATATAAAAATATCCTTGATGTGGGCGCTGGCGCCAATCCCGCTCTTAATGAGAATTTTATTCGCTGCGCTGAAATTGATTACACCATCCTTGATATATCTGAGGCTCAATTACAAAAAGCGCCGAAAAACTACCATAAAATTGTGGCGGATGCTGCCTCACCGAATTTTATAGTTGATAAAAAGTTTGATTTGGTTTTCAGTAGAATGGTAGTTGGGCACATCAAAGAGGTGGAGCAATTTCATAAGAATATGCAAAAGATATTAACTGAGGAAGGAATGGCAATTCATTTTTTTTCGACACTATACTCTTTTCCTTTCTTTGTAAATTATATCCTGCACGAAAAAATAACCAATAAACTTTTGGATATATTCGCTCCAAGAGACAAATATAAACATGCGAAATTGCCGGCCTATTACAATTGGTGCCGCGGTCCTCTTCTTAGTCTAATAAGAAAATATAACAGCTTGGGATATGATGTTGTCGAGTATGTCGGTTATTTCGGACATGATTATTACGAAAAATTTAAATTTATTAATGAACTGCATAAAATCAATACACGGTATTTGTTAATAAAACCATCCGCCCTCTTAACTAGTTATGCGTTTGTAATTCTGAAGAAAAAAAGTGAAGAGACTTGATTTCGCAGATGGGGATGCGAATGGATTTTATTGGATTCGACGAAGAATCAACATTGTCAGTTTCGAATACGATTAATATTATTCGTCAATAGGGCAAATTGGGGGAGTGTATGTGTATGAGAAATGAATATTCTCCGTACTGCATAAGGATTATGTCTTACTTCTCTAATAGATGTGGGTCCATTTTGCAATGTGAAAGCTGCCCTATAACCAGCCTGATGTACGAGTTGTTCGATTTCAGAATTAATGTCGTTCTTCGACCCGTTTGGGTAGGCAAAGCCTCGGACTTTTTGCCCCAATTCCGTTTCAATTTTTACCTTCGATTCATTAATTTCGATATAGGCTTGATCAACAGGAATTTTCGAAAGAATCGGATGATTTATTGTATGACTGCCAAATTCAATTCTATTGTTGCTCATTTCCCGAACTTGGTGCCAGCTCAGCATAAGATTTCGAAAATAGTTTTTAGGTATGGAAACCCCCAGTTTTGCTGGCAGGGTGTTGATCCATTTTTGTTTTTCAGAATCAGCCAAGTTTTTCATTGACTCAACCCATGCTTTGTTAACATTTCTTCTTTCAAGCTTATTCGTCCACGATCGTTCTTTGCTTTCCGGGAATAAGACGTGGTCGTGGTTGGTATGGTGAAAGCAGTAGGCTGCCATATCCCAATAAAATGGCGTGTCCGTTTCAATGTGGCCGGAAGTTAAAAATATGACAGCTGGGAAATCATATTTTTTAAGGATAGGATAGGCCTGCGTGTAATTATCGAGATAACCATCGTCAAAAGTAATTAGCGCAGCGTATGCAGGCAGGCTTTGGTGGCCATCAAGCCAATTTATCAACTCGTGTAAAGAAATAACATTAAACCAACGGGCAAGGTAGTCCATTTGGTGACTGAATTCAGCTGGGATTGCACTGACGTTCGGTAGGAATGAGTCGAAACTATCTTGATGCGGATCATCAATTCGATGGTAATTCAGGACTGTCAGAGATTTCGACCAAAACTGACGCCCGGTTCTAAATATTCCCGAATCAAAAGCAAGGGACGCTAATTTTATTATGATTGACGAACGTATTGATTTTTTTGATGTGGTGTGCTGAGAATACATTTAACTATCCTGTGTTTATTATTATCTCACCTTACGCACCACCGTGATTCCCTGAGCGGAGCGAAGGGTCTCTGAGATATTCGTAGAGATCCTTCGCTGTTGCTCACATCGTCCCGATGCTCTTTCGGGAGGGCGACCTGTCCGAAAACGTGAAAAAGTGCGTAAGGTAACTTATAATAAAAGAGACCTTGCTATGTGTCATGCTTCCACGCGGGGCTTGCGAAGCTGCTCGAAAAAACGGCAGGCTCATTCACCTTTGAGCAAACTGCGTCAGGTGAGGCATTAAGAAAAGAGTATAATCCAGTTATGCTTGTTTATTGTGTCTACTCCGCGCCTTTTGGTATGCGTTCCAGGTATTTCGAACCTGAGCATGGATGTTGAAATCTTTTTGCACTTTTTGCTGCGCATTTTGGCCTAGGGAGTGGGCATATTTCCGATCTGTGCTAAGTCTCAACAAACCTTCTGCAAGGGCGATCGAATCATTAGGTTGGACTAAAAGCGCGTGCACATCATTAGTTACCAATTCGGGGATACCGCCGCAGGATGAGGCTAAAATTGGACATCCCAAAGCAGCGGCTTCCAAAAGTGCGATGGGTGTGCCCTCATATCTGGATGGCATCACAAATATATCGCTTGATTTTAATATGGATAGTACAGTTTCCCGGTTTTGAAAACCAACTAATCGTATTTGATTTTCTAACCCTGCTCTTTGGATCTGGCGTCTTAATGCTTCTTTGCACTCGCCTTCTCCAACGATAATACATATAAATTCAGATACCTTAGAAACGATACGCTGAGCGGCATCAATTAAAATGTCGTATCCTTTTACTTGCACAAGGCGGCCGACTGCCACGCAGACTAACGATTGAAAGGGTAGATCGAATTTATTACATAGCCAATCAGGGCTACCTAAAATTTTTGCAGGATCAACTTCGACTGCGTTATGGATCAATTCGATGGCATCTTCGGTGATTTTTGATCGGAGTAGAGCCTGCCGGTCTTTTTCCGATACTGTTATATACAGGCTTAATCCCCAATTTGTCGAAAGCTCCAATGCCGTATAAATTTTTCCTTTGATGGAGCTATGTCCATGTTCGTTTGCGTACCAACTGTTAATTGTTGAGACCAAAGTTGTGTTTGTTAATTTTGCTGCAATACTTGCCCAAAACTTGGATTGGATATTCTGGGTGTCTAGAATTAGGTAGCCTTGCGTGCGGATCAAATGCATTAGATGTGAAAGGATGTGCGGATCAACTTTGTGCTGTCCCAGGATATGGACAGGCAAATTAAGTTGCTTGGCTTGCTGAGTGATGGCACTGGATCTTAATCCGGCTAGAGCGATCTTTCCAGGAGGGGCTTTGGTCATGAGTGAAAGAACGCGCGAACTCGAGCCGCCGTAATCCATTGATAAGTCTACGATTAATACTTTGGGAAGGAAATTTGAAATATCATTCATGTTTAGATAGAATTGCTTGATTTGCACAGATCATCTTCTTTGGATGCGTTCCCAAATATGAGATTGTTGTCCGCGTAAATACTGAAAAAACCCATTTAGAGCAGCAATATTGCTATTTGTCAAAAATGTTGGCAGGTATAATAATCGAATAAGCCTACTTTGATTTTCCTGTTTTGAGGGCCGGGCTCCGAACCAGGCTAACATATAGAATAGCATCTGTAAGCAGAGCATAAAAACACCAAAAGGAGGTTGAAGATTAATAGCCCCGCCTGCCCTTGGAGGATATATAACTGCCGTCAAATTTGATATAGCCAGCACTATCATAAAAAAAGGTACCAGCGGTCTAAGAAATTTATGGGAAATTATTTGCCACACTAGTACGGGATGATTAAACGGTAGCAGTTGCCCTGCCAGGGCAATCGCCTGATATCTTCCGGCATTAATTCGTGTCCTGCGTATTATCTCATCTTTGGCAGTTAAAGACACGCGTTCACTGGATTTTGCATCAGGTACGTAGGCTAGGCGATGTCCCTGACGGATGACTTGCATTGCTATATAAAAATCATCGTTGATGATGTTATCTGGAGGCGTGTTGTATGTATTTTTTCTTATTGCCAATATTTCACCGGACACGCTTGTGCAACTACCCAACCGACTCTCCTGCTGTTTTATGAAAGACTCATACTTCCAGTAAAGTCCCTCAGATGCCCCTAGGGCTCCATCCCCGCGACCTATCACTTTTGCACCGCTTACAGCCCCAACCTCAAGATTACTAAAAGGGGCAATTAATTTTTTGAGTGTATCAGGTTGGTAATAGTTATTCGCATCCGAAAAAACAATAATTTCACCGCGTGCATGCGCCATAGCCCGGTTTATTGCCGCCATTTTACCTCGCCGTTCTGGTTGATGTAGCTTTTCTATTCCTAAATTGGCGAATTTATTCACTATATCAGGAGTTTGATCGGTTGATCCATCAGTAACTATAAGGATTTGAAGCTTTTCTTTTGGGTAGTCAATCGATAGACTGTTTATTAGTTTATCTTCAATTATCACTTCTTCATTATACGCAGCGATAAGCAAGGTAATATAAGGTGTATGACGTTCATAACTTTCCGATTTTGGACGAAGTCTTGAGATTATCCAAATCAATAGTGGGTAACCAAAATATGTGTATGAAATAACCCCTAAAGCTAGCCAAAATAGCAAAGCGATTAGCGTTGATGATATAGATGCGTTACCCATAAAAATTTCACTTTAATTTATTAACTCACCTTACGTAGAGCATCCAATAAGATTTAATTGCAAATACGGTAGAATTTAAGAACCTGCGGGATAGTGCGTAATATGAGTTTATAGTTTATTCCACTTTAGGAAAACCTGATGAAAATGGTCAATTATGCCACTTGCACATTCATAATGAATGTTATAATATTTAAGTCAACTATCCCGCACCCGTAAAGAGCGCATATTTTAACCGCCATATCTAGGTAAAACGTGAAAACTTAGGCCAAAAGGCTATTTATCTGATACATTAAGCGCGTAAGGTGAATAATTAATTTTCAATGATAAAATCTGTAGTAAATCAATACTGCATAAATTGTAACATTAAATAATTAGTTTGGAGAATTTGTTATGGAAATCCGATATTATCTCAGAATTATCCAGCGCGGATGGTGGTTGGTTTTGGCAACAACCTTGGTGGCTGTCAACATCTCCCTCATATATTCATATTATATTGCCACACCCATGTATGAAGCCGTAGCTCGATTTATTGTCAGTCCTAACCTGCAAAACACGGACAACAGGGATATGGTAAATAGTATTGAAGCCCTTGATAAACGTTCAATTATTTCCACGTATGCTGAGGTTCTCAACAGCCATGAGGTTGTCAATAGAACAAAGGAGTTGTTACGTCAAAACCCAGGTGATTTTGACGGATATATAACATCTGTGGTGGTTTTGCCCGATACGAATATCATCCGCTTAAGCGTGAAAGGACCCAACCCTGAAGTTGCGGCTCTTTTGGCAAATAATATAGGTCAAAATGCAATTGATTTAGTTAAAAATTTGTACATTATCTATAATATTGATTTCCTCGACAAGGCGTTAATTCCAAACGATCCCTACCAGCCCCGGCCCTCTCAAAGTGCCGGACTTGCATTCATAGGGGGCTTGATCTTAGGTGTGGGGTTGGCTATTTTCAGGGACCAATTATCAGACACATTGGATAAATTAAGTCAACGTAATATGGTTGATGCCGAGTCCCAGGCTTTTAAGCGTGTTTATTTTGAACGACGCTTGCGTCAGGAAATTGTCAACCACCCGGAAACCGTACTGACACTTGGTGTGATACACCTTATGGGGCTTCAGGAAATTTACGATTCTCTTCCACAGGCCTTTATCAACCAAATATTACGTAAGGTTACAGAAACGCTGAAATATCAATTTCGAGGCAATGATATTGTCGGCAGATGGTCCCAGGTGGAGTTCAGTATTCTTTTGCCTTCTACTAAAGCACTTGCTGCGACGAATAAGTTAGAACGAATTCGAATGGAATTAAATCAACCTATCTCTCTCGAAGGAGCTGATCAAGGGGCTGATATTGTTCTTGATCCCAGAATTGGCATTGCAGACCGCCAGGGTGGAGAATCAATAAATGTTTTGGTTAGGCAGGCTGAAAGGGCACTTGAGAGCTCCATGGAGTCTGATAAGAAAGTAGTCAAGTATAAAGTGCAGCCATTTGGTTAGACGCGGGATTTGGGTTAAAGATTGTAGTTTGTGTCGAAACTGATCAAACTATTATGGTGTAAAGAATTTATTGCGGAATTCAGGATGAATCAAATAGGTTTCAGAGTTCCGCGGTTAAAACAAATAATGTCATCTAGTAAGGCATGTTTAGTAAATGGAGATTATATATGAAAAAAAAGTTATTCCTCATGTTCGGAATACTCAATATCTTGCTGATAAGTCCATTTCAAGTAGCGGCACAAGCGCCTGATATGACTGCCCAGCCTCAACAGGCTGAGGCGATTCAGATTAATGGCAACATGGCATCTGTCCCATTTAGTGAAGTGGGGTTCAGTGGAAAGACATTAATCAGCCCTATTGACGTGACCAGCGTTCTTTTCAGTACACCGCTTACTTGGAAGTTAATTCCTGGCGGTGAAATTGAATTGCATTACGATGTTATTTTTAGTGGCGCAGATCTAGATAAGATTGTTGACGTGAAGAATCCGTATGGCGGGAGTTTGCTTGTCACTTTTAATAATCAGATTATTGGCAGTGCTCCTCTTGATAAGATTGGAAGCAATACCATCCGTTTGGGTATTCCTGCTAATGCCTTAACTCCCATTCGGGGAGATGGCCGGCATCAATTAACAATTTTACTGGATGCCCGCTTTAGCTGTGACTACGATATCAATGCCACGGTTAGTATTAAACCCACCTCCTTTTTCGACCTGGTTTTTGAAGAATCAAGCCCGGTGTTAAATCTATCCAACTTGCCGGCTCCTTTTTATCTTGAAAATTCATTTATCCCTGACAGTACTTTAGTCATCGTCCCTGATTCTCCGAGCGCCTTAGAAATACAGGCGGCATTAAACGTTATGGCCGGTTTTGGCTCAGTAATTAACACATCTTATAACATGGAATTAATTAACCTCAGCCAATTGGCCGGCCTGGATCCAAGCTTGTATCATATGATATTTATCGGAACCCCGGATCAACTCGATAGCCTGTCTAATGCTAATTTTCAAATGCCCATTGCGAACGGTAAATTTGTAAATATGCCGCCCGTGTCGGAGGAAGATGGCGTTATCCAATTAACTCTTTCGCCTTGGAATCCGAATAAAGTGCTTATGCTGGTTAGCGGAAATTCAGGTGAGGCTGTTGTTAAAGCGGGTAAAGCGGTCAGCTCTGGACGGGTCTTTATTTACGAAAATCCCACGCTCGCATTTGTTTCCAAAGTACAAATACTTTCTGAGACGCTCCCTGTTGTCGAAGACTTTACTTTTGAGAACATCGGATACGTTACAGAGACCTTAACTGGAATTGGCGTGAAAACCCAGGAATACATATTTTATGTGAGTAAAGAGCAGGTTTTATCGAAAGAAGGTTATATTGATCTGATTTATTACCATTCGGGATTATTAGATTATGGGATCTCGTCTTTCTCTATTAATCTAAATGGTCAGATCATCGCCAGTGCACCATTTAGCAAAGAATCGGAACAAGTTACAAATTTACGCGTCAAAATTCCCCCGGGTGTTTTTCGATTTGGAGAAAATCGCTTGGAATTCAAAGCGAGTATGATCATAGCGCCTTCTTGTGATACTTCAGGATTTCCTGACCCCTGGTTTACTGTTTCTAATCAATCAGTTTTTCACCTACCAGTAGATACAGGAGCAGGTCTTTCAAAACCGTCGTTAAAAGACTTGAAGTTTTTTCCTGAAACATTTGTGACTCACAGTGACCTCGGGGACATTGCCTTTATTCTTCCAAAATCCGATATCGCCAGTTGGAATATCGCAGGAAAACTTGCATATAATTTGGGAGAACAATTTAATCCTATAATAGCAAATTTACAGGCAATTTATGCTGACGATGTGCCGCAGGATATCCGTGCTAATAATTCTATGATCATCATTGGGCTTGCAAGCGAGGTGCCAATTCTTGTTGAATTGAATGATACGCTGCCTGCGCCTTTTGATATGTCAAACAATACTGCCAATGAGCGTCAAATGCAGGTCATTTATCGAATTCCGGCTGGCGTGAGCGTTGGCTACCTTGAATTAATGCCTTCTCCATTCAATGCAGAGAACTCCATTCTTGTTGTTTCCGGTAACGATTACAACGGCGTGTCTCTTGCTGGAAATGGTTTGTTGCAGCCTGATTTACAAAGCCAGCTAGCCGGCGTGTTTGCCGTAACCAACGGAACACAGATCGCTACCGGTAATGCTGCATCACCGTTTTCTATTGTTGATGATATTGTGCCTGGTTCCGTACCGGTTAATATCAACCCAGTTTCTGATCTATCTGGCGGAATCCCTGCAAATCCCCCCCCCGTATGGCTGTTGCCAGTTATCCTTATCTCATTTCTGGGTATTCTTGGAATCTTGGTGTTTGTTGGAGTGGCGGCAATTGCCAAGAATCGCTCAAACCGCATTAAAGTTCCAGATAAGCGTGATAAGCGGGCGAAGGTTTTTAGTTCAGATGACGATTAGAAATAAAGAAGTGCGTATTCAGTAATCAAGTAGCATTTAAAGCAGGGACACTTAACAACAGTGTTCCTGCTTTATTTTAATGATTTGATTTTTTCTACGGGAGCGTTCCACAAAATTGAATAACCCACATCCACTAATCGCTCCATTTCGGACTTTGGAACTGGTCAGCAATTTTCGATCTCTCCAACGCCCTCAATGACGAGTAGCGAGTACTCCCCTGGCGAGGTGCGCCGAACATGTATCAATTTAAATTTATTCCAAGCGGGCTGGTAGGAGTCGGTGGAAGGTGAGTGACTCTTCATCCAAATTTTATAAAAAAAGTGCCCCATCCAGGAGTCGAACCCGGAACCCACTGATCCGAAACCAATTGACCACAGCGCGTAAAGAAATTACATTAAACCAACGGGCAAGGTAGTCCATCTGTCGGTTAAATTCATCTGGATGCGCGCTGACCGTGGGCAAAAACGAGTCGAAGCCTGCTTGATGCGGATCATCAATTCGGTGATAATTAAGTACCGTCAGGGATTTTGACCAGAGCTGACGCCCGGCCCTAATTAATCCCGTATCAAAGGCAAGGGATGTTATCTTTTTTATGATTGATGAGCGCATGGATTTTGTTGATTTGGCTTGCTCAGAATACATTTTCCATCTCTTGCAGTCATTCTAAAATAAAACTTGATTGGCTCTTACTTAAGAAGCATTTAACCGGTAGGAAACTTGAGTTGTTGATACAAATACTCATCCAAAAGGTCATGTTTTACGCGGTAAATGGTTCGTCGCGTTTCAACAGCTCATTGCCATATCTGCCTCCGCTTTCATTATAATGCACGGGAGTATCGGTCAGAAGTCGGGCATATCATTAACTTGCATGACGGCGAAATATGGTTCGAAAGTGAAACCGGGGAGGTGCTCCGCGAAGCGGGCGGAGGGAGGCAGCTCCCAATGTATAATGAAACCCATGATCAAAATTCTTTACCGCGTCCATGCGATTCAGCGTATGTTTGAACGCGAAATATCCGCAAGCAAAGTGCGCCGTGCCTTGGAGGCAGAAGATATGATCGAAGATTACTCCGCCGAAATGCCCGAGCCGAGCCGACTGATCATGGGCTTTCAAGGCAAACGTCCGTTCCATGTGGTCACTTCGGAAAATCCAGAAGCACATGAGATCACAGTGGTTACTGTTTATCTTCCCGATGCCAATAAATGGAAAAAAGATTTTCGGAGTCGGAAGTGAAGACAAAGAGCATAAACACGACCCCGAAAACGGGGCTTAGGGCACGAAGTTCACCAAGGGAAAGCAAAAACCCCCTTGTGCTCTTGTATACTTCGTGTTTAATCGGTTTTTCTTATGAAATGCTTAATCTGTAGACAAGCTGAAATCGTTGACGGTCTTGCATCCATTACTTTTGAACGCGAAGAGTTTCGATTGTTGATTAAAAATATACCTGCGCAAATTTGTCCAAGTTGCGGTGAAGCCATCGTGGATGAAGATGTAACG
>JAUXUL010000001.1 GCA_030680795.1 Anaerolineales bacterium | reverse complement strand
TTTTCAGCTACGGGCGAAGCGTCTTCCACCGTGGCGGCGTGCGGTTTCTTTTCTTCTTCCACTTTTTCAGCTGCGGGCGAAGCGTCTTCCACCGTGGCGGCGTGCGGTTTCTTTTCTTCTTCCACTTTTTCAGCTGCGGGCGAAGCGTCTTCCGCCTTGGCGGTGTGAGGTTTATTTTCTTCTGCCACTTTTTCACCCACAGGTGGGGCATCCTCCACGTGGCGGCTGACATTCAATTTCGCTAGGGTGGATTCGCCAAGCAAAACCTCATCGCCCAAATTCTCATCCTGCTCTGCTTCAACCGGCTTGCGAGACTGGCGGGATTTCGGCTTACCTTCAGATGTAACATCCCCATCCTGCTCGGGTTCTTCTTCCTTGCGCATGGCTTTGCCTTCAAGCACGGCGTCCGCTATTTTGCCTACCAGCAACTTGATGGCGCGAATGGCATCATCGTTGGAGGGGATCACATAATCAATATTCTGGGGATTGCAATTGGTATCCACCAAAGCAACGATCGGGAGCTTGAGCAGGTTCGCTTCACGAACAGCAGCTTCTTCCCGTCCCACGTCAATGATAAAAAGCAGATCAGGGCGGCGCTTCAGGATACGAGCGCCAGACAAACGAGTCTGCAAGCGGGTGATCTCGCGTTCGATCAACAAACCTTCCTTCTTGGTCAGGCGGTTGATCTCATCTGTCTCACGTAATTTCTCAAGGCGTTCCAGTTCCTGAATGCGCTTGTACATGGTAGCCCAGTTTGTGAGCATACCACCCATCCAGCGCTCTGTTACATAAGGCATTCCACAGCGAGCTGCTTCTTCAGCTACTGTTTCCTGCGCCTGTCGTTTGGTTCCAACAAACAAAACAGTTCCGCCATTTGCAACAACATCACGAATGACATTATAGCCCTGATTCAACATCTTGACAGTCTGCTGCAGGTCAAGAATATGAATACCGTTACGCTCAGTGAAGATGTATGGTTTCATGCGGGGATCCCACTTGTTCGTGCGATGTCCAAAATGGACGCCGCTCTCAAGCAGGGCCTTCATGGAAATGACAGCCATTTATTACTCCTTAACTTTTGCCGTTCTCCAATACGCAGTGTAAATTCAAAGACTGGCATGGAACGGATGAGTTTAGCGGGGATTCGAACCCGCTCAGGGACGCTTATTGCCCGTCCCAGGCAAAGTATGCTTTTTTCAAAGCGACGGGATTATAACACAGGATTCTCGGTGCTAAAATTCCGACCATAGACCCGCAGACGATGGACCGCTAAAGTCAGTCGGTTGTATTCATTAAACTTCTATTCCAAGTAATCACACCAACTTTCATATTTTACAATCCTCCCTCGAATCGCGTCGTGATACACATTTTGTATCTCACGAGTCACCTTGCCCGTCTTGCCGTCGCCAATCTTGCGGAAATCAATCTCGCTCAAGCCGATGCACTCAGCGGCAGTACCGCACACAAAGACTTCGTCTGCGATGTAGAGTTGGTCGCGTGAGATGGGCTGTTCCAAAATCTTGTATCCCAAATCCTGTGCAATGGTGTGGATGGAATGACGTGTAATGCCTTCGAGTACAGGCGCCGTGGAGGGCGTGATGATCTTACCATGACGCACAACGAAAAGATTCTCGCCCGTGCATTCGGCGATATAACCTTGCGGGTCGAGCATGATCGCTTCTTCAAATCCCAATCGCACCGACTCCGTCTTGGCAAGAAAACTATTGGCATAGTTGCCGGAGATCTTGGCTTTGGTCATCATCACATTTGGATGATGGCGCGTGAACGATGAGATGTTGGCGCGAATGCCTTTTGCCAGCGCTTCTTCACCGAGATAGTTGCCCCATTCCCAAACCGCAATCGCCAGCGATGGTTTTCCGCCGTCCACATTCAAATTCCAGCCGCCGCCATCCAGATACATCAACGGACGAATATAACAATCCTTAAATCCGTTGACACGCACCGTGTCTTTGATCGCTTCGTTGATCTGGGCCACTGTCCACGGAAATTGGCGAAAGCCCAATACACGCGCCGAGTCAAACAGGCGTTCGGTATGTTCCTTCAACCGAAATACCGCAGACCCCTTAGCCGTGTTATATGCGCGAATGCCTTCGAACACCGCCGCGCCGTAATGTAACGCGGGCGTCAGCATATGAATAGTAGCTTTCTCGAACGGCACCATTTCGCCGTTCATCCAGATGAATTTCGATTCCATGCCCATGATAAATTTTCCTTTTAAATTTTGGAGTGCGTGAGCTTGCTCCCACACCGACAGCAAGCTGTCGGAATCCAGAGTTCGGACTCCAGAGTTTAGGTTCTATTGATAATTTCATCCGCCATCTGACGGGTGGTTAACTTACCGCCGATGTCTGCGGTGCGTGCGCCAGCGGTGATGGTTTCATCAACTGCTCTTTCAATCGCCGCGGCTTCGGTTTCCAACTTTAATGAATGACGTAACAGCATTGCAGATGAAAGAATCGTGCCAGTTGGATTTGCGATTCCCTTGCCTGCGATATCTGGCGCAGACCCGTGGATCGGTTCAAACAACCCGAGGCCTGATTCGCCCAAACTGGCAGAAGGCAACATCCCCATTGATCCTGCCAAGACCGAGGCCTCGTCCGTGAGAATATCGCCGAACATGTTTTCAGTGACGATCACATCCATCCACGCGGGATCAGTGATCAGCCGCATAGAAGCGGTATCCACTAGCATATGATCAAGCTCAACATCTTTATTTTCCGCGCCAACTTTGGTTGCGATCTGGCGCCACAAACGAGATGACTCTAAAACGTTGGCTTTATCCACTGAAGTCACTTTTTTCTTGCGTCCCTTTGCCAGTTTGAAAGCAAGTTCCACCACGCGGCGGATTTCGTAATCATAATATTCAAGCGTATCCACAGCGCGCTCGCGGCCATCTTTGATATCGCGTCCTTTGGGCCAACCGAAATACAGCCCGCCAGTGAGTTCGCGCACGACGAGAATATCCACGCCTTGCAATTTCTCAGGCTTGAGCGGTGACCACTCCATCAGCGCGGGATGTACTTTGACAGGTCGCAGATTCGCGAATACACCCAGTCCTTTTCGCAAAGCGAGCAGCCCACGCTCAGGGCGATCTTTCGCGGCAAGGTCATCCCATTTGGGACCGCCCACCGCGCCAAGCAAAACCGCATCCGCAGACTGGCAATCGGCAAGGGTTTCATCGGTCAACGATGAGCCGTATTTATCAATCGAACAACCGCCCATTAATCGTTCGGTGAATTTGAAAGTGTGATTGTATTTACTGGCAACGAAATCCAGCACGCGCACAGCTTCACAGACCACTTCGGGGCCGATGCCGTCGCCGGGGAGTAAAACAATGTTTGCTTTCATGAGTCTCCGTGTCTATGTCGTTGCGAGGGCGCTCTTGCTTTTTGCCCGAAGCAATGACATGATTCGTTAGTGCGCCACCATCAAACCGTATTCCATTGAATCAGCCAATGCGCGCCACGAGGCTTCGATAATATTCGTGCTTGCGCCGACAGTGCTCCAGCGGCCTGTGCTGTTGCGCGTGTCGATCAATACGCGCGTGATTGCTTCGGTGCCATGGTCTGAATCCAGGATACGCACTTTGTAATCGGACAGATGGAAATTTGCGATTTGCGGATAATAACCCACCAATGCTTTTCGCAAAGCATTGTCCAGTGCATTGACGGGACCGTTACCTTCTGCGGCCGTGTGCAGCAACTCACCCTGCACACGCACCTTGACCATGGCTTCGGCGAAGATGCCGCGTCCCTGACGATGTTCGACATTGACGAAAAAGTCCACGAGTTCGAAGGGAGCTTTATAACCGTACTCCTGCCGCTTCAACATCATGGTCACAGAGGCTTCGGCGGCTTCAAATGAAAAGCCGCGCGACTCAAGCTCCTTGATGTCATTGAGCACACCAACGACTTCTTCGCCTTCCACTTCCACGCCGTGTTCTTCGGCTTTGCTCAACAAATTACCGCGGCCCGAAAGATCAGAGACCACCACGCGCATTTTATTGCCGACCTTTTCCGGCTCACTGTGTTGATACGATTGCGGCGAACGTCGCATCGCGGCAACATGCACGCCGCCTTTATGCGCAAATGCAGACTTGCCCACAAACGGCAAATGTTCATCGGGTGCGAGGTTGGCAACTTCAGCCACGAAATGCGAGAGTTCATATAAATGTTCCAGCATGCCTTCAGGTAAACATGGATACTCCATCTTGAGTTCAAGGTCAGCCATGATGGAAATTAAGTTGGCATTGCCGCAGCGCTCACCGACACCATTGATCGTGCCCTGTACTTGAATTGCGCCTTCGCGGATCGCGGTCAACGAATTGACCACAGCACATTCCGAATCATTGTGCGTATGAATCCCAAATGGATGATCAAGCACGGGCTTTAACTCGCGGACAATGCGTTCCACTTCCCAGGGCAATGTCCCGCCGTTGGTATCGCATAAGACAACCGTCTCCGCGCCGCCGCGAATCGCAGCTTGCAACGTTTCGAGTGCGTAGGATGAATCCGCTTTGTAGCCGTCGAAGAAATGTTCAGCGTCGTAGATCACGTGCTTGCCATTGGCTTTGAGATACGCAACCGATTGCTCGATAATGCGAAGGTTATCTTCGGTTGTTGTCTGCAAAACTTCCATGACGTGAAGCGTCCACGTTTTGCCGAAGAGGGTGCAGACAGGCGTATTGGAATCAAGCAGGGCTTTGATGTTGGCGTCATCTTCGGGCCCGCCTTTGACGCGGCACGTTGAACCGAACGCAGCAATGAGCGCATTCTTCCATTGCATGTCGCGGGCGCGTTCGAAGAATTCAACATCTTTTGGATTTGAGCCAGGCCAGCCGCCCTCAATAAAGGCAACGCCAATGCCGTCGAGTTTTTGCGCGATGCGGACTTTGTCATTGCTCGAAAGCGTGAAGCCTTCGGACTGTGTGCCGTCGCGGAGGGTGGTGTCGTAGATTTGGATGAGGGGTAAGGTCATAAGTTGTTCCGTGGTGCGTAATGAAGAGACTGGAGAATTAGAGATTAGAGATTGGTTATTGATTCAAATTCTGCGATTTGTTTTTCAAAGCCGAGGATGTATCCGAGTTCATCGACGCCATTTAATAAACATGTTTTATTGAACGGGTCAATCGGGAATGTGACCGAGCCGCCAGGGTAGGACAATGTTTGTGTCGCAAGATCAACTGTCAGTTCGGCGCGCGGCGCTTCTTCCACAAGGTCAAAGAGCATCTTGTGAGTCATGTCATCCACGACGATCGGGATGAGTCCATTCTTCAAAGAATTGTTACGGAAGATGTCTGCGAAGGAAGTGGAGATGACGGCGCGGAAGCCGTAACTGGTGAGCGCCCAGGGAGCGTGTTCGCGGCTCGAACCGCACCCGAAGTTGCCACCCGCTAAAAGGATCTGGCAGCCAGCTGATTCAGGCTTGTTGATGATGAAATCTGTTTTGATGGATTTGTCATCGTTGTAGCGCCAGTTGAAGAAGAGCGCGTCGGCGAGTCCGTGCTTGTCTGTGACTTTCAAGAACTGCGCAGGGATGATCTGATCCGTGTCAATGTCGTTGACGGGCAGAGGCATGATACGGGAGGTGAGTGTTGTGAAATTTGCCATTGTTTGACTTCCGATTATTGATTTACGATTTGATAAATGTCATTGCGAAGAGGGTGTTCTTCCCGACGACACTTGCGCCGTACGCCAGTGCGGTGAGTAATCTCCGATTAAGTTGTAGAAATTCTTCGATGAGATTTCTCCGCTTGACTGGGGATTGCTTCGCCACACTCGCCGTTTGAGGCTCGCGGCTCGCAATGAAATGCTAGATCAACGTGCGCGGGTCAGTGACAATGCCATTGATCGCAGTTGCCGCGGCAGTAATGGGGCTTGCTAAAAATGTACGTCCGCCTTTGCCCTGGCGACCTTCAAAGTTGCGATTGCTGGTTGATACAGCGTATTGCCCCGGCGTTAATTGATCTGGATTCATCGCAATACACATTGAGCAGCCTGCTTCACGCCATTCGCCTCCTGCTTCCTTAAAGATTTTATCCAAACCTTCCTGTTCGGCTTGTTTCTTCACATCCTGTGAACCAGGCACAACCATGAGACGTAATCCGTCCGCAACCTTGCGATCCTTGAGCATTGCTGCGGCGAGACGTAAATCAGAAATACGCGAGTTGGTGCATGAACCGATGAAGACAACATCAACCTTTTGTCCCAAGAGAGATTGACCAGGCTGTAAGCCCATGTAGGTCAATGCTTTTTCGAAGGCGGTCTTTTGTGATGGTTCAGTAAATGATTCAACGGTGGGGACTCGGTCTGTGATCTTCATGCCCATGCCTGGATTTGTGCCGTAGGTGATCATTGGCTCGAGTTCAGAGGCATCAAGTGTGATGGACTTGTCATAGACCACGCCTTCATCGCTTGGTAATGTTTTCCAATAAGCAACGGCTTTATCCCAATCCCCGCCTGTAGGAACAAACTCGCGGCCTTTGAGGTATTCGAAGGTGACTTCATCGGGGGCGATCATGCCCGCGCGTGCACCGCCTTCAATCGACATATTGCAGATAGTCATGCGCTGTTCCATCGTCAAGCCGCGGATGGCTTCGCCGGTGAACTCGAAGACGTGACCCGTTCCCCCACCAACGCCGATCTTCGCAATCAACGCGAGAATAATGTCTTTGGCTGAAATGCCTTTTGCAAGTGTGCCATTGACTCGAACTTCATACGTCTTTGCTTTGCGTTGCAATAAGCATTGAGACGCAAGCACGTGTTCCACTTCGGATGTGCCGATGCCAAACGCGAGCGCGCCGAACGCGCCATGCGTAGCGGTGTGACTATCACCGCAGACAATGGTCATGCCTGGCTGGGTGCGACCGAGTTCCGGGCCAATGACGTGAACGATGCCGCGATGCGGGCTGGTCATGCCGTGCAATGTGATCCCGAATTCGGCGGCATTGGTTTCCATTTGTTTGATCTGCGCGGCAGCCATTACGTCCGCGACAGGAACATTTATCGGCGTGGTTGGAATCGAATGATCCATCGTCGCGAGAGTTTTATCGGGGCGACGGACTTTGAGTCCGCGCTGGCGCAGACCCGTGAAGGCTTGCGGTGAGGTGACTTCGTGCACGAGGTGCAAGTCAATGTAGAGCACGGCCGGGGATTCGGGTTGTTCAGCGACAACATGAGTGTCCCATATTTTTTGGAAGAGAGTTTTTGGCATAGGTTTCAGTTATCAGTAAACAGGCGTGTTCCGTGTTTACGTTGCTCGTTTTCAGCGGAGTCCTCTGCTTCGCTAATGGGAGCAGGTTCGGGGGCGGACAAGAATCCACTTGTATCCCAGCCCGAGGGGATGGTTTGTGGTTCGGGGAACGGGTTGTAGGCTGAGGTCTGGACAGTGTCCTGCTTTTCATCTTGAGTGGTCATTTGATTTCTCCTTTTACCCAAGCATCACACCGAAATCGTTCTGGACTTTTTCAGTCCCTTCGGTTTGCGCGATGATGAGTTTATTCAAGGCATTGATGTACGCCTTGGCGCTGGCGACGATGATGTCGGTATCCGCGCCGTGACCGCCGTAGACGCGCAAGTATTCGACTTCGCTTTGCGCGTCCATGGTTGATTTGCCATTATCACTTTGAATGCGGACAGTGACCTCGCCAAGCGCGTCAATGCCCGCTGTAATGGCATGAATATTAAACTCAAGCAAGGTACATGGCACATTGACGATCGAATCAATCGCTTTATACGTTGCATCCACGGGACCTGTGCCGATCGCGGCGACAGTGTGAATCACGCCATCAGGTCCGCGCAAACGGACTGTGGCTGTGGGCATGCCCATCGTGCCGCATGAAACTTGCATACCGCTCAGCAAATACACATCGCGCGGACGATAGAACTCATCGGCAATGAGGGCTTCGAGATCAAGATCGGTGACGGTCTTCTTGCGATCAGCGAGTTCTTTGAAACGCGCGAAGGCTTTATCGAGTTCAACTTCATCGAGCGAGTGACCCATTTCAGCGAGACGCGAGCGCAGCGCATGGCGGCCTGAATGTTTACCCAACACAAGTTTCGATTGATTGACGCCGACATCTTCGGGACGCATGATCTCATACGTGGTTTGGTGTTTCAACATTCCATCCTGATGAATGCCTGCTTCATGAGCAAAAGCATTTGAACCAACGATGGCTTTATTCGGCTGGACAACAATGCCCGTATAATTGCTGACGATCTTGCTGATGCGCGAAATTTGAGTCGTCTCAATTCCCGTTTCAAGATTGAAGACAGGTTTGCGAGTCTTCAACGTCATCACAACTTCTTCGAGCGATGTGTTGCCGGCACGTTCGCCAATCCCATTGACAGTCACTTCAGCCTGACGCGCGCCCGCCTGAATGCCCGCCAATGCGTTCGCAGTTGCGAGTCCAAGATCATCATGGCAATGCACAGAGATCGTAATGCCATCATGCATGCCCGGTGTGTGCTTGATAATGCCAGCGATCAATTTATAAAATTCATCGGGCGTGGTGTAACCCACCGTATCAGGAATATTCAACGTGGTCGCGCCAGCCTTGATGGCTTCGCCCAGGACAACATATAAAAATTCAGGGTCGGAGCGCCCCGCATCTTCGGGTGAGAACTCAACATCCGCGCATAAAGTCCGCGCGTAAGTAACCATTTCTGAAACGCGCTGGACAACATCTTCGGGATCCATTTTCAATTTGTGTTTCATGTGAATTTCAGAAGTCGCAAGGAAGGTATGGATGCGCGGTTTCTGCGCCTCTTTGACCGCTTCCCAGGCCTTATCAATATCGGGTTTATTCGCGCGCGCCAATCCCGCGATGACGGGGACTCGCGCTTCTTTATCCGCGCCGACGGCTGGTTGCCCCACTTCAACAGCAATTCGTCTAACGGCTTCCAGGTCATCAGGTGAGGCGGCAGGAAATCCAGCCTCGATAATATCCACGCCGAGGCGCGCGAGATGATGCGCCAATTCCAACTTCTCGGCAGAAGTCATCGTTGCACCCGGGGACTGTTCGCCATCGCGCAGGGTTGTATCGAAAATTTTGACATAATTATTTGGCATGCATGCAACTCCTACAGGTCATGTTTGCATAGTCCCCGAAGGGGGAAACGTGACCTACTCACTAACTCTTCATCCAATTCTCAGGTCGCAACGACCTCACCGCCGCGCCTGCCTGCCACATTTCAGAACTATGGATAGCGCTGAGTTCTTCTTCCAACTTTTCGCGATAGTCTACGCGGCTGTTGGCTTCGAGAGTAATGCGGGCTTCGTTACCGCTTAGAACAGATTCATACAATTCATCAAACACAGGCGCAACCGCGTCGCGGAAGCGCGGATGCCAGTCCAATGCGCCGCGTTGAGCGGTCGTGGAGCAGTTGGCATACATGAAATCCATGCCGTTCTCACCGACGAGACGGATCAACGACTGCGTCAGTTCTTCGACAGTTTCGTTGAAGGCTTCGGACGGAGAATGTCCATGCTTGCGAAGGACGTTGTACTGCGCTTCCATCACGCCAGACAATGCGCCGATGAGAACGCCGCGTTCGCCTGTCAGATCGCTATAAACTTCATTCTTGAAAGTAGTTGGGAACAAGTAGCCCGCGCCGATGGCAATGCCGAGCGCAATCGCGCGTTCATTTGCGCGGCCTGTGTGATCCTGGTGAACCGCAAAACTGGCATTGATTCCGCTACCAGCGAGGAAGTTGCGACGGACGCTCGTGCCAGAACCCTTCGGCGCGACCAAAGCCACATCCACGTGCGGAGGCGGGATAACGCCCGTGTCATCCTTGAAGGTGACAGAGAAGCCGTGCGAGAAATACAGCATGTCGCCTTCGTTCAAACATTCAACGATCTTCGACCATTGTGAGCGCTGACCTGCATCTGAAAGCAGATACTGAACGACAGTTCCTTTTTCTGCGGCTTCTTCAATATTAAATAATGTCTTGCCTGGGACCCAGCCATCTGCAACAGCCTTATCCCAATTTTTCGTGCCTTCACGCTGACCGACGATCACGTTGATCCCATTGTCGCGCATGTTCATCGCCTGCGCGGGTCCCTGCACACCATAGCCAAGCACTGCCACAACTTCATTCTTCAAAACCTCACGCGCTTTCTCGAGCGGAAATTCATCGCGTGTTACTACTTCCTCTTCCGTACCGCCAAAATTGATCTTTGCCATGATACCTGTTCTCCTATTATTTTTATATATCGGTGGTTTCGATACGGCGGGCGAACGCCGCCTACTCAACCAACAGAATTTTCATCATTCATCCTTTCCCCTACGGCGCCATCTCCGCCAACTCAGACACATCTTCATACCGATTCCCCAACACCCCTTGCACACGGCGGACTCCATCATTCACGCCGCGGGTCATGGCCACTTGTCCCGTGCGCACCATTTCCACGATGCCAAGCGGGCGCAACAACTCGATCATGCCTTCGATCTTATCCTCCGTGCCAGTGATCTCGACGATCACGGAATCTACTGCCACGTCCACGATACGGGCGCGGAATATTTCGGCGAGGCCGTTGACTTCGGCGCGTTTTTCGGGTCCGACCTTTATTTTGATCAGAGCCAGATCACGGGTTACCGAAGGCTGACGCGTGACATCCTGAACATCAATCACGTTGACCAGTTTGTATAGATTCGCCTCGATCTTGTGCGCGTCATAATCCCCATTGGGACAGTCTACAACCACGGTCATGCGTGAGACTTCGGGATTCTCCGTCCGTCCGACAGCGAGCGATTCAATATTGAAATTGCGGCGGCGGAACAGCGAAGCGACGCGGTTCAACACGCCAGGTTTGTTTTCAACTAATGCAATAAATGTGTAGTTCATAATATTCTCCATCATATTAATGTCGTTGCGAGGGCGCTCTCCCCGCAATGACACGTTATTTCACAGGTCTCTGTATCATCTGATCCAAAGCCGCTCCTGCGGGAACCATTGGATACACCGCGTCTTCCTGCTCCACGACGAATTCAAGCACAACGGGACCCTGAGTCTTGCGTGCCCATGCAATGGCTTCGTTAACTTCTTCGCGTTTGGTGACTCGCCTTGCAGGGACTCCGTGCGCCTCGGCGAGTTTCACAAAATCAGGGGAAAGCATATTCACGGCAGAGTAACGCTTCTCGAAGAAGAACTCCTGCCACTGACGTACCATGCCGAGGAAGCTATTGTTCATGATCGCCACCTTCACGTTCGCGCCCTCTTGCACAGCAGTTGTGAGTTCCGCGGCGGTCATTTGAAATCCACCGTCACCGGCAACTGCCCAGATTTCCTGATCTTTGTCCGCGAACCATGCGCCAATCGCCGCGGGCAGTCCAAAGCCCATCGTGCCTGCGCCGCCCGAAGTGAGCCAGCGATTTGGTTTATCCAATGCATAATATTGCGCGGCCCACATTTGATGTTGGCCGACGTCCGTCGTCATGATCGCGCCGCCGCCTGTCGCCTTCCAAATATTAGCAATTAGATGAGGCACATATAACTTGCCGTCATCAGGCCAGTTAATAATATTGCGCGTGTCAGCTTCGGATTTCCAACCGCTGATCTCTTTCAACCAAGCATCGTGATCGTATTCATCCACCATCGGTACAAGATCGGTCAACACGGTTTTCAAATCACCCACGAGCGGAACATCCACCGCCACATTCTTATGCATTTCCGATGGGTCAATTTCGATGTGGATTTTCTTCGCATGCGGCGCATACGTCTTCAACGTGCCAGTCACGCGGTCATCGAAGCGCATTCCAAAGGCAAGAATAAGATCGGAGTTCTGGATCGCCATGTTGGTATGGACTTCGCCGTGCATGCCCATCATGCCAAGGCTCAACTCATGCGAAGCAGGGAACGCGCCGAGTCCAAGCAATGTGCTGGCAACGGGCGTTTGCGTCTTCACCGCAAAGTTCGCCAAAACTTCTTCGGCTTTGGAAACCAGGACTCCATGTCCGCACAAAATGATCGGACGCTGCGCCTTCTCGATCAACTTGACTGCGCGCTCCAGTGAATCTTTCGGCGCATGATCCACAGGTTGATAGCCAGGCAATTTCACATCCTCGGGATAAATAAACTCAGTCTGTTCCACTTGCGCGTTCTTGCAAATATCAATCAACACAGGCCCAGGTCGGCCGCTGCGCGCAATGTAAAATGCTTCGCGCACAACTTCTGCAATTTCATCGGCGCGTGTTACAAGGTAATTATGTTTTGTGATCGGCAATGTAATGCCCGTCACGTCCACTTCCTGAAACGCGTCCCCACCGATCAAGTGCGCGGCAACCTGTCCCGTAACAAAAACAACGGGAACAGAATCCATCATCGCCGTGGCAATACCCGTCACCAAATTCGTCGCACCGGGGCCGGAGGTCGCCATTGCCATGCCCACCTTGCCCGAGGCGCGCGCATATCCATCTGCCATGTGCGCCCCGCCCTGCTCATGCCGCACCAATACATGATGCACTGGATAGCTTAGCATCGCATCATAGATCGGCATGTTCGCCCCGCCTGGATACCCGAAGACCACCTCCACACCTTCGCGCACCAGGCACTCCCACAAAATTTCAGCACCTGTTTTTTTCATTGACTCTCCTTTATTCCGGAGTACAGGAGCTTGCGCCTGCATGTGCGACAGCAAGTTGTCGCACTCCAGAGTTAACTTTCTAAGGTTGCACCCGTATCTGCACTAGTCACAAAATATGAATAGCGCTTTAACCACTTGGATGTGGTCGTGGATTTGAACGGAGGCAACTCCTCAAGCCGACTCTGAATTTCCGCCTCGCTCAATTTGACGTTGAGACTGCGCGCCACCAAATCAATTTGGACGATATCCCCATCCTTCAACGCCGCAATCGGACCGCCCGCAGCCGCCTCCGGCGACACATGCCCAATGCACGCCCCGCGAGTCCCGCCGCTGAAACGTCCATCAGTGATGAGCGCGACCTTATCGCCGAGTCCCATGCCCATGATCGCGGACGTGGGCGACAGCATCTCCTGCATCCCAGGTCCGCCTTTTGGCCCTTCATAACGGACAACAACCACATCACCTGCTTTGACTTTTCCAGCAATAATTCCTGCCATGGCATCATCCTGTGATTCAAAAATAACTGCGGGGCCATCAAACCTCATCATGGCTTTACTCACGCTGCCCACTTTCACAACCGCGCCTTTGGGTGCGAGATTACCAAACAAAATGGACAAACCGCCGCGCTTGGAATGCGCGTTGTCATAACGTCGAATGACTTCTTCATCCTGTATGTCTTTGCCTTGAATAGATTCCCCCAGCGTCATACCTGTGACCGTCATGCGGTCAAAATGCAACATGCCTGTCCCCCGTTGGACTTCGTTCAATATCGCAGGGATTCCGCCCGCGCGATGAACATCTTCCATGTGCCATTTGCCTGCTGGACTCACCTTGCAGATATGCGGCACTTTGTCTGCGACTGAGTTGATTCGTTCCAGCGGATAGTCCACGCCTGCTTCGTTGGCTAATGCCAAAGTGTGCAACACGGTATTCGACGAACCGCCCATTGCCATATCCAATGCAAAGGCGTCGTCAATCGCATCGGCTGTGACAATGTCGCGCGGCTTGATGTCGCGTTCGATCAGGGTCATCACTTGCGCGGCGGCTTGTTTCGCCAATGCTTCGCGTTCTGGAGTCTTCGCCAATGCAGAACCGTTATAAGGTAAGGCAAGACCTAACACTTCCATCAAACAGTTCATTGAGTTGGCGGTAAACATGCCAGAACACGAACCACAGGAAGGACATGCAAATTTTTCCAAAATAGCTAATCGCTTTTCGTCGATCTTTCCCGCTGAGAATGCTCCTACGCCTTCAAAGACCGAGATCAAGTCAATCGTCTCGCCCTCTGGAGTCATACCCGCCTTCATGGCTCCACCAGAGACAAAAATAGTCGGCACGTTGACGCGCATCGCAGCCAGCAACATGCCAGGCACAATCTTGTCGCAGTTCGGGATGCAGACCATGGCGTCGAATCTATGAGCTTCGATCATGGTCTCGACGCAGTCAGCAATTAGTTCGCGCGAAGGAAGCGAGTACTTCATCCCCGCATGACCCATCGCGATGCCATCATCCACACCGATGGTGTTGAACTCAAACGGCACGCCGCCCGCCGCGCGGACAGCATCCTTGACCAGTTTGCCGAAATCCTGCAAATGCATATGCCCGGGGACAATATCCACATAAGAATTAACGATCGCAACAAATGGTTTATTGAAATCATCGTCCTGCAAACCTGTGGCACGTAACAATGCACGGTGCGGCGCTTTTTCATAACCTTTTTTGACTGTATCTGAACGCATACTGTTCCTTCTAACTCCCCTCTCCTTTTTGGGAGAGGGCTGGGGGTGAGGGTGGATAAAAAAAGAGCCGCCCGTGGTTAGGGCGGCTCTTCGTACTACTTACTCAGTGAATTACTTTACTCTCACCGTTGCCATCCTAACTGAAAATTGATCCTTAATAATAAGGACCGCAAGGACGACCACAATAAGGGAGAGGCTGAACAAAGTTGGATTCATGGGCTTGTGATTTCGTCCGATTATAGGCAGAAATGGAAATAAGTCAAGGGGACGCGTTCTATCAAATAAGATCAATACTTCAACGTTATATACTTCTTCCTCGGATTGATGCCCACCATCCCAGCGAAAAATCCCTTAATCACTTTAATATCTGCTTCCATATCCTCAGTAAGATTAAATACCTGCCCAACGCGTACTACTTTATTTGCGCCGTCTACAATCGCCATCACCACGGGAATCCCTGCTTTTTTGGCGATGTGATAAAAGCCCATCTTCCATTCGCTGACAAAATACCGCGTGCCTTCGGGAGTGATGGTCAAAATGAATTTGTCTGATTTTTCGCAGGCAGCCACCATTTGCTCAACGAGTCCTTGCGACTTCTTACGGTCCACGGGAATGCCGCCGCACCAATAAAAAAACCATCCGAAGGGATTGCGGAACAACTCCGCCTTCCCCATAAAGCGGACGTTTGCACGAAGATGGAAAATGATCCCGAGGAACAGCACGAAATCCCAGTTGGAGGTGTGCGGTGCGCCGATCAAAACAAATTTTGGGATGTCCGGTAATATTCCCTCCACACGCCAGCCGACCATGCGGAGAATCAAATTTGCGATCATGCGTAGAAATATGCTGAGAATGGGGGTGTTGAATAGGGTGGTTTTCAAATTTTTATCCTCAACTATGTAACCCTGAAATTTCGTTTGCGTCTCTCAAAAAGGGACAGGGACTTCAGTCCACATTTTGGTATTAATTCTCTACCGTACAGATGTACGATAATGCAGGTATTAATATAAGCGTTCAATCTTGGTGAATCTGTGGTTAAATATCCGAATGGCATTGAAATCATCTCTCCGCACTATTATTTATGAAACAGAAAAACAGATACAAAGTGTCCGCTTTGCATCTGTACCCAGTCCTAAAAACGACTGGCCGACTCTGCTCGGCATCTCCTTTCCCAAAAGCGGCACACATCTGCTCGACCAAATTTTACTTGGTTTTGCAAATGTCGCGCCGTTTGCAAAACGTGTGCATTCTTTTTATGCCGAATACGAAGGCGAAAGCGGTGCAAAGCGCAAACCTGAACAAGCTCTCGCCTGGCTCGCTGCGCTTCGTCCGCGTGATGTTGCATCCGCGCACCTCTTTGCGCAGCCGGATGCGATCAAGCGCGTGTGCTCGCCTGCCTTCGTTCCTTACTTTATTTTTCGCGACCCGCGCGATGTGGTCGTCTCACACGTTTTTTATGTCACCGCTATGGAAGCGCGCCACGTTCATCACGATTATTATCAATCGCTTCCCGATTTCAATGCGCGACTCAACGTCAGCATTTTGGGGCTTCCTGATTCCGATGCGGAATTTCCAGATATTGCAGGGCGCTTTGCACCTTATCTTGATTGGCTCGATCAACCTGAAGTAATGGCGATCCATTTTGAGGATTTGATATTGGACCGCTCCGCTGCATTGACCCGTATTATGAACCACCTCCTCGCCCGCACCCCGCTTCATGCTACCCGACAGTTGATTCTAAACTCCCTCGAAGCCTCCATCAACCCGAAAAAGTCCCCGACCTTCCGTTCTGGAAAGACAGGCGAGTGGAAGAAGCATTTCACTGATGAGCATAAAAAGATTTTCAAAGATGTGGCGGGAGATTTGTTGGTGAGGTTGGGATATGAAAAGTATAATGCTTGGTGATATGTATGGATAATATTGATTCATGACGCCCACAAAGAAAGCATTACTGCCAGAATTATTTATCATCCTCTGTTGTCTTGCCACGGCGGGATTAATTCTGATTGACACAATTTCAAGACGCGCAGTCAAACCTCAAAATTTCAATCTTCTTGCCAGGCATTTTATTAGAAAAGGCATCCTGCCCAATATCGAGCTCGTCTTGATCGTTATTGTCTTGATCGTTTTATTTATTTTATTATCCAAATATAAGCCAAACCAGAAAGACAGGTTTTTGCTTTACAGCAGGCTGGCCGGTGTATTTTTAGGGATCTGGTTGATCTATTTAAGTTCATCCTATTTTGTCAGCCTGGTTTGGAAGACGCCCAAAAAAACAGTATATTTCCCCCAACTGGCCGGTGCATTTTTAGAAGGTAAAACATATCTTACAGACCCCAGTTCTGTCACCGACCTGACCAGTTATCAAGGGGAGTTGTACGTGGCTTTTCCTCCTTTGCCATCCCTCTTGATGTTGCCTCAAATTGCCATGCAAGATGTTGATTCTGTGAACACTGTGCAGTTTACTATTTTTTTCGGGGCGTTAAATGCGGCTCTGGCATTCGCTATCCTTGAATTATTGGCACGCCATAGCTTGACAAGCCTTAATCGCGCCGGTAATTTGTGGCTCACGGTCCTGTTTGCGTTTGGTTCAGTGCATTGGTATATGTCGCTCGTTGGTCATATCTGGTATCTCAGCCAGATCGTTACAGTGACTTTTGCCGCGTTGGCAGTCTTTTTGTTGCTGGAAACCCGATCTCTTGTGCTCGCCTCTCTTGCTCTTGCGATCGGGATGCTTGCGCGACCAACGATTGTACTGATGTGGCCTTTACTGTACGCTTTGTATTTTGAATTGAATGCGCTGACCAGCCAAGACTATCTACGGCGATCAATAAAGCCCGTTTTATTCTCTGCGCTTCCAATAGGGTTGGCGATATCTGGTTTGCTTTGGTACAACTTCATTCGGTTTGACTCGCCCTTTGATTTTGGCTATCAAACAATGAATGTGGGCGATTATTTGAAACCTGCCCTGGCTGCTTATGGTCAATTCAATTTTCATTTTGTTATGGATAACTTGACCACCATGTTTTTTGCCTTGCCGCGTTGGAATCCTTCCTGTGGATTCCCAGCGCCAGATGGCAATGGGATGAGCATCTTGATTACAACTCCAGCGTTGATATTCCTATACAAGGCCCGCGGAAAATCTTTGTGGGTGTGGTCTGCCTGGTTTTCTGTTCTGCTCTTGTTATTGCCTTTATTGCTTTATTTTAATAATGGCAGTTTCCAGTTCGGCTTTCGTTTTTTGATGGACCTGATTGTTCCGCTTTTATGTTTGCTGGCTTTTGGCGCTGGTCAGCGTCTTTCCTTCGGCATGCGTCTGCTTATCCTCGTCGGTGTACTTGTCAATTACTACGGATTGCTCTGGTTTTTTATTCGTCTATGTAAATTGAGTTGAGACTTTTCCACTTGAATTGTTCAATCATCATCCGAGCCTATAACGAAGAAAAACATCTTGGACGTTTGCTCGAGGGGATTCGTCAGCAAACGCTCAAAGATGTGGAAGTGATCCTGGTTGACTCTGGCTCCAGCGATTCAACCGTCTCGATTGCTGAGTCGTTTGGAGCGCATGTCGTGAACATCCGTCCCGAGGAATTCACTTTCGGACGCTCGCTCAACTACGGGATCAAAGAAGCGAAGCGCGAGTTTATCGTCATCGCCAGCGCGCATGTTTATCCCGTCTATCCCGACTGGCTGGAGGCTTTGATTCGCCCATTTCAAGATGACAGTATTGGATTAACTTATGGCAAGCAGCGCGGACCTGAGTTTGCAAAATATGCCGAACAACAGATTTTTCATCAATGGTATCCCGATGCGAGCAAATCAAAACAGGAGACCTCCTTTTGCAATAACGCGAATGCCGCGATACGAAAAAGTTTGTGGGAGCAGAATCAATACGACGAAACGTTGACGGGCTTGGAAGATTTGGCGTGGGCGAAGTGGGCCAAAGAGCAGGGACATACGATTGCGTATATGGCCGAGGCCGAGATTGTCCATGTGCATAATGAAACGGCGCATAGTGTCTTCAATCGTTATCGTCGTGAAGCCATGGCGTTCAAAAAAATATATCCTGAATCACATTTTAATGTGTATGATTTTTTGCGCCTGACCACAACAAATATTTTGAGTGACCTGTGGCACGCCGCGCGTGAACGTAAGTTATGGAAAAACATCGCTTCGATCTTCTGGTTTCGCTTTATGCAATTTCACGGCACGCGCATGGGACACCGCGAAACCAGCCTCATCACCCCGCAATTACGCGAGACTTTTTATTATGCCCGGGAGAGAAGACCGAAAGATGGCGCGAAGAGGGATATCGAGCCGATAAAATATAATGGGGAGTAAGTTGTTAATTTCCCTTCGGTCATCAAGTATCTAATGTTCTTCAATTAACTTGAAACGCATGAACACCCAGGGCGCGCCGCCCGTCACCCACCAACCCACCAGGGCATAACGAACAAAGCGCAAGGAATAAACAAGGGCGCCATCGCCGCGCGGGAAAATTTCACCCAACCCCATCCAAAGGATGAGGACGCCGATCAAGCCGATGACGTAACGAAGCACGCGCATCCATACTGGACCTGAAGCCTGATACCCGCCCATGGATGCGATCCACGCGAGCCCAAACGCCAGCCCGAAGAAGGTCCCTGCTGAGGTGAAGATTCCGTTCGGGTCTACCGGAGCAGGCTCCACGTTCCCGCCGCGAAGCGCGTTTTCCACCCACGAAACAGGGAGTTGAAAGCTGCTCCTTAATGAAACGACAGCCAATCCCATTGCAACGAAAACCATCGAAACAATAAATGCAATCATGGTTTGTTGTCTGAATGTTTTATTACCAAGCCATGCGGCAGCCGGATCCCAAAAGCGTACAAATGCCCACAAAAGCACTGCGCCAAACAGCCATCCAACGATCACGTCATGCGGGAAGTGGGCACCGAGGTAAATGCGTGAAAAACCGATCAGGAAAATAAGCAGCAGGGCACCAACCCGCACCCAAACCTGCCGGCGGGATGCGGCAATGATGCCCCAAACGCTCATGGCATTTTGCGCATGACCAGAGGGAACACCGAATGATGTTTCCGCCCACAGCGCGCGGACGTGTGAGCTCACCCAATAGGGGCGCGGTCCTGCAAAGAGCAATTTGCCCATGTAGTTGAACATGCTGCTGGTGACGAGGATAAACCCCACACGCAAACCAAGCGCAGAGTCGATGCTCCAGTAGATCAAAGGCAGAGCAAGGAAAAAGAAATCCTCAGTGCCAAGATAGCTAAAGAAATGCATGGGAGCGATTAACCCATCACCCATACTTTGTATGGCAATCACAAAAGCAATTCCACGATCAATCAAGGTCTGCATACGGTCCTCCAGTAGATTTTTAATCGTATTGCAATTGACGAAGACGCTCCCTTTATTGTACACTCAAAGGATGGAAAAATCTCCTGTTCGCTGGTGGGACCTTCCCTCGGCTATTTTTTTATTTCTTGCGATCCTGTTCTCAGCATGGAGACTGCAATCTACAAACTGGACGGATGGGCTTGAATATGCTGGCAGCGTGGCTTTGCTGGGATTGATCGTCGGGCTGGCGTTGGGACAAAGCCGATATCAAAGGCGCGGGGTTGTGCTTTTATCCATCGGGTATATGCTGGTCGTTTTCTGCTGGCAATGGCTTGGCTTTATGGAATTTACAGAAGAAGAAACCTATTTAGGCGATAAACTTTTAATGCTGGTTGGCAGGTTATTGCTGGGATTGAGCGAATTTGCTTCAAACAGGCCTGTTAAGGACCCTTTGTTTTTTGTGGCGCTGCTGTCCATCCCCTACTGGTTCAGTGGTTTATTCAGCGGGTATCAATTGACGCGCTATACAAATGGCCTTGCCGCTGTTTTACCGAGCGGCATCCTGATGTTCGTCATTTACCTAAACCATTACACCACCAAGGATTACAGCTGGCTATTCGGCGCTTATCTATTCATTGCTCTGCTCCTGCTGGGACGTCAAAAATTTCTGACTGACCGAAAGAAATGGAGAGAAAAACGCGTGCAGATTTCCGTGGAAAGCGGCACGGATTTCAATAACACCATCCTGGTCAGCGCTGCAGTTTTGATCCTGCTGGTATGGGTGGTTCCAAGCACTCTGCCTTTAAACCCGCAGGCAAGGAAGGCATGGCAGAGAATATCCAGGAACTGGTTCTCGGAGGATGAACGCTTTGAAAATATGTTTGCATCGGTCAAAAAGGATAACCTGCCATCCCGTGATTTTTATCGAAATGAATTGCCGCTTGGGACACACATCTCACAGAGCGAGTCTGTGGCCTTTCTGGTTTATGCACCTGCCGCCGCGCAGGATTTTCCGCGGCTGTACTGGCGTGGACGTGTCTATGACCGCTTTGAAGATGGCCGTTGGTTGACTTCTGATGTGGAAGGCAAAAACTACGAACCACAAGACGGCAATTTTGAGATCCCAGATACGGAAAACCGCGAAAATCTGAATTTCACTTTTAACGTGTATATTAAAGGCCAGGCCATCCTTTACACTGCAGCGCAGCCCGTTTGGGTAAGCCATCCAGCCAATATCGTCCATACCAAGATACCTGCCGAAGAGGAAGAGGAACAGGTCATGGATATTGTGACGCTGCAGGCCTCGCCCTATCTTGAAGCGGGAGAGACGTATCACGCCAATGCCCTACTTGCCAATCCAACCATCCCTGAATTGCAGGAAGCCGGACAGGAGTATCCCGAATGGATCACAGATAAATATCTGCAATTGCCGGCGGATTTCTCCGCGCGCATACAAGCGCTTGCATTGGAAATTACTGCCGCTTACGATAACCCGTACGATAAAGCTGCTGCGATCACGAACTATCTGCGTTCGGAAATCGAGTATGCCCCCTCCGTCTCCTTTCCGGAAGGTACTGTTGACAGACTGGAGTATTTTTTATTTGAGGGCAAACAAGGTTTTTGTAATTATTACGCCAGTGCGGAAGTGTTAATGCTTCGTTCGGTGGGTGTGCCTGTGCGGCTTGCAGTTGGCTTTGCGCAAGGCGAACCGAACCTACAAAACACTTTTTACACAGTGCGTGAACGTGACGCGCACGCCTGGCCCGAAGTATATTTCCCGGGGTATGGATGGATCGAATTTGAGCCGACCGGAAACCAGGACCCTGTTGAACGTCCGCAGGAACGGGAGGAAACACTCACCACAGATCAGACCAACAACCCGCTGGAATTGGAAGCACTCCAACAGGAAGAACCTCAATTTCAAATCCCTTTGGAAAGGCCGCTGGCAATAACTTCCCGCACCCAAATTTTCCGAATCAGTATCCTTGCAAGCGGATTAATCCTTGCCTACCTTGCCCTCTTCTTTAAGAGACGTTACGCGCCAAATACACAAACAGCAATCATCCTAAAAACTCTGGTTGAGCGCAGCGGCTGGGAAACCCCGGCTTGGTTAAACAAATGGGCGCGCTGGGCAATGATCACCCCCATCGAAAGATATTTTCACAGCATCAACGCCAGCCTGCAGTGGATCGGAAAACCGCAACCCCTTCACATCACAGCCGCAGAACGCGCTGCCATCCTGCAAGAGGTTATTCCCTCCGCCGCCGCACCCATTGCAACCTTATTACATGAATATCAATCCACCTTGTTCAGTCCGCACGGAGGGAATGTACAAATTGCACGTCGTGCGGCATGGAGCATCGTCTATCAAACCATAATCATGCGTCTTACTTAAACTCTCACCTTACATAGTGTCATGCTGAGCGAAGCATCTCGTATTTCAACAGTAGAGACCCTTCGCGCTACACTCAGGGAATCACGGCTGACTGCGTAAGGCGAGTTAAACTCTTTATCTTAGGATACAATTAGCAAATAGCAAATTGGCAAAAAACACAACAAATACTCAATTGGCATCCTTTATGAATTCTGACAATACCCGCCCGACAACCGTGCATGACCAACTTCTCACGCTCAGTGCTCAGGCAGGAAAAGTCCGTACTGAACTGGAAGCCAGCAAACTAAAACTTCCCAAAAATACAACTGGCGATCTGCGTAACCTGCAAACATCACTGGTACAAATCAGCGAAAAGATACAAGCCTTTCAAAAGGAACGCAGCAACATGCTGGCGCTTGCCGATGTTGGACAGGTGGTCAATTCATCACTTGAACTCGATGAAGTGCTCCGCATCGTGATGGACAACATCGTGCGCCTGACAAAAGCAGAGCGCGGCTTCCTGATGTTACGGGATGAAACAGGCGAAATGACCATTCGCATGGGACGCAATTGGGAAATGGAATCCATCAATTCATCAGAAAAGAATGTCAGCAGCACCGTTGTGGGGCGCGTGATCGAAACAGGTGAAGCCATTGTCACCACCAATGCCCAGGAAGACCAGCGCTTTTTGGATCAGGAAAGCATCGTTGCGTTTAACCTGCGTTCCATTTTGTGCGTACCCCTCAAAGTAAAAAACGAACTGATCGGCGTCATCTATGCCGATAACCGCATCCGCACGGGCATCTTCGCCGAAAGTGAAAGGGACCTGCTCACCGCGTTTGCAAACCAGGCCGCAGTGGCCATTGAAAACGCGCGCCTGTTCTCCTCGCTCAAACACACGCTCGAAGAAGTGACCGCGCTCAAAAACCTGATGGACAACGTTTTCGCATCCATCGCCAGCGGGGTGATCACTGCGGATGTGCAGAATCAGGTCACTCTTGCAAATCGAGCCGCAGAACAGATTCTCGGCGCCGCCTCAAGTGACATTATCGGTCATCATCTTAACGAGGCGCTTGCTTCTGTTTCAAGTGAGCTTGAGCCGCATCTGACGCAAGTCCGCATAACGGACAAAGCCATCGTAGACCTTGAGATCAGCCACAACCTACCCAGGCATGGCATGGTGGACTGGCGGTTGAACCTCTCACCTCTCAAAGATGCGGGGCAGAAAACTCAAGGTGTGGCAATCGTGCTCGACGACCTGACAGAACGAAAGAAGTTGGAAGCGCAGCGCCGTCTCTTTGAACGCATGGTCTCCCCCGCTGTCATCGAGCAGCTTGACCCGAACAGTTTACAACTCGGCGGAAAACGTGTGGACATCACCGTTTTGTTCGCTGATATCCGCGGCTTTACAACCTATAGCGAAAAAAAAGCCCCGGAAAAACTGGTGCGTATCTTAAACCGCTATCTTGCCGCAATGGCTGAAGCCGTGCTCATGCAGGAAGGCACGATTGATAAATTCATGGGCGACGCCATCATGGCATGGTTCAATGCGCCTGTGCCTCAACCGGACCACACCTTGCGAGCAGTAAAAACCGCGCTTGCCATCCGCGCTTCCGTTGAAAATTTATACAAAGAATTGCCGCAAGATGCACACCTGGCCTTTGGCGTTGGCATTCATTACGGTGACGCAGTGCTCGGTTTGATCGGCACCGATAAAAGATTGGAGTACACTGCGATCAGCGACAGTGTCAACACAGCCAAACGCATCCAGGAGAACTCGGCCAACAACCAGATCCTGATCAGCAAGGATGCGTATGAACGAGTCAAGAAACAGGTGGAAGCCAAACCCCATGCCGAAATGAAAGTGAAAGGCAAGGTGCATCCGCTGGAGGTGTTTACGGTGCTTGGGTTGAAGTGACTACTTCTCCCCCGCCAACTCTACAAACCTCACCAAACTTTCTATCCCCTTTTTCAATGGATTGATATCAATATATTCATTGGTTGTATGTGCGCCGCCGCCTGTTGTAATTCCCATGACAACGGCGGGAATATTTTGGCTCAATGGAATATTCGCGTCGGTTGAGCCTGTCGTGAGGATTACATCCAAACCTTGTTCCTGTGAACACTTAACTGCCAATTGCACTAATTCATGCTCTGCCGAAATCGCGCCCGCAGGTCTTTCACCAATGACTTCCGCCACGATCTTCACACCTGCGCGGCTTGCCTGAATGATCAATTCTTCCACTTGATGCACCAGCTTCGCCAGCATGTTTGGATCTTCCGAACGCAAGTCTAATTCACATTTTGCTTCTGAGGCCAGCACATTGACGCCCGTACCTCCGCCAATCGTGCCAACGTTCATCGTCGTGCGCGGTTTACGCGGCAATCGGATCGCAGTCAGTTGTGTGATCAATGAAGCAAGCTCATGCACCGCCGAAGGTTGGCCATAATCCGACCATGAATGTCCGCCCGCAGTTTTTGCGGTAATGCGATACCTCTTCACGCCAATTGCGCGATGATAGACATGCCCAAGTGCAAGCCCTTCAAGCACGAGATAACCAAACACACCCTTGCCAAACCTTTCCACCACCCCGCGCATTCCGCGCAGGTCACCCAGCCCCTCCTCACCTACATTTGCTACAAACCAAACATCGTGTTTCAAATCAATTTTTCTTTCACGCAAAGACCAGATGATACCAAACAACGCCGCAACGCCGATGGAATTATCTCCGATGCCCGGCGCGACGATCCTTTCCGCTTCTTCTTTAATCTGCGAGTTGATACTGGCAGGGAAGACGGTATCCAAATGAGCAGATACGACCAACGCCTGCGCCTTTTTCTGTTTCCCCGGCAATCGCGCGAAGACATTTCCCGATGAATCCATTGAAACATCTTTAAGTTTTTCTTTGATAAAAAGAGCTCGCACAAATTCACCGCGCGGGCCTTCCGCAAAAGTTGGCGCAGGGATTTGTTGTATTCGGATGGCAAGGTCAATGATTTGTGTTGGAAGATTATTCATGGGTGTAAGTACACAGGTAGACAAGGAATGCACGTTGAACTTTAAACATTAAATGTTGAAAGTTCCACTTCATCCTTTATATCTCCCGCGCCATTTCTTTTAAGGAGTGTAAACGCGCTTCAGCCAGCCCGGGCAGAACCTCCAGCGGATAGAATGGTCCGCTGCCTTCGATTTTCAGTGAAGCGGAAACGCTTCCATATATTGCCGCCATGAGAGGGTCATTTGTCTTCTGAAAGCCTGCCAGGTAGCCGCCGCAGAATGCATCACCTGCGCCGGTTGGGTCTGCCAGCCGCGAGGGGTAGGCAGGAATCTCATAGCGATGATTACCGGCCGCATCATATACGAGTTGACCAAGGGAACCGCGTTTGATGACAATGATCTGCGGCCCATAGTCACTGACCTTGCGCGCCATCTCCCACAAATCATTGGTCTCACCCCAGAAGAGCGCGCGCATTTCATCTTCTGATGGTTGAAAGACTGTAACACCTTGCAATACCAAACGCAGGTCACGCCAAAAGCTTGGAGTCATATAGCCGGGAGCAGGGTCCAGGCTGACGGTTTGATCCTCGCCGCCTTTGAAGAGGTTGACCATCTGGCTCTGGCTGACAAAGTCAAAGGGGCAGAGATGCACATAGCGGACATCCCGAAAATCTTTTGGCATATCCAGCGCGGCAGGAGAGGCGGCATCTGGTTCGCGCAGGTCTTTGCGCGCTTCATCCACAGGGTGATAGCCAAGCAGGGCTTTTGGAAAAGTGAGCTGGCGGCGTGCAAAATGCGAAACTGCATTGGAATGGCTGCGTTCATTTGAATTAGTGTATGCAATGAAACTGCGAGGCTCAATCTTTTGTGATTCATGAAGTCTGAGAATACCGCGAATATCAAAGCCGCGTTTTTCGAGGTCGCGCAGCCATGCATGTGGATAGTCCTCGCTTACACGCCCAAGCAGGCCTGCATTCGCGTTCGCGTCCCAAACCGCAAGCCCGCCTGCCGCATACAGCAAATTGCCGCCAGGCGAATCGATCAGCGGGTTGCCCAATGGAGGCAGGATATATTCCCGAGTGAGAATACCGGCTATGACAAATGTTGGACTCATCATTTCCCCAAGTATACAAGGTAACGCGAACTTATTACTTTCTCATCCACGCCGGTTTTTGCGCGGCAACATTTTGATAAATGGGACAATCCTTCTGATGCGCACCGCGCAAATATCCCGTGGACATAAGAAACTCATTACGATCTCACCGCCAGTGAAGACGATGGTTTTTTACAGACTTGAACACAATACCTGCGAAAAAAGGATGGTACTTTCAACGGGTTTATTTCTATAAAAGGTATTTTTGGAATTCATCGCACATGCCAGGCCGGCCGCTTAGCAAGGACAATTCCAAAAATTGGGCAATCAGATGTATGAGCACCTGGAAGATATCCTGTGCTCATAAGAAATTCTTTGACAATTTCACTACCTGTAAATATGAAAGTGCGTTTAAAAAGTTTGGTCCAGTTCTCCAATGTTTGCGGGTGATGGGTATCTAACCAATTCTTGAATGAGTCGCACTCACTACGCAGCCCCTGGATACGCCGTGCATTCTCAATCGCAGCATTAACCTTGAGACGATTTCGAATGATCCCAGCATCGCTCAGCAATCGAGAACGATCTGATTCGCCATAAGATGCGATGATATCAACATCAAATTGACCATACGCGGAGCGGAAATTGTCGGCCTTCTTCAAAATCGTAATCCATGAAAGCCCGGCCTGATTGATCTCAAGAATGAGACGTTCGAAGAGCAGGCTATCATCAGTTAAGGGAAAACCGTATTGAGTATCATGATAGCTTTTATTAAATGCATCTTCAGGACGAGAATTACAGTAATCGCAGTAAGTGATCATGTAATAATTTTACCCTGCAAAGTGAAAACATAAACCGCTTTCCGGTAAGAGCTGATCGCATGTAGCGCTTCCACCGCTCAAAGGCCAAGAGATTGCCTTGCGCCAGATGGCGGTTGAGGGCGATAGGCAATTTTGCTTATATATAAATAAGTGAAGTAGCCCTGAATGTTTATTGAAGGAATCCCTAAAATAGCGTTACCAAACCTGAGGCGCGTTATGAATATGTTCTCCCCATTTCTCACCCTAGATTGTTCCTGTGACGAGGCTCTGCAATGGTCAAGCCAAAACCTAATGAAGAGCGGATTGCGCGTCATGCGGACTTTTGACCTGCATACTGCGCGTCATGCGCTGAAAGATTGTCCCTGTCCTCATCATGGGACAAGCGCATGCGACTGCCAGATGCTCGTTCTGCTCGTTTATGGCGAAGCGCTGGAACCAGTCACGTTGATTCTGCATGGCAATGATGGACAGACATGGCTTTCAATTGCAGATACTCCCAACCAGAAAACAAATATAAAAACAGTGGCTGCCATCAAGAACGCTTTGGAGGGAAAACTGCCTGCCCGAATATCAAATCGCGCATAGGCCAAATTGCCTAAACTTGGTATGATATAATTCATTCCAAAAGGAGAAAAAATGTCCAAATTTAGAAAATATTTTGTTGTTTTGCTTACCGCAGGATTGCTGTTGACCGCCTGCGGGGGACAGAAAACTAACGATGTCAAGATCACCTTGACGGAGTTTGGATTTGAATCATCCATAACCGACTTCAAAGCAGGTGTTCCCTATCATTTCGTGGTGACCAATGCAGGTTCAGTGGAGCATGAAATCATGATCATGGCGCCATTGCAGGAAAGCCAAATGGGTATGGCCATGGATATGGAAGCATTGGACGAAACAGCCCTGGCCATGATCGAGGCAGATGAACTGACTCCTGGCGCAACAGCCTCCTTTGACTATACTTTTACCGAGCCTGCGCCTGCTGGAAGTCTTGAGTTTGCCTGCCACACGCCAGGTCATTATGAAGCAGGTATGATGCTGCCAATTACCGTCAAATAACAAGTGGTTGATTGGGGTGCAGATCCGGTCACTCACTGGGTGAAGCGGGCGTCAGTTGGTTGTTGACGCCTGCTTCGATAATGATGGAGTTTTTATGAGTTCAAAAACGAAACGAGAGCAAAGGTGGGAACGCAACCGCAAACATAAAATGACAGCCAAGCTCATTTGGGACGGAGTTGGAGCGGCTGTAATTGCGGTTATCGGTATTATTATCAGGCAGGGAGTACGCCCAGCAGCGGGACCTTCGGCAGGCGGATACGTCCAAGTGGGAGGAGGAGATTGATCAAGTGGCCTATAAGTTGTATGGGTTGGCGAAGGAAGAGGTCAATATTGTGAGAGGAAAGTACCCATGATGTGAGAAGGTATTTCTCCTATATCATGTGGATAGGGCGTTCGCGCGGGGCCAAAAATAATAAGCCGTATTGCCTATTCATATCCCCGCCATCCTGCGCTGATGCAGAAGTGGGGTTTTGCTTATCATCTACCCATCTCATTTTAAGCAGGTATGTTCACGACATCTGAAACGGCAACTGCACTGGTTTCATCTCAAGGCGAAAGACTGAAAATATTTTTGCGCGCGCTTCTGTTCGTGCTTGGCTTATCGCTGGTCTTTGTCGTCGGTTGGGGCGGTTCGGTGACGGTGCTTGGCCAATTATTGGGAGCGTACAAATACGAACTGGGACGTATCGGGGGAGTGGTCATAATTATTTTTGGTCTCGCAACTTTGGAAGTGAACTGCATCCCCTGGTTCTATGCGGAGACACCCGCTCGATACACGGCCCGCGGAACTTACCCAAGTTCTGGTTTGATGGGCATTTTCTTTCGCCATGTGTGTAGCCGCTTGTGCCAGCCTATATCGGCTGCTTGGGCGGGCAGGCTGTGAATGGAGGATCATGAATCTCACAATCGACCAACGCGCCACCGAAATCACCCGCCGCCGCTACCAACGCCTGTCCGGTTTTTATGACGTGATGGAGGCCATGGCTGAGAGGCGCTTTCGTCCCTGGCGGGATCGGCTTTGGGGACAGGTAAACGGCGCCTCCATACTTGAAGTCGGTGTGGGTACAGGCAAAAATATGCACTGTTATCCGAGCCGCGTCCGCGTCACTGCCATTGACCTGACGCCGGGCATGCTTGTACACGCCGAGAAGCGGATGCAGAGGCTGGGCATCCAATCACAGGTGGACCTGCATCTGGGCGATGCCCAGGCATTGGGTTTTCCAGATTCATCCTTCGACACTGCTCTTGCTACCTTCGTCTTTTGCTCCGTGTCAGAGCCCGTGCTCGGTCTCCGGGAAATGAAACGGGTGGTCAAACCCGGTGGAAAAATATTATTGCTTGAACATATGCGTTCATCCAATCCTGCGCTAGGGCGGATCATGGACTGGCTCAACCCGCTGGTGGTTCGCATGATGGGCGCCAACATCAATCGCCAGACCGTTGATAATGTTCGTAAAGCCGGGTTGGAAATCGAGCAAATAGAGGAACTTGGTATGAGCGGTATTTTCAAGATGATCGTGGCCCGTGTAAGCAAGGACGATTTAGGATTATGAAACCGAAACCTGTACTTCTGATAATCCTGGGCGGCATGTTTGTGATGGCCTGCGGAATTTCCTGGCCTGCCGGCATGTCTCCACGCGGCATGAGTCCTGTTTCAAACTGGAACTATGCTTCCAATGGTGAACAAATTTACTTCACCGCTGTCAATGACAAAGGTGATTACATTTCTTACACTGGTGGTCCGGCTTATGGTGGCATGATGGGCGGGCAGTTAGCCTGTGTTTCCTGTCATGGTATAGATGGACGCGGCGGACTGCATTGGATGCACATGCAACAGATGGATGCGCCCGATATACGCTACGCGGCGCTGGCCAGCGAGGCGGACGAACATGGAAGCGGCGATACCCATGCTGGAGAATATGATCTGGAGACCTTTCGGCAGGCTGTTGTCCTGGGCCAGCATCCTGATGGCGAATCGCTTGATAGGGATATGCCCCGCTGGACGTTCAACGAGGATGATCTTGCGGATTTGTTCGAGTACTTAAAAACTTTGCCGTAGGCATACACTCAATCCATAGGTCGGATTGCCTGCCCTGCCTGCGCCAGTGCCGCAGGCACAAGTGAGCACAGCCGAAGGGTCAATCTGACTTACAACAGGAGAACACAATGAAACGATTTTTATTTCTACTCCTTGCAACTTTCTTTTTTCTGACTGCGTGCCAGGGCCAGCCCGTGGAAATCTCTGGCGAAAAAGTCAGCGCGGGCGGCGGCGCATACACCAACCTCAACGCGCAGGAATTGAACGCCATGCTGAAGAACAAGGACTTTGTGTTCGTGAATGTGCATATCCCATTTGAAGGGAACATTGCAAACACGGATTTATCCATTCCGTATGATCAGATCACTGGGCCAGCATACCTGTCGCAATTGCCCGCCGATATAAATGCGAAAATCGTTTTGTACTGCCGCAGCGGCCGCATGAGCGAAATCGCGGCAGAGAAACTTGTTTCGCTTGGATATACCAATATTTGGAATCTCACTGGCGGCATGGTGGAATGGGAACAGGCGGGCTATCCGCTTGAGAAATAAATATAGGCAAAATTGCATATATCATTTGGATATTACGGTTCTGGTCAGACAAGTCTATTTAATACGACAATTGACAATCAAATCAAACAAAAGGAGATAGCCTATGGCAACTACAGTATATGACCCTGTCTGCGGCATGGACATTGACCCCGTCATCGCCGCTGGTAAGTCTGAGTACAACGGACAAACCTATTACTTCTGCTCTCTCGGCTGTAAGCAGGCTTTCGATAAAGAGCCTGAGAAGTATCTCGGTAAAGCTGACGAACACGCGCACCAGCATTAGCATCTTCTCTTCTCCTTGAATGGCCTGTCTTTTGGACAAGCCATTCTGCTTGTTTCTGCGAGGCAAAATCTCTCAAGAATCTTCATCTACTCTTTTTGTGGTCTTTACAAAATCTTTAATCATGCCTGATATTCTTGGATCATCAAAAAAGGAGTAAATCATGTTTCTCATGTGGATTGTCCCTCTGTTACTGATCGGATTGGTGGTCTACGCCGTCTCAGGCAATAATCTTGTCAATGTCCTGAAACCTGCCGCCAGCCGCGCCTGCCCGCATTGCAATCAAGCGGCGCAGGACGACTGGAAAAACTGCCCGCACTGCGGACAGACTTTGTAAAAGGAAAAAGAAAATGAAAAAAATCAATTGGTTGGTTGTTGCAGTTATAAGTATCATTGTTCTCCTGCTCCTGTTTGGAGGAGGCATGATGATGAGTGGCTGGGGCTACGGTGGCTGGGGCATGATGGGCGGACCTGGCATGATGGGCGGCTGGGGATACTCTCCCTTCGGCTGGATCGGTATGCTCTTCATGTGGCTGATCCCCCTCGGCCTCATTGTTCTGGCAGTATTCGGCGTTGCCTGGCTCGTGCGAAATATCGGCAATTCCACGCCGCCAGCTTCTCAGAATTCCTGCCCCAATTGCGGGAAGGGTGTGCAAGCCGACTGGCAAAATTGTCCCTACTGCGGCACGGCATTGAAATAAAAAAATTCATATTGCGCCTTCGTAAATTGCCTATCCAAAAGTTGGGTAGCTAAACCTCAGACTCGCAAGGTGTAGTAGCAATCCCAAACTACGCAACATTAGGACCCGCTATGAGCGATCCACCGAAGGACAATCCTCAATCCATCATCCTGCTTGAAACACTGGCCGCCGGGCCGCTCAAGGTAGGTGCCACCCCGCCACGTCCCGGATTGATGGGAGCGTTTGAGCATTACGGCAAACGCTTGCTCAAGCACCCGTTCTTCCCCTGGGTGGGCCGATGGATGATGATAGGCTTTCTCATCGCCCTCGCCTATTCCGCCTTCTTCGGTCCGCGCGACCCGCGCCTCAACTTCGCCACGGTGATGAGTTGGGTCGTGTGGTGGCCCCTGTTGGCGATCAGTTATTTGGTCGTTGGCCGCGTGTGGTGCGCGGTCTGCCCCATGGGCGCACTGTCTGATATTGTCCACCGCAGGATCGGTCTCAACCTCAAAGCGCCAGAACTGTTCAAGAAACGCTGGTTGGTTGCCGTCCTGTTGGGTATTGCGATTCTGTATCAGGCCTGGATTGAAGAAGTCACGCGCGCCTCGGTCTCGCCGCTGATCACCGGCTTCATCCTGTGGAGTTTCACCATTGGCGCGGTGGTGAGCGGGCTGGTCTTTGAGCGCTGGACATGGTGTCGCCACTTGTGCCCGCTGGGCGCGTGGTCGGGCGTGTTCGCCATGAGCAGCGTGGTGGAAGTGCGCGCCGATCCCAACGTGTGCCTGGCGAATCACTGCAAGGGCATTTACTGTTACTTTGGGCGCGACGATCTGCCGGGCTGCCCCTTCCATCAAGTGCCCAAGATCATGGAGACTAACCGCTATTGCTCGACGTGCGGCAACTGCCTCAAGGCTTGCCCCAACGACGCCATCAGCATTCGCCTGCGCCCGCCCAGCCGTGAGTTTGTCACCCAAAAGAAAGAAGTGCTGGAGAACGCGCTGATTAGCGTGGTCGCCATCGGCGTGGTGATTTTTCAGGGATTGGTGATGACGGAACCATGGGCGACCCTGCGTGAGTACGCCGCCGCGTCCCTGCCCTTGCTCTCGAACGATGCTGTGCTCTACGGCGCGTTGATTCTCGCGTGCGTCGGCCTCGCAACAGGATTATTCTTTCTGGCGTCGCAGATTTACGCGCGTCTCACCCATCAGTCGTGCCACGCCGAGATGTGCCGCTTCGGATTTGCCTTCCTGCCGCTGGCCCTGCTTACGCATATCGGCCATAATCTCGGGCATCTGTTCAATGGATACGCGCTGGTGCCGGGCGCGCTGGCCGGACTGGTGGGTAAACTTCCACAGGCTGCCGCTGAAGGCGCGCCCAACTTGTGGCTTTGGCAGGTGCTGGAGATTGGGCTGGTAGTTGTAGGATTAATCATCTCCGTGTGGGCCATCCGGCGCATCTGCGGCGCGGCTAAAGGAAATTGCCCTCGCCCGCTCGCGACTGCACCATACATGATGTTGGCTATACTGTATGCGGCGGTCTTCATCGCGCTGTTTGCCCTGCCCATGGTTACGCGGGTATCATGAAGGAGGCCGAGATGAAAACCTTCCAGTGGAATGCGCGCACAATCGTCATCGTCGCCGTCGCCCTCCTGCTGACGGCCTCTGTCGGCGTGATGGGCATCTGGCTATTATTGAGTGGGCAACCCGGCACCGGCATGATGGAGAGCGGCGATCACACGGAGATGATGGGTGGAATGGACATATCCGGTGACCACACGACGATGATGGGCGCGCCTGCCAATCGTGGTCTCTTGGGCGGATACACCGGCGCGGTCGGGCTGGTGATGATTTTGGCGTTTGTGGGGATGGTCGGATCGTTGCTCTATGCGCTGTTCCGTGAAAAGCCGGGACAGCCCCAACCCGCTGCGTGCTGGAACTGCGAACGCCCTGTAGAAACCGATTGGACAACCTGCCCCTATTGCGGCGCGGCGCTGGTCGCACAAGCAACGCGGCCTTGATCCGGGCACGCGGGTATTGCGGGATGGGCTGGGGTTACTCTCCCTTTGGATGGATCGGCATGATCTTCATGTGGCTGATCCCCCTCGGCTTCCTCGTGCTGACCGTGCTGGGCATTGCCTGGCTTGTGCGGAACGTCAGCAATAGCACGCCGCCATCTTCTCAGAGTCCCTGCCCCAATTGCGGGAAAGGCGTGCAAGCCGACTGGCAAAATTGTCCCTACTGCGGCACGGCATTGAAATAAAAAAGCATATTCGCACCTTTTCAAATGGCCTATTTTCCAATAGGCCATTTTGCTTATAATGAACCAGGCCGATAACCGCTATCCCGCCTCATCAAATCGGCATATACTATTCTCATCTCTTACAAGGAAGGTAAACTATGAAACTACATGACCCGGTTTGTGGAATGGAAATCGAACCTCAAAGCGCTTTCGCCAAACGCGAGCACATGGGGCAGACGTTTAATTTTTGCTCTCAATCCTGTCTGGATCAATTCGACAATGACCCGCACAATTATGTGATGACCTCCGCGACGACGGGATTCAACCCCGAACGGACTCTCACCCGCATCGAACTACCCGTGAGCGGCTTGCCGTTAAAGGAGCATTCGACTCACCTTGATTCTGCTCTGCGCGCGCTCGACGGCGTAGGTGATGTGAAAGTCAATGTAACAGCGAACAGGCTTGAGGTCCAGTATGACGCGCAGAAGGTGGATGTGTCGCGACTCGTGGGCGCGGTCAAATCTATTGGCTTTCAAATCGGCGGCGCGAACGTCAAAATCGGAATCGAAAATCTGCGTTGCGCGTCGTGTGTGAAGTCCATCGAAGATGAATTGAAAGCCACACAAGGCGTTTTGAATGCGACCGTCAACATTGCGACGCAGGAAGCGACGGTGGATTATCTTCCGCAAAAGACCACGCTCTCGCAATTGAATGCGGCGATTGAAACCTGGGGCTACAAGCCGCGCCCCGCATTGAGCGACGCGCCCGTGGACCAGCAGGAAGAAGCCCACGCGCGCGAGTATCGCCGCTTGATGAATAAGTTTTGGTTCGCAACCGCGATCTCTGTGCCTGTGCTGGCAACGGCTTATTATCAGTTCGTGCCGTTCCTGAAAAACTTGAACATGGACACATTGCGTTTGTTATGGGGTGTGACTGCGCTTTTGACATTGCCCGTCATGTTCTGGTCGGGTAGTGATTTCTTTACAGGGGCATGGGCGTCGTTCAAACATCGCTCGGCAAACATGAACACGCTGATTGCGCTCGGCACAGGTGCGGCGTGGTTATATTCGACCTTTGCGATTTTATTTCCATCTGTTTTCCCAGAAGGGACATCAGAGCCTTTTTATGATGTTGTTTCAGTGGTCATCGCGTTGGTTGTTTTGGGACAGGCGCTTGAACTACGCGCCAAAGGACAATCCAGCTCAGCGATCAAGAAACTGCTTGGCTTGCAAGCCAAAACTGCGCGTGTCATCCGCGATGGCAAAGAGATGGATCTACCCGTTGAAGAAGTTTTGGTCGGTGATGTGATCCAGGTTCGCCCTGGCGAGAAAATCCCGGTGGACGGCGTCATCGTCGAAGGTAGTTCCGCAGTAGACGAATCCATGCTGACAGGTGAATCATTGCCCTCTTCCAAAAAGATGGGCGATGAAGTCATCGGCGCGACGATCAACAAGACGGGCGCGTTCAAGTTCCGCACAACAAAAGTTGGCAAAGATACCGCACTGGCGCAAATCGTCAAGATGGTGCAGGACGCGCAGAATTCCAAAGCGCCGATTGCCCGCCTTGCCGATACGGTTTCCGGTTATTTCGTTCCCGTTGTGATGATACTGGCTGTATGGACCTTCGTCACCTGGTTCGTGGTTGGGCCGCAACCTCAACTGGTTTATGCGCTGGTTACGAGTGTGACCGTGCTGATCATTGCCTGTCCATGTGCGCTGGGACTTGCCACACCGATGAGCCTGATGGTTGGTATTGGCAAAGGCGCCGAAAATGGGATTCTAATTCGTTCGGGTGAAGCACTTCAAACCGCGCGCGCTTTGAATACGGTTGTGCTGGATAAAACAGGTACGATCACGAAAGGGAAACCTGAATTAACTGACATAGTAATCAGTGAGCAGTCGTCAGTAACCAGTGATCAGTTATTGAAGTTGGCGGCTTCGGTTGAAAAAGTCAGCGAACATCCATTAGCTCAGGCGATTGTGGAAGGCGCTCAGGCTCGCAAATTGGAACTGGCAGAAGTAAAGGACTTTGACGCAATTCCTGGTCACGGTGTCTCGGCAAAGGTCGAGGGAAGAAACATATTAATCGGCAATCTCAAGTTGATGAACCGCGAGAAGATTGCCCTCGGCTCATTGGAAGAACAATCAAAGTCAATTGCCGATGATGGCAAGACTCCGATGTTTATCGCGCTCGATGGCAAGGCCGCGGGCATCATTGCAGTGGCAGATACGGTCAAGGAAGATTCCGCTGAAGCCATCAAAGTCTTGCAAGGTATGGGCATCGAAGTGGTGATGATCACGGGCGACAACCGCCGCACCGCCGAAGCCATTGCGCGCAGGGTCGGCGTGACGCGTGTATTGGCTGAAGTCCTTCCTGAAGATAAGGCAAACAATATTCAATTATTACAGGCAGAAGGCAAAAAGGTTGCGATGGTTGGCGACGGCATCAACGATGCTCCCGCGCTTGCGCAAGCGGATGTCGGTCTCGCCATCGGTACAGGCACAGACGTCGCCATCGAAGCCTCCGATATCACGCTCATCAAGGGCAGTCTCAAAGGCGTGGTCACCGCCATCGAAGTCAGCCGTGCCACGATGAAGAACATCTATCAAAACCTGGTCGGCGCGTTCATTTACAATACACTCGGCGTGCCCGTTGCGATGGGACTGCTGTTCCCCTTCTTCGGGCTTCTGCTCAATCCGTTGATTGCTGGCGCGGCGATGGCGTTCTCGTCGGTCACGGTTGTGGGCAACGCCAATCGTCTGCGCGGATTCAAGCCCAAGTTCAGCGTGAAATGAGGCAGGATGAAAATTGAACTTCTCTATTTCGATGGCTGTCCCTCATGGAAAAACGGATTGAAGAATCTGGAAACTACTCTTGAAGAAGAAGGCCTGACCGCTTCTGTGGAGATGGTTAGAGTGAACGACGATAACGACGCGGCTCGATTGAAGTTTCTTGGCTCACCGCACTTCCGCGTAGATGGTCAAGACCTTTGGTCTGAGGAACGTGAAAATTATTCATTGAGTTGTCGTATCTATGCAACGCCAGAAGGCATTAAAGGTTTTCCAACCGTTGCAATGCTGAAACAACAACTCAAACAATATAAAGGAACATAAGATGTCCAATCTGCAAATCTTCGTAATTCTTTCAGGCATCGTTCTAACGATCCTGATTGCCTGGTATTTCTGGTTCGCAACCAAGGCACAGACACGCGTTGCAGTCTCTGAATCGGGCGCGCAGGAAGTGGCGATCACCGTGAAGGGCGGTTACACACCCGATGTGATCGTCGTTCAGAAGAACCGCCCCGTGCGCTTGACGTTCACGCGCCAGGAAAGTTCAGCCTGCTCCGAAAAAGTCCTGTTCCCCGATTTCAATCAAAACGCGTTATTGCCTGAAGGCGAACAAGTGACACTTGAATTCACGCCCGATAAATCTGGCGAGTATGGCTTCCAATGCCAGATGGGGATGTTGCGCGGCAAGTTGATCGTGGAATAAAAAAATAGTGGGCACAGAGAAATCTCTGTGCCCACTATCGTTTACGGAATGGGTTACTTCGCCAATGCTGATCCACAATATGGACAGTTTTTCCAATCAGCCTGCGCGCCGCGCCCGCAGGAGGGGCAGGTAAGAGTATGGGCGGGTGGAGTGTTTCCGCCGCTTATCGCCCGTACCAGCCAGGCGATGCCAAATATAGTCAATACGAGAAAGCCAATGGGAATCAGCCACATGAAGAACATGCCGCCCATCATCCATGGGCCCATCATTCCCCACCCGCCATATCCCCATCTGGCATATCCCGAACCGCCCAACAGACTTGCGCCAAACATCAAGACGAGTAGGGCGATAATGACGGTCACAACAACCACAGTCCAATTAACTTTGTTCATCATTCACTCCTTCAAGATTTATTTTCTGGCAAAACACCTCAGCACTTAATGACGGGCTGGTTGTTTTTCCACTTCGCCGAGTGGAGAGCCGCAGTAAGCGCACGCGCTCCAATTCGGATCAACCTTTTGTCCGCAGGCCGAACACTCTGCCGTTTTGAGACTCATGCCACAGTTCGGACAAAAAGCAAAACCCTGTCCCAGTGGGAAGTCACAGTGAGCACATCGCTGTCCGCTGGCGGCAGGCATCACGTTGGCTTGCGGCGTGGAGGCGGGCTGGGTGGAGGTCTGGTGTCCCTCATGATCCATCGCCGCGTGCATTAACATACAACCACACATAGTCGTTCTCCTTTCAAAAGTTTTTTCAATTACGTTTCCTACATTCTCCCACGCTGATGTAAAGATTCGATAAAGAATTCGCGAAGGTAGATTAAATGCTGATCGGTATGCCGAGCATCCTGCCGCCAAGCGACAGGGCCAGGCGCAGTGTCTCGCGTTTCAAGCCGCGGGGAGACAACCACCACTGCTCGAACAATACTTTGCCAAGATGCCAGGATTTGCCCATCTTATGAAGTTCGATCTGCGGCGACGGTTCGGCGAAGAAATTGCCATACGCGAATCCTGCCAGACTTTCACCGGCTTCCAGCATACAGTAGCCGATGCCAGGGAAATTATCTTGCACGCCCACCCCCGCGATCTCAGCGGCGATGCGGCGCGCAACCACTTCAGCCTGGGCGTGGGCAAACACGCCGGCTTTTGGCAACATCATGGGCACATCGGGCTTCCAGCGCCCGGGAATGGAGATGGCTGTCGCGTCGCCAATCGCGTACACATTTGCGTGCTTCGTCTGGAGAGTAGATCGGTCCACCGGGATCCAGCCAGCCTCATTGGTCATCCCACCTTCCTGGGCGATGCGCGGCCCGCGGTGAGGCGGGATGGCGACCAGCAAGTCGTAGCGGAACGATCCTTGTCCATCGAAGGCAAGCTCATGTGCGCTTGAATCCACTTGCGTCAATTTATGCAATGGATGAAAGGCAACGCCTCGGTCCGACAGCATTTGTTTCACCGCATCACCCAGGACGGGTCCCGCCACTGGCATGGGTTGCGGCTCCGGCGTGAACAGATGCACCTCGGTTGTATCGCTCAAGCCGCGCTGACGAAGCGTATTGGCAATCAGCATGGCGCCTTCATGCGGCGCGCCGGGACATTTATAAGGCAGGGAGCTTACAACCACCGCCACCTTTCCACCGGCGAAATTTCGCAAAGTATCGCGCAATTTCGCCGCCCCATCGAATGTGTAAAAGGTGTGCGCGGCTTTCGCCAAACCGGGGATCGCGCCGGGGGCGAGCTCCGCGCCGAGGGCAACGATAAGATAATCAAAGTTGATCGTTTGCGTGCTGGTCTGCACGCGGCGATTGGATAGGTCAATCGCCTGCGCTTCAGCCAGGATCAACTCGACGCCGCGATGCACGAGCTGGCGCACATCCTGCGTGATCTGTCCCGGCTGGCGGTCACCAGTCATCAGCCACAGGAAGGAGGGCGCAAAAACGTGCTGAGGATTCTTCTCGACCAACACGATGCGGTGTTTGGAAGGTAATAGCAGCCGCAATTCGTTGGCGGCGACCAACCCGCCGATGCCTCCGCCCAGGATAAGCACAGTTTTACCAGTCATAATTTCACCTCCAGATTCAATATATGATGTTTGCCGATAATCGAATGTAGCTCATAACTTGGAATGCGCCGAAGGGACAGGCGGGGATGCACAAGCGGCAGTCATAGCAACGTTCGATGTCAATGTAGGGCGGTTCATCATCGTCAATCCGCATGATGGCGCGCACTTTGCAAACCTCAGCCGCCAGACAGCGGTGGCAGGCATGACAGTTGTCGGTCTGAAGTTGGATGCGAATCTCGCGCGTCACAGATTCCTCGCGTTAAAACACCAGCACCTTGTCTGCTGCCAGCGTCCAGTCGGTGAGCAATTCCATGCTCCCGTTTTGGATGTTTTCCATTAATGCGTCCTGCCCGAGACCTCGGGCCTTCTGGCATGTGCCTCAGGTTGCCACTTCGCCGCCACGCAGAACAGAACTCAACATACGTTCGGTGTTGTAGTATCCCTGTGGTGTTTCCTGTCCGCGCGCGGCACACTGCACGCCGTCACCCATCAAAAATACGCGCACATGTGTTTCGGGTCGTTTGGCGAGATTCATAGCGAGCCGCAAGGCGTTATAGGGGCGTTCATTCCCATAAGGGCCATCGTTGATAATGAGTAGGCAGTTTGTCTTTTTGGTTTCGGTCATGAAACAGGTTCCTTTTCCATCGTTTTTCCTCGAGCCATCTCAACCGATGTCTCTAAATGTTCCAACAGTACTTGCCGCATCAATTCACAAGCCTGGATGATCTTGGGATTGCTCAACTTGTAGAAAACGTTCAATCCCTCGCGTCGCGATGTGACAATGCCCCTCTGCCGCATAATTGCCAAATGTTGCGACAGGTTAGCCTGGCTGATTTCCAAAGCTCCCGCCAGTTCAGTCACTGACAATTCGCGGTTTTGCAGTCGGTCAATGATCTCCAGCCGTTTGGGATTGGCTAATGTATGGCAGATGCTCGCATGTAGTTTATATATTTGACGGTCAGTCATTTGTTATCTTCTTTATATTAGAAATTTAGAATATTGTAATGTTCTCATGGGGAACTGTCAACTTTTTTCCATGCGCCAAACAACGTACGCCCAGGCGAGCAAAATTGCTCTACTATGGTAATAGCAGTACAAATAAAATGCAATCTTAAGCTTTCAACGTTAATGGTATGTTGTTGATCGTTGTATAAGCAGGAATGTCCTGTCGTTGTGTACATGTGGTCCTTCGGACTGGGCATTCTCGGCTATCTCATCGTTGGCAAAGCCATTTTTGATGTGAGGCCGTAACCGATTCAACAGCTGTCAGGGGTGGTCGGCGCTATTGCGGGAATCGGTATCGGCCGGCCGTGGAATCGCTGGCGCAAGGATATATCCAAATATCGAGGCGCAGACTACCGCAGCGAATGGATTTATTTCTGTACGCAGGCTTGTCTCGATATGTTTCTGTTGGATTCCGATCCATTCAGGGCGGGCGAAGGCGAACATCCAGCCTGATGACAGTATGATATTCAGAATGGTATCCCCATGATAAAAATCATAAGCAGAAGAGCGTAGTTCAAAACAAGCGGATATGCGCTGTTGTTTCTTTTGTGCGAGATGTAAGATGGGTTCGAAGCAAGGAACAAAAAATTTCTCTCAAGGAGCACAAAATGACAACACAAACCATGTCCAAAGAATATCAGCTTGCCAATATTCCATTCACTCAATCCCTCTTCACAAGCAAGTCCATGTCCTGGCTGTGGCTCGTCATTCGTCTGTATCTGGGATACCAGTGGATCGAATCGGGCTGGGGCAAGATCACCAACCCTGCCTGGATGCAGGGCGGCGAAGCGCTGAAAGGTTTCTGGGCACGCGCCATCCTCATTCCTGAAGCGCCTGCGCGTCCGCTGATCGCCTTCGATTGGTATCGAAATTTCATTCAATTCATGCTGGATAGCGGCAATTATGTCTGGTTTGCCAAGCTGGTGGTTGTGGGTGAACTGCTGGTTGGCGCCGCGCTGATCCTCGGCATTTTTATCTGGCTTTCAGCCTTCATCGGTGGCTTCATGAATTGGAACTTCATGATGGCAGGTTCAGCCAGTGTCAACCCTGTATTTCTAATTCTGTCCATTCTGCTTGTCCTTGCCTGGAAAACAGCAGGCTGGATCGGCCTCGACCGCTGGCTTCTTGTCCAGATCGGCACTCCCTGGCAACCTGGACTGTTGTTCCAACGCAAATAATATTGTTTCACCCCGACTGCCTCCCGACAATTATGGGGAGGCAGTTTTATTTATGTATTGCGGATGATCAATCACTGCAATCATTTTTTGACAACTGCAATTGCCTCAAACCGTCACAACTATTCAATGACCTGAATATAAAACGTCTGTGGAGGCAAACTCAAAGACCCAGCAAATTATCCAAGTGCCCTGTATCGCGGCGAGCGAGTCTATTTCTACACCCGCGCCTGTTTGCGTGTCTTCGAGCAGAAACCCGTTCCGTTCATGGCGGGCGAAGCGGAACACCCTATCGAGGAAGATTAACATCAAAAACAGTGACGACATTCGTCATAAGCCATTTGGCGTATGGCTTATGACGCCATTTCACGCTGTCTGACATCAACCACAAGTTTTATCATTGACTCTGGATTGGCAAATATATAGATAAATCAGGTCAATTTTCATCAAGCAACATGGCATTCGTCACTGGCTTGAAAATGGCCATCTGGATATGATGATTGAAGCTTGAAATGGAGATGGCCCAAATGATAACTTCCCGTAAATTTCTTTTCGTCGTGCTAATCGGCGTTATCCCGCTCGCCAGCCTGCCCGCGTGCTCAGCTCAGCAAACCACTGATCTGCAAATGATGTCCATGGACCAAATGCCCGCGGAAGTGCAGTCCGCACCTGTGACAGTGCAAACGGCTTATCAATTTGCCGCGGCCAACCCCGATGTAATAAAAAATATTCCCTGCTATTGCGGTTGTGGAGATATTGGGCATACATCGAATTACGACTGTTATGTTTCGGATGTGGATACTCAGGGCAATATCAAATTCGACAATCATGCTCTTGGTTGTTCCATCTGCGTGGATATTACGCAGGATGTCATGCGGATGCTGCGGGAAGGAAAAAGTCCTCAGGAAGCCAGGACTTACATAGACGCGACCTATTCAAAGTACGGCCCATCGAACATCCCTTAATCCCATGCGCTCCCGTCTCTTTCTCCTCCTCTTTATAATAGCTGGACTGGTAATGGCCTTTGCGCCATTCCCAGTCCGCCCCGTTACGCCTCAGGAGCGGACCTTTCGGATTGAAGCGGGACAATTTTCATATACTCCTTCCGAGTTGAGCGTAAACCCTGGCGATACGATTACCATCGAATTAGTCAGCACGGATGTTGTACATGGACTGTATGTGGATGGTTACGATATTTCAGTCGAAGCCGACCCAGGTCAAACTGCAACGTTGACCTTTCTCGCAGACAAGCCAGGCTCTTTCCGTTTTCGATGTAACGTCACCTGCGGAGCGATGCACCCGTTCATGATTGGTAAGTTAAGTGTGGGGCAGAATGAATGGTTTTACCGTTCGATTGGACTTTCCATCATCGCAACAATCGGAAGCATCGGGTACTTGATGTTTCCTCGTCTCCTACCGCTGATTACTGCTCACTGATAACTGCTCGCTGCCATGGAACTTACCCGCAACCCTTTTATAAAGAACGCCCTCAAAAGCCGCTATCCACAACTGGCTGTATTTATAGTGATGCTGGTTGGATATGTTTTTGCCATCCTTGCGGGACTCATCGGCACGCCTGTTGGAAGTCATAATTTCAGCATTGTCTTCGTGTGGATCGCGTGGTGGGCGATCCTGATTCTCGTGGCCGTCCCATTCTTCGGGCGCGGTTGGTGCGCGGTTTGTCCCATCCCGCTTCCTGGAGAATGGCTGCAACGCGGCGCAGTATTGACTCCCCCAGATAAAAAACCAAAGTGGCTCAACCTACGCTGGCCGAAAGCCTTGCGAAATATTTGGCTGCAAAATATTTCGTTTCTCCTGCTGGCCCTCTTCAGTAGTGTTCTTCTCACTACACCAAACATAACCGCTATCGTTCTTGCCGCCATGCTCTTCGCCGCCATTGGACTTAGTACAATTTTCGAACGTCGTTCTTTCTGCCGTTATCTCTGTCCCGTTGGTGGTTTTATCGGCTTGTATTCCCAAACAGCGCCGATTGAATTGCGGATCAAAGAAAAGCAGGTTTGTGTAACCTGCGATGGCAAGCCTTGCTACAATGGCTCTGCAAATGGGTATGGTTGCCCCTGGGACGTCTTCCCTGGCGGATTAACTAAAAACACTTATTGCGGCTTGTGCATGGAATGTATCCGCACCTGCCCGCACGACAACATCGCGATCAACCTTCGTCCATTTTCTGCTGATCTTTCCAAGCCATCCACAAGAATGGATGAAGCCTTCAAAGCCTTCATCATGTTTGGTTCCGCCATGATCTATGCGGGCGTTCTGCTCGGGCCGTGGGGAGCGCTCAAGGATGCCGCATATAACGTCGGAACAAGTGCGTGGTTTATGTATGTCATTATTTTTCTTGGGATGATCTTTATTATTTTGCCAGGATTATTTTCTTTCTCACTCTCCCTCAGCCCCAACCCCTCTCCCGCTGGGAGAGGGGTTGGGGTGAGGGTATTTGCTTCTCTCGCAACCGCCCTCCTTCCACTCGGTCTGATGTTCTGGGTCGCCTTCAGCTTATCCTTTGTGCTTACCAATGCAACCTACATTTTTGTCTCATTATCCGATCCGCTTGGCCTCGGTTGGAATTTATTTGGCACTGCAAACACCGCGTGGCAACCCATGCTCACCTCCATTCTCGCGCCTGCGCAAACATTGGCGCTTGTCGGCGGTTTGATCTGGTCCGCACGAACCGCGCAAAAAGCCGCAGGCGAAGTAAAAGTATCTTCAATTCCCGTCATCATCTATTGTTTCATCGCCACACTTGCCATGCTCTGGTTATTGCTATGAAACGCTCGGAACTCCTCTCCCGCATTTTGATTACGGTGGCAGTTTTGGCGACGGTCGGAACGCCGCTCTTTATCTGGGCGCGCACGCCGCTTATCCATGCTAAAATCGCAGAAGATGGCGGATGGAATCCCGATATCATCAAAGTCAATGTTGGCGAGCCGCTTCATTTGAAACTGACATCAGATGATGTTGTTCACGGTTTTGCTGTCGGCCAGATGGATATGCAGAGTGTAGATGTTCTGCCTGGCAAAGTCACTGACATCACTCTGACTTTTGATAGACCTGGGATTTACACATTCTTCTGTACGCGCTGGTGCGGACTCAATCACTGGCGGATGCGCGGGACAATTGAAGTGACGGGCGCTTCGGACTCCCCGATACCTGCGGAGCCTGCCCTGGGCGAAGTCGAACGGGTTCCGATGTATGTGACTCTCGGCCTCGACATTGACGCTCCGCACGAGGCACCTGTTATCCCGAGCAGTCAGCCATCGGCAAGCAGCGGACGAAAGTTGGCAGCCAATTTACCAATTGACCGATCAACAGATTACTATCGCGCAAATTCACCTTATCAAGTATTCGGTGAGTTGTCCAATACATCAATGACAGATTCACAACGCTGGGATGTGGCTGCTTACCTTTGGCAATCCAACACCACAGCCGAATCCCTCGCAAATGGACAGCAGCTTTACGCCCAAAACTGCGCCGCCTGTCACGGCGAGAACGGCGCGGGGGATGGAGTCTTTGCAGATGACCTTGCCGCGGCGGGAGAATCGTCCACGCAAACAATGACAGGCGCAGATAACATGACAATGCAGACTCCCGTAGATTTCACCGACCCAACTCGTATGCTCGGCGCAAGTCCCGCATTGTTACAGGGTAAAATTTTGCGCGGCGGCATGGGCACGGGTATGCCGATGTGGGGCTCGATATTTACCGAAGAACAAATCTGGGATTTAATTGCATACCTATACTCATTTCAATTCAATTATCAAGGAGTAACTCAATGAGCAAAAAACATAAGGGACAAAAACAAAGAAATACCTTCCCCTGGCCGCTGGTCGTGTTCGGCGGAATCCTGTTGATCGTTGCGGCATTTTTCTTTGCCAATCAAGGCGGAGATAGCAATGGAACCCCATCCATCGCTGTGGATCAGCAAAAGATTGATTACGGCGATGTGAATTTCGGTGTCAATAAAACCTTTGCCATCAAAATCACCAACACAGGCGACGGCACACTGCGTTTCAAGGAAGAACCGTACATCGAAGTCCTGGAGGGGTGCTGACCGCCTCAATTAACCATCGGTTCGATGGTACTCAAGCCCGGTGAAAGCACGATCGTCGAATCCAGTGCCTTCATGATGCATGAAGGCATGGACGGTCCGCATAACTTCGGGGTTCATCTCAAAACTAACGATCCTGCTAATCCCGATTTGATCGTGAATGTGTTGTCAAACTGGATACCGTAAATAAAATGATAAATCAAAATAGCGGCGCGTTTCATGGACGCGCCGCTATTGCTATTTTTGTATGGGCAATGTGAAAGTGAAAGTACTTCCCTGTCCTTCTCCTGCTGACTCGACCCAGATGCGTCCGCCGTGTGCTTCGATGAGGGCGCGCGAAATCGTCAGGCCGATGCCGCTTCCGCCTCCACTTTGACGTGAGCGCGATTTATCCACGCGGTAAAAGCGGTCAAAGATATGCGATAGGTGTTCGGGTGGAATGCCAATGCCAGTATCTCGGACAGCGATCTGGACTTCATTGTTAACTTGTTTTGAAGAGATGGTTATCCTGCCGCCTGCGGGAGTATATTGCAATGCATTGCCTGTCAGATTCGTTAGCACTTGCACTACGCGGTCTTCGTCAGCTAGGATATGCGGAAGGTCAGGAGCCAGTTCGAGGTCCAGAGAGATGCGTTTGGATTCCGCGTGAGGTTTGAGTCGTTTGGTCATAATCCGCGCGAGGGTGGAAACATCCAAAGGCCGAATATCCAATTGATAGGCGCGGGCTTCGACGCGGCTGAGTTCCTGCAAGTCATCCACGAGGCGATTGAGGCGATCTGCCTCGGTGTGAATTTGTTGATAGGTTTCATGGGTGGCGGGCAGAAGGCCATCCATCAAACCTTCCATCGAGCCTTTGATGGCAGTCAGCGGTGTGCGCAGTTCGTGACTGACATCGCCGATGAGACGACGGCGCATGGATTCAATCTGATTCAGTTTTTCAGCCATTTGGTTAAAATACAATGCGAGTTGCGCAAGTTCATCCTTGCCATTCACACGCACGCGTTCATCGTAATGTCCTTCTGAGATGCGCTGTGTAGCAAGCGACATGGCTAGTATGGGTGCGATCACACTGCGGCTGAGAAATAGACTGAATGCGACAGCCACAATCATAGCCGCCAGCGCCGCATACGTCAGAGCCTCATTGAAACTGGCGCGGAAATCAACGTACAACTGTGGCATCAAGCCAGAGTTGCCAACGCCCTGGTTGCCTATTCCCATGCCTGTCCCATTGTCCATCATCATCCCCATGCCAAACATGTGGCGATTGAAAGAGGTCGGCAGGATGAACTGGCTGGCTATGATCAGCACTGCCACACCCACAACGATGATGGCGAGATAAGACAGTAGAAGTTTAGCGCCCAAATGACGGCGAAAGTAGTCGGTCATAATTCCTCACAACCCTAAAGCGGCTCATCTTCAAAGCGGTAGCCCACGCTGCGCACGGTGGCGATCAAATCCTCGCGGCCAAGTTTCTGGCGGACGTGCCCCAGGTGCACATCCACCACGCGCAATTCGCCGAAGTATTCGCCGCCCCAAACTTTTTCGAGTAATTGCTCGCGCGATAAAACGCGCCCGCGATTTTCAGCCAGTGCTTTTAATAGATCAAATTCGATGGCAGTTAACTCAATCGGATTTTCATCAACCGTGATCGTATGTGCGCCAATATCCATATGCAGGTGACGAAAAGATAACACGCCCATTTCGGACCCCGAGCCTGCTCCCGTTTGGATACGCCTCAACGCGGCCTTGACACGTGCCGTCAACTCACGCGGGCTGAATGGTTTCGTCACGTAATCATCCGCCCCAACAGAAAGGCCGACGATCTTATCGGTCTCTTCCGTTTTCGCGGTAAGCAGGATCACGTACACTTCTGATTCGCGGCGCAGGCGGGAGAGCAGCTCTATCCCATCCATACCGGGGAGCATGATGTCCAATATAACAAGGTCGGGCTTGAACGCACGCGCGGCCTTGAGTCCTGATGGGCCATCCATGGCCGTGTAGACTTCGTAGCCTTCGGGCTTGAGATAAGCCGTGATCAGATTCACGATGGAGGGCTCATCATCTATAACAAGGATTTTTATCATATGAAATTCTCAATTTATGATTGACGATTTCCGATTGGCATTTGATGATATTGTAACTGTATTTGCAGGAAACAAAACGCGCCGAATTGTGCATCGTCGGCGCGTTCATTCTACCTGGGTGCTGTAAATTACTCGGCTTCTTCGATGAACTTCCCGTGCCAAGTGTGCAGGAAGATCTGTCCGTTGTAGCCATTGACGCTCAACATGCCGATGATCTGGCCGTCCTTCTCGAAGTCGAGGGTGTAATAGCCATAGAACTGCATGGGATCGGTTACGGCGGTTGTGCCCGCGTAATTGGTATCGAGGTACTGCTGGGCATATGTCACAGCCTGTTCGGGGGTGACGGTCATTTCGGTGGAGATATTTTTGGAAGGTGCGGTTTGGTTATTCCAACCATTCATCATACCCCGTCCCATCAGGCCGCCATATCCGCCCATCATCGAGCCATGACCGAGACCGCCATACTTGAGATTCCACATCATATTGGGGCCGTATTCAGGATAGGCAACCTGCGAGGCGGGATCCACCAGCAGTTCAAATGCGCCCAGCCCTGTTTCGGATTCCTCGACGATGACATAGGCATTGTTGTCGAAGATCATGATTTCGCCCGTCTCCAATCCCTGAATATTGAGGGACTGGATGTATTTCTCAGCCGCCGTCCTGGCTTGGTCAATGGTCAGGGGCGCGACGTTGGAGTTGGTTCCTTTATTCCAGCCGTACCCGCCCATCATGCTAGGCCCCCTGCTGAAGCCACCATTTCCGTCCATCATGCCTGGGCCGTAGGCGTTGTTATTGCCGTAGCCAAACATCATTGCGGGACCATAAGAATTCGCGCGCGCATACATGCTTCCAGCGAAAAAGACGCCGCTTGCCAGCGCAAGTACTGCGATAACGATTAGGGTCGTGCTCAAAGTTTTGTTCATGGGTAATCTCCTCTTGTTTGCGATTCACACATTTGTGTGTTGTTTGATGACGCAAGTATAGGATTCTCCATTGAAGAGGGTGTAAAGCGATTATAAAGATACAGTAAAGATTATTTTACGGATTTTTTCTTTGATCACCCCACCACTCTTATCTCCCTCGGCATATCTGACAAACACTCCGCGCCGTCTTCTGTAATGACCAGATTATCTTCGATCCTCACGCCGTTGCGGCCTGGCAAATAAATGCCTGGTTCGACGGTGAATGCCATGCCTGGCTCGAGCAATTGCAGATTGTCGCCGCGTATATATGGGTCTTCGTGCCCTTCCATGCCAATTCCATGACCCGTCCGATGCGTAAAATACTTTCCATAGCCCGCCTGCTCGATAACAGCGCGCGCGGCATAATCCACATTCGCGCAAGGCAGGCCGGGCATGGCGGCGGCGCGGCCGGCGGCATTTGCCTCCTGCACGATTTTGTGGATCTTTTTATATTCATCGTCCACCTCGCCCACTGCAAAGGTGCGCGTCAAATCCGAGATATAACCGTCATAAGCCGCGCCCCAATCCACAACCAGCAGGTCGCCTGCTTGCAATTTTCTTTCAGTCGGTGAGGCGTGCGGGTTGGTGGAGTTCGGCCCGCTAGAGACAATTGGCGCAAAGGGCAATTCAGGATCAGAGCCATGTTTGAACAATTGAATCACCAGCTCAGAGGATAACTCGCGCTCAGTCATGCCGATCTTCATCAATAGAATTGTCGTTTCCAGCGCATCCTGAGCGATCTTCACTGCGCGACGCATTGCATCCACTTCGGTTTTATCTTTTTTGAGGCGCAACCCAGCCAGCACATCCGTTGCATCTGGATAATCCGCTGCGGGTGCGCCTGCTTTGACATGACGGAATTCCAGCAAACGCAATTGACGCGGTTCGACTCCGATCCGCTTCCTCCCGCTTCGCGTCAGACCGAGTGTCTGCGCGGCGTTTCGAAAAATATCATCCCACTCGGACGGATCCTCACCATACCCGAAGGCTTGTACCTTATATGGAAATAAATCCACTTTGGGTAATTCAAGTTCAGGCAGCACAAGCACAGGCTCTTGATCTGGCACAATAAACAAGACGACCGGGCGTTCCATCAAATGGAAGTTCAACCCGCTCAGATATTTCAGGGTAGGACCAGGATTCAGAATAACCGCATCAAGCCCGGAGGTTCGAAGTGAGGCGGTCAGGTTGTTGAGTCGAGTTCGAGTCATAAATGTCTCCTATGAACCCCGCCAGGGGCGGCGTTTTGAGCGTTAATCCAATTTATGTTTTGATTTTGAAAAGATGTATGAAATCCAATCCACAACGACGGGGAAAAGCATATCGAAGGAGGTGACGATCCGAAACCAGCACGGAATGACGAGGCTGCGGCGCGGATGTTTGGCAACAGCCACCACGCGGCTGGCTACATATTCGGATGACATGCGCGATCTAAATTTGGATCGAATAGAACCATAGGCTGCGTTCCTACCGATGTGCTGGCCAAATTCCGTAGCGGCGGGGCCGGGATAAATGCCGCTCACTTTGATCCCAAGCGGCGCTACTTCACGGCGCAGCGCATCGGTGAAGGCGCGCGCACCAAATTTGCTGGCTGAGTAGGATACGATCAATGGCGGAGAGATCAGTCCCGCAACCGAAATCATATTGATGATATGTCCCTGACGGCGCCCCAGCATATGCGGCAACACGGTACGCGTAACTTGCATGAGCCCGATCAAATTGACCTGCACCAGCAAATCAATATCGCGTTCGGGCGTATGATTCTCGTACCAAGCCACCCTACCAATGCCTGCATTGTTGAAGAGAATATCGATCTGCCCATATAGATCAAGCGCGGATTGAAGCATGTATTCGATATCTGCGCGGTCCGTAACATCCACAGGGATGGCAAGCGCTTCGCCGCCTGCCTGCTGGATTCTTTCTGCAAGATTTTGCAGGCGGTCTATGCGCCGCGCGGCGAGTACCAGCCTGCATCCTTCTTTTGCGAAGAGGAGCGCGGCATCTTCGCCAAAACCCGAAGATGCGCCAGTGATGAGAACAACTTTATTTTCTAGATTCAACATGGATAATTTTTCAGACTATATACGTCCTGCGACTGCTCGGCTCAAGACGATAAAATAAACGACTTGGATATTTTATCATCCATGTCGCTTTCAAAAAGTTTTGTTATGAAATAATTATTAAGTGACCTTACACACTCAATCGTGATGCCCTGAGAGGAGCGAAGGGTCTCTACTGCTGAAATACGAGATGCTTTGCTTCGGTCAGCATGACACTGTGTAAGGTGAGTTATTAATATTAATCGTCCTGATTTTCCTCACGCGCAGGTTTTTTCGGGCGGGGAGGTTCAACTGTCACTTTATTAGAAAGTGCAATTGCCAATACATCATCCATGTGTTTGACGGGCACGATCTTGAGTTCAGATTTGGCGGTCTTTGGCATATCCACCAAATCCTTTAAATTCTTTTCCGGCAATATGACGGTTTTGAGTCCGGCACGGTGGGCGGCCAGGACTTTCTCGCGCACACCGCCAATCGGAAGCACACGTCCGCGCAGGGTGATCTCGCCGGTCATGCCCACATGGCGGTGAACAGGACGCCCCGTCAATGCAGATACGATTGCTGTCGCCATTGTAATTCCAGCGGACGGGCCATCCTTCGGAATACCGCCTTCAGGCATATGGACATGAATATCCAAACGCTCGAAAACATCCAGGTTAATTTTCAACGCGGCGGCGCGTGACTTAATATAGGTGAGCGCGGCTTGACCTGATTCCTGCATCACCTCGCCCATCTGCCCGGTCATTTGCAGGCCGCCTTTACCTTCGAGGATGGCAACTTCCACCGCCATGATCTCGCCGCCGGTCTCTGTCCAGGCCAGGCTGGTGGCCACACCAACTTCATCCGTCCGCTCGGCTTCAGAGGGAAAGACCTGTTGCGGTCCCAATAATTTTTCGATCATCTCCGGAGCAATCGAGACAGGGTACTTCCTGCCCTCCGCTTTCAACCGCGCCACTTTACGGCAGATGCGCCCGATCTCGCGTTCCAATCCGCGCACACCGGCTTCATAGGTGTATTCACGAATAATGCGTTGCAGTGCTGCCAGTTCCAAAACCAAACCGAGGTTGTCAATTCCGTTTTCTTCCAATTGGCGTGGAATGAGATAGCGGTTGGCGATCTCTATTTTTTCTTCTTCGATGTAACCGGGGAATTCGATCACTTCCATGCGGTCGAGCAAGGGCGCAGGAATCGTGGAAAGTGAATTGGCTGTTGTCACGAACATGGCTTTGGAAAGATCAAACGGCAGTTCGAGGTAGTGGTCGCTAAAAGCGAAGTTCTGCTCAGGGTCCAGCACCTCAAGCATGGCCGAGGCCGGATCGCCGCGAAAGTCTGAATACAACTTGTCAATTTCATCCAGCATGAAAAGCGGATTGGCGGTGCCAGCCCGTTTCATCGTCTGAATGATCCGCCCGGGCAATGCGCCGATGTAGGTGCGGCGATGTCCGCGAATTTCCGCTTCGTCGCGCACGCCGCCAAGTGAGACACGCACAAATTTGCGCCCAAGCGCATCCGCAATGGAACGACCCAGGGAGGTTTTACCCACGCCGGGCGGGCCCACAAAACATAAAATCGGCTGGCGTTCCTTTTTTGGTTTCAAGGAACGCACAGCGATATATTCCAGAATTCTTTCCTTGGCTTTCTTCAAACCATAATGATCGCGCTCCAGGATTTTTGCTGCGTTTCTTACATCCAAATTATCAGGCGTGGAATTATTCCACGGCAGGTCAATGATCCAATCAATATACGTGCGGATAATACCCACCTCAGGTGCCATCGGCGACATTTGATTGAGGCGCTCCAATTCCTTCAACGCAACCTTCTTCGCTTCTTCAGGAAGATTAGCCGCATCCACTTTTTTCTTTAGATCCGAAGCATCGCGCGTGAAAATATCACCTTCGCCCAATTCATTTTGGATCTGCTTCATCTGCTCGCGCAAATAAAACTCTCGCTGGCTTTTATCCACTTCATTCTGCACACGCGAGTGGATCTCATCTTCAAGTTCAAGCACATCCACTTCCTGCGCCAGCAAACTGTTCAATTGCCCCAGACGCGTTTTCGGATCAACCAGCATCAGCAAACGCAGCTTGGCTTCGTAAGTCAATGAAAGCGATGTGGCGATCATATCGGTCAGCCAACCGGGTTCGGAAATATTCAACGCAAATAAATGCGCCTCTTCAGGAATCGAACGATCGAGTTGCACGCAACGCTCAAACAGACTCAACGCAGAGCGCATCAACGCCTGTGTTTGTCTGTCCGCGGTTTGCGATTCATAGGTCACGCGTGCGCGCACTTTGATATATGGCTTTAATTGTATGAATTCCACGATCTCCACGCGCCGCCGTCCCTGCACAAGCGCGGAGTGTGAGCCATCCGGCATGCTCAGCAAACGCCCCACTGCCATCTCCACACCGATTGGCAAAAAGTCATCCGCGCTTGGGTCGTCCAGTTCGGCGTCCCTTTGCGTTAAACCGATCAGGGTTTGTTCTTTACGGTGCGCCCCCTGCACCGCCAGTATGGAGGACTCGCGCCCGACAAAGATCGGTGAAACCATGCGCGGAAAAATAACCATGTCACGCAACGGCAAAACAGCCGCCTCGATCAAGCCATCGGCTTTTGGCTCCATGCTCGGAATACGATACAGTTCCTCGGTCCGCTGCGAGAGCGTTAGATCAAAATTATCTTCTTCTTCATTCCAGTTTGGTTGACTCATTCAATGCTTTCCATTCTCTCATTATTTCCACTGCTTATTGCTCAAGCCGCCGGGGACGGAGGCGAGGACGCCGCCTCGAGCAATTACTCATTTAATAATTTCCATTCCCTCATCACTTCCGCCGTCACAAACATCGAGCCAGCGGATAATACAATGCTACCATCTTTTGACGACAATCCTAACGCCCGCGCCAAAGCATGATTGACCGGGACAACCGCCTCCGACTCCACCCCAGCCTGCTCTGCCAACGATTGAATTTTTTCCACTTCCAATGCGCGTGGATGATCGGCGCGCGTGATGATAATTTTCCTGATCTTCGATTTCAGCTCCGCAAACATGCCGGGGATGTTCTTATCCTCCGACGCGCCAAAGATGAGATAAACCATTTTATCGGGAAAGTATGTTTGCAGGGTTTCGCTCAACTTCGCAAACGAATCCTGATTATGCGCTGAGTCAAAAATCACCGGCGGGTCGCGCCGCGCTACTTCAAAGCGGGCGCGCCATTGTATTTGTGAAAACCCTTTTTGGATGTGTTCATCGGTAAGTGGAATCCCGCTGACTTTCAAAGCTGTATAAGCCGTCGCCGCGTTTTCAAGTTGATGAGAGCCAAGCAGGGGAATTTGCAATTCGACGAAGGACGATGGACCGTAGACCGTAGACAACTGATCTTCGACCTTCGATTTTTGACCATCGTCCACCGTCCACCGCCCACCGTCCACCGTCAGCTTTTGCCCTTCCAAAGATGACTCGATCAACTTAAACTTTACATCCCGCCCCACCAAAGTTAGCTCTGCATTCTTTAGTTTGGCTGCGCGTTCCAAAACTTCGAGGGCTTCTTCCTTTTGTGGGGAGGAAACCACTGGTATGCCACGTTTGATAATACCGGCCTTCTCCCCCGCGATCAAAGCCAGAGTATTCCCAAGCACAGCCATGTGATCGTACGACAATGAAGTGATAACCGAAACCTTAGGCGTGACAATATTGGTCGCGTCGAGCCGTCCACCCAAGCCTACTTCAAACACCGCCGCATTGACTCCATGCTTTGCAAACGCCATGAATGCCAGCGCCGTAGTGATCTCAAACGTAGTTAGTTTTTCTATCTTCACCACATGCGGCTTGATCTCTTCCACTATCTCAACCAACTGCTCATGCGAGATCGGTTCGCCATTGATTTGGATCCGCTCTGCGTAATCCAGCAAGTGCGGCGACGTATACAACCCCGTCTTATATCCGGCAGCCTGCATTCCCACCGCACAAAGCGCTGAAACCGAGCCTTTGCCCTTCGTCCCCGCCACGTGAATGATGGGATACTTATTCTGTGGCTTCCCCATTGACTCCATCAACGCGAACATACGGCCGAGGTTGAAGTCCGCCTTGGCAAGTTCGGAGGAATGTTTCAGGCTATAATCCACAAAAGAGTAGAGGTAATCGAGGGCTTTGTTATAGGAAGTTTCTATATCCATGCGAAGATTATAATAGACCAACGGTTAAAATATTTTTGGGTTTTTGAAGATATTGGAAAAGGGAAAATTAATATCTGTTCAACACAAAAAACATTTATTTTTCCAGCCCATAAAGCCTTTCTTGAAATGGTGGTTTGCAAATGAAACAACATGAAGCAGTGATTCTAGCCATGAAACAAAACGGCGGCTATGCAACGCTTGGTCAGTTATATCAAGCCGCGACTAATATTTCCGATTGCAAATGGGGGACAAAAACGCCATTTGCAACTATAAGAAGAATCGTACAAACGCGTGGCGAATTTTTCAAAGTTCGTTCAGGACTCTGGGCATTAACTTCAGAAAAAGTAAAAGTGATGGAATTATTCTCCAATGCAAAAGAATCAAAAAAAGAACGGGAATATTCCCATTACTTTTTTCAGGGGTTGGTTGTTGAAATTGGCAATATGAAAGGTTTTCAAACATTTGTGCCATCACAAGACAAGAACAAGCCTTTTTCAAAACAAAAATTGGGAGACGTTACAACAGTTTCAAAATTATACGAATTCACCTGCGACGAAGTGTTGCGCCGCGCATTAACAATTGATGTAACTTGGATTAATTCCAGGAAATACCCCAATTCATTTTTTGAAATAGAACATTCAACGGATATTTACAACTCATTGCTAAAGTTTGTTGAGTTTCAAGATTTCAGGATAAATTTCTATATTGTGGCAGATAATCAAAGGCGAGCAGAGTTTGACAGCAAAATTGGATTTAGTGCTTTTACATCCATCAAACCGTTCGTAAAATTCTGGAATTATGATTCTGTGTCAGAACTACATACTAAAATTTCTGCCAGTATACTTGCAGAGCGGGCGATGTTATAAAGCTGTAGAAGTTGAAATATATCAATCTCGACAAATCAAACCATGCTTGCCATCCTCACCATCCACCTGCACCTCCCCACCTGCGCCTCCCTCAAAGAAAAGCGCGGACGGCTCAAGCCGCTTATCTCGCGCCTGCATCGTGAGTTCAACGTCTCCGTGGCAGAGATGGATTTGCAGGACAAATGGCAGGAGGCGGTGATTGCCTGTGCAATGGTCAACTCAGATGCAGTGACATTGCAACAGTCCTTGCAAAGTGTGGCAAAATGGGTGGCAGCGAATTGGCCTGATGGACAGGTAATTGATGAAAAAATTGAAGTCTTTTAAACACAAAGGACACGAAGTACACAAAGTTTTAAACCTTCGTACCCTTTGTGTCCTTCGTGTTTAGAAAAAAAAGGAGAACCAACTATGGATCTAAAACTCAAAGACAAACGCGCTCTCGTCACCGGCTCATCACGCGGACTTGGTTACGCCGCCGCGCTGGCATTGGCAAAAGAAGGCTGTCAGGTCGCCATCAATGGACGTGATGAAGTAAAGATAAAAAGTACGGCGGAGAAGTTAAGCAAGGAAACCGGCACACAGGTAATTGGGTCAGCAGGCGATGTCAGCCTGCCCGATGTGCCTGAAAAACTGGTTCAGCAAACTGCCGAGGCATTTGGCGGTTTGGATATTCTCATCACCAACGCAGGCGGACCTCCACCTGGCACGATTGATTCGCTCGATGATGCAGCCTGGCAAAAAGGCATAGACGTGTGCCTGATGGCACATGTCCGCTTGATAAAGGCCGCGCTTCCTTATCTACGAAAATCGCAGGCGGCGAGTATATTGACTGTAACTTCGTACTCCGTAAAACAACCCATTGCAAATTTGCTTTTGTCAAACAGTATCCGTTCGGCGACGATTGGATTAACCAAAACACTGGCGTTGGAACTCGGCAAGGAAGGCATTCGTGTCAACTCCATTCTGCCAGGCTGGACGAAGACGGAAAGAGTCACAGAGTTGATGACTGCCCGGGCAAAAGCGAACAACACAACGGTCGAGGAAGAGGCGAAACGGCAGGCGTCAGAGAGTCCGTTTGGGAGGATGGCTGATCCTGAAGAGTTTGCAAATGCCGCTGTGTTCATGGTCTCCCCTGCCGCTTCTTATATCACCGGCGTCATGTTAAGTGTAGACGGTGGCATGTACAAGGGCACGATTTAGAATCATGTCATTGCGAGGAGCCGTTCTTCCCGACGCAATGACATACAACGATTGGAGAAACCATGAACGAACAAAATGAAAAAGTGTGTATGAATTGCAATCGCACAGACGAACAAATTCCATTGATAACTCTGTCCTTCAAAAGTGCACCAAAATATATTTGCGCGCAATGTTTCCCGGTTTTGATCCATAAGATTCACCTGCTTGCAGACAAATTACCTGGCGTGGAGATCGCGCCGCCCGCCGACTCGCAACCGCATGAGCATTAATATCGTTGACAATGTTAGAACGTTTGAACATTGAAACCCAAATGAGAAAACTTTCACGGCTTACCCGTAACTCCCTCATCATCGCCTTCTTTTTCTTAATAGACAAAGTTCTCGCCTTCGTTCGCACGGGCATTATCTCGCGGCAATATTCAGATTCAGTGCATTTGTTGGATACATTCAATGCCGCGAATAATTTACCTGATGTGCTGTTCGCACTCATCTCTGGCGGCGCATTGGCAATGGCATTCATCCCATTACTGACAGAGTATCTCACCACCAAAGATCGCGCCGCTGCGTGGGATCTGTTTTCGCGCGTGGCAAACGTTGCCTTTCTGGTGACAGGTTCAATTGCCATTCTGATCGCCGTCTTCGCACAACCGCTCGTGGATGCGAAACTCGGCATCGCACCTGGTTTTGGGCAGGAACAACGCGCATTGCTCGCGGAACTTATGCGCTTGAACCTGATTGGCACGATCATTTTTTCGATCAGCGGTTTGGTGATGGCTTCGCTGCAAGCGAATCAACATTTTGTTTTTCCTGCCATTGCGCCCAGCATGTATAACATCGGCCAGATCTTCGGCGCGATCTTTCTTGTACCGCTATTTGGCATTCATGGACTCGTCTATGGCGTCATCCTCGGCGCAGCGATGCACCTGCTCATTCAAATTCCCGCGTTGGTTAAATTCGGCTTCCGCTGGACTCCGTCGTTGGATTTACGTCACTCAGGTTTGATTGAAGCCTTGAAATTAATGGGGCCGCGTTTATTGACTATGGGCGGAATTCAGATCATTGTACTGGCACGTGATAATTTAGCCTCACGACTCGACCAGGTCGGCGCGGTGACTTCACTTACTTATGGCTGGATGATCATGCAAGTGCCTGAGACCATTCTTGGGACTGCGATTGCCACCGCAATGTTACCGACACTTTCAGAACTCGCTTCGCGCGGCGACTGGGCAGAGTTCCGCTCAACGATCGAACGCGCCCTGCGGGTTTTGATCTCACTCACCATCCCGATCACGGCGGTCATGGCGGCTGGGATTCACCCACTCGTGCGCGGAGTCTTCGGCTTCGACGAAGCCACCTCTACCCTGATCACATGGACAACCCGCGCCTATTTGATGACACTGACAGGCTACTCGATCCACGAAATCGCGGCACGTTCCTTTTATGCACGCAAGGAACCCATGTTCCCGCTTTACACTGTGATATTGCGTCTCGCCATGTTCCTGGGAATTGGCATTATAGGACTTGCATTCTTCAAAGGGATCGGCGCGCCGATCATTGCCTTTGCAGAGATCGCTTTATTAATAGAAGCCATCGTCTTGTTCGGTTGGTTATCCAAACGCACGCATGAGTCGATCCGCGTGGGCGGCGCGGTAGTCAAAGGGCTGATTGCGGCTGTCATCGGTGGAGCGATCACCTATGCTGTTGCGTTATACTTGCCCGGCGGCGCCATTGTCACCGCACTGATCGGCATGGTCATTGGCGGATTGATCGCGCTGGCGATTGTCTGGTCTGATGCGAAGCAGCTTTTTAATTTGTAATTCGCCCCATCCCCAACCCTTCCCCGACGAACGGGGAAGGGAGTCCCCTCTCCCAAAAACGGGAGAGGGTGAGGGAGCGTAACCTACGGGATGAAATAAAACGCAGATAAGAAAAAATTTCGCCAATTCAAAGGGAAGTATAATTACCATCATGTCTGAACAAACTGGAAACACACAACCCCTTCAACCTTTCAAGGAAGATGACACCCAACCGATCAAGCCTGTTAAAAAAACCCCGCGCTGGCGTTCCATCCTTATCAGTATCCTGGGCTTTCTCCTACTCGTCGGGCTGGGCGGATTTGGCGGATATTCTTCCGGTATTGGAACCCGCAAAGCCGCGGAAGACGCCATTATTTCACAACAACTTTCTGAACAATTCTCCTTTGCGCTGGTGGATATTGAATTCGGGCGTTATGAAAACGCACGGCAGCGCCTCGAATTCATTATTAAGAACGATCCGGGTTTCCCCGGCGCACAAGGGAAATTAACCGAGGTTTTGGTATTGAGTTCCATCCCCACCCCTGCTCCAACTCCTACCCTCACAGCCACGCCTGATTTCAGCGGCGCAGAAAATGCATTTCAACGCGCCCAACAACTTATTCTTGCGCAGGATTGGCCCGCTGCGCTCTCAGCACTGGATACCATCCGCAAACTGGACAAGAGCTACAAAACCGCGCAAGTGGACGGCATGTATTACTTTGCCTTGCGCAATTACGGATACGATCTGATCACAAAACAAGGCAATCTTGAAGGCGGCATCTATCACCTGACCTTAGCCGAACGCTTCGGCCCATTGGATAACTCAGCCATCGGTCTTCGTGAGGCCGCGCGCGCATACATCACCGGCGCAAGTTTCTGGGAACTGGACTGGCGGCAGGCAGTGCAATACTTCATCGAAGTAAGCGCCGGCTGGCCCTCTCTCTGGGACGGCACCATGACCGCCTCACAACGATACTTTATCGCGTCCATGCGCTATGGTGATGATCTCTTCCTGCGCCAGGAATACTGCGCCGCCTATGAACAATATCAAATCGCAGCTGCCATGGGCGCGTTGGAGGCAGCCTCAGCAAATAACTCCAACCAGGCCTTCCAACAATGTTACCTGCCAACCGCGATTATCGAGCCTACCACCATTGCCACAACGGAAGCAGCGCCAACAGCAGAACCTACACCAACCCCATAATCCATGGTCACACCCTCTGCCTGGATACTGGCGATCATCTTCTGGCTTCACATGCTGGCAACCGTCACATGGATTGGAAGCCTCGCCGCGATCAACATCCTGGTCCTGCCCGCTTCCCAACGGACCTTGAAACTGGCCGACCAACTCAGCTTTATCGCCGCCCTTCAAAAAAGACTCGAGCCGCTGGCCTGGTTCTGCATGGGATTATTACTCGTGACAGGCCTCTTCCAATTGAGCACCAGCCCGCACTACGACGGCTTTCTCTCGCTCAGCACACAATGGTCATTCGCAATCCTCATCAAACATGGACTGGCTGTCATCATGGTCGTGGTCAGTGCCATTCAAACCTGGGAAGTGCTTCCCGCCATTCAGCGCACGCTGATGAAAAAAGGAAAAGCGGATGAAGAGGAACTCGCCATACTGCAAAGAAAAGAAGTAAATCTTTTGCGGATCAATTTATTGCTCTCTGCATTGATCCTCGGAGCCACCGCTGTCGCAAGAGTATCGTAATCAAAAAGAGACCTTTGCCATGAGAAGCAAAGGTCTCTTTTTTTAACTCACCTTACGCGCCTCACCAGATCCCTTTCCCTTCGGGGGAAGGGTTGGGGGTGAGGGAGAATTCTGCGTAAGGTCAATTATTAAGCAAATTACAGTTTTATCAAAGCTGGCTCGACCAGTGCGCCTGTCAGATCATAAGCCATGGCGCCGCTGATCCTGACTGGCACGATCGCGCCTACTTTTGCCTGTCCTTCAACTAAGACCAGGCCGTCAATTTCGGGCGCATCGCGATAAGACCTGCCAATGGATAGGCCGTTATCAAATCCCTCCACCAACACATCCAGTGTCTTGCCGACATAGGACTGATTTACCTGAAGCGAAATGTTCTGCTGGAGTTCCATCAGGCGTTCGTATCTTTCCTGTTTAACCGGAGCAGGCACGGGGTCACCTAGAGGCGCGGAGGTTGTGCCTGGCTCGAAGGAAAATTGGAATGTGCCGACGCGATCAAATCGAATCTCTTTCACGAAATCATACAGAGCCTGGAATTCTTCTTCTGTTTCGCCGGGATACCCAACGATGAATGTAGTCCGCATGGACAGGTCTTTCACCGCCTCGCGCATTTTTCCAAGCGTTTTATACACCCAATCCATGTTGGACGGGCGCATCATGCGATACAAGGTTTTTGGGTGCGCGTGCTGAAGCGGCATATCCAGATAAGGCAAAACCTGCTTGCGCGTTGCCATCACCTCGATCAAACGATCTTTGACATAACCCGGATAAGCGTACATCACACGAATCCAATCCAGTCCCCCCTCGCTCCCCCCATGAAGGGGGGCTGGTTCCGCCACTTCGTCACATAATCGTTCAAGCAAAATAGCGAGGCCGTCCTTCATGCCCAGGTCGTGACCATAATCCGTTGTATCTTGCGCGATCAACACCAGTTCGCGCAGGCCGGCATCACGTAAGGTGCGCGCTTCATGAATAATCGACTCAATAGGGCGGGAAACCGCCGTGCCTTTAATCAATGGGATTGCGCAAAAGGCGCAGGGACGGCGGCAGCCATCCGCCACTTTGATGTAGGCGCTCGCACCGGCAATACTGACACGCAAAGCATCGTATTCATCCGTACCAACTGTTGCTGTTTCAGGCAAATGATAGATCGGCTCAGGGTGCGGGCCTTTGCGAACCTCGCGCACCACCTGCACAATATCCATCCAGCGGCGCGTGCCGAGAATGCCGTCAATGCCGGGCACTTTCCGGGCAACTTCCACACCATAGCGTTGTGTCAGGCAGCCGGCCGCAATCAACACCTGCCCATCGAGTTTTGATTTTGCAAGCTCATCCAAGACGCGATAGGATTCCTCTTTCGCAGGGCCAATAAAACCGCAGGTGTTCACGATCAATACAGCCGCCTTTGACGGGTCATCCATGGAACGGTAACCGTCACGCAAAAGCAACTGCGCCATCGAATCAGAATCGACTGTATTCTTTGCGCAGCCCAGGGAAACCAAATGAAAAGTATTTTTTGTCACATTATTTTCCTAACCATAAATTAAACCTAACCGCCATCCGGCTCTTGCTCAAGCCGCCGTCCTCGGCGCAAGAAGCACCAGAAAAATAACCTAACCGCCATCCGGCGGAGTCACAGTTGGGGTAATTGTAGGCGTCAATGTCGGTGTGACCAGCGGGGTACGCGTAGTGGTCGGCGTTGGCGGAATCGTTGCGGTCGGCGTGACAACCCCGGAGATCAAATAGACGCGGCTCACTACCTGGCCCACACCGCCCATCAAACCAAGATCACGCCCATTATAAGTGACTCGGATTGCCGCAGCATTACCGGTCAGTACCACAACCTGGTTATCGGCTTCAAAAACTTTCATCTCACGCGGAGCCATGCGCCCTTCAAAAGCTACTGCCCCATCCACTGAAATCCTCACAAAAGTGCGTTCCACAGCAAAGACGCTGACCACCACATTCGCATTCGTGCCCGGAGTCGGCGCATCCGGCGTAGTGAGCGCCTCCCCAGCGGGGGATGTAACCAACGGATTATCAGCAACCGCCACAAAGGTTAATTCCAAAGAAGCGGTCGGCAGGGGCGCATCGCCAAGCACATCCACGATTGCAGGCGCAGCAGGCTGGACAATTTGATTTCGATCATCCTGCGAACTGGCCACGCGTCCCACGCCCCAAATTGCAAGCGCAACCAGAATGACGATCATCAACAAACCAAAGATCAGATCACCTGCAATAAAAGTCCGCAGGAGCGGCATGGATGGGACCACTTCCATCTGTATCTTTTCACGCGGCGTTTCCGCATACTTCTCACGCCGCCTGGCCAGTAATGCATCCGCAAAGCGCAACAAAATAACATCGGCATCCAGGCCAAGAAAAGTTGAATAATTTGCAAGCATCCCGCGCGTTTGTACGGGTGAAGGCAATTTATCGAACAAGCCTGCCTCCAAAGCCTTTACAAACACTGCGCGTAAACGCGTATGACGTTCCACTTCTTCAACGGTCAGGCTGATCAACTCACGCCGCGCACGCAACTGCACGCCAATCTCCGCAAAGATCACATCCGCAGGCAGGGCTGGCGTTATTATTTCCGACTCCATCGCGGGTGCGCTTTCCTCTTCAATTTCAGGGACAGTATCTAATTCTTTTTTCTTTCGGAAATGGATAAAGGAAATTAACTTCGATATGAGACCCGGTTTCGCCTCATCCTTAACCTCAACCTGCTCAATCTCAAGCGGCAGAGTCGCAGCTTCGGCTTTTATTTCCGTCCCTTCTGCTGGCGGGGGAGGCTCTTCTTCAATTTTCTTTTTCTTCCTGCCGTGCGGCTTGGGTTGTTCCATTTCTTCAGTTTCTGCAATTGGAGCGGGAGATTCTTCCAGCACAGGTTCGGCGTTGTCCTGAGCCTGTCGAAGGGTGGATTCTGTCTCAGTCACCGATTCTGCTTTCGGACGGCGGGCAAACCAAACGGTCCAGAAAGGAGGCGCTTTTTTTTCATCCTGTGAATCGGTTAATGGAGGGATTTCTGTTTCAACGAGGTTGACCTGCGGCAGAGGTCCGCTTACTTCGGCGGGGGCAGGCGCATTTTTCTGAATGTCTGCGATCATCTCATCCATATTGAGACCGAGGTATTCGGCATAGTTCCGCAAAAATCCACGCCCCTGCGCGGCAGATGGTATGACAGAGTAATCATCCGCTTCCAATGCCTGCAAAAAAATTACGCGAATGCGCGTATCATCCGACGCTTTTTCAAGCGTGAGATAGCGGGCTTCGCGCATCTGTTTCAGGCGTTGACCAATTGATTCTGGCATGGTTGTATTGTATTACAAACATCACCGACTTACGCCGGTGATGGGATGTTGTTCTTATTCGGTTGTAGCAGCGGGTTCTCCCGCCGTAGCTACTTCTTTTGGCTTATGAGAACTCTTTTGAGGTTTCTCAACCGTTTCAGCTTCCGTTTTTTCCATTGCGCTTTCAAGACTTTCACCTTCGCGGTGGACGATGATCTTGATCTCTGGAACGAGGTCCATCGTCAGGCGGATGCGGGCAATGAATTCGCCGAGTGAGCGGATGGGTTGAATATCCACCTGCTGGCGTTTCACTTCAAAGCGGATTTGTTCGGAAAGCGCGGTGGCGATATCCTGGTTGGTGATGGAACCGTACAATTTGCCGGTATCACCAGCCTTGGCCGGGAAGGTAAGAGTAACTTCCTTGATCTGGTCGGCAATACCTTTGAGTTCATCGTTTTGAGCGCTGCGGCGGATCTCAGCCTGTGCCTTGATCTTCTGGATCTGCTTCAGTGCGCCTTCGGTGGCAAGCACAGCAAATCCCTGCGGGATAAGGAAGTTACGGCCAAAGCCATCAGCTACTTTCTTAATATCCCCGGCGCGTCCAAGTTTGTAAACATCTTTAACAAGCAATACTTTCATTTTCTATAAGCCCTTTCTGGCAGGATATGTCAGGACGAAGGGTACTACGCCCTGCGGGGCAGGATTGTACCATAAAGAAATCCTTTCTTGCCAATGCAACAAAATACGATTAAGATAAGGTATGCCTCAGATTCCCTTTAGTTTTCGGCGCGTAGCGATTTTTGCCGGGATTTTTGTTTTGATCTTATTTCTGATTGAGTTCAATTCACGCCTTGAAGAACTGAACCGCTTGAACAACCAACGCGACCAGGTGCGCCTTCTTGCCACACAGGCCATGCAAACCCAAATGGCGCTGCAGACGCAGGTTGCGTATGCGGGGTCAATCGCGGCAGTTGATGAGTGGGCTCGCACTGAGGGACATTACCTTAAGGATGGCGATCACCCGGTCATCCCCGTGGAGCAACCGGGCAGTCAGCCGGTGATCGTGAATACCCCGGTCCCAACCCCCACCCCAATGCAAAATTGGGAAATCTGGTGGGATTTATTCTTCAACGATTAATCTTAAACTGACGAATGCAAGTTAATTTACTATACTACTCCGCAGGTCTTGGGCTTCTTGTCATACTCACAGCAGGTATAGCCTATTTTGCTTTCTTAAGACAGTATAAAAACAACACACACGAATCCACAAACGTCACGCCGTTTATCCTTGAAAACCTGCGCGATGCGATCATCGCTGTGGATGGAAAAGACCGCATTACCAATATTAACAACGCCGCCAAAAAATGGCTTGGCATAAAAGACAATTCGGTTGGAATGTCAGTATTCGACATTTTGCCGCAACCCGATACATTCAGAAGAAAGTGGGACATTCCAAACACGATCATAAAATTGGAAATTGTTAAAAACAGCCAGCCAGCCTGGTTAGAAGCGTCCATCAGGCAATTACATCGGGCGGATAACGCACTACTTGGACGCGTGATCGTCATCCACGACATAACGCAGGAACAGGAACTGCTGGAAGCGGAGGTCCACCGCTCCGCCCAGCTCGGGCTTCTTGAAGAAGTTGGCAGGCAGGTGGCGGAAAGTTTCAATAAAATTGAAATCCTGCAACGGTCCATTGATGCGGTTGTCAATCGCTTTGGATATGCTGAAGCGGCCATCTCGCTTTTGACAGATGACAATATGCTGGAAGTTGCCGCCATTGCCGGAACTCGGGATTTTGGCTTCAGACCGGGTTTTCGACAGGAAATGGGAAAAGGGATGATCGGTCACACCGCCGCAATCCGTAAAACGTATATCTCAAAACACGTTGCCAATGATCCTTACTACTTCTCCAATGAAGAACATCATGGCTCAGCGATTTGCGTCCCGATTCTAAATGAGTTAGGTTTGATTGGTGTAATATATGTTGAAAGCGAAGAATTTCATGAATTTAACCAGCAGGACGCAAGCACCCTCGAAACGCTTGCACAGCAGGTCTCAGCCTCCCTCCAAAGAGCTTCATTGTATTCGCGCTCACAGGAACTTTTGCGTATCATGTCCACAGTACAGGCTGTTTCGCGTGTCATTTCCAGTTCACTCGATCTGGAGACAATCTTTGAATCTGTAGTAAAGGAACTTAAGAAAAATTTTGGGTACACACATGTCAGTATTTACTTATTAAAAGAAGACTATCTTCATATAGGCGCACAGATCGGATACCCTGAAGAAACGATGTTCCGAAAAATCCACATCAGCCAGGGAGTCCATGGGCGAACAGTAAAAACCAGGAAAGCACAATTCATTCAAGATGTAACCAAAGAGCCGATTTATTTATCCGCTGACAACAATATCTCAAGTGAGATCTGTGTCCCATTATTAAAAGATAATATTGTTCTCGGAACGATCAATGTGGAAGGAGCTGCGGATTCGCACCTCACCCAGTCCGACCTAGATATGCTCACCACACTTGCCATCCCGATCACTCTTGCTGTAGATAATGCCCGCCTGCACGCGCAAGTCAAAGCAATGGCAATGACAGATGCCGTCAGCGGTCTTCCCAACCGACATGCCTTTGAAGAAGCCCTGAACGGCGAAGTGGAACGCGCCACACGATTTGGGCATCACCTTTCGCTCATCATCTTCGACCTTGATTCCTTCAAAGACTACAACGACGAATGGGGACACCCCGCAGGTGATCTTCGACTCAAGGCCACTGCAGACTTGGTCCGCAATAATTTACGCAAATATGATATGGCCGCTAGATACGGCGGCGACGAATTCGCCATCATCCTCCCAAACACAGACCAGAGCAGCGCATTCGAATTTGCCAAACGCCTGCATCATGCGGCCCAGGCAAGCACCTCGGAGACACCGATTGAGGAAAAAGGCGTTGCTGGCTATACCATCAGCATGGGCATTGCCACATTTCCAAATGATGGAAATACCCTTGTCACCCTCCTGCTCGCAGCAGACCAGGCTGCATTAAGAGCCAAGCGCCTCGGTAAAAACCAAATCTACCTTGCGAGCGATCAAAAAAATAATGGACAGGCTTGATCTCTTTCCCATTTCAGCAAAAATCAAAAACGACTCCCTTACCATTGCGGGGCGCGATCCTGTAAAACTAGCCGAAGAATATGGCACACCCTTGTATTTATATGACAAGGCGACCCTGGAAGCCTCGGCATTGGATTACAAAAAAGCGCTCGCTTTACACTACCCCGCGCCTGCTTCTGTTACCTATGCAGGCAAGGCATTCCTCTGCACAGCCATCGCGCAATGGACTCAGGCACATGGTTTGCATGTTGATTGCACAGGCGAAGGCGAAATCGCAATTGCTTTGGCTGGCGGTGTGCCGCGTGAGCATATCCTTGTGCATGGAGTTAACAAATCCACCAATGATTTGAAATCTGCAATCCAACATGCGGGAACGATTGCTGTGGATAATCTCACAGAACTCAAAAGAATTCATGTCATTCTGAGCGAAGCGAAGAATCTCTCGCGCGTTATGCAAGACTCTTCGGTCGCCATGCTCCCTCAAAGTGACATAGTCCTTTGGCTTCGCCTCCTGCCCGGCATTGCAGTGGATACACACCACGCCCATACGCAGACAGGTCAACATGACAGCAAGTTTGGCATGACACGCGAAGAAATTCTCGAAGCCGCAATATTTTGCAGGAATAACAATTTACCTTTAAAGGGATTTCACTTTCATCAAGGTTCAAATTTCCGCGATGCGAGCCCATTGAAAGCCGCAATTGAGCTCGGACTTGACCTCGCAAAAGAAATCGGGTTTGCGAATGATTGGCATTTCAGCCCGGGCGGCGGATGGGGTGTGGCGTATCACGAGGATGAACTTCCACAGCCTGATACGAATGAATATGTCCGCGTGATCGCGGAGAATGTAATTGAGGGCTGCAAAGTGCGCGGACTCACTCTCCCCCATTTACATTTGGAGCCGGGGCGTAGTTTGGTGGCGCGGGCGGGCGTGGCTATTTATCGTGTCGGTGCAATAAAAAGACGCGGGAACAAAGTTTGGGTATTAACAGACGGCGGCATGACGGATAATCTACGTTATGCGATGTACGGGGCGAGATACTCTTGTTTGCCGGTAACAGGCGTCGGCAGGGAAAGAAGCGAGAAGGTTTCCATCGCGGGTCCGTATTGCGAGTCTGGGGATGTCCTCATCGAAGATCTACCCATGCCTAATATCGAAGAGGGCGAGTTGATTGCCATCCCCGCTTCAGGCGCGTATCATTTGGCCATGTCATCCAACTACAATGGTTCATATCGGCCTGCAGTCGTCTGGCTTGAGGATGGAAAAGCAAGTTTGATTGTTCGCAGGGAAACTGCTGACGATTTGCTGAAACGGGATTTTGGGTTATGATTATCCCTTAACCTGTTTGGAAAAATCCTCCAATCCCTTACGATTTGTAATAGAGAATTCAGTACGAGTTATTTCGATCAGCCCCTGATCCGAGAAACGATGTAGAAAACGACAAACCACCTCTCGAGTGGACCCAATGCGCGCTGCCATTTCGTCAAGTGTCAGGTTGCGAGCGATCGGCCCTTGGGAAGTGTTTCCAGCGAACTCAACAAGCAAACGAGCCAGTCTTCCGCCTACTGGTTGAAAGGCCAGTTTCTCAACGATTTCGCTTGCCAGTTGGACGCGCTGGATCATCAGGCGGGATAATTCCCAGGAGAAACGCCCATTCTTTAAGAGAAGGGGTAATATGCTCTCGTGAGACCAAAGCATAAGTTCGCTGTCCTTTGAAACCTCGAGGGATGCAGGCATGGGTGCATCTTGAATAAAAAAGGCCAACCCCCAAAATACATCGCCATTCCGAAGGCTGGTAAGGATCAGACTGCGGCCCTCAAATGATTCCTTGAGTGCTGTTACTTCACCGCTTTTGATGAAGAACAGAAAAGGCCATACATCTCCATATTGAACGATCCATTCACCGGCATAATAATGGCGTATTTGCGCCATTTCAACCAGACTGTTGATTTCATCTTGATCAAGATGAGCAAAAATGCTGGCTTGGGTGAACAATTGTATTTTGTCCATGAATCAACGCTTTCTATCCAGTCATCCACGAGTGCAAAGAAATTCTTGGCTGGATTTGCTTTAAGGCAAAGACTACCCAACTCAACTTGTGCTATATTTCACATGCAATAACATTATATCGTAGATAAAGATGAAGCATTACCGTTGCCTCTTGTTCGCAAGCATCACACTACTCTTAACAGCCTGTCAATCTGCACCAACGTGCCCACCGGTAACTGGTACGCCGCACTATTTAATCAATTCTGAATTTGAGAAGTCGCCGTCCATACCTGACCTGTCTCCAACCCCTATCGAGGTTGAAATCAACAGCAAAATGACAACAGTAAACAAAGTGGTAGCAGGTCCGCTGTGCCATGGCAGCTGGAAGGGAATAGTCTATGTCGCATGTGATGTTCAGGTTTTCAAGTGGGAGGGAGAGCCTCTCTTCCTGAAAAGTTGTAACCTTTCAATTGAACCGGGTACGGTCGTTTACGTCGCATATCACAATGATGCGGCTTATTACAACGGGTGTTCCTGCCATACTGGCGAACAACCCTAATCAGGCATTTTGTAAAGGAGAATGAAACATGAAAGATAAGAATTTTCTCGGAGGAATACTTGCTACCGTCAGCGCCCTGATGGGCATCATCGGCCACTTTGTCATCTTCCTCAAGTGGTATCAAATCGGCATGGGCGCGGAATCCGCGGAGCCGGGCTGTGAGATCCTGCTGAAATACATTCACCCTGCCATGGCAGATCTCGGCATTCTCGGAGGCATTTTATTTGCAGTCAGCGCGTATGGATTCTTCACCAAAAAGAACTGGGCCTTCCTATTGTCTGTCATTGGGATCGTGCTGGCTTTGCTGGGAAGCTGGTTTATCAATGTGCCTTATATGGCCGCCAGCCTGCCTCCAATCTATTTTCCTCTCTTCTGGCCCTATTTGATTATCTACTTCCTGTTGATGAGAGGTGTTGGAAATATATCCTGGAGCCGCACCCTGCTGGGTTTGTTAACCGGCATTGCCTATATCTTCTGCTTTATGAATGGTGTATCAAGTACCAGCCGCATTATTACCACTGGAGCGCCGATCTTTGTGCTGGTACAACGTCTGCACTGGTTTGCCATGCTCGGTTGGGCTGTGATTACTGTCGGATTGCTCACCAAACCCAAAGATTGGATGCGAGTCGTCGGGCTTGTGGCTGGAACGACTGAGTTGGTTGTGGGTGTCCCCCTAGCTTTCGTCACTGCTCAGCAACTGGGACGTTTCTCCTTGTTCGCTTTGGGACCAATTGCCTCTTTGGCATTAGTTGTGATTATTGTCTGGCCTGGAATTTGGGAAAGGTGGACGGAATAAGGAATATCTATTAAACGGAGTAGGATTATGTCGTGAAAAGCAAGGAATTCTTCCAATAAATGTGATAAAAGTTACAGTGTTCCACCTCTGTTTGTACTATAATTCACATTGTCAATCATACTAATCAAAAGGAGAATGAAATGAAAGACATAATCTTCCTGTTGCTCACGGGCCTGTTAGCGGCCTACTTGTGTTGGTATTTTTACCAGCGCTACAACCTGAACAAAGCACTGCACAACATCTACTATCTGATGGGGTTTGCAGTGCTTTTGATTTCAGGGCTTTTGCTGATCTTCCTCGGCCTGGGAATCTTGGCATCGCCCTATGTATTGACCGTCGCCAGCCTGATCCCGCTTGGAATTTCGATGGGACTGGCTGAAGAGTACTTCCCGAAATGGAAGACTTATTTCAAATGGTTCGCAGCGATCGGCTTTGTTGCAATTGCCATTACCAGCATCGGCGACATGGACACGCTCAAGAAGATCGCAGTGCCTTTGTTCCACGGCATGGCGGGACTGGTGATCTTCCTCGGACCCTTCTATGCCAAAGGCGCGCCCAAGGGGTTCTGGTGGGTCGGCATCGGCGGCGTTTTGATCGGCTTGGGCGGCATTGCTTTGGCGTTCATTTCACTCGGCAAGCAACTGCTGTTCTTCAGCCCTGAATTTGTCATGTTGATCCTCACTCCCCTGCTCTTCCCCATGACCGGCGCGTTTGCGATTGGTTTTGCGAAGAAGGGATAATTTTCCCTCACCCCAACCCCTCTCCCAAACTTGTCCTGAGCTTGTCGAAGGGTTAGGAGAGGGGCAAGGTAGCTGGTGTAAGAGGTAAACACATGCAATTCGTAAAAATACGTTTCAATTATCTTTTCACATCCACAAAGGGACTGATCCTCGTTGCAATTGCCATGATCGGGATGGTCACTGCGGTTTGGGGTATGTTGTCAGGTCCGATGGCGGAATTAGGCGTGAGAGAAGTCGTCGTACGCCTGCTTGGTATGAAGCTGATCCAGGCCGAACGCGAAGGACGCATCATTATTTTGTATCATTCGATTGCGATGGCTGTTGTTTCCATTGAAGTCTACATCATCACCAGCCTGTTGAAGATGAAGGAATTTTTCAAGTCAGCCATTAACGCGACCATCACCGTTGGTTATCTCTTCGCGATGATCTTCGGTATGGGATTTGCCTACTTCGGGCATAATTGGGCCTTCCATGGACTTTACATATTCGGCTTGTCTTTGATTTTTTTCGCAGGCATCATACTGGCTGTGGCTTTGAATCCTTGGAACCCTGAATACTACGTCACAGACAAAAACCATGCCCACACGAAAAAAGGTGTAAGCGTGGAACGCATTGCCTTCTTTACAATGGCTGTCGCGACACTTGGCTCCACTTTGTTCGGCGCGATCCCTGGCTCGTATTTCGGCAATGGCTTTGAAGTCTTTCTGGCGGAGAATGTCATTCGCCAACCGCATAAAACATATCTGGAAGATGCGGTCATTGGTCACCTGCATATCATGCTCACACTTATTGCTGTTGCGCTCTCCCTCATAGTTGGGCGCTGGCTGGACTTCAAAGGAAAACTCCATACTGTTTCCATGCACCTGATGTGGACTGGCACGATTGTCATTTCATTGGGCGCTTGGTCTGTTGTGATCGTGGATTGGGCGCACACCATTATTTATGTCGGCTCAGTTTTAGTGATGCTTTCGGCCTTGATGCTGGTTATCTTCGGCTGGGGCAAATTTATCCGCGAGGGCACAGCGCACATCACAAAACCCACAATCGGACAAAAAATAAGAGCGCTCGTGAGCGACCCGCTCAAGTTTGGTCCGCTTTGGCAAATGGTCTTTATGAACTTCACCGTCAGCGGCGTGGGTATTTTTATGGCAGTCAAACTCGACGAGATCATGCGTGTCATCCCCTGGCGCGAAGAACGCATCACACTCACTGGTCACTGGCACATTTTATCCGCGCTGATTGCCACCATCATCCTGATGTACTACGGCGACATGGTCGGCTTGAAGGGCAAAGTCCGCCAGTGGTTTGGCTGGGGCATCCTCGTTCTTTCAGATATTGCATTTGCATCTGTCACCATCTTTGAACTCAAACGTCTTTTCATCAGCGAAGCCGAACAGCAACCGCTGGTCAACACTTTGATGATCCTGGCCGACCTCGGACTTGGCATGCTGTTGGTCATCCTTGCCATGTTGATGATCTGGCGCTTATCAGACTTGTTCAAAAAGCAGGGCCGCTGGACGGAAGAAATAGATCACGAGCTTTCGCAGGAGGTGAAGTGATGAAACGCCTCTTTTATTCTATGTCATTGCGAGGAGGGCGCTCTTCCCGACAAAGCAATCCCCTCTTTAACGGGAGATTGCTTCGGGCTTTCGCCCTCGCAATGACATTGGCACTATTGGCATCCTGCCAGCCCGTTGATTTGAACGCTTCGATGCCCGCCTTCGACACAGGCGCAGACACGAGTCAATGGTCGTTCATCCCTGCGGGTGAATTTGTTCATGGTCAGCATAATAAAGAAGCCGTGATTGACCACGACTACGAGATGATGACCTATCCCGTCACCACAAGTCAATATGCGGAATTTTTGAACGCCTCCCTCGCCAATGGGATAGTAAAAGTTGACGGAGAAAAAATTGTCGGCTTTTACCCAGGCGATGAGTATAACGGAGGCAAGCACGAGGAAAGAATCGAGGCGGGAGATTGGATGCTCATCCCGTTGAATGACCCAGCGCTTCGCCTCGAGTTCGATGGCAAGACATTCACAGTCAAAGATGGTTATGAGAATCATCCCATGACCGTTGTCTCCTGGTTCGGCTCGCGGGCATATTGCGATTATTACAGCTGGCGTTTGCCGACAGAAATGGAATGGGAAAAAGCCGCGCGCGGTCCTACGGCAGGCCCAGGATCCGACCGTCCCTTCCCCTGGGGCGGGGAGATCGTGCGCAACAACGCCAATTACTATGCAAGCCGCGACCCATTTGAAGATATGAGTTCCTTGGGTTCGCGCACTTCGCCTGTTGGTTTTTACAATGGACAAACCTATGACGGCTATGTAACGATTGATTCGCCTTCGCCGTATGGTTTATATGACATGGCAGGCAACGTCTGGCAATGGACAGCAGACATTTATGATCAGCAGCATTATCGCTACATGCGCGGCGGCTCGAAAGATACATACGAAATGGATCTAAGAATCTGGGTGCGAAACAACGCAGGGCCAACCTACGTCAGTCCTGGCGCGGGATTCCGTTGTGCGAGGTAGTACAGGCGTGCAAGCAGACAAGCGGAAAGGTATACTTGCCGCCTGACCTTGTTTCCCTGTTCACCTCACCTTAGGAGCAGCACATGTCCTTCACAGATAAATTCCGCCATTACTGGTCATTGACCAAACCGTCCCAATCGGGCTTGCTGCTTGCAACGGGATTGGCGGGTTACATGAGCGCGCGCTGTCCTGTGTTTAACATTGGCGCAATTCTCAATCTGTCCGCCAGCCTGTTCCTCGCCATCGCGGGAAGCACCTTGCTCAACATGTGGTGGGACCGAGACATCGACGCGCAGATGCGACGCACACAAAAACGCGCCACATCCAAAGGGCTGTTGAGCGAAAATGAAGTCCTGCGCGCTGGTTTGATTCTTTCCTTAATCGGCGTTGGCTGGGCGGTTGCGATGGACGCGCGCTATGGGTTGATCGTTTTCGCGGGCTTGTTCTTCGATGTTGTTGTTTACAGCATCTGGCTCAAACGCCGCACGGCATGGAGCATCTTCTGGGGCGGCATTTCGGGCGCGATGCCCATTCTCGCGGGGCGCGCGCTCGGCCTGGGCGCGGTGGATTGGATCGGCATTACGCTTGCGCTTGGTATCCTGTTTTGGATTCCCACCCACACCCTGACCTTCAGCATGAAATTCGCCAAAGACTACGCCGACGCCTGCGTGCCAACCTTTCCCTCCACCTATGGCCTGGCAGTGACACGCGCCACGATTGCCATTTCATCCGTGCTGGCGGCGGCGGCGATGGTCGTCGCTGGCTACGGCATCGGCATGACGTGGGGCTTCCTGCGCCTGCTCGGAGTGCTTTCGGCAGGCTTGCTCATGCTTGCTGTTGCAATTACATTCAACCCTTCCGAGCGGGTCAACTTCGGTTTGTTCAAGTACGCGTCCATTTATATGCTCGCCGCAATGATCCTGGTAGTGATCGAAGTCATTTAATGAAAATGACCTCCCGCGACCGCATCCTTCTCCTTCTCACCGCCCTGCTCGCATCCTACCAGGTAGCAGTCGGCATAGACGGTTTCTCGGCACTGCCCATCATCGCCTATACCATCGGCTTTGGCGTTCTGCTGATTGCCGCTCTGTTGATCTTTATCCTCGGTTTCGATGTGCTGGACTCGCCAATTGTGGTCATCGTCTCGACGATCATCCCGCTCAGCCTCGCCATGGGACTCGTCTGGCAGCACCTCGCCTCATTTCGGACCGTTTACCTGCTCTTCACCATCGTCAGTTTCCTCGCTGTGACATTGACCCGCTCGATCTCCATGCAGAATAAATTGCCCGTCATCACCATCGCCGTCACTCACGGCATTGCGGGCATGACAATATTCCTGCTCCCCATCATCCTCTCCATGCAGGGACAGATGAAACCCATGTTCGCCCTCGTCGGCATCGGCGGCGCATTGATCGGCATTGGCGGGCTATTACTCTCGTTCCTGAAGACAGGGAAGCCGATCTTATCGAGAGAGATAATTTTGAGGTTGTTCCCCATTCTGCTCCTGCTGATGACGGCATTTTTTGTGGCAGGTTTCATATACGGCTAGCAAACAGGTCACGCTTGAAGCGTGACCTGTTTTTTCTACGAAAGGAGTACACAATGTCCACAAACAGTTTCTTTGCCAAGTTCCTGCGTTTCATCGGCATCGTGTTGATGGGGTTGACGGGTGGGTTTACCTTGCTTGGAGGTATCGGCACTACGTGCGCCGCCCTTTTCCCGACAAAATACGAAAGCATGGCATCGCTGGTTCCGTTCCAATGGTTGTATATTCTGTTCGTCATTGCAGGGGTTGCTATTGGCGTCTGGGGGATTTGGGCAACCATCAAACTCGTCAGAGGCACATCCAATTCATATTTGATGAGCATCCAGGCTTTGATCGCTGGCATACTCGTCGGTGGAATTCACATTTACATGTCACGCATGTTACGCGGCAAGTCCATGCCTGTAGATGCGGTGGTGTACACCACCGTCCTCACACTGGCGATCTTCCTGCTCTTCCGCATTCCCTACATCTGGCAGGGAGTGAATTTCACCAAAAGCAATATGAAAAGCAACCAGCCTGCAGGCGGCGCGGCGGCGATCATGCTTGGCCTGCTCACGCTTACCATCCAATACAGCATGGGCACAACACACACCTGGGACGGCGTGAATTACGCGGATGCGTTCAACACGTCCATGACAGGGATTGGGGTGGGGTTATTGCTTTTGGGTGCGGGGATATTCGTCAGCGTGAGCCGTGTTTGGGAAAGGGCGGGCAGGCTTACGGTCCAGCAAAGAAGCGTATAAAAGAAAACATCCCCGTCCATTTGGCGGGGATGTCCATTTATTTTTCCGCCTTATCAGTCACATTGACAGGGCCTGTTTTTCGCATCTGGTCTTCCTGAACCATGCGAATGCCGTTACTGACTTGGTTGCTGACCTTTGCGATTTGGTCCTGTAGTTGCATGAGCGTGTCTAGTACGTAGTTATCGGTATCGGCGCGGGTGGCCTCGGCTTCGGCGCGCGCCTGCGCAATGATCTGGTCTGCGCGGCGTTGGGCTTCCTGCGCGATCAGGTCCTTCTGAGTCAATTGGTCAGCCTTATCGCGCGCGAGCTGCAAAGTGCGGTTGGCTTCCTCTTGCGCCTGCGCCATAACACGGTCACGTTGAGCGACGACTTGCTGTGCCTTCTTCACTTCTTCGGGGATGGTGATGCGCATCTGGTCGATCAATTCCAACATGCGGTCTTCATCCACAACGACATTATGCGTAAAAGGCACAGCCTTTGCATCGTTGAAGAGTTCTTCCAAGCGGTCAATGAGTTGCAGAATATCCATAGGGTGCTCGTGAAAGTAAGGTTATTTACCTAATTCTAGCACAAATTAATCACGCAGAGCATTGGGCAGAGATTGCTCTCCCATATTAATTACTTTTTCCTTCAAGGCTTTTTCCACAAACGGCGGCACCATGCTGGAGACATCGCCATTGAGCGCGGCGATCTCACGGACTGTGGAGGACGACAGAAACGTATGCTGTTCAGCCGTGATGAGCGCAACAGTTTCAACAGCATCTTTTGCAAGGCGCTGGTTGGCAAGCGCCATGCGGAATTCAAATTCAAAATCAGAGAACACGCGCAAGCCGCGCACAATAACTTGAGCGTCTATCGCACGGGCGTAATCAATTGTCAAGCCGCTGTAACCTGTCACTTTGATCTTGGGATTATCCTTGAATGCTTCGGCCACCAGAGAGATGCGTTCTTCGGGGGAAAATATCAGGGATTTCAGCGGCTTGTCATAAACCGCCACCACAACTTCATCAAATAATTTTGAAGCGCGTGAAGCAATATCCATGTGACCGTAGTGGATCGGGTCGAACGTTCCGGGAAATAAGGCTCTTACCATTCAATCTCCATTGTCGTCATTGCGAGGATGGTGTTCTTCCTGACGGAGCAATCCCTGTCATATTGCAGGAGATTGCCTCACCAAAGAACGGCTCGTAATGACGAAAATCAATTTAACTAACATCACCCTTACCGCCGCCCCAGAATCTTTCAAAGGCTTCGGCGAGCAAGGCATGTTCAGGCTGACTTAGATCAGGGTCGCGCTCAAACAAGGCCTGTGCTTGTACACGTGCTTTTTCGATCAAGACGACATCGCTGATGCCTGCCATCTTCAATGTGGTGGCATAGCCTGCCTGACGCGTTCCCAAAAATTCACCGGGACCGCGGATCTTCAGATCAAGGTCGGCAAGTTCAAAGCCGCTGTTGGTGCTGACCATGGCTTGCAAGCGGTCATTCTCGGCTGCATTTTCATGCGTGGGGATCAGCAAACAGGTGGATTGCGCTAAACCGCGCCCCACTCGCCCGCGCAATTGATGAAGCTGCGCCAGGCCAAAACGGTCAGCGCCTTCAATCAGCATCACGGTTGAATTCGGCACATCCAGGCCCACTTCGATCACAGTGGTCGAAACGAGAATATCAAATTCCTTGTCGCGGAATTTTAACATCACTTCATCTTTTTCAGCGGGTTTCATACGCCCATGCAGCAGTCCGAGTTTCAGATCAGGGAATACTTCTTTTGAAAGCGTGTCAAAATCATCCACCGCAGCGCGGGCATCGATCTTCTCGCTTTCATCGATCAACGGATAAACGATAAAGGCCTGATTGCCATTTTTGATCTGTGCGCGCATCAGGGTGTAGGCGCGTTCGCGTTCCTGCGGACGAAGCACATACGTATTGATCGGCTGTCTTCCTTCGGGCATCACATCGATCACAGAAATATCGAGGTCACCAAACACGGTCAACGCCAGCGAGCGCGGAATGGGCGTGGCGGTCATCACCAGCAAATGCGGATTCGTGCCTTTACTGCGAAGTTCAGCGCGTTGCTCGACGCCAAAGCGATGTTGTTCATCGATCACGACGAATTGTAAATCCTTGAATTGGATTGGCTCCTCAATGACCGCATGTGTGCCAATGACGATTTTTACCGAGCCATCCATCAAACCCTGACGGATCGCTTCCTTCTCCCCTGCACTTGTGTTGCCCACCAACAATCGGATCTCACTCTGTTGCAGCGTGCCGCCAGTATCTGCCAGCAAATTGACGAAGTTGCGATAATGCTGTTCCGCCAAAATGGAGGTTGGCGCCATGATCGCAGCTTGCGCTCCCCCGCTGACGACGAGTGCGGCAGCTAAAGCCGCTACTACGGTCTTGCCTGAACCGACATCGCCTTGCAAAAGCCTGTTCATGGGTTTGCCAGAATCTAAATCTGCGCGGATGTCTTCGGTGGTTTTTTGTTGGGCAGATGTCAACGTGTAAGGCAAACTGGTCAACTGCGCATTCAGCCACTCGGTCGAGATAGAGAAGCGGCGGGCTTCCACAGATTTCCAATCCCGTTTCTGGCGCAGCACTCCCATTTGCAAGTAGAAGATTTCATCAAATCCCAAACGCTCACGCGCTAGTTTGAGCCTGGCTTGGGAATCGGGGAAGTGAATTTGGGTCAACGCCTCGCCGAGTGAAACAAGCTGCGCAGCGCGTTTGATCATATCGGGAAGCGCATCCACCACGGCCGGCGCCCAATACATGATGACCTGATTCATCTGATTGCGCAGCCACTTTTGGGTGATGCGTTCGGTCAGCGAATAAATGGGGACAATGCGATTGGTGTGCAGGTTTTCAACTTCAACGGGTTCCCAATCCGGGCTGTTCATTACGATGCGGCCAAGATACTGGTCAATTTTTCCAGAAACGGAAATCGCATCGCCTTGCTTAAAACGATTCATCAACCAGGGTTGGTTGAAAAATGAAAGGCGAAGCGAGCCAGTGCCATCGCTGATGATGACTTCAATAAGAGATGATTTTCCCCCGCGAATGGGACGATTGTGCACGCTTTGGATCGTTCCCAGCACCGTGACCACATCGTTATACATCAACGATTGGATCGGTTTGAGCTGACTGTAGTCTTCGTAACGGCGCGGGAAGTAATACAACATGTCGCCGAGGGTTTGCATACCCAGATTTTCAAGTGATTCCGCATTCCTAAGACCCACGCCTTGAAGCACAGTCAATTTTGAATTCAATGCGGCAGGGGTCTGGCTATGTTTTGCGCCTGCCACAGTTTCAGAACGCGGTTGTGGAACCTGGCGCGGTTTGGGTTGCGGCGGTTGTGGTTGGGATTGTTGAGCGGGGCGTGGTGCAGGCTTTTCGCCCTCTGGTTTTAATTCTTGTGGGCGCTGCGTAGCGGTGCCTTGCGGAGGTGGTTGTTGTGCTTGTTTTGGTTTTTGTCCCGCTTCGGGATAGGTTTCAGCGATTCGTTTCCAAAGTCCCTTAAGCGCTTCAGCCCGTCCATCCGGGCTGAGTTTTTCGTAGGAACGCAAACGCGCCACAACAGCCTGGATCACTTCCTCGGTAATGCCTTCAGCGCGGGATTCCCCCTCCCAAAAATCAAGCATTTTAGCCAGTCCGCCAATGATAGCGGTATTCGCATATTTGTTTTCGTGTTCGAGGCGAAAGAATTTTCTAAGTTTTTCCAGGGAGGGTTGCATGGGGTCAATTTTATCATGGGGAGAGGTTACTTCCTCACCGCCGCAAATCCCAACCCGTTTGGACCAAGGTGTGTGCCGATAACTGCAGTGACGTTCACAATGAGAATATCCCTCGGCACAGATTGGCGTGCGCGGGACATCATTTCGTCAAGTAGATTTCGCGCACGCGGTTCGGCGTTGGTATGCAGAATCGCAAGCCGTTCGAGTTCCCCCCTTTCAAGTAGAAATTTCAGAATGCGTTCGTCCGCTTGTTTCGTCGTTCGCACTGCGCCAATCGCTTTCACTTGCCCATCCACCAATTCGATCATCGGTTTGATGGATAACAATCCGCCCAAAGCGGCCGCCATGCCTGGGACACGCCCACTGCGTTTGAGATATTCCATCGTATCCAGCGCGGCAGAGACTTGAAGCCGTTTGCATGTGGACTCAATCGCATCCAATGCAGGCTTCAAACCAAACTCCGCTTCCTCGGCGGCGGCAACCACTTGAAAGCCGAGTCCCAGTGAAAGCGAGCCGCTGTCAACACAGGTGACTTTGGCGGGGAATTCCAGTGCGGCTTGACGCGCCACGTTTACAATGGTTGTTAATTGATTTGCAGGATGGATGGAGATGATATGGTCACAGCCTTGCGAGAGCAGAGTCTCATAAGGCGTGGTGAAATCTCCAATGGAAGGCGCGGCAGTTGTCGGTGCGGTCTGAAGCGCGGGCAGGCGTGTATAAAAATCCTCGCGCGAGATACCAATCCCGTCTGCGTATTCCTTTCCATCCAATATAAGGATGGTAGGCACGACTTGGATTTCAAATTGTTCAATGAGATATGTGGGGAGGTCTGAGGTGGAGTCTGTGACAATGCCAATTTTCATTCCCGAAGTTTAACATAAAAGATTCATGTCGTTGCGAGGAGCGGAGCGACGAAGCAACCCCCACATAATTGGAGATTGCTCCGTCGGAAAACACCCTCCTCGCAATGACGGTTATATTTTCTCCTTGACATACTGTGTAATACATAGTATCATGTGATATAGACTAAGATATGACAAACACCGAATCGTTCGAAAATGTTGTCCTTGAACTGCGGCGCGGGGTGATCGTGCTGGCAGTGCTCAGTCAATTGAGTGACGAGCAATATGGTTACTCCCTGCAAAAGCTGCTTTCAGATCAAGGGCTGGAAGTTGATCAGGGAACGTTGTACCCGCTTCTCCGTCGGTTGGAGGCGCAAGGGTTGTTGGAATCCGTTTGGAAACTCGAAGAGGCACGTCCGCGCCGGTATTATGTCATCAGCGCGGAGGGAAAGAAACTCCTGCCAAAGTTGAAAAAGGAATGGGCTGCCATTGTATCTGTGATGAATAAGATGCTGGCGTAATTGAAACGTAAGGGCGACCCGTCAATGACGGCTGAGTGGACACACTCAAAATGGGCGGGTCGCCCCTACAGTGATAATTAGGAGATTGTTATGAAACTCATTAATCGCTATGTTACTGAAGTAGGCAAACGCCTTCCACTTGTGAAGGGGCGCAAAGATATTGAAAACGAACTGCGCTCCACACTTGAGGACATGCTCGAAGACCGTGCACAAAAATCAGACAAACCTGCCGATGAAGCCATGGAAGTTGATTTGCTTAAGGAGTATGGCTCGCCGCAAAAAGTGGCTGAAACCTACAACCCAACGCCTTATCTGATCGGCCCGCGCATGTTCCCGAAGTTCATTATTATCCTGAAGATCGTTATCGCGGCGGTGACACTCGGCATGACGATTGTGATGGCCATCCAGGTTGTGACCCTTTCCCCCATGACGGGCATGGAATTGCTCAAGGTGATCGGCGAAGGTCTGCTGAATATCGTCTCCACATCCATTGCGGCATTTGGGAATATCGCACTGGTCTTTGCCCTGATCGAACGCTTTGCACCCGCTTCTGAATTCAAACTGGACGAGGATGAAAAATGGGATCCGACCTCGTTGATGAAAGAACCTGAGCCTGAGGATATCAAGGCATGGGAGCAGATCCTTGCCATCGTGTTCACCTTTATTGTCATCAGCATTTTCAACTTCAACCCACAGATCATCGGCCTCAACTATATGACAGGCAACGAGTGGAAAGTCATCCCCATCCTCTCCGAGGCTTTCTTCCGCTGGCTGCCGCTAATGAACATTGCATGGGTCGCAGAAATTCTTCTCAACGGAATGCTCCTGCGTGCCGGAAAATGGCAGATATCAAGCAGGCTGTTCTCCATCGCCATCAAAGTCTTCCAGATCGTGATCGGATATTTCCTGTTGACTGGGCCTGCCATTATCACAGTCACTGCCGAGTCTTTGAAAGCCATCGAGGGGTTCGATGCGGAAGCCGCACAGATCCTTGGAACAATGGCACAGCAAGGCACACAGGGAATTATCGCCCTGGTCATGTTCCGGATCGCCATCGATATTATCAAGTCGGTGGTAAAGATGTTCAGGCAAAAAACTTCCATGTAGTGCAAACAAAAAACGGGCGCGGAATTCCGCGCCCGTTTTCGTCCGCTGGCCCGTTACGAAATCTATTCAAACTTCAAAGGATATTTTTCGGGATTTTTCAGCGCATCAAGTTCGATGTCAATGTCAAGTTCCTCCCAGTAAAAATCCCCAAAATGCTCACGGAAATTAAAAATCTGTTCAATTGTCGCTTTTTGGAATGCGGGGTATTTCTCAAACGCGACAAAGAACTCGCCGTCATTGGCCAATAGCCAGAAGCCGTCTTTTTCAACGCTTGTAATTTGGCTTTTGGTCACTACGTCACTTTGGGAAATGTTTGCGCCACTCATTGATAAACTTCTCCTGATTCTCTTCAACCATTTCTTCCATCTCGTTCAATTCATGGGTTTTGAAACCTTGATAATCTGCGAGGGCAATAATCGGCTCCAGCCAGAATTTCGCTTTGCCGCTTTGTCCTTGTATGTGGACGTGCATACGAGTCTCTTCATTGCTGTTAAAGTAAAAACGATACGATTTCTGGCGATGAATGGTTGGTGACATGGGCTGATTATACCTTCTCGGATTGGCAAGCGCGGGACGTAAATTGCGAAATCGCTGGCTTTCCTCACTCAATCGAAATAATGAACTGATAATGCGGCTGACCACCTTCCTGCACCTCAATCTCGAGTGAAGAATATTTCTCGCGGATCAAATCTGCAATACGGTTTGCTTCTGCATGAGACATGCCTTCGCCATAGAAAAGTGTGACCAATTCTTGCTCAGCAGCATCCGCTTTTTCAAGCAAGTCCATGACAGCCTGCTCCACAGATTCGGCCGCCAGCGCCAGTTTGCCATCCAGCAAGGCAATGACCTGACCGTCCCTTACACTGACGCCGTCAATTTCAACGGTGCGGGTTGCGATGGTGATCTCGCCTGTTTTCACAGCGCTCATGGCTTTTGTCATCTTCTCAACAACAGAAGCCAACTCCCCGTCTGGGATGAGCGAGAGCATGGCAGTGAGACCTTGCGGAACGGTGCGAGTCGGCACAACTTCCACTTGCTTCACTGTCACTTCCTTGGCCTGATTCGCGGCAAGGATAATATTTTTATTGTTCGGTAAAATGATCACTTTATCGGTTGGCAAATTTTCAAACGAACTCAAAATATCCTGTGTAGATGGGTTCATACTTTGCCCGCCCGCCACCACTGCGGCCACACCCAAACTTGCAAAGATGCGGCTTAAGCCTGCGCCCGGTGAAACCACCACCACAGCAATATTGCCAGGCTCCACCGCTGCAAATTTAATTTGCGCTGATTTTTGAATGTCATCCATTTGCGCGAGCAGGTTTTCAATCGCAACCTTCGTGACGGTGCCAATACCCATAATGTAATCAATCGGCACATAACGATTCTCAGTCGGCACATGGATGTGCATTCGATACATGCCCTCGCCCTCGCCCACTTGAATGGACGTGCCTATTTCTTCCAGCCGCCCATAGAACAAACCCAGATCCAATTCGCCCGTCGGCACAAAATCCACCACCACTTCGTAATCCTGTCCCTCTTCCACTTCTTCGAGCGCACCCTGTAAATCCATCGCAGAGAGCACCTGCACGGCCATGGTCGGCGTCTCAAGCGACTCGCCATACACATGCCTCAGCATGCCTTCCAAAATAAAGAATAATCCTTTGCCGCCAGCGTCAACCACACCCGCCTGCTTGAGGACTGGGAGCAGGTCCGGCGTCTTTTTGACTGCCTCATCCGCGGCTTTGACCACCACTTCAAGCATCTCTGTCGCATCCTTCACGGACCCCAAAGCTGCTTCTGTTGCAATGGCAATTTCTTTAATGACGGTTAAGATCGTCCCCTCCACTGGGCGAACGACTCCTTTATAAGCGGTATCACGCGCCTCGCCAAATGCTTTGACCAATGTTGCCACATCCAGCACAGCTTTATCATGCACGCCGCGCGAAAAACCGCGCAATATCTGGCTGGTGATCACGCCTGAATTTCCCCGCGCGCCCATCAATGCGCCTTTGGAGACCGCCGCGGCCATCTCGCCAAGATTGCGTGTGCCTAAATCTTTTATCTCATTCCATGCGGATTGCAGGGTAAGCGTCATGTTCGTGCCGGTATCGCCATCCGGCACGGGGAATACATTTAATGAATTGACAATTTCCTTATTGGTGCGAAGCCAGGTAAGACCTGCGTCCATTAATTTCTTAAGAGCCAAGCCATCTATTTTTTTCTTGCGGAGTATTTCAACGCGCGCGGAATTAATAGCCATGAGTCTCTCGCCGCCTAATCGGTATTGCTGATTCTTAAATCAGCGACATGTACGTTGACGGAGTTTACTTTCAACCCAAGCGCTTTTTCGACATGGAAACGCACCGTGTTGGCCACACTTTCAGCCACCGTCGCGACCCGTGTGCCATATTCAATGACGACATGGATATCAATATCAATATCCTCGCCTGTGTAATGGACAGACACCCCGCGCGAAGGCTCCCGCGTAATGGTGGCTACAATCCCATCCGCCAGGTTTTTCGGCGCAAGACCCACCACGCCGTACGATTCCAAAGTGGCACGATACGCAATCGTCGCCACTGCATTTGGCGAGACATGAATCCCGCCCAGAGATGTTGTTTCTTCGCCCATAGGTTTCCTCGGTAATAATTTATAGGGCGGGATTGCAACCCGCCAAAGCCTTTGTCTTCAAACACTGTCAGGCTACAAAGTGCCGCACTTCTTCCAGAAAGCCTGGAAATTTATGCAACAAGCGGTAAAAACCTGACCTACTATATATCCTGTACCTATTTTAACATCTTATCTTGAAGAAGGTTGCTTTGTATGGTAAAATCCCGTGCCTTTGAAAAGAGGCCTTGGCATCGGAATCATTGTAAGGAAAGGATCTATAACATGGCTAAGTGCAACACCTGCGGTAAAGCAACCACCTTCGGACACAAGCGCTCGTTCTCTCAACATGCAACCAACCGCTCGTTCAAACCGAACTTGCAGAAGGTTTCGGTAATGGAGAAGGGCCGCATGGTCAAGAAAACGCTGTGCGCCAAGTGCATTAAGACTCTCGGCAAATCTTCAACTTAGGTTCGTTCTTCCATTCATCAAAGGTCACGGCGCGCGCCGTGATTTTTGTTTCTCTACCGTGCATCGTCATTGCGAGGGTGGTTTTCCCGAAGCAATCTCCTTCAAAGCCCTCACCCCCACTGCCGTTCCGTGCGGATGCTTGAAGGCGGCGCTACCGGTGACAAATACATTTGCGCCAGCATTTTTCATTAATGGGAGTGTTTCAATGGAGATGCCGCCATCCACTTCAAGATACGCGGGTGAACCAAGCGCGTTTAATTTATTGCGAAGTTCTTCCACTTTGCCGATCATCTCAGGCATAAAAGCCTGACCTGAATATCCGGGGTTGACGCTCATCACCAGAATCAGATCAGCCAATGGCAAAGCAGATTCCAATGCTGAGGCGGGTGTGGCAGGTTTCAATGTAATGCCCGCTGTGCAGCCCAATGATTTTATCTTTTTTACTGCACCCACCAGATCAGGACAGGTTTCCACATGAACTGTGATATTGCCCGCTCCTGCCTTTGCAAATACTTCTAGATGTTTTTCCGGTTCCGAGATCATTAAGTGCACATCCAGTGGAAGTTTGCTCGCGCGTTTGCAGGCTTCCACAAAAAGCGCACCGACGGTGATCGTCGGTACGAAATGCCCGTCCATGACGTCCACATGCAGCCAGTCTGCGCCGGCGGATTCGCAGGCGGCGATCTCTTCGGCAAGGCGGGTAAAGTCTGCGGCGATGATGGAGGGGGCAAGCAGGTAATTGTTCATAAGATTCCAAAAGACATGACATGTCTTCGAGGGAACCGATAAAAGCAGCGACTCGCATGAGACATGTCAGGTCTGATATTTATCGAACGGGTGGATTATAAGTCAGGTAAATCATCAACCAGAATGGAATGAGGCCGCCGACTGCCAGCACGGCGAGCAAGCCGAGTCCGACAGAGGCCCAGTCAATTTCTTCAGAGGCACGCGCAGCGTCAGGCTCCCCCTGCGGGAACGATGCGAGTGCGATCTGAGGAGGCTGCTGGGGTGAGTAATATCCTGCAGAGGCAGGTTCCTCCAGTCGCAGAGGTTGAGGTCTGTCTTGATTCAAAAGTCGTTCTGCAACTTCAGGTTTAAGCGTAATAACAGGCGGGGCGGCAGGCTCTGGTTCCGGCTGATCGGGCTGGGTACCAAATTTAAGCAGCACACGCCCCAATTGATCGGCGGTGCGATAGCGGGCGGCAGGTTCCTTGGAAAGCACCTTCATGACAATTTCTTCGAGCGCGGAGGGAATATCTGGAATGTATTCGCGGATGGGAATGGGGCGCGCAGAAATGTGCAAACGCGCGAGTTCATCGGCTGTGGCTGCAATGAAAGGCGGTGTGCCGCTGAGCAATTCATACATGACCACGCCGAGGGAGTACACATCGGAGGCGGGCGAGGGCGGCTCCCCGGCAGCTTGCTCAGGTGCAAAGTAAAGCGGCGAACCCCAGACAAGATTCGTACGTTCGCTGATTGCGATGGTGGCGAGGGCGCGCGCAATGCCAAAATCTGTGACTTTGAGGCGGCCATCTTTCGAGACAAGCATGTTATGCGGTTTGACATCGCAATGGACAAGTCCCGCGCGGTGTGAGTAGCCGATGCCTGCGCAGGCTTGAACGATGAGCGGTATGCCATCCTGCACGGTGAATCGTCCGCGTTCGCGAATGAGTTGTTTCAGGTCTTTGCCAGGAATTTGCTCCATGACAATGTAGAGCAGGTCATCGGCAAATCCAAAATCATGCACGGTGACAATGTTGGGATGCGAAAGATTCGCGGCAGCGCGAGCCTCAAGCCGAAATTGGTTTTGAAATTCGGCATTTGTCGAAAAATCTTTTCGCAGGACTTTAATCGCAACAGAGCGGTCCAGCATCAGATCGCGGGCACGATAGACATCCGCCATGCCCCCGGAGCCGAGTTTTTCAAGCAGTTGATAACGGTCATTGAGAAGAGCGCCTGCGGTCATTGCGGGAGATTATATCATTAGGAGTTTTTGGGGAGGAAAACTCTCACCACTTCGACAGGCTCAGCGCACCGCCTGCCCTCTCCCTTTGGGAGAGGGGGAAGTCGTCTCTGCAAAACATCGTCTCTATTGGTGTGAGGGATTATTTGCCTATACCCAACGCTATGCAAACAGTATAATGACTCAATCGCAAAATGGAGGCAGCCTATGCGTTCCATTGTTACATTCACAATCGAGGAAACATCATAAAAAAAATTCTGCTTCCCATTCTTTCCTTAATTCTCATGGCCTGCGCTTCACCTCAAGTGACAGTCACATTAAAGGTGACTGTCACTTCGCCGCCTCCAACCGCGACTGTTATCCCCACACCAACTTTACATCCACGATTTATTGAAATACAGGATCAAGTCGCCGCCTCCGGTGAGCGATTTACCCTCAAAGCAGACGGGAGCGTTGAGGACAAGACCGCAGATGGAGTGACGAGCGTGCCGGGGCTAAAACTGGACAAAAACGGTGTCTGGCGCCTGAGTGTAGGTGACCAGCAGGTGACGCTAAACCCCGCTGACGTGAGCTTTAATAACGAGAAGGGAGTAGTGGCAAATGGGTATGCGTTGAGTGAGGACGGGAAGTGGGGGGTGGAGTGACCGATTAAGGAGTTCCCATGGTGCATGGATATGACTAAGTTTCCAGAATATCCCGTCGCATTTACTGATTTGCAAGAACAGGGTAAATTTGTACAGTCTACACTCACCGCAGATTTGTTTGATCCCGAGAAACTTAATTTTGCCCCAATGACTTCTATGACTGTATTGAGCGGAGTAAGTGGAGCAATTTTGGTACCTAATGTCGAAACTGCGCCTAATTATAAAGACGAAACAACCGCGCCGTTTAAAAAAGAGATGATGTGTGGGATCACAGAGATAGACGGGGAGAAATATAGAACTATTCAGGTGCCGTACTTTGTCGAAGGGATAGATCCAAAAAAATGGCCCGTGATAACTGGAGTAATATACGAGGATTCGGGTTTCAAAGGAACTTGGTCAATAGGGTCTGATTATTTTACTAATCGTATGAACGTAGTGCCATGGAATATATCTGACCTGACGTTAGCGACCAAATTTACTAATCCTGCAACAGGTGAAAATTTTACCGAGGCGGAAGTAAAGCGAATTATTGGAGAAATGAGGCAAGGTAACTTCGCCAATACGAATGGGTTGGTCTTAAAATTCGATATTGCAAGGAATAGTGGTGGATGGTACGAGTAGTGTCGCTTGCGCGGCAGGTTTTTATTTGCTTAAATGGGTGAATGGATAGAAAAGTTGGGCTAGTGTTGTTTGGCGTATTTATACTTGTAACGATTGGTTTGGGGTTAACCTATCAATTTGGAGGGTTGGGGAATTATATCCAGGCTACAAGAGCTATAAGTAAATTGGAGGGAGACGAAAGAACTAAGGCAGAGCAGTTTTTTTATAGCAGTGGTGGAGAAGATGAATATCGTGGAATGCTGGGGTATGTAAACACAGGTGGATACGGAAACGTTTTGGCGTGGGGGGAAAATGGACCTAAATATTTTCGAGGGGACGAATATACTGTTTATTCATTTTTTAATGGCTGTAGTGAGGAGATATTAAATGCTAAGCCAGAAGATGGTCCGAAAGAAGTAAAACGCGAAATATATACTGATGTCAAAGAATGGAAAAAGAGAGTAAAAAATGGAAGTTTTGTGACAATCATTTTAACAAATGAGGAAAATGGTGGAACCGTTGGTAATCTCCGAGAAATATGGGCCTTTGATTGGTGGTATTTTATGCCTGGTACGATGGAGGTGCAATGCGAAAAATAATACTTTTAGTATTTATGTCGTTGGGTATTGTAGCTGGAATGCTTAATCCCAATTATGTTTCACGGGTTAATGCCTTTGAGTGTACAGGCTGGGAGTGTAAATTTAACACTGATCGTTTTGGCAATACGTCACAGACTTGTTATGGCACACCTGCGGGGTGTGATGGTGCTAGAAAAGTATGTAACGCACTTGATGACACCTGCTATAAGACCCTCACATGTCTCGCAGGGCAGTATATATGTAATAGGGTGTGTTGTGACATTGGGACAGGGGCTCCGGCGGCGAGTAGTTTCATGGCGGGGACGATTGTCAGTACTCCAGATGGGGGGAGGAAGATAGAGGATCTGGAAGTGGGGGATAGGGTGGTCTCTTTTGGGAATGATGAAATTATGGAATCAGTTGTGAGTAAGACTTATAAAGTCAGGAGAGATTATTACTTTGATCTGGTGGCAGGGAATTATAGTGTCAAGGTGACGGCGAAACATCCATTTTATATCGGCAATAATGAATTTAAAACGGTAGAAGAACTCCAGGCAGGGGATAGTGTCTATGTAATCGAAAAAAATTCCTTGGTCAAGAAAAAGGTCACATCAAAAACAAAAGTTAATCAAATAGTGGATGTCTATAATCTGACAGTAGATGGCACCAATACTTATTTTGCCGGTGGCTTTGCGGTGCATAATATATCTGGGCCAGGAACTGGTCTAGCAAGCGAGCTGGAGACTTATCAAGAATATGTTTGTATTGAGGGGCAGGTGGAGGGGACAACGTTCTTTACGGAACATGCAATACGGGTCTCGATACGCCCCTCTAAGATCATTCAGGGCTGCTCGAACCCCCAAACTACACGCTTCGCGTGAGCGCAGCCGAAGGAACGCAGTACGATTCTCTCTCAGGTATAATCCCCGCCATGCGAAAGGGACTCTTACTCTACAATCCAACCGCGGGGCGTTATCCCGTGGGACGTTTTGTGCGCGGCGTCATTCATCCATTGAAGGAAGCGGGCTGGAGTGTGGATATCGCAGAGACATTAAGCGGCACACACGCAACCCAAACGGCGCACCAGGCTGCGCAGGAAAAATATGACGCGGTCTTTGCCATCGGCGGAGATGGAACGGTGGGTCAGGTGGCAAGCGGGTTGGTTAAAACCGAAACGGCACTGGCTGTGCTGCCCGCAGGAACAACCAACGTCTGGGCAATCGAACAGGGACAAAAACCATTCAACTGGTTTCATTGGTGGGCGCTGCGCGAAAACGCAAAACTGCTTGCAAACGTCGAACCGCAATATGTGGATGTGGGCATTTGCAACGACCGTCCATTTTTACTATGGGCCGGCATTGGGTTGGATGCGGAAACCATTCGGAAAATAGAACCGCGCCATCGGTTAATCAAACACATTGCGGTCCCGCATTATTTCGCCACCACTGTTTGGGAAGCATCCTTCTGGCACGGACTCGACTTGCGCGTGTATGCAGATGGCAAACTCATTGAAGGACATTATCTTGTAGCAGTCGCCACCAACATCCGTCATTATGTCGGCGGCATGTCGGTCATCTCGCCAGATGCCTTGTTGGATGACGGCGAAATGGACATGTGGCTGTTGAGCGGCGACAGCCTGGCCGATACGTTTCGCCATTTCTTTGATCTGGTATCAGGTCGTCACCTCACTTCTGAACATGCGCGGCGGCTTCCCTTCCGCACTGCGCGGATCGAATCCGATGCAAACTTCTCCATTCAAGTGGATGGCGATCCTGTGCTCGGCGGCAACAAGGCAGAGATCAACACCCTTCACCGCGCCCTCAAAGTGCTTATGCCGAAAAACGCTTTACAATTGTTGAAAAACCCAAAGAGATAAAATGGACTTAAGACCTTACTTGAATCGCTGGGTGATGATTGGCACGCTGAGCTTTGCAGGGATTTTGCTGCTCATCACCCTGATCGTCATCGGCTGGACATCACCCCGCTTCTCTCCTGACGTTGGGTTTGCTCCTGCCGACCTGACCATGATCCCCGCCCCGACCCATACACCCAATGTTACAGTTGCCCCAACCAACGATCCACTCGTCACGCCTACATTGGACCCCTCCTCCATCAACGTGAACGGCTATGTGCAGATCACCGGCACAGAAGGTGAAGGATTAAGAATCCGCTCGGCACCAGGCTTGAATACGGAGACTGTTTTTCGCGGGGAGGAAGCGGAGGTCTTCGTCGTGCAGGATGGCCCACAATCCGCGGATGGATATACCTGGTGGTATCTCGTCGCGCCATACGATGAAACCCGCGCTGGCTGGGCCGCCGCAGATTTTCTGGCTGTCGTCCCATCGCCGTAAAACAAAAACACCATGTCACTCTCAGGAAGAGTTCCCTTCGATAGGCTCAGGGCAGGCTTTGCGACCGAAGAGTCTCGTAATGTCGGGGTAGTGACCCTTCGCTATCGCTCATTGAGACGCTTTTGAGACAACTTGTAGAAACCTTAGAGTCTCCATAAATCATAAATGAGGTATCAATGTCTGAAAAACCGACTGGCGTAACTGCCAATAAAAGTAAACGTGAATTCACCGTCACATGGGCCAACGGACACACCAGCGTCTATCCGTTTGGATTACTGCGTGCAGCCTGTCCCTGCGCTCAATGCCGCGGCGGGCATGAAAACATGAAATCTGAACCTGATGCGGATGTGTTCACCAGGCAAATGGAAGACTCCCTTTCCACACGTTTAGCCAATATTGTCGCAACTGGCTCCTACGCTTTGACCATTGTCTGGGAGGATGGGCACGATTATGGCATCTACAACTGGCATTATCTGCGGGCATTATGTCCATGCGATGAATGCCGCGCGGGAAAGAAGTAAGAAGTGAAAATACGGAATGTTGTCTCGCTGGGTTGCTCTTCTTTCAATTCATCAACCATGCGTTGATTTTACTGCTGCTGCATTATTTCCGGTAAAGACTTCGGAAATCTGCCTTGATTCGCTCAAAACAGGGAGACTTCTTAAAGATTTCCGTAGTCTGATACTACTTATATGGCAATGTACCGTCATTCATTTCATGGAATTCTTCGGCCTGATATACATAAACCTGCAGTTTTGCATCCCGCCATATTTTATTACTTGCGCCCATCTTCATACAAAGCCGATCGAGGAAATCAACAGGGTCCGGGATCTTCTCCCAAACCTGCGGAAGAAAAGTTGCGCGGCGAAAACCATCTTTCAAGATAACCCCATCCACACGCGGTTTCAATTTTTTGAGCAGGTCTTCACTCGAAGAGTATTCCAGCAAATGAGGAGTGGTCAAGCGTGTGACCTCAAGCCTGATCCTGCTTAATTCACTTTCCACTACGGGACGGAAGCGCGGGTCCTCAAGTGCAGCGGCGACGGCATGTTCACGCACATCCTCTGCGAGCGGTTGCTGGGCTTCCAAAGCGCCGATGCAGCCGCGTAATTCAGCATGGATGGTAAGCGTCACGAACGATGCGCCCTTCTCACACAAAGCCGGAGTGAGGGATTGCATATCCAGCGGCGGCAAAGCCTTACCTTTTACAGAGTGTTCCATGGACTCACGCGCCAGGCGCAGCAGGGTTTGCTTTTCACCATCGGTTAATTGATCTGTCATGTTGTCCTCCCGCACAGTAGGTCACGTTTAAACCGTGACCTACTCCAACTGAGACAAGCTCCAATATTTGCGGTTGTGATAGATCAGCGGTTGTCTATCACCTATGGCGCGCGCCGCCAGAACCTCTGCAATAAACAGGGTATTCATGCCGGCATTGGAAGATTCAACCACGCGGCAGTCCAGCCATGCCAAACCACCCACGATCAACGGAGAGCCAGTGACCAGAGTCTCAGTTTGCAGGTCGGCAAAACGATCTTCGACATCAGGGAAACGTCCTGCAAATAGGTCGGAAATCTTTGCTTGTTCAGCAGAAAGGATCGTAAGCCCAAACACTCGTGATTGGCTAATCAATTCATGCGTGCGCGTGGATTGTTGCAAAGAGATGGTGATCATGGCTGGGTCGAGTGAAATGGATGTGAACGAGTTGACCGTCATGCCGCGTTTATGGTCTTCGTGCGCGGTGGTCACAACCGTCACACCAGCAGACCAGGCACGCATGGCTGCTCTCAGGTTTTCAGGGTCAAGCGTCATAACGGCTGAATTCTCCATGGTTTAATTCATCATACTTGTCAGCGAGAGGCGCGTCAAGACAAAAATTGATAAACGTTACTATTTGATTCAACCAGGATGCAATTCGTTACCTTACAAGGTATTGCCCAATTTGTTAAACCAAATTAAATTTTCTCCCGCAGATTCGCACCTAAAAGCTTAGTGATATATGAATAAGCAGTAAAACCATTTCATATACGCGTGGTAAACTCCCACGCATGTCCAAACGAACTAAAAACATCCTGATTGCGCTGGCAGGGCTTTCCCTGCTGGCTGTTTTGGGTTATCAAGTCCCCTCTGTAAATTCGCGCCTGGCTTGGCGAATTGAAGTTTTCCAAATCTACGTGAAAAACATGGTTAACCCTGTGGGTCCCGTGCCGACGGCATTACCCTTCACACCGCAACCCGCCACGCCCACACTTGTAAGAACCAGCGCGCCCAGCATCCAGCAGACACCATCATTCACTCCTGTAGCCACCTTCCCCCCATTGCCCACACAAGTATCCATAAAATCACCGCGATATGAAAAGCAAACTCCCAACAACTGCGGCCCCGCCGCGCTTTCAATGGCATTGCACATGTATGGCTGGGAGGGAGACCAAGCTGAAATTGCTGAGTTCATTAAACCTAATATAAAGGATCGCAACGTCAACCCTGAAGAGTTGCGTTATTACGTCCGCACACAGGCTGGCTGGCTGAATCTTGAATATCGCGTGGGCGGAGGCATCGAATTGCTCAAACGCCTGCTCGCGGCAAATTATCCTGTGATCGTTGAAAGCGTCACATCCCTTAATCCCGCCGATGCGCTTGGTCCAAACGACGATCTTTGGGCGGCGCATTATCTTCTACTCACCGGCTATGATGATGCCACGCAGGAATTCACGGTTCAGGATACCTATCGTGGCGCAGATTTAAAAATCACCTATTCCAAACTCGAAGAAGAATGGAAACCGTTCAACAATCTCTACATGGTGCTGTACTTCCCGCAATATGAAGAGGAGATGAAAACCCTGCTCGCCTCAGACTGGGACCCGGACTTGAATCGGCAAAATACATTAGCCGCATCCCAAGCCGCTGCTGCTACCGACCCCACCGACGCATTCGCGTGGTTCAACTATGGCAGTAACCTGACCTACTTCGAGCGTTACGAAGAAGCTGCCCTGGCTTACGATAAAGCCCGCGAGATCCGTCTGCCATTACGCATGTTCCGCTATCAATTCGGTCCGTTCCTGTCCTATTTCCATTCCGGAAGAAATGACGACCTGCTCGCGCTGACAAATTATGCGCGCGGCGTTACAGAAATGTCAGAAGAGACATGGCTGTGGTATGGCTTTGGCCTCTACCGCAATGGTGATAATGTGGGCGCCCTCAAAGCCTGGCAAAAAGCAGACAGCATCAACCCTAATTTTTTTGAAGACCAGGCGCGCAAAGCCATGCAATTGCTGCAATAATAATATGAAAATAAATATCATCCTTCCCTTCATCGCTCTATTCCTGACAGCCTGCCAACCCGCACCAACGACTGCGCCAGAATTGCCAGCAACAGTCATTCCACAGGAAACCGCAACAACTGCTCCAACTACGATTCCATCCTCACCCACACCGCCAGCAACTTCCACACCTGAAACTATAAAAACCTCTCCAAAAGATGGGATGACGCAACTCTTTATTCCATCCGGCACATTCAGCATGGGCGGATTGGATGTTTATCAGCAGAGCAACGAACTCCCTGCGCATGAAGTGTATCTCAATGCGTTCTGGGTCGATCAGGTGGAAGTGACCAACGGGATGTATAACTTGTGCGTGCGGGCAGGTTCATGCAGACCCCCTGCACGAAACAGTTCTGATAACCGCCTTGAGTATTTTGGAAACCCCGAGTTCCAGGATTACCCCGTTGTGCATGTGGCCTGGTATGATGCACATGTATATTGTCAATGGGCAGAGCGGCGCCTGCCCACCGAAGCAGAATGGGAGCATGCCGCACGCGGCGATGACAAACGTAATTTCCCATGGGGGGATGAGCCGCCAAATGAATACAATTCCAATTCACTAAATATTGTTGGCGATACGTCCCGTGTAGGCTCATACGCAGAGGGAGCAAGTCCATTTGGAGCCTTGGATATGGCCGGCAATGTCTGGGAATGGGTGGCAGATCGTTATAAGCCAAACTATTATGAAACATCCCCCGCTGAAAACCCCACTGGGCCCACGGATGATACTGTCTTTAGTGATCTACGTGTGATACGCGGTGGTTCTTATCAGGATGACTGGGTGGTTTTACGCCTTGCAAATCGCAGTTTTCTTGCGGGACCAAATCCATTGGCACAGCCAACTGATGCAGCTTATTATGGGCGCAGTTCGGCCAGGATCGGTTTCAGGTGCGCGAATGATAATTGAACAGGATCAACCAACAATCAAGAAAGAAGCTGCGCACTTCATCATGTTTTATGTCATTCCGAGGCTGTAAGAGCAAGTGCCCTTCCCGCAATGACCTACTTAAATTATCTTTACTCAATAACATAGCTATGGTAAACTCCCCAAACAATTCAATAGCCCCAATACGGCGCTCTTATCCAGAGAGGCGGAGGGAACGGCCCTGCGATGCCTCGACAACCGATTTTAGTTAGGTAGTTCAGTAGTTTGATGGTTAGGTAGTTACTTGCTGCAACAGGCAACTACGAAACTATAAAACTACAAAACTACGAAACTAACCCACGGTGCCAAATCCGACAGATCGATTTCTGGGAGATGAGAGGGTAGATCAGCATTATGCATAATTGCCCTTTCACGTTGAAAGGGCAATACTATTTTAAGGAGTAACAAAAAATGAGCAATACTTTTATGTCTTCGCCCAGCCTGATGTTCACATCAGAATCGGTGACCGAAGGACACCCCGATAAGATGTGCGATCAGATCTCGGATGCAGTTTTGGATGCCTGCCTTGAACAGGATCCCATGTCGCGCGTGGCTTGCGAAACCGCCATTAAGACCGGCTTCGTGGCGTTGTTGGGCGAAATTACCACGAACGCTTACGTCAACTTTGATGGCCTCGTTCGCAAAGTCGTCAATGAGATCGGCTATGACAGCAGTGCCAAAGGCTTTGACGGCAATACCTGCGCCGTGCTTTCAGCCGTCGCCAGCCAAAGCGCAGATATTGCGCTGGGCGTTGATCATGCATTGGAAGATAAAAGCGGCGAAATGAAGGACAAGGATATCGAACACGTCGGCGCGGGCGATCAGGGCATGATGTTCGGCTTCGCATGTAATGAGACGTCCACCTTGATGCCGATGCCAATTTATATGGCGCATAAATTAGCCCGCCGCCTGAGCGAACTCCGCAAAGATGGCACGCTCCCCTGGCTTCGCCCGGATGGCAAGAGTCAGGTGACGGTGGAATATTCACAGGGCAAGCCTGTGCGAATTGACACTGTTCTTATTTCCACGCAACATGCGCCTGATATCTCTCATGCCGAGATCGTTGAACAAGTTAGCGAGCATATCATTTACCCAACTTTGCCAAAAAATTTGGTTGATAAAAACTTAAAGGTTTTTGTTAATCCTACTGGACGTTTTGTGATCGGCGGTCCCATGGGTGACGCAGGCGTAACCGGCCGCAAGATCATCGTGGACACTTATGGCGGCATGGGTCGTCATGGCGGCGGTGCATTCTCGGGCAAAGACCCCACAAAAGTTGACCGCTCAGCCGCGTACGCCGCGCGCTATGTGGCGAAGAACATCGTCGCCGCTGGCTTGGCTGACCGCGTGGAAGTGCAGGTGGCGTACGCGATCGGCGTGGCACATCCGCTTTCAGTTAATGTTGAAACCTTCGGCACAGCCAGGATTGCGGATGAAAAGATCGCCGCGCTCGTCAATGAATATTTTGACCTGCGCCCCGGCGCGATCATCCGTGACCTCGACCTGCGCCGCCCAATCTATCGCCAAACTGCCGCGTACGGTCACTTTGGCCGCGATGATATCGAATTTCCCTGGGAAAAGACTGATAAGGCCGCTACTTTGAAGAAGGCTGCTGGGCTGTAGTTCGTGAACGTAATGCATGATACGTAATAAAAAAGCGTCTCTGAGGACCCAGGACGCTTTTTTGTTACCCAATACGAATCACTTATCACGCGCTTTACGGCTTCTCCAACCCATGGGCAGTCAACAATTCTTCATCGTCCAAAATCTCGTGAGTCAAACCATCTGCCACAACCCGCCCTTCATCCATCACGATCGTGCGCGGGAATAATTCCTTCACCAGCACCATATCATGCGTGGAGACCAACATCGTAATTGGCAACTCGCGCAATAAATTAATCAATGTCCGTCGGGCGCGCGGATCGAGTCCAGCGGAGGGTTCGTCCAATACCAACAGGCTTGGTTTCATGGAAAGCACAGTGGCGATGGCAATGCGTTTCTTCTCCCCTGCACTTAAGTGATGTGACAACCGATTCTTATACGAAGACATTCTCACAGCTTCGAGTGCGGCATCCACACGAACGCGTACTTCTATTTCGGGCAGTCCCATGTGCAGCGGACCAAATGCCACATCCTCAAACACAGTGGGCGAAAAAAGTTGGTCGTCTGGACTCTGGAACACGAGTCCGACCATTGCGCGGATGACAGGCAAATTGTCACGCGTGAGGCGTTTGCCCGCAATCTCAATTTCGCCGCGCCCGCCTAAAATCCCGTTCAGGTGCAGCATCAAAGTTGACTTGCCGGCACCGTTCGGACCCACCAATGCAACCTTGTCACCCCTGCACAATTTAAGCGAAACACCATGCAAAGCAGCATGACCATCGGGGTAAGAGAAATGCAAATCCTTGACACTCAACACATCGCCGTCACATTCGGGCATCTCAAAACTATTTATTACATGAGTAACCGGCATTACAACCTTCCAATAAGTTGAACAATAAAGATGACCGCGATCACAAATGCAGTCACGAAATAATCACTGGATTTCATCTCATGCGGATTCAATGTATAAAGATGACCGCTATAACCGCGCGATAACATGGCATTGTAGATGCGGTCACTGCGTTCGTAACTTCGTAAAAAAAGTTGACCCGCCATATTGCCCGCCACCTTGGCCCGCCACCGAACGCCTCCACCGGACCGATTGCCTGCTACGGCCGCCGAGCGAGATTCCCTCGCCCGAATCAGACGTAAGACTTCATCCGTCAGCACGAACAGGTAACGATAGAGGAACGCAATGATCGTGGTAAGAATGACAGGGACTCGCAAATGCTCCAGTGCGTGGATCAGGTCCGGGAAGCGTGTGACCGCCACGAGCAAGATCGCCATTTGCACCGAAAGCCATGAGCGGATCAAAATGCTCACGAATCGCAGAAATCCTGCGTCTGTAATGGTAAGGTCCCACATCAAAAATTGGAATGTGGAAACCGGTTTACCTGGAATGGAAAACAATACCGTGACAGCGATCAACGCAAATGGCAAAGCAATGATCGAGCGCTTGAATGTATATCCAATTCCCAACTGTGAAAGCAGGTTGGCGGTGATCAAAAACATCCACGCAGAAATGAAAGCCAGCCATGCGCCATCAGGAAGCAGGGCATTTGAAATAATATAAATTACAGTCACAAGAACCTTTACGCGCGGGTCAAGGCGGTGAAGGAAACTTTCTTTCTCGTGATAACGATCAAAGGCGTTGAAATGCATGGCGATTTATGATTTTCGATTTACGATTTGGCTTTCATACCGCGGCCGATCAGCATGATGATCGCACCAACAACGATCACACCGATGACACCAGCCATGATTTTGGAGGCAGCCGCATCTGCAAAAAAGGGAACTGTATAGCCTGCCAAAAGCCCCTCGCCAGTTTGGGCGGTATTGAAAAACCCAATATCCATGGCAACACGATTTAAACCGTCAGGGTCGGCAGAGGCGAGAGGGGAAAGCCAGACAACGACAAGCGCAATGATCCCGCCAACTGCCACCCACGCGCGACTGCCTTTTGCAGACTCGGAATCTTCACCGAGTAAGTCGGGGCGGGTCTGTAAAATAAAGGATAATGCTGCAACCGTGATAAACGCTTCACCCAATCCGATCAATACATGCACACCCAGCATGGCAGGGATCACAATTCCCAATTGAGAGGTGCCGCTCAACCAGAGTTGCAGGGCAGTGAACAATGCACCCGCCATGACAGACAACCACGCGGCAACCCCAGCCACAGAAAGTTTGACTGCTTTGGATTGATTGGACACGGCGCGGTACAGCCCATACCCAATTGCGGCCGTGACCAAACCCATGTTGAGAATATTCGCGCCCATCACGAGCAATCCGCCGTCCTGGAAGAGCAGGCCTTGCACAGCCACAACAGCAGTCATTACGAGCATCCCTGCCCAGGGGCCAAGTACAATGGCCGCAAGCGCGCCGCCCAGCAAGTGACCGGAAGTGCCGCCCGCCACAGGGAAGTTGATCATTTGTGCGGCAAAAATGAAGGCCGCCATCACGCCCATGAGTGGTACTTGTTTTTCGCCAAGCGCTTTATTCGTCCTGGAAATGGCAATCCCGAGAGTGATGATCGTTATGGCCCAGCAAATGATCGAGATCGGGATGCTGAGAAAACCATCGGGGATATGAAGAGGCACGGGTGAAAAGTGCATGTTATGCTCCTGTTTGACAATCGGGACAAAGGCCGAAAAATGTTAAATGGCTATCGGTCAGCCGATAACCGCTTGCAGACTCCAATTGACGATAAAGTTTTGTAAGTAGAGCGTGTTCCACCTCCATTTCATTTCCACAAATGCGGCATTTCAAATGATGGTGTTCATGGCGTGCGATCTCATAAACAAGGTGTCCACTGCCCATGTGAGCGGAATGCGCAAAGCCATTCTCGGCCAGGAATTCCAGCGTGCGGTAGACGGTGGTTTCAGTCAGCCCGGGCAATTCATCGCGCGCCTGATCATAGACTTCCGTCGGTGAAAGGTGTTTCCCAGAGTGCTGAAGCACATGCAGGATCGCCATGCGCTGGGATGTCATGCGATAACCGCGTGAGCGCAGTTCAAGAGCGTAATCACCGGCACAGGACATAGGTCTCCTTATTGCAACTTATTGCAATAGTATGCTTATAGAATAGCATAGTTGTGAGTTTCTTACCTTAAATTGTCTACCGAACAATATTTATTCAGGACGGAGACGAGCGGGGATTAACGCAGAAGATTCTTAAAAAAAGTGTCCCTTCGCATTGATCCGCGGCTCATTTCCAAAATGTATGGCAGGGAAAAATAAAATATCCTTCGGTTCTTATACCGAAGGATATTTTTCTATTCAATCGCCTCCCGCAACTTCCTGGCCAGTTTCCCGAATTGCGGCGTATAACGAATATCGTCTTCTCTTGGGCGCGGGAGGTTTACTTCCACATTCAATTTTATTCTGCCGGGGCGCTGGGTTAATACCAGAACGCGGTCAGCCAAAAACAATGACTCGTTAATAGAATGTGTCACCATAATGACTGTCTTTTGCCTGGCCTGCCAGATGCGGGATAACTCTGTCCACATGCGTTCGCGGGTGAGCGCGTCCAGCGAGGCAAAAGGCTCATCGAGCAGGAGCAGGTGTGGGTCATGGATGAGCGCGCGTGCGATCCCCACGCGCTGCGCCATCCCGCCGGATAAGTCGCGCGACCACGAGTCTTCGAATCCTTGCAATCCCACCAGTTCGATCATCTCCAGCGCTTTTTCCCTCGCTTTCGATTCGCTCATGCCTTCCAACTCAAGCGGAAGTTTGATGTTATCCAGCGCGGTGCGCCAGGGCATGAGGCTGGCTTGCTGAAAGACCATGCCAATCTTCGGCTTCTGGCGGGGGATGAAATGCACCTGACCCACTGTGGGTTGTAAAAGATTCGCAAGAACCCTCAGCAGGGTGGTTTTGCCCGAACCCGATGGGCCGAGGAAGCAAATAAATTCGCGCGGCGCTACCTCGAATGAAATATCCTCGAGCGCGTGCAATCCTCCATTGCTGTCAGGAAAAACAACGGAGAGGTCTTGGACGGTAAGGATGGGTTTGGTGGTCATCTAAGTTTCCATGTCATTGCGAGGAGCGTTCTTATTCTTTGCGACTACACTTGCGCCGTACGCCACATCGTCCCGATGTTCTTTCGGGAGTGCGGTGAGCAATCCCAAAATTTACAGGAGATTGCTTCGGGCAATGAACGCCCTCGCAAAGACATAAATTACGGAATAAACTCAATCGTAAATGCCTGGCTCAAATCCACTGGCGCGGGGATTAACTCCATTTTTACCAAAAGATCATTCATATTCTCCCAGGCTTGCGGGTCTGAATAACCAATACGTTCGGCTTCCCAAAATTCAATGGATGTATTCAGGATTTGCAATTGGACAGCCTTATCCTGGTCTGCAAGATTTTCCACGAATTTCAAACTAATCGTATAAGCCGCATCAGGATTCGCAATCGTATCTGCAATGCCGCGAGCCAATGCGCGCGCCATGCTTCGCACAAGCTCAGGTTCATTCTCAATCGTCATTTCACTTGAGAGGATGCCATTTGCGGTCAACTGCACATAGTCCGCCACGCGCAGTTCGGTCACATCAAAACCTAGTGAATTCAAAACGATCGGCTCGTTCGCGGCGTAACCAACCACAATATTTTGCTGTTTCGTTGCAAAGGCTTCCACTTGATTGAATCCAATTGCATCCATCTTCACATCTTCAGGCGTGAGTCCCGCTGAAAAAAGAAGCGCCTGCAAGCCGATGTAATTCGCTCCGAACAAACCAGGCAAGCCGATCGTCTGTCTGCGCAGGTCGGCGGGCTCATTGATATTCAACTCAGGCGCAGAGATGATCGAAATCGGAAATTGCTGATACCAGGCAAATGTATAAACCACGGGCAATCCCTGCGAACGCGCCAGCAAAACCTGCTCACCCGAAGCCACCGCAAACGGCAATTCGCCCGCGCCCACCAACGCCACGCCATCGGTCTCGAAGGAATAATCGAATTCGAGTTCGATCCCCTCCTCGGCAAAATAACCTTTATCCACCGCGACGTAGAACGGCGCATACTGAATATTTGGGATGTAGCCCATCGGCAGTTTAATCGTGCGGACTGCCTCCGCTTCATTGCCGTCCTGTGAATTGCCACAAGCCGAAAGGCTGACTGCCAGCCCTAGCACGAGTAAAACTAATTTCTTAAACATTTTGTCTCCTTTGAATTTGCCTCGTCATTGCGAGGAGGGCGTAGCCCGACGAAGCAATCTCCAACACGGTGAGGGGGATTGCTTCGGGCGGGAAAACACCGCCCTCGCAATGACGGGTTATTATTTCTGCCATTTTAAAAATTTTCTTTCAAGCAAAGTCACCGCACCGTACAATGACAATGCCAATGCGATCAACGTGAAGACTGCCACAAACACCATGGACGTGTCATATTGAAAATCGCCGAGCTGTAAAAGGAAGCCGAGTCCCTGTTCTGCGTCCACCAGCTCACCGACGATTGCGCCGATCACGGATAAGGTTGCACCAATCCTCAATCCGCCAAACAACACGGGCAGTGAAGCAGGAACTTCCAGTTTCAGTAAAATCTGCAAGCGTGTGGCACGGATGGAATGCATCAAATCATACAATGCGGGCGGAACGGCGCGAACACCGACCACTGTATTCACTAAAACAGGGAAGAACACGATCAACGCGCAGATGACAACCTTCGAGAGAATCCCATCCCCAAGCCAGATGACCAGCAGTGGCGCGATCGCCACAACAGGGATTGCCTGGCTTGCCACAAGATACGGCGAAAGGATTTTTTCAAGCGAGCGTGATTTTGCAAGCACGTAGCCTGTGGCTGTGGCAAAGAGGATGCCAGACAGCAAGCCCAGCACGATCTCTGCCAGGGTAATACCCGTATGATAAAGCAGGCTGCCATCATCGAGCGCTTTGAGGAAGCGTAACCAAACGTCTGCGGGCGCGGGCAGGATAAAACGCGGCAGTTGGGTCACCTGCACAGTCAATTGCCAGGCCAGTAAAGCGAAGATGATCGAGAGGATCGCAGGCAGGATATTTTGAACACGCTTGAATACGGACATAAAAAATGCGCCTCGCTTGGAGACCCTTCACTGTCGTTCAGGGCAAGCCTTCGGGGCGCAGAATCAGGCATCAGCGGCGCGCGAAGCGGTTGCATCCACAAAGAAAAATCCCGAAAACAGCGAACGTTTCCGGGGCGTGAATCGAAACAGCGACGCGAGTCCTGTTGTCTTTACCTTCTTCTATCCAGACTATAACTGTCGGCCTCGGAGTTACACCGAGTCATGCCCTCTGGAGTCAGACAGCTTGCTTTCGAAAGTGCAGGAGCAAGCTCCTGCACTCCAGAGTGGCTCGTGGGCTTTACCACCGATCGGGAATTGCACCCTGCCCCGAAGGTTGAATATTTTGTTGCTGTGATTATAACGCATCCCGTAGGAAAACAGGAGCGCAGTGTCCCTACCTCAACTGTGCCTTGATCTTCCCGGCAGTGTCTTGATACGCGGCTAACTTCTCGCGTTCTTTTGCAACCAGCGCGGCGGGGGCTTTGTCGGCGAAATCGCCGCCAAGCAAATTCTCGAGTCGTTGAATATGCGACTCGGCTTCCTTAAGTTCTTTTTCAAGGCGGGCTTTTTCGTTGGCGAGGTCCACCAGGCCGGCAAGGGGCAGGTAGATTTCGACAGAGCCAACCACGAGGGCAGCGGAGTCTTTGGGTTTCTCTTTTAGAGATTGGAGAATTGAGACTAGAGATTGGTCAAGCCCAGCCAGTGATGCAATGGTCGTTGATTGTTCATTAAGTAAATCGAATTGATCGCCCGCGCCAATCGTCGCAGCGAGTCTCTTCGCGGGGCTGATGTTCTTTTCCGCACGTAGGTTGCGGATGGAACGCACAATCTCCTGAATCAACTCAAAGTCGGCGACCTTGGCTTCTTCCCAGCCTTCGGCATTGCGCGGCTCGGGGAATTCGGCAACGATCAACGCATCAGGCCAGCCCTTTGAGAGACTGGAGATTGGAGACTCACGCAAGGCGCTATGCAAGTGACCCCAGATTTCTTCGGTCACGAACGGCGTAAATGGATGCAATAGGCGCAGGCATATATCAAACACGCGAGCAAGGGTAGTAACGGTCTGGTCTCTGGTCTCTAATCTCTGCAATTGCCCTTTTGCAATTTCCACATACCAATCCGCAAAGTCAGACCAGATGAAATCATAAATTTGCTGGCCAGCCTGTCCATATTGGAAGTTCTGGAATTGGCGTTCCACATCGCGGATGAGGTTTTGTAGTTTTGCCCAGATCCAGGAGTCAGCAAGAGTCCAGTCTGGATCGTGGACCGTGGACGATTGACCATGGTCTACGGTCTGCGGTCCATCGTCGAGCGAAGCGATTGCATTGATCACAAAGCGTCCTGCATTCCACAATTTGTTTGCGAAGTTGCGGTTCGCTTCCACTTTACTGATGCTTAGGTTCATATCATTGCCGGGCGTCGAGCCTACAAGCAAGGTGAAGCGAAGTGCATCCGTACCGAATTGATCCATCGCGATCAGCGGGTCAATCCCATTCCCGAAGGTTTTACTCATGCGACGGCCGAACTCATCGCGAATTGTTCCATGCAGGTAGACGGTGTGGAAAGGAATCTGTCCCGTGTATTCCAATCCACTCATGATCATGCGCGCTACCCAGAAGAACAAAATGTCATAGCCCGTTTCCATGTAGGAAGTGGGATAGAAATATTTGTAATCAGGTGTTTCTTCAGGCCAGCCAAGGGTTGAGAAGGGCCACAAGCCGGAGGAGAACCAGGTATCCAAGACATCTTCGTCCTGACGAATATCTTTCGAGCCGCAGGCCGCGCATTGCGCAGGGGTCTCGCGCGCCACGGTCATGTGGTTAGCGGGGCAATACCAGACGGGGATGCGATGTCCCCACCACAACTGGCGGCTGATACACCAATCCTTGATGCGCGAAGCGTCCAGCCAGTTGTAATAGGTCTTCTCGAAGCGCTCAGGCACGATCTTGATGCGCCCATCTTTGACGGCGGCAAGCGCGGCTCCTGCCAACGATTCAATTTTCACGAACCATTGAGTCGAGATCATCGGTTCGATAATTTCGCCGCCGCGTTGCGAGCGTGGGATGGTCGTCCTATATTTTTCTTCCTTGATGACGAGACCTGCCGTTTTCATATCAGCCCACAGATTTTTACGCACTTCGAATCTATCCTGACCTTTATATCTGCCTCCGTTTTCGTTGACCTTGGCCTCCACATCGAGCATGGAGATGATCGGCAGGTTGTGCCGCTGGGCGATGGCATAATCATTCGGGTCGTGACCCGGCGTGATCTTGAGTGCGCCTGTGCCAAATTCCATGCTGACGTATTCATCCGCGAGGACTGGAATCTCTCGTCCAAGGATCGGCACAATGGCAGTCTTGCCGATGAATTTCTTGAAGCGTTCATCATCCGGGTGAACTGCCACAGCCGTATCGCCGAGGATGGTTTCAGGGCGAATCGTGGCGACGGGGATGAATTCGTCTGAATCTTTGAGCATGTATTTGAAATAATACAATTTTGCTTCCTCTTCGCTGTATTCCACTTCCAGGTCCGATACAGCGGTCTTAAGCCCCGGCGACCAATTGATGAGACGAGGGCCGCGATAGATCAGTCCCTTTTCGTACAGGCGCACAAAGGCTTCCCGCACTGCTCGACTCAAGCCTTCGTCAAGAGTGAAGCGTTCTCTATCCCAATCACAGGAGGCGCCCAGGCGCCGGATCTGATTCGTGATCATGCTTCCATATTTTCTCTTCCATTCCCACGTGCGTTTGACGAATTCCTCACGGCCGATTTCTTCGCGTGTCACTTCTTCATTTTTCAACAAATCGCGTTCCACCATCAGTTGCGTGGCGATGCCGGCGTGGTCTGTGCCGGGAACCCAAAGCGTGGAGTAACCTTTCATGCGGTGATAGCGGATCATGAGGTCTTCGACGCTCACGAACATGGCGTGACCGATATGCAGTTCACCCGTGACGTTAGGAGGAGGAATTGAAATAACAAATGGTTTTACATTCGGGTCGAAATCAGGTTTATTGGGGTCATTATGCGGCTTGAAGAATCCACCGGCTTCCCACATGGCATAAATACGATCTTCTGTCGCTTTGAAGTCGTAGGCTTTCGGCAGTTCGTGTTTGGTCATTTTTTCTTCTCCTTGATTCGCTGTGACGCCCATCCAAGTTTGACGGGGTAGGCGCTCAGTCTTTCATAAAGCTCACCAGTATGTTGTTGAATATGGCGGATATTATAAATTTGTAACTCCAATTTGTTTGCGAGGTGCCCTGTTGCACCAGTTTTTTCGTTGAGGTTCATGATAGATATCTGCTCGGTGACATCAAGCTCGACCATCACAAATCTTTCAAGAATTTCTTCTTTCGAAAACGGACTGCCCGGCTGGGAATGCAGGCGCTGCTCCCAACGAGGGAAACCCTTGTCTCGCGCCTTCAAGTACTGATGGGCATACTGAAGTGTATGATAGGCGACAAACCAGAACTTGTCTTTGTCTTGCGGGTTATCCCATGCTTCCGGCGGACATTTGACGATTGCCTGTTTCAACATGGCAAGCGCAGAAAGATATTGAGATTGAAGTATCTGCTTTGTATCCATTTCATTCTCCAGTCGATCTTAAATAAAAACGCTTCGTCCATTTAGAGGACGAAGCGTGTGCTCCGCGGTACCACCTCAGTTCAACCTTTCGGCTGCGCTCTGTGACTGACATTCATCAGTCCATGCTGTAACGGGCAATCCCGTGCCGTTCTACTGATCACTGATTACTGAAAACTAATCACTGGTTTTCTTCGGCAAATTCATCAGACGACTTCAGCGGCTTTTTGCAGTGGAAGTTTCCAGCCTATGACTTCCTTCTCTATCAGCATTTGGTCTCGATACGTGGCGCTATAGCGCCACTACTCGACCCACACGCGTACTACTTCTGAATGGCGGGATTATACGAGCCGACGGGTTGAGAGTCAAGAAACAAATCACCCGCCTCAGGGAAAAACCCAGAAGACGGGCAGGCTATATATTTGCCTCAACCGTCGTCCGTGGACGGTTCAGTACTTCCGGCAGAGGCGATAATTTAACTTACCTTACGCACTTTCACGCTTTTATAGAAATGTCGCCCTGAGCGATAGCGAAGGGTCTCTACGACTATCTCAGAGACCCTTCGCTATCGCTCAGGGAATCATGCTTGGTGCGTAAGGTGATAATTTAACTCTCCCTCACGGATTTCTCCAATCTATTCATATAAACAAGATGGAAGGGATAAAGTAAAAGCCAGTATAAAAATCCTGGCAGGCCGCGCGGGGAGAAAAATACAGTCTGGCTGAGGCAAGTCAACTCACCGGATTGATCCGCCTTCCATTCGATCCAGTGATCGCCGCTGTGAAGGTCCATTTCACGTACAACGATGCGTTGATTTTGTTCATTAATTTCCACGCGCCAGTGCGGTTTGTTGATCACGCGCCTGAGAACGCGAAAGGCATTTTCGGGCGCAATATTTAGATCCATTCTGCGATAGTTAATGAAGAAGCCTTCATGTTTAAGAGCTTTTGGGCCGGGACTGCCATCCTCCCAGACACGCTCAACGAGGGCAGGTTTGGTCCTTTGAAGCCCATATTCTGTCGCTTCATCCATGCTGATGAGACGAATATCCTTGAAGACGCGCAGTGCCTGATTATATTGAACGACGCTGTCATTGGTAAGCCCGGAGATCAAAGCCTGTGCGATCGAGCGTGGCACCGGGGTCATCAGCCCAACACCAAATGCCATCACCCAGACAGGAATTCCAGGAAGCAAAAACATCCTCCGTTTGAGTCCGCGAACGCGCGCGTAACATAACAGCATGTCAGCGTAGGATGTAACTTCGGGGCCACCGATCTCGAAAATCCCGCCGCGTGCATGGGGAGTTTTAAGTGCGGACAGCAGGTAATCAATCACATTTTTGATTGCGATCGGCTGGGATTTGTTCTTCATCCACAAGGGTCCGGGTATGATGGGGAACAGCTCGGTCATGAAACGGATCATCTCAAACGAGATACTGCCTGATCCCATGATGACACCCGCCCGAAATTCTGTAACCGGGACTTTGCCATGCCGTAACATTTCACCCGTCTCAATCCGCGAACGCATGTGAGGAGCAAGATGTCGTTCAGGGTCGGCCAACCCGCCAAGATAGATGATGTGTTCGATCCCGGCTTCCCCCGCTGCGACTGCAAAGTTGTGCGCGCATGCCAATTCACGAGGAAGGTAGCCGCGCCCGGAGGACATGTTATGGATCAAATAATACGCGGTATGAACACCCTTCAGCGCGGGCGCGAGAGTGGATGGAAGAGTCGCGTCGCCCTGGACAATGTCCACATGACGGAACCAGCCTCGCCCTTTGAGTCGAAGCGGATCGCGCACAAGGCAACGGACGTGATAGCCAGAGTCTAATAATCCTGGAATGAGACGGCTGGCAATATATCCTGTTGCGCCAGTGACTAGGATCACATTATCCATAAGAATGAGACAGCAGGCGCGCACGCTCAGCCAGGCGTCGCGTTAGTCCATTGAAGAGAAAAGCATGAAAGGGCCACATGGCGTACCAGTAAAGAAATCCTGAAAGTCCGCGTGGCGCGAAGTAGGCCGTGACGGTTAACAGGGTTCTGCCTTCTTGAGGTTCGGACCTAAACTCCAGCCAGGCTTTACCCGGCACCTTCATCTCGGCGCGCAGAAGAAGCAGACGATCTTCCTCCACCGCCTCAACACGCCAAAAATCCAGTGATTCGCCCGCACGAATTTCGTCTGGATGGCGGCGACCGCGACGAATGCCTACCCCGCCAATGACTTTGTCCACCCAACCGCGCAAGGCCCAGGCCCAATCCATATACAGCCAACCGCGCTGACCGCCAATTCCGGTGTATGAATGGAAAACGAAATCAGGAGCGACCTCAATAAGATTCCGACGGCGCTCAATGAACATCCCTTCTTCCACCCTGAAAGCATACGGTTTGACATCGCCAACTGCTGTGACCAGCGCGTCTGACCAAGAAGTTTCCACGTGGTTGCCTTGAATGCGTGCCAAGGCGAGGCGCAGGGCGGTGTGAAAATCGATTGGCTCGATATTCGGGAAAAGTTTTCTGGCTAGCTGATCGCGAACGATCAATTTTGCATGCAGGCCTTCGATCAAAGGCAATATCATACGCCAATGGATCGGTGTAATCATGTGGACCCAATAAGCCGAGAGCAACGGCGCGTAAAACGGTGTGCGGATCAAAGTGCGTTTGAAGCCGCGCTCGCTGGCATATTCCAACAGCATGTCTGCATAAGTTAGGAGAGTCGGCCCGCCGATCTCGATTATTCGTCCGACACTTTCGGGCGTGTCCAGGGTTGCGATCAGATAAGCCAGCACATCACGGACAGCAATTGGCTGGGCTTGAGAAAAAAACCAGGCGGGACAAATCAACACAGGTTCACGTTCGGTAAGATAACGAATCATTTCGAACAATGCGGAGCCGGAGCCGACGAACATGCCCGCGCGGAACTCCGTCACGGGCACACTACCGCGGCGCAAAAGATGGCCGGTCTCATGGCGTGAACGCAAGTATTGTGAAAGATTTGTCGTTGGGTCTACCAGCTCGCCGAGATAAATAATCCGTTCGATGCCCGCTTCTTGAGCCGCCTCGGAAAAATTGCGGGCCATCGCCAGATCATGTTCGGCATTGGCTCTGCCGCCTTGTTTGCCGTGGATCAGGTAATACGCGACCGACACCTTCCTCATGGCCGCCACCAGAGAGGATGGATCCAGCGCATCGCCCTCGATGACCTCAACCTGTTTCCGCCAGGGATAGCCATCCAACCGTTTTGCATCGCGCGCAAGACAACGAACGCGATGGCCGGCTTCAAGAAGTCTTGGCACGAGTCGCCCACCGATATAACCAGTGGGACCGGTGACGAGGATGAGTTTGGAGTCTTTCATTTTATTTCAGGTTGAAGATGCAATGTACTACATCCTTTTTTTACCAGCGTGTCTCGTGGAGCCACTTCAACAGTCGCGCCTTCCTTATACAATAATATTTTAGAAAGCCATAGGATATATTTAATTATACAGTCATTTTGAATCAGACGCTCACCCAGCAATAGATCCTTTTCAACTTGTACGGATATAAAACAGGCAAGCGAGAGAGAATCGACTTTCAATATTTCACGTGGTGCACTATACCCATAAAAGGAAACTTTCTCTGATTCAATTACGGTTCGACCATTATTCGGCTAAAGAGCAACGATGCTATACTTGTTCAATATCAAGCACAAAAGGATTCCAAGACCATGCTCGATGGATTTGACTTTGTACTTGTCGGGTTCGCGGCTCTTTTGGCGGGCGCGATCAACGCGCTTGCGGGCGGCGGGACGCTGATTACCTTTCCCATGTTAACAGCTGTGGGGGTTCCGGCTGTCATGGCGAATGTGACCAATACTGTGGCGCTTTGCCCCGGTTATTTTGGCGGGACACTTGCGCAATGGAAGGATCTGCGCGGGCAAAAAAGCAGGCTGTGGCTGATTGTCCCTGCCAGTATTGTGGGCGGCGTGCTGGGCGGGTTTCTGCTTCTGCAAACAGGTGAGAAATTATTCAAGGATCTGGTTCCCTATTTAATTTTGCTGGCTTCGGGACTGCTCGCCATTCAAGACCTTTTCCGCGCGTGGTTGACGCGCCGCATGGGTGAAGGTCATGGCCCGCGTTTGGAAAAATTAACATGGCTGCCAGTCGCTTTGGCTTCGGTCTATGGAGGGTACTTTGGCGCGGGATTAAGCGTGATCGTGCTCTCGGCCTTGGGATTAACTTTGGAGGATACGCTGACGCGTCTTAACGCGCTCAAGCAGGCGATTGCTTTCTCGGTCAATGTTGCCGCTGCGATATTTTTCCTGTTCTCCGGGCAGGTGCTTTGGCCTGCGGCATTGGTGATGGCTGTGGGAGCGTTGATCGGCGGAATGCTGGGCGGAAAACTTGCCGGCAGGATTAAACCGTCCACCCTGCGTTGGACGGTTGTGACAATCGGCGTGACCGTTGCGATCATTTATTTGGTAAGGTAAGTCTGGTCTCGATACGGGTTTCGATACGCTTCGCTACTCAACCCTACTCGACCACCATAACAAAGATTATCACTTTGGCAATACCAACTGCGCATCCAAAAACGGATGCTCCACAACCTGCACGGGCAGGCAGTAGGCATGGGAGATTGATTCCGTGGTCAATACTTCGCGCGGGGTGCCAATGGCTTTGAGATGCCCGCCGACGAGCAGGGCGACCCGGTCTGCATAGCGCGCGGCGAGGTTGAGGTCATGCATGGCGATCAACACCGCAAGATTTTCAGCCTGCGCCAGTTCACGGATCAGTTCCAGCAAGCTGACTTGATATTGCAGGTCCAAATGCGCGGTGGGTTCATCCAGTAAAAGAATCGGCGTGGATTGACACAATGCGCGGGCGAGCAGGATGCGCTGTGCCTCTCCGCCTGACAACTCTCCGACGCGGCGCTCGGAAAATGCCAAAGCGTTGACCCTGCCCAGGGCTTGCCGAGCCAGTTCCTCGTCGAGGGATGAGGCGTGACCGAGGAATCCGAGGTAGGGAGTGCGCCCCATCAAGACAGTCTCCCAAACTGTGAAGGCGGGCGGCAATGAAATCGCCTGGGGGACAACGGCGAGATAGCGCGCGCGTTGAATGGGAGTGAGAGAGTGAAAGTCGTCGCCGTTGGTGCGAATGTGACCCGTGGATGAAATCACACCGCTGGCGGCGCGTATGATCGTGGATTTGCCCGCGCCGTTCGGGCCGATGAGCGCGAGCACTTCGCCATTTTTCACATCAAAAGAAACATCGTGCAAAACTTGATGTCCATTATAAGAGACGGAAAGATTTTGTATTTTGAGCATGAGAACCTGCCTGCTATTTAATGACGGTTGGAATACCCGCCACCATAAAGATAACACGCTGCGCGGCGCGCGCGAGCATTTGATTGGCGCGGCCAAGCACATCGCGATAAATACGTCCTAAAGGATATAGCGGCACCAAGCCGAGACCGACTTCATTGGAGACGATCAGCCATTCGCCGCCGATCTTTTCCTGCGCGGCCAACAAAGAGTCAATTTCATCTTTTACTTTTTGCATGGCCATTTCAAAAGACGAGTCTTCAGGCAGTGCAATCAAAATATTGCTGGCAAGCAATGTAATGCAATCCACAATAACGACCTCGGCTTTGAATTTTTCAGTGAGCAACGCCGCACCGACGTTCATGGGCACTTCGAGAGTCTGCCATTCATGCGGACGTGCCGTGCGGTGATGATGAATACGCTCGCGCATTTCGTCGTCGAAGGCAGTGGCGGTTGCAATGAAGAGCACGGACTTGCCTGATTCGCGCCCGATCTGTTCGGCGTAGTCGCTTTTGCCGCTGCGCGCGCCGCCGAGGATAAAAGTCAGTTTACCCATAGATGATCTTCTCCAGTAAATCCATGTTCAATGCGTTTTCAACTGCATCCGCCAGTTTTTCAAGTGACGTTTCAAAACGCGCCGATTGCGAAGCAACCTCGCCCTGCCAGCCCAGACTTTTCAGCCAGGCATGACGAAAGGAATCGTTGGCGAACAGTCCATGCAGGTAACAGCCCCACACTTTGCCATTTGACGAAACGCATCCATCCTGGACTTTGGCCTGCTGACCGTTTCGATGAGTGATCTCTACCCACGGCATTTGACCCTTCGTCTCGCCCGCGTGAATCTCATAGCCTTCGATCATTTCGCCAGCAAGTGACGCGCAGGGCGCGAAATTCAAAATCTGCGCGCGAACTTGATATGTGGCTTTCTTCTCGGCAAACGTGGTGATGACAGGCAGCAATCCCAAACCTTGCGCTGAATCATTTGGCGATTCAACATGAAAGGGATCATGGATGGACTGCCCCAGCATTTGATAGCCGCCGCAAATCCCGACCACCGCGCCGCCATTTCTTGCGAAGCCAATGATCGAGTCTGCGAGTCCTGTTTGACGCAGCCATTCCAAATCTGCCATTGTGCTTTTCGTGCCAGGGATGATGACTGCGTACGGCTTCCCAAGTTGACTCGCTGAATCCACGTAACGAATGTGGACTCCAGGCTCGGCACGCAGGGCATCGAAGTCGTCGAAGTTGGCAATGCGCGGCAATGCCAAAACGGCGATATCTGTTTGAGATGTGGAAGCAGGCTTGTCCTGAGTTTGATCGAAGGGCTGGGCGGCGTGCGAAGCGACTTCCACAGAGACGGCATCTTCGTCGGGCAGGGAAAGTCCTCTTAAGTAGGGAATCACTCCCAGCACAGGAATTCCCCCTTTTTGTTCGAGGATTTGAATGCCATCATCAAAAAGGGAAAGGTCGCCGCGAAATTTGTTAACGACGAAGCCGCGCACAAGATCGCGCTCTTCAAGTTCGAGAAGCCAGAGCGTGCCGAGCAGTTGAGCAAAGATGCCGCCGCGATCAATATCGCCGACGAGCAAAACGGGGGATTGAACATGACGCGCCACCGCCATGTTGACAATATCACCGCGCTTGAGATTGAGTTCCACGGGACTACCCGCGCCTTCGATGATGACGAGGTCATGTGCGGCGCGCAAACGACCCAGGGATTGAGTGACATGCTCCCAGAGAATCTTTTTCTTTTCGTAATATGTTTTCGCTTCAAGTGTCTGCCAGGGACGACCCATGAGAATGACCTGCGAACGCGAATCGGCTTCGGGTTTGATCAGCACGGGATTCATATCCACCGTGGGTTCGAGGCAGGCGGCGGCGGCTTGCAAGGCCTGAGCGCGACCGATCTCGCCTCCATCCGCGCAAACAGCCGCATTGTTGGACATGTTCTGCGCTTTAAATGGCACAACGCGAATTCCGCGCCGCGCATAAATTCTGCACAACGCGGTGACGAGCAGACTCTTGCCTGCGGATGAACTACTGCCTTGAATCATCAATACTTTGGAGGTCATGAGAATCTCCCTCACCCTAGCCCTCTCCCTTCGGGAGAGGGGACAAATGAGATGTATCGTTCATCAAATTGATGATCGCGCCAGCAGGGTAAAATGCAATTTCTGAAAGCGAGGCGGGCGAAAGATGGAACTGCCAGTACATGGTCGGTTTCAAGTTAAGTGCGCTACAAAGCAAGGTTTGCAGTACGCCGCCATGCGTCACAATCAAAATGGTTTTGTCCGCGTGTTGTGCGCGAAGGTCATCTAGGAATGATTGCACACGCGCGGACAATTGATTGAGCGTTTCACCGTTTGGCGCGGCAGTTGTGGAAACATCCGCTTTCCATGCGGCGAGAGCAGCTGGGTCGCTTTGTTTAATTTCTTTATAGGTCAACCCTTCCCACACGCCAAAATTCATTTCACGCAAGCGCGAGTCCAGATGTAGATTGGGTTGGCAGCCCGACCTGCGAACAATGACGTTTGCGGTTTCAAGAGCGCGTTGCAGATCGCTGGCGTAAACAAGATCAATGGGTTGAGCCGACAAACGATCTGCCAAAGCATTTGCCTGTTGCCGCCCAATTCCATTAAGCGGCACATCGCCTTGACCTTGAAAGCGTTGTGCGACGTTCCAATCAGTTTGTCCGTGACGGACGAGGAGAAGTTTCATGGGGAAAGGATGAATGGCGAAAGGATGAATGATAAAGGATGAAGGATGAAGGATAAAAAGGCGAATCCAAAAGCAGAGAGAAGCACAGTTATAAAAAGAATAACCCGTGTGCGAACAAGGTCAGCAAGTGCAGGCGGGCGAAGTTCTTTGCCGAGTGCATAGTGATTCACTTTTTCGAGTTCCACGCCGAGTGCGCCTGCCATGGCGCTCATGGGAACGCCTGCGTTGGGGCTTGCCGTTGTGCGCGCGTCACGCCACATGATGCTCCATGCCTGCGCAAGACTTGCTCCGCAAAATGGGGCGGATAACGCGATGAATAATCCCGTCAGCCGCGCGGGGATGAAATTCAACACATCATCCAAATGGGCAGGGAATTTTCCGAGCCATTCGCGTTCGGCATCACGATAGCCGAGCATGGAGTCCGCAGTGTTGACGAAGCGATATGTAAACGCCGCAGGCAACCCGCCGATTGCGTAAAAAAACAACGGGGCAATGATCCCATCTGATGCATTTTCGGCAACCGACTCAATCGCGGCGGCAGAGACCTGAGACTCGTTCAATTGTGACGTGTCACGGCTGACCAAATGCCATGAAAGCAATCGCCGCGCTTCAGGCAGGTTTTTAGTTTCGAGCGCAGATTGCACTTCTTTGGCGGCACGGTCAAGCCCGCGCAGGGAGAGAGTTAATTTCAACGCAAATGCCTGCAACAAAATACCTGCCCAGATCGGAAGACGACTCGCAAGAAAAGTAATTGCCAATCCTGTGCCTGTTGTTAAAGCAAATCCTACAAGAAGAATAAAAAAACCAAATATAAATTCAACAAGCCAATTTCCACGCGGACGAAAACGCATCAACCAGCGGATCAAACTTCCCATCCATGCGGTGGGATGGAATCGATTGGGCGGGTCGCCGAAAAGAAGATCGAGAAGGAGGGCGAGGAGAGGCATGAGGGAAAGGATAAAGGATGAATATTGATTGGTGGTCGAGTAGCCCCGAACGATTTTAGAGGGGCGTATCGAGACCCGTGTTCCGTGTCTACTGTCTACGTTGCAAGTGCTTCATGCAAACATTCACGCACAGCGCGCGCCATCAACCAGCCCACTACGGTTGCAGAGCCAGCATAATCTGTTGGTTCACCACGGCCAGTACAGGCAATACAAATTGCGTCGGTGGATGTGCCTGTGGTCAACAGTCCATCAGGGGTGCGAATATTCTTTTCCTGTAATGAGGCTGTTTTGGCTTCTGTGGCAGTGATCACTGCATTGACCAGCGCGGCGGGGGTGAGATTCGCATCCACAAGCAGGATGATATTGATCGTGCCAGGTGTAAAGGATGCAGGTTCAGAAATACCTGCGGAGGTTGCATTGCTCACGCCCGCAGTCAGCAAGGCGGTCACGGTGATACCCTGTTCCCGAAGCGTAATAGACCTCGTCTTATTCAAATACACAGCCGTTATAAAGCCGTGAAAAGGTTCGTTAATTCCCCTTCGTCGCGCAAAAGATGCCAGATCCTCAGCGGGAGAATTGCAGTTGTAATTTTTATTCACGTGCATATTGAGGATATAACGCGTTGGCAAAATCCCCCCGCCCGTGATGCTGGATGTAATTGCCAGCATCGGTTCAAGGCTGTGGACGATGAGCGCTTCATCGTCCATGCTGAGGGTGACGGATGGAAATTCGCAATTCATAAAACGCCTCGCGCTGCAAAGAATAACAAAACGACCAGTTCGATCCCTTCGCACAATGCGCCGTAACTATCGCCTGTAAGACCAAGGATCAATCGCAGAATATAACGCGCGCCAAGCCATAAGGTGAGACTCGCCAGCGCGAAGGCGATCAGTCCCATCATTCCGCTTGCAAACCAGGCAACGATCAAGGCGGTACACGTCGCCAAAATAATTTGCATCCAGCCGATATTATCTTTCATCTCCCGTCCAAGTCCGTGTTCGCGCGCGTAGGGAAAAGCGAAGATGGCGAGAGTCATCCCCCAACGGGCGAGAACTGCCGAGGTCACAAGAGCAGGCAACAGGCTTGTACTGAGCGCAGCGCCGTCCTGAGCTTGTCGAAGGGTCGAAGTATTAAGAGAAGAAGCGAGCGCGGTGTATTTCAACAACAAAGCCAGCGCGCCGCCCGCCACTCCAAATGCGCCCACGCGCGAATCCTTCATAATTTCAAGGCGGCGTTCGGGAGTCCAGCCGCCGAAGAGACCGTCGCAGGTATCCATGAAACCGTCGAGGTGAAGGGCGCGTGTGAGCAGAACCCATGCAATCAATGTCAGCGCAGCAGAGATGGAGGCAGGGAAAGCCATTTGCGCGAAATAATGTACAGCATACAGTAATGCGCCCAACACAACGCCAACCAGCGGGAACCATCCCGCCGCGCGCCCCATCTCTTGCGGGGTGAACATGCGCTTGATGAGGGCGGGAAAGATGGTGAGGAATTGAAATGCGGCGATTATTGAGATCATGGCGAAAGTGTAAACGTAATGAGAACATGTAGACACGGAAACAGGTAGACACGTAACCACGCGGCTACTTGTCTACCTGTATACCTGTTTACTTGTCTCCTTTCTCGCTCACACCTGCCTCGCCAAAGGTCGCCATCTCGCGCAAAATTCTTGTTGACGCCTCAAGCAAATGAAAAGCGAGCGCCGCGCCCGTGCCTTCTCCGAGACGCAAATCCAAATCCAACACAGGTTTCAATTTCAAATGTTTGAGCATGGCTTGATGACCAATCTCCACCGATTGATGCGCGCTGATCAAATAATCGCGCACGCTGGGCGCCATGCCAACAGCGATCATCGCGGCAGCGGTTGAAATGAATCCATCCACAACCACAGGCACGCGCCGGCTCGCAGCGGCGATCATCACACCCGCCAGCCCCGCGATCTCCAGTCCGCCCACTTTGCACAACACATCCAACGCATCGTTCGCGTCAGGTTGATTCACACGCAGCGCCTGTTCGATGATCTTGATCTTGTGCGCCAGCCCGGCATCATCCACACCCGTGCCGCGCCCGGTCACTTGCGCAACAGGCAAACCCGTCATCACAGATACAATCGCCGCAGACGGCGTGGTATTGCCAATGCCCATATCACCCGTTGCGACGATGTCCAGTCCACGGGCATATTCTTCGTTAAAAATATTGACGCCCACTTGAAGCGCTTCCTCCGCCTCGGCACGCTTCATTGCTGGACCTGTAGCCAGGTTTTGCGTCCCAGGCATTACCTTACGCTGAACGAGTCCCGGCGCCGAATCGAAATCCGCCGCGACACCCACATCCACCACAATGACACGCGCGCCAGCCTGACGCGCCAAGACATTGATCGCGGCGCCGCCGCGCAGAAAATTCAACACCATCTGCATCGTCACTTCAGGCGGATACGCGCTCACCCCTTCGAGCGCCACGCCATGATCCGCCGCCATCACGATGATAGCCTTGCGCTCCACCGAAGGGAACGGATTCGCCATCATCCCCGCCAGTTGAATGGACAGTTCTTCTAGGCGTCCCAAACTTCCCGCAGGCTTGGTTAACATATTCTGACGATCACGCGCCGCTTGCATGGCAGATTGATCAAGCGGTTGTATTTGTTTGATTAATTCTTCAAGTTTCATAAAGTCCTCCATATTATGATTATGTCGTTGCGAGGAGGGCGCTCGCCCCGACGAAGCAATCCCCGGTTAAGTGAATGCTATCCATCGATAAGATTTTTCTGGTCAACGGGAGATTGCTTCGGGGAGAGCGCCCGCGCAACGACATGTTAAAACTCAATCCCAGGCTGGGCGGTGATGCCCTGCTCATAAGGATGCTTGATGGCTTTCATTTCGGTCACGAGGTCTGCCTGCTTGATCAATGCATCAGGTGCGGACCTGCCTGTTATCACAAGATGCAGGTTCGAGGGCCGGTTGAGGCGCAGCCATTCCATTACCTGATCCGCATCCAGCCATTTGTAAACCATTGTGTAGGTAAATTCATCCAGCATGATCAAGTCATATTGATTGCTCGCGATTTTTTCCTTGGCGATTTCCCAGCCATGCAGTGCGCGGGCTGTGGTTTCATCCATATCTTTTGAAAGCCAGGTGAAGCCATCGCCTGTCGTGTGCCATTCGATGCCAAGTTTCTTCGCAGCCTTGATCTCACCCCATTGACCTGTTTCCGCTTTAATGAATTGAATGACGCAAATGCGAAAACCGCGCCCCCATGCGCGTAAGACGATTCCAAGCGCGGCAGTGGTTTTTCCTTTTCCATCGCCTGTGTTGACGATGAGTAGTCCTTTTTTTGGATTCTTTTGATTCATATTTTTTTCTCTCACCATATGCCTTGATTCTTTGCCTTTCGTAATACCCATAGAAAAAACGGCGCACCCGCCAACGCTGTAACGATGCCCAACGGTAGTTCCCGCGGCGCAAGGACTACGCGTGCCAGCACATCAGCCAGCAACAACGCGCTCGCTCCGCCAACAATGCTAAGCGGAATGATGCGGCGATAGTCCACGCCCCACCAGATGCGCACCACATGCGGAACGATCAAGCCGACAAAGCCGATGATCCCCGCGAACGAAACCGCCGCCGCAGTGACAAGCGACGCCGCCACGATGATGATAAATTTTGCGCGGCGCACATTCAATCCCATTTGAAGCGCCTGGTCATCGCCAAATTGCAAAAGATTCAGCGCGTACCCGTTCAAGACCAGCGTTGTCAGACCGATCAACAAATAAGGAACAAGAGCCAGAGTCACATCCCAGCCGATCAGGCTTACCCCACCCAACAGCCAGCCAATTGCGCGGCGCAACTCACCTGTGGAACGCAGCATGAGAAAAGATGTCAGCGAAGTTGCAAAGGACGAGAATGCCACGCCCGCGAGGATCAAACTTGTCGTTGGGACAGTCCCGCCGACATTTGCAAAAATATAAACCAGATAAACCGTCAACAAACTGGCGATGAAAGCGGCGAGAGGCACAGCCAGCAATCCAAGCTGGGTGTATGGCCATTGAACAGACATCGCCAAAATCGCGCCCAGCCCCGCTCCCGAAGCTACGCCGATCAAATACGGGTCAGCCAGCGGATTGCGAAACAATCCCTGATACGCCGCGCCGCTTCCAGCCAATGCCGCTCCGACCAACGCGATCAATATTGTGCGCGGCAAACGAATGTCCCATAAAATTATGCGGAAGGTTTCGTTGTTCGTTGTTCCGCTTAACGCGCGCCACAATTCTTCTGGAGGAATGAAGATAGAGCCAATCGCGAGGCTGAGAAGCAAGGCGATTAGAAGAAAGATGAAGGAAGAAAGATATGGGCGGGGCATGGTGGATGGTAATTGGTAAATGGTAATTACCATTTACCAATTACATTTTTTACTTAAACAACTCCGGCCTCAACAACTTCGCCAGCGCTTCCAACCCATCCACCAAACGCGGGCCGGGGCGGCTGAGCAAATTATCATCGAAGGGCAAAACCTGTCCGCTCTTCACGGCGCTGAGATTCTCCCAACCGGGACGGGCAGACACTAACTCAGGCGTGACGCCATAAGCCGAATCGCCGAGGATAATAAAAGCTGGGTCAGCGGCTACCACCTGCTCCAGGCTCAGTTGCGGATACCCTGCAATATCTGATGCAATGTTATATCCACCGGCGCGGTCAATCAATAATGTAATGAACGTGCCTCCGCCTGCGGTATAAGGCTTGGCTGGGTCCGTGCCGTCCAATTCATAGAAAACACTGATGCGTGAACTAAGCGGCATGATCTTCTCATCCACTGCAGCCACGCGGGCTTTGAGCGACTCGATCAATGTGGCGGCATCGGCTTCATGCCCGGTCAACTGCGCCACGATCTCAAGGTTTGTGTACATCTCTTCCAGTGTGGTTGGATTGCTCAAGTAGTAAACAGTCAACCCGAGATCTTCGAGCGCCTTCACCTGTTCGGGTGTATTGACTTCGGCGGCAATGATCAAATCGGGTTTCAGGGAGACGATCAACTCTGTATTCAACGCTTCAAATGCCGAACCAATATCTGTGACATCCTTTGCCGCTTCGGGATAATCCGAAAAATTATCGCGGCCGACCACTTGCGAACCTGCGCCGATTGCAAACAGGATTTCAGTATTGGATGGCGCCAGCGAGACAACGCGCTTTGCCGCTTCATTCAGGATAACAGACCTGCCGAGTCCGTCTGTGAGGGTGATCGCCGCTGATGCAGGGGACTCAGTGGCGGGAGCTTCTGTCGAAACAGGGGCGGGCATCTCGGTCGAGGTGGCTGCGGGGGCGCATCCTACGATAAAGAGCGCGAACAGTACAGTCAAGAGTAAGGTTTTACGAAACATTTTATATCTCCATAGAGTTGGTATATAGACCCTAAAGGTTTATTTGAAAGATTCACGTGTTGACCGTCTTCAAAAACCTTTAGGGTTTTTTTTATTACGAGAATCGAAATCCCCAGCCGATGACTGGGGAGGTTGGAGAGGCAATCCGTGCATGCCGCCATCCACCTCCTTTCCACGAGAGTGTGATGAACCAATCAGCAGCGGGCGACCTGACTTGGGTAGTTTGGTAGTTTAGTTAGTTCGATAGTTTGATAGTTGAACTACCAAACTTCGTAACTACATAACTATTCATCTAACCTCACAGTTGCGGGACAGTGTTGGATTTACACCAACTTCGCCGCGTTCTGATCGTTATTTATTTACTGGTTTATTTTACCACCGAGTGACGGGCAATGGTATTTATTAAGCCTCTGAAATGATTAACGTTCCAGTTTAAACGGGGTATTATCGGGATCAACGACTTCGTCAAATTCACGCGCGGCGAGGTGACCAGCGAACACGGCTTGCGCAATTATGTTGGGCGCTTCGGCATCGCCGATCAAACGCAAAGATTTTAATTTGCCATCCACGAGCGCGGGCTTGAGTTCGTGATAGAGCACATCGTTGGGGATTCTGTCTGTGACGAGCACGATGGCATCGCAGGGGAGAGTGGCTTCAGCGGAGGTGATGGTGTGGGTGACAGTGGCAGATGTCGGGGAGAAAGAGGCGAGAAGGTGGTGTGGGAGCAGAGTCACGTTCAGGTCAAGCAGTCGCTTATAAACGCGATCCTGTTCAAGGGTGTATTCAGTCCAATAAGAAATGACGGGAGCGGGCGTCATCAAGGTGACTTCGAATCCGTTTGCGGCCAACAGTTCAGCGAGGACTCCGCCCATGTAGTAATGATCGTCGTCGTAGATGAGGACTTTCTGAACTGCGGCGGCTTGCTCCCGCAGTTCAGGCGGCAAGCCGCCCGATTCAAGAAAATCATCGGGGGTGAAAATTTTAGCATTGCCAGGAATGGGACGCGGGATATTTCGACCAACTCCATCGCGGCTCCATTTTGCGCCAGTGGCGAGGATGACGTGCGGCGCGCCCGCTTCGAGAACATCCTTTGCAGTCATTGGGCTGGATGGATAGAAAAAGATATTTTCTGTTTTGTTGATCTGTGTCATGCGCCAGTCAATCACGCGCCGCCATTCGCTAAGGTTGGGGAGTTGTGATTCAAGCGCCACGCGCCCGCCTGCTTCACGGTTCGCATCGGTGAGGATGACATGGTAGCCGCGCTGGCCCAAGGCGCGCGCGGCTTCGAGACCCGCAGGTCCCGCGCCAACGACGAGGATTTCATCTTCGCTTTTCTTTGGTGAAATAATTTCAGGATGCCAGCCGCGCCGCCACTCTTCGCCCATGGTTGGATTCTGCGTACATCGAATGGGAACGAAACGGGTATCACCCGTGACGCAGATATTACAACCGATGCACTCGCGGATATCCTCGGTTCTGCCTTCCTTAATTTTGTTCGGCAAAAACGGATCGGCAATGGATGGACGCGCCGCGCCGATCAGGTCCATGATGCCGCGCTCGATGGCTGAGACCATTGAATCGGGTGTGGTGTATCTGCCAACGCCAACCACTGGCTTTGTGGTTAATTTCTTGACGAAGGAAATATATTTTTCCTGATGACCTTCCCCGCCAAAACGCGAGGTGATGGAATCATTTTTCCACGCGCTGATGTTCACATCCCAAAGGTCGGGGAGTTCTGCCAGCGTGGATACGATGTCATGCGCTTCGCCGTCATGCTGCATTCCATCTGCGCCGAGCAGTTCGTCCACTGCAAAACGGACGGCCACCGCGCAAGTGTCGCCAACGGCATCTTTTGTATCTTCGATCAATTCACGCAGGAAGCGCATGCGGTTTTCAAGCGAACCGCCGTATTCGTCGGCGCGGTCATTGTCTTTAGACAAGAGATGAAAAGCGAGGGTCATATTATGCGCGGCATAGCAGTAGATAATGTCGAAGCCTGCTTTCTTCGCGCGGATGGCGGCATTACGATGCCACTTACGGACCTGCTTCAAGTCGTCTTTCGATGCGGCTCGCGTTTGACCTGGCTCATAGCCGCTGCCGCCAGTGATGCCCATCGAACGTGGGCCAAAAGCAGAAGCCCGCGAATATAAATTCGCCGCATCGTGACTGTTATAAGTTAATTCAATGCCAGCCAGCGCGCCATGCTTGTGTACGGCTTCGGTCATCAACTGCCATGTGGGAATATCGCCGTCACTCCAGATGCGCCCTTCGATAAATGGGGAGAGGTCGCTGGTGTGATGGATCTCTGTTTCTTCAGTGCAGACCACGCCCCAGCCGCCCTCTGCTTTCATGCCGCGCATGGCAGCCATACCTTGTGGCATGCGGTGACCAAATCCGTTGCAATGCGGCACTTGATAGAATCGATTCGGCGCGGTGACGGGGCCGATCTGGATGGGTTGGAAGAGAATATCGTAACTGGAGGTCATGTTTATTTCCTTTATCTAAATCCAACCCACATCCTGATAAATATCTCGGAATGGAAAGTAATCGGTTTATTTCTTTCTTTAGATCGCAGGAGGGATGCCCGTATGTTTTGCAAACCCGCCTGATAAGATTCGTCACTTAACAAAGCCAGTTGTGATGTGGCGTTATGTTTAATGAATGGATCCGCAAATACGTCTTCACCCTCATATTCATTATGGATATGTTCCACAAGTTGCGAGGTAGGGTTCCTAAACCCTTCTTCGTTCATCCACTTCAATACAGAAGTCCCTGCGGGATAACGGCGCAGATCGGTATCATATACGCTGTCGAAGTAACGATAGATATACCAGCTGGATGGGCCTGCTTTGTGCGGATCATGTCCAATGATTGCAAGCGCGCCGCCAGGTTTGAGCAGGCGGAACGCTTCGCGGATAAAAGCATGGTGGTCGTCAAAATGATGAATGGCATCCACGCAATAGATCAGGTCAAAGGTCGCAAATTGATACGGGAGCTGAGTCGCCCTGCTGCGGGCCAACTTTAGGGGAGCGGGCTGTTTGCGCGCCTGCGCGATCATCCCCGCTGAAAAATCCAACCCGTAAAGCTGCGGTGTGACCTGGTGAAGCAGATTCAGCCAAAAGCCTGTTCCGCTACCCGCTTCGAGGATGGTCTTGGCCTTGATCTGTTTGGCAAAGTTAAGCAGCGCATCTCCACGCTCCCATTGCCGGGAGGATGGATAACGCTGGTTGTAATCGTTCGCGATGGAATCGTAATCGAGATAAGGTGTAGTCATGTTACTTGGAATCCCCCACACAAATATTTCTTACCACTTTAAAGACCAAAAGATAAAAGATGCGGTTATAAGTTATCAAGTTTACATGACCCTGCAATTAAACTTCATTGCGGTTTTGTGGTAAAAATACCCAATGCGCTGGATATACATTTCCCCTCACCTTGATGATGCCGTGCTTTCTGCAGGCGGTTTAATTTACGAACAAACTCGCGCAGGCCTGCAAGTTGAAATCTGGACGATCCTGTGCGGCTTTCCGCCGAGCGAAGAACTCTCTCCTTACGCCCAACTGCTTCACCACGAATGGGGCATCCCCTCGGTAAGTGATCTTATCCGTGCGCGCCGTGAGGAAGACCGGCAAGCCTGCCAAACCGCCGGCGCCAGGCCTATTCATTTTGATTATCTTGACTGCATTTATCGTCGTGCCAAAAATGGCGATTGGCTGTATGGATATATCTTTCTACCCCAGCATGAGGACGAACAGGATTTTCCCGCTCGAATGGCGGAAACCATTTCCACCCGCCTCCAACCGACCGATCAACTGGTCTGCCAACTTGGACTTGGTTCACACGTAGACCATGTCCTCGTCCGCCGCGCGGTGGATCTGCTGCAGCGCCCCGTGCTTTATTACGCTGACGTGCCATATCTATTTAAAACACCCGAGGAACTCGCTCCGATTACGGCTGGGATGAAGTCAAATGCCTATGCAGTTGGCGAAGCAAGCCTAAAGTCCTGGCAGGAGGCGATTGCCGCGTATGCCTCGCAGGTGGATTATTTGTTCGGAAGTCAGGATGCGATGCGCGAGCAAATCCATCAATATTGGCTTGAAAATGGCGGTATCCGTCTGTGGTCTCCTGATTAACCGAACAACATTAAGCTACAGGGTAAAAGCGGCGAAATTCAATACAGCATTCTTCTTTTTTATTTCTCTACCGTACAAAATTCAGGCGGGACGCACGCGAAGCGAAACGCTGAGAACGCAGATGTATTCTCTTAATCCAGCGTGAATCTGCGCCCCAGGATTAAAATGTACGGTAGAGAATTTTTTATGAACTCACCTTACGCACTTTAACGCTTTTAGGCATGTCACCCTGAGCGATAGCGAAGGGTCTCTGAGACAATCGTAGAGATTCTCACCGCACTGGCGCGCGGCGCAAGTGTCGCTCCGCTCAGAATGACATTGCGTAAGGTGAGTTATGAAGATATGCAGGGGTTGATTATTGTCGAAGCAGCAGTCTTCTTGATGGCACTCCAGGTTGAGATTTATATTCTGACCGCATCCATTGCATTCACATCCACAGATTTATGTTCTTTGCTTGTCAAGCGGTGATCGACCACCCGCAGATATTTTACGCCAAGCGAGAAGGCCAGCAGACCGTAAGCGATGATGCCCAGCCCTGTCACCCATTCCACAAGAGACGGGGTGTAACTCGTGTATGACACCGTCGCCTGACCGGGCAGGTATGAGATCACTGTCAGCAAGCCGACGAGATTGGTATCGAAACGCAGGGCAACCACGCCGCCCACGATCATCGCCAGGGCCAGCATCCGCCAGAAGGGAGATAAACGCATGGGTCGGTAGAGCAGGATGAAGGTCGGAAGAAGCGCGCCGAAGATCATCTCGCCAAACCAGAAGTTGAAGGAGAGGGTCCCTTTGGTAAGCATTTCAAATGCTTCGGTGCGTCCGGGTTCGTAGGTGTAGGTCTGCGCCAGCCAATCCCAAAATCGGAAGTACAAATAACCGATCATCAAATAACCAACGAAGTGAGCCGCTCGTTCAATCAGCGCGTCGTTGATTTTTGCTTTGGACGTCAGCCGCGCTGAAAGCATGGAAGCCAGCAGGGTCAGGGCCAGGCCGCCTACAATGGCAGAGAGCATGAACAAGACAGCCATCTCGGGTTTGTACCAAATCGGGCGGGCTTTGATGACGCCATACACTGCGCCCAGCGAGGATTGATGCAGGCTGGAAAGCCCGAGGCCGATGATGGCCAGCACAGGTGCATAGTGATGGACCTTTTCCATTTTTTCTGCGATGCGCGGATATTTTTTGCGAAACCATTCAAAGGATGCGAGGATGGGCATGGATTCAAAGACAAGCACAGTCAGGTAAAGCATCACGCACATGGTCACTTCCCATAAGAGGGAATGTGTGTTCCAGTACACCAATGCTTTCCAGAAGCGGTCCGGGCGGCCGATATCAAGGAGAAGAGACAGCATGGCCATGGTATAGCCGATGAGGCCGATGAAGGTGGCTGTGCGGGCAATCGGTTCGTAGCGTTTGAGACCGAAAAGATATACGCCTGCGCAGAAGCTAAATGCGCCTGCGCTAACTGCAATGGCGGAGAGGTCAATCGAGATCCACAAGCCCCACGGCACACGGTCGGTGAGATTGGTGATGGACAACCCTTTCCAGAAGACCATGAGGCCGCCGATAAGAGCGCTGAACAGGATCACACCAAGCAAGGCAAGCCACAGACCCCAGGGAGTAAGGATATTTTCACGGATCGTTTTTATGGTGGTTTTCATGTTAACCTTCCGTCTCTACATCGCGGACAGGCACAACACCAACAGGCAGATAATGCACACGGCAGCCTGTGCCCAAATTTTCACGCAAACGATAGGATGGATATTTCTTCAAGAGCTGGCTGACATTTGAGTTCGGGTCGTTGAGATCTCCGAATGCGCGCGCGCCAGTGGGACAGACAACACAACAGGAGGGAGTCGCTTCATCATCCACACCGGGGATGAGACCCAGCGAGAGGCCGCGATCAATGCGCTGATAGCAAAATGAGCATTTCTCCGGCACACCGCGTGGACGTCGTTCCACTTCGGGAGCGCCCCATTCAGGCACGGCAGGATTTTCGCCTTCGAAGGCTTCCCAGTTAAAGGAACGCGCTTCATACGGGCAGGCGATCATGCAGTAGCGACAGCCAATGCACTTGTCGTAATCCATCATCACGATTCCGTCATCGCGGTAATAGGATGCCCCCACCGGGCAGACTTCGACACACGGGGCGTGTTCACAATGCATACAGGGTCGTGGAAGATATACCATCTTGCCATCCATCATGCCTGTGTCGGTAACCTCGTTCCACTCAATATCAGGGTTCACATCATTGCGGGCCTGGCAGGCAAGCGTACAGTATCTACAGCCTGTGCAGTTGGACTGGTCAATGACCATGGCCCACTGATGCTCACCTTTCACGCCTGCGGATGCATCCGCCTGCGTGATGGCGCGCGCACCTGCGACAACTGCAAGCCCAACAGCAGTAAGCTTAATAAAGTCGCGACGGCTGACATTCTGATCATTCATTTTCATCCTCCTCAGGCTGCTGAGGCTTCACCTCACGGCGATAAAATCTCTCGAGCCACGGCGCCAGCACAATGCCGCCTGCCAGACCTAAAAGCGCGGCAATACCCGCATATCCCAACGGGCTGACGGGAGTCGGCTCAGGTGTTCCTTCTGCTACAGGCACAGCCGCTGTAACATCCGTATTTGCAACGGGGATCGTTTCACCAGTGCTGACAGCCTCTGCACTAGAATGCATCTGAGCTGAATGGCAGGTATTGCAGGTTTGCAAACTGGCTCTGAACGAGTGATCTGGCACAGTATGCGGGACATTATCTTTCGTTTCAAGATGCTCCAGGTGGCAATCAATACAAGAGAGGCCCTCCTGATGGTGTTGGGTGTACGGGAATTCCATGCTCGCTTCTTGATGACAGTTAATGCACAATTGCGAAGCATCGTTATAGCCGGAAGCATCGCGGGCAACCGTGAACTTCAAGGAAGCGCTGTGCGGATCGTGACAGGTCGTGCACTCCATACCACGCTGATAATGCGTACTACCCTGCCAATCCTGCCAGCCAAAACGCGTATCACTGTGACAGCGCCCGCACAGGTCCGGGCTGGTATCTGTTGAGATCGTCGTCTTGGGATGATCCCCGCCCTCATCCACGTGGCAAGCCGAGCAACTTACGCTGGCAGATTCCCATGTGGCAGTCGCGGGGTCATAACCAGTTGTATGGCAAACGAGGCATGCGCCTGGCTTGCCCTGGCGCTCCCAATCTGCAAGAAAGACTGGATCCGTTCCAGACTGGCCATGAAAGCCATTCATCCATTTCATTTGAAATTCAGTATGGCAAACGGCGCAGTCATTGTCACTGCTGCCAGCTTGCTGATCCACAGGCGGGGTATCTCCCTCCTGCGCCTCCACCGCCATCAACGTGATCCCTGCAAATGCCAGGGCGAAGGTCAAAGCAATCATGATCCGATTGAACCAGGAAAACATGTTGGCATCTCCTAATTAAATTTATACGTGCGCATGTCCATGCTTATGAGGAGCAGGCACAGGCGCATCGTGGAACACTTCACAATCCAGGCAATCTTCGCGCAAATGTCCGTTGGGCAAACGATGGGTCTGCCAGCATGGTCGTTCATCCAAAGCCAAACGCCGCTTCAATTGTTCACCAGAAACACCCTGCTCTTTCAAGCAAGGCATTTCATCTTTAACGAGCATTTTCTTTTCCAGTTCCGCTTCCGCCTGCCAGCGCGCATCCAGCTTGTGAAGCGCAAAAACAACCAGAGCCGTCACAGCCAGAGGCACGATCAAACGCAGCAAAACACCGGTCAAGATAACGAAAATGGTATTAAGTGTATCCATGCTACCCTCACGATTTCAGCCAGTAATTGGCATGTTGGTGGCGAGCCCACTCACCAACCAACAGGAGCAATCCGAACGGCAAAACCAACCGAACCAGGAAGAGCAATAAGATGATCTCAGAACCGTTCATCGCAATCTCCTTTCTTTATCCTATCTACAGGATACAGCTTCCATAAAACAAAGTAAATTCGGTTCGCTCCCCATCTTGGATGAAGGACTCACGCATCTTTCCCCGCCGAAACCTGCGGGCTACACCCCACACATTTCCCAAGCTGATGGGTAATTCACCCCATATAAGAACGTAGGTCACGCTTGAAGCGTGACCTACGACTGCATTTTACGAATTCCGATTTAGAATTACGCTTTAATAATCCCCTTGCGGATCGCATATCTCACCAATTCCGAGCGTGAATGTAAATTCAACTTCCGCATAATATTCTCACGATGACGTTCCACCGTCTTCGGGCTGATCACCAGCACTGTGGCGATCTGATCGTTGCTCTCACCTTCTGCAAGGTGGGTTAACACCTCCCGTTCACGGTCGGTCAATCCATCAAGATTTACCTTCTCATCCGCCGTTCGCTCAACATTGAGAAAATCACGCACCAGCAATTTTGCAAGCGATGGATATAAATATACTTCCCCATTTGCCGCCGCTTTAATGGCTGTGATCAATTCCTCGGGAGCGGCGCGCTTGGGAACGTAACCAGACGCGCCCGCATCCAGCATCTGGAAGAAATATTCCTCATCCTCGTGAATGGTCAATGCCACGATATTCACATCTGGAAATTTACTTTTTATCTCGCGCGTGGCTTCAATTCCGGTTTTATCGGGCAGACCAATATCCATCAAAATAAGATTGGGCTGCACGCGCTCGGTTTCCGTCAATGCCTCTGCCGCAGAGCCAGCCTCCCCAACAATTTCCATGTCCGTTTGACCGCCCAGGAGCATTTTCAGGCCTGAACGCACAACCGCATGGTCATCCACCAATAGCAAACGGATTGTCATTTATTCCTCCTTCTTCACTGCCTGATAAGGGATCACCGCTTCAACCTCGGTTCCATAATCGGGGCGCGAGTGCACTTCCACAGTCCCACCCAGCAAGGCGGCGCGCTCTGCCATCCCCGCCAACCCAAGTGAGACGCGTCCAATGCGATTTTTAACCGCATCCATATCAAAGCCTATGCCATTATCACGCACCAGGATATACACGGATTTTTCCTTGTAATCCATGCTGACACTGACACTGCCGGCGCACGCATGTTTGATGATGTTATTCAACGCCTCTTGAATAATGCGGAAGATGGCGATCTTCACGGTCTCATCCAGGGCGTGTTCTTCACCCGTAATCTCCACCTTAATGATAAGGCCTGTCATCTCCTGCAGGCGGCTCGCGTACCATCTCAAAGTGGCAGATAAACCCAGGTCGTCGAGGTGAGCAGGCCTCAGGTCCGATATGATGCGCTGCAATTCTCTTAAGGAGTCAGATGTGAGGACTTGTAATTGATGAAGAGTGTCGTTTTGCCCTCTGCGCTGTTTTGGTTCATCTGAAAGACCGCGCAGCCCCATGCCAATCGCCGTGAGGGACTGACCTGTTTCATCATGCAGGTCACGTGCAATGCGCTGCCTTTCGGCCTCCTGTGCGGCAACAACTTTTCTAAATAACTCAGCGCGCAGTTCTTCCCGCTCATGCGACTCGTGCAAACGCGCATCCTGCAGCTCTGCGATCTTGCGGTCATTTTCCACCTGAAAGGCGCGCAGAAAACGAATGACAAATACCGATGCAAAAATAGCTGCGACCGCTCGCAATAACTGGACGGGAAAGCCAAAGATATCCAAAAACAATTCAGAGTTTAAAAACGTGGAGGGGGGTAATTTGCTTGGCGCAGTAAAGATCTGCCCGACCAGGCTGTACCAGCCAAATGCCACCGAAGCCCACAAGCTATCGCGCCCAAAACTGACAAGTCCCGCGTGACGAAATGTACGTTGCTGCACAACAAGCCCAGCCGCGGCCAGCAGTCCCGCAGGGATAGCAAGGGAATAACGCGTCCAGACATCGGCAATGATGTAAATATCTTTAAGAACATACATGCTTTTGAAGGTCAGCAAACCATAAACCCAAACGGCTTCCAATGTGAGAGGAATGATGAGACTCACCCGCCATGTTGATTCGCTCCCCAACACAAGATAGGCGCCAAACGCGGCCAATGAAAGAAAGGAAAAAGCCAAAAGTGACAGCGCGAGCATAGGATAAATGGCGTAAAACTGACCGCCCAAATGTCCCATGATCTTAAACATTTCCAGCCATTCATGTGCCGCATGGACAAGCCCAAACCCCGCCAGCGGACGCAGAGCCATTCTCAAACGCGCATCTGTGGAACGACCGCCTTCCATTGCCACCAACAAGCCCATGCTGAAGAACGCAAGGCCGTAAAAAAAGTAGATGACAATTAGAAATGTATGGTTCATATATTTTCACATACAGACCCTAAAGTTTCCTTACTCACCTAATCGTAATTCCCTGAGCGCTAGGGAAGGGTCTCTACGATAATCTCAGAGATTCTTCGCTGTCGCTCAGAATGACACTGCGTAAGGTGAGTTCTTAAAACCTTTAGGGTCTTACTCTGCCTGCCGCAAGCGCGCACCGCACACTCGGCAGAAACGATCACCTTTCTTGGCGCGTGTACCGCATTGCGGACAATATGTATCCTCACCATCATCCTCGCGCTCTACATGAGCATGTGGTCTGCGCCTTGATCTTTTGGAAGAAGTGCGTCCTGCCTGCCAGTAATACACAATTCCGCCAACGATCATCACCACACCCAAACCGCCAATAATATAAGGCAGGGAATTATTCAGTGAAACCCGCCCTGGTGTGCTTTCATCCACCGGTGCGGCGGGTTGAATCCCCTGCGGCGGCGCAACCAAGGTATCTGTTGTCTTTTCATATTGCAGGTTTAAGGCGAATTGTTCACCTTTGGCACGTTTTACCAGGCCGCTATCATAATAATTGCCTCCATTCTCCTGTGATATGGATTCATAAGCAGGAGACATTGAAAACGATGTCACGTCCCTGGGTTCCAGCACAAGCACATGGAATTCATCCACCGCATACGCTCCATCCCACAAATAGGAAAAGATGCGCTGGTTGCCATTGAATGTGAGCGGCTGATAATACTCAAAACGATAGAGTATGTTCTCGCTGATCGTCAGGGTGAAGACCTGCCATTCCCCTTCCGCTTTTGGGCCTTCGAATAAGGCATTCAATAGATTACCGTCGCTTGTAAGTGATGCCACCGCGATCAGGTTTGCTTCCTGCGGAATACGAAAGGTCAAGTCCACCGGGAATGTTGTGTCCGTGGCGACTTGAAAATCTGCGATCACCAGCATACTGGGCTGATCATATTCAGGCCAGAGCTGCACAGTCATATTGGAAATGGTCACATTATTTTGTGCAGACGCAAAAGAGGGAAATACAAACATCGCCCCCAACACTAAAATTACGAACAGCTTGCGCATGGATACCTCCAAACGATAAAGTTTTCCTTATCTTACCATGCGGTTTTTAGGAAGTGCATAGACGAAGTCACACACTATTGCGGATGAATGTCACCCTTTTTAACAATGCAAGTCACACTTCAAGCGTGACCTACTGGATGACCTACATCGCCCGCACCAACTGCCAGCAGGCGTGGTTATATGGCGTGCGGATGCCATGCTTCTGGCCGCGCGTTATCACCGCGCCGCAGATCGCATCAATTTCAGTCGGAGCGCCGCGCCGCACATCCTGGAACATGGATGAATGATTCGCCGCCGTCTTGCGCGCAACTTCCTCCGCCGCAGAAACAGGATTGCTGAACGGCAAATGCACATGCTCTGCCTTCGCCACTTCCGCAGTCTCACGCGCCAAAGCAGACATCACCTTGCGAACCAGCGGGCGCGACAACAACTCACCATTCGTGATTCGCAACAAGGCCGTCAATGGGTTGATGGCCGTGTTGATGACCAGCTTGCCCCAGATGAGCGACTGGGCATTATCCACAATATGCAAATTGAAATTGGATGACCTCAGAGCCGCCTCAAGCAGACCGAGAGCCTGATTCCCCGCAGGGGGCTGTGCCTGCTCGAGGGAAATGATTCCCTCCCCGCCCATTTTCACCAGGCCCGGCCCGAGCAGAGTCGCGCCAGTGGTGGTAACGCCCAATGAAACCCGAGCAGGTCCAAGGTCCTGCATGAGCGTTTCGCGGTTGCCAAGCCCATTTTGGAGAGTGACCGCAAGTCCATCATCCGCAAGTGATTCCTTCAACTGGCGCGCCGCGCGTTCCGTCTGCCAGGATTTGACCAAAACAAGCGCAACTTTCGCGCCGCTCACCTCACGCGGATCATCTGTCGCATAAACTTTGTATGCGCGTTCACTTCCATTCTCATCAAGAATGCGCGCGCCATTTTCCTGAAGCGCCTGCAAGCCATTCTTCCACGTCCCAAGCATGGATACGGAATGGCCCGCTTCACTTAAACGCGCTGCGAACAAAGTAGCCAATGCGCCCGTGCCAACCAATAAAATTGACTCTTTCATTTGAACATCCTTTTACGCATTACGAATCACGCATTACGTAATCCGTATTACGCGCTTCGTAAGAATTCATCCCATTCTTCATCCGTCATTTCAACAGTGTGTTCAACGGCGGGGAAACGCTTGCTTTCGATGTCGTCAATGTATTCGCCGAAAGCCTTGCTCATCTCTGCGTGGAAGTTTGCATACTTCTTGACGAACCTGGGCGTGAAGCGGTCGAACAAGCCAAGCAAATCGTGCGTGACCAAGACCTGGCCGTCACAACCTGCGCCCGCGCCAATGCCAATAGCTGGGATGGAAATTTTCTTCGAGATCAATTCCGCCAATCGCGCAGGCACAGACTCAAGCACGAGGCTGAACGCGCCCGCATCTTCCAATATCTGCGCATCTTCAAGCAAACGCTTCGCGGCGGAGGCGGTTTTGCCCTGCGCGCGGAATCCGCCCAGCTGATGGACGGACTGCGGCGTGAGCCCAAGATGCCCCATGACGGGAATGCCCGTGCCCACAATCGCGCGGACGGCGTCCGCCCGTTCGCGCCCGCCCTCGAGTTTGACAGCGTCCATGCCGCCCTGCTGAAGGAAGCGGCCTGCATTACGGACGGCTTCTTCCACAGAAACCTGGTACGACATGAAAGGCATATCGCCAATAAGCAGCGCGGATTTCGCTCCGCGTGCCACGGCGCGGGCATGATGAAGCATCTCTTCCATGCTGACAGACAGTGTATTTTCATAGCCCAACACTACCATTCCCAGCGAATCGCCCACGAGAATAGAATCAATACCCGCCTGGTCTACCGCCATGGCGGTGGGATAGTCGTAGGCGGTCAGCATAGTGATCACCTCGCCGCGTTCCTTCTTCTGCCGAAACGTGAGCGTGGTTACCCTATTACGCGAAGCGTGGGCAGTCTGTTGTGATGTGTTGCTTGAAACAGGTCTTACAGTTGACATGGTACCCTCCGATAAAGGTAGAGTCCGACTTGTCCCGCACATTTCCTTTATCTCTTTTCGAGATGTGCGGGATTGCGTGCTGGCGCCCCTGAGTATGCACGCGCTTTCGGTTTGATCGGTTTAACGCCGTCACGTTCGTTTGGATACGTGCGGTGTGATTATTATGACATAAAAGGAGGTTTTTGGGTATAGATGATAATGAGAGGAAACCACCCGTCAGGTGCCTTTCGGTAAGTATCTGCGAGGCACTAGCGACCAGGCGACGGGTGAGCGATCTCCTGTTCCATTACATGATTCACCAATTCTTCCACAGATATTTCGTTTGGGTGAATATCCAGCCAAAGCAAAAACTCTGTATTTCCTTTGGGTCCCAATAATGCTGATCTGACCAGTCCGCGCAAGCCAAAGCCTTCACTTTTTGCATAACTCAATACATCCAATAAAACCTGCCTGTGGATTTCAGGATCGCGGATGACGCCATCGCCGCGAGCGACTTCTTTTTTACCAGCTTCAAATTGAGGTTTGATTAATGCCAAGACTTCTCCCTTTATTCTTTTTACTTCATTTATGCGAGAAGTGAGAAGTGAGAAGTCAAGCCAACTCTTAACTACTGGCAATAATATCTTCAATGAAATAAAAGAGGCATCCACTGTCACAAAGTTGATTTCCTCAGGTAGTGACTCTACAAAACGCGCGTTGGTTTCTTCCATCACAACCACGCGTTTGTTATTTCGCAGTTTCCAATGCAGAATGCCCTTGCCCACATCAATGGCATAGACTTTCAGCGCGCCGCGTTGCAGCAGGCAATCGGTAAAACCGCCAGTCGACGAGCCAACATCCGCGCAGGTGAAGCCTCTCACATCAATTGCGAATGTATCCAGCGCGCCCGCCAGTTTTTCTCCGCCGCGCGAGACGAAGCGCGGGCCGGCGTCAACTGTCAGCGTGGATTTTGAATCTATCGCCAGAGCAGGCCTGAGCGTGACCTGAGCGTCCACTCGCACTTGTCCGGCCATGATCAAGGCTTGCGCTTTGGCGCGCGAATCCGCCAATCCGCGCTCCACGAGCAAAACATCCAAACGAGTTTTTGTCATGCTTATATTTTACTGCCATTGATGATATAAAATGTGCGCCATGAAAAATTATCGTTTATGCCAAATACAGGTAAAATAGTCCCATGTTAAATGCTTTATTCAAAACCATGCGCCCGCGCCAGTGGACAAAAAATGTATTCATCTTTGCCGCGCTTGTCTTTGACAAGCAGTTACTCAACATTGATTCGTTTTTGCGAACCCTCGCAGGCTTTGCCTTGTTCTGCCTGATCTCTTCCAGCGTTTACATCTTCAATGATCTTGCCGATGTGGAAGCAGATCGCCAGCATCCTGAAAAGAAGAATCGCCCGATTGCATCTGGAACACTTCCTGTCAGCGCCGCGTGGACCGCAGGCATTGCTCTGGTCGTGATCACGTTTGGGCTTGCATACCTGCTGGCGCCTGGTTTTGAAGCGGTGGTTGTGATCTACTTCCTGCTCAACCTGGCATATTCAAAATGGCTGAAACACATTCCAATTGTGGACGTGCTTGTTATTGCAGCAGGTTTTGTGTTGCGGGTCCATGCAGGCGTTACGTTGATTGCGGTTGAAAGATTCTCCCCCTGGCTCTACGTCGTGATGACATTGCTCTCACTCTTTCTCGGTTTTGGCAAACGACGCGCTGAGATCGCGCTGCTCGCACATGGCGCAGGTTCGCACCGCAAAGTGCTGGATGGTTACACACTGCCTCTTCTCGATCAATACATCATGATCGTTTCAGGCACCACCATTGTGGCTTATTCACTTTATACATTCTCCGCGCCCAACGTGCCTGAAAACCACAGCATGATGCTCACCATTCCGTTTGTGGTGTACACCATCTTCCGTTATTTGTACCTCATTCAAGTCAAACTCTCTGGCGGCGCGCCCGAGGAAATTTTATTGTCCGACCGTCCGTTTCAAATTGCCATGATCCTTTGGGCGGCAGCCGTCCTGGCGATCTTTTATCTTTCGTGAAAGCCTCCGCGCCCGGCAAGATCATCCTCTTCGGCGAACATGCGGTGGTATACGGCCGCCCTGCCCTGGCTGTGCCTGTTACACAAGTTCATGCGGATGTTGAAGTTTTGGATTCAGCCCGCCACGGGATTTGGATCCACGCCCCCATCATTGACCTGCACGCCGAACTGACCTCGCTTCCCTCCGGCCATCCAATTGCTTCTGTTATCCTCAAGCTGTTTTCCACGCTGGGAATTTCCTCTCCCCTCGGGAGAGGGCAAGGTGAGGGACTCGAAATAAATATTTCATCCACCATCCCCGTCGCCTCCGGACTGGGCTCCGGTGCGGCAGTCTCGGTTGCGTTGATCCGCGCTCTTTCTTCTTTCCTCTTTCATTCCCTTTCAGACGATGAAGTTAACCTGCTTGCCTATGAAATCGAAAAACTCCATCACGGCAGGCCCTCTGGTATTGACAACACCGTCATTACCTACAACATGCCTGTCTATTTCATCAAAGGCCAGCCGATTGAGACCTTCAAAACAGGCAAACCTTTCACCATCGTCATTGGCGACACGGGTATTCCCGCACTGACAAAAGAATCCGTTGGCGATGTACGCCGTTTGTGGTTAGGAAACACAAATCATTTTGAAAACATCTTCAACGAGATCGCGCAGATTGTGTTAATTGCGCGCCGTTCCATCGAAAGTGGAAAACCTGAATTGCTCGGCGAGCTCATGGATCACAACCATTCACTTTTACAGGAACTGACAGTCTCCTCTCCCGAATTGGATCAACTTGTGATCGCCGCGCGGCAGGCTGGGGCACTCGGCGCAAAACTCAGCGGCGGCGGACGCGGGGGCAATATGATCGCTTTGACCGATCAAGCCAAGGCGGAGTCTGTGGCGGGCGCATTAATCTCCGCAGGCGCAAAACGGACGATCATCACGGAAATCAGTTAATTATAAATGAATATTCTCATACTAAAACTTATCATGGCGCCGCTCATTATTGGCACTGCCAGTTTTGCCGGGCGTCGTTATGGACCCGGCGTCAGCGGCTGGATCGTTGGCATGCCGCTGACATCCGGGCCGGTGATCTTCTTCGTGGCACTCAGCCACAACGCTTCTTTTGCAGCGAATGCTTCGTTGGGCGTATTAAGCGGCGGACTTTCGCTGGTTGCCTACGCCTTAACCTATTCATGGCTTGCCACGCGCTTTCACTGGTCCATTGCAATTTCCGGGAGTCTGTTTGTCTTTTTTGCAAATACCGTTTTTTTGCAAAGCGCCACCTTTCCACTCCTGCCGATCTTTGCGATGGTTTGTTTGGCGATTGTGGTTGGCTTACTTCTCATGCCCAGGGATACGGTCATAAAAGACGACGAAAGCAAACCAAGCCGCTGGGACATTCCCATCCGCGTGCTGATCGGCACAAGCTTTATCCTGCTCCTGACGGGCATTGCGCCATTCATCGGCCCGCGTCTGACCGGGTTGCTCACAACGATACCGGTGTACGTCACCATTTTGGCGATCTTTGCCCATCGCGATCAAGGACCAGCCGCGGCCGCGCATGTATTGAGAGGCCTGTTGTATGGGATGTTCGCTTTTACAGGTTTCTTTATTACACTGAGCCTGTTGATCGAGCAGGCTGGTTTGGCTGTTGCTTTTGGGGCTGCAACCTTGACCGCCTTGACAGTTCAAGGCACGTCACTATTGATATTGAGACAATTGCATAAGTAAGTTTTTTGTTTTGCTGAACAGTTGTGTTTTGAAAAAAGTGGAATATGGGAAGCCAATTCCACTTTTTCATTTAAATCAATACCCAACCTTTTCAAGTATGATCGGATATAGATTATAGACAATGGACGAACAACAAGCCATCCAGCTACTCAAAGACAACGATATCGGCGGATTGAAATTCCTCGTGATGCGCTATCAAGTGAAGGCTGTGCGCACAGCCTATCTGATCACGCGGGATATCGGCCTGGCTGAGGATGTGGTGCAGGATTCCTTCCTTCAGGTATATCGCTCCATAAAGGGATTCGATGCGGGGCGTCCATTTGAGCCGTGGTTCATGCGCAGCGTGGTCAATGCTTCTGTGAAGGTGATCCAAAAGTCGGCGCGGCAGGTTCAAATCGGGGATGAAGCGGAGGCGGAAAATCTCTTCGCGGAACTGGCCCAAAGAGTCGAGTCGGTTGAGTTGCAGGTTGAATCCATCGAAGTCCAAAGTCAAATCTGGGACGCCTTACAAAAATTGTCGCCGCGCCAGAGAGCGGTAATCGTTCAGTGTTATTTTCTTGAGATGAGTGAAAAGGAAATGGCGGTTGAATCAGGAGCGGCTGTCGGCACGATCAAGTGGCTATTGAATGCGGCGCGTGAACGCTTGCGCGGCTTATTGGAAAGGAGCGAAGAATGAAAAACAATCGCATGAAAGATGCGCTTGAAAATATCGCTCGCGGCGGCGTTCCGAAAAATATCAATCTATGGCCGAGGATTGAATCGCGGCTCGATCAAAGGAGTTCATTTATGCAAACCTTGCGCGCAAGACCCGCTCTGGCGCTGATCATTATTTTGCTTGCCCTCTCGCTTCTCACAGGTGTAGTTTATGCAATTGGCAAATCGCTGGGGTATATCCCCGGCGTGGGAATCATTGACCAAAGCGCGCCGTTGCGCGTGCTGGCTGAACCGGTGACGGTGACGCGCGAGGGCGTGACGATCACTGTCACAGAGGTTGTGCTCAGCGCGGATAAAACCGTGATCCTTGTGAAAGTCGAGGGCGTGCCGAGGGAGGCTTATCCCACCGACGAATCGATTGGCTGTATGGGTTTCGCAAATCTAAATCTTGCGGATGGAACGCTTTTGGAAGGCGGCTATATTGGAGCAGGCGGCTGGACGCATTTTGAAAACCGTCTTGAGTATGAGCCAATCCCCGCAAAAGTAAACGAGGCTGTTTTGACCTTCGATTGCATCGGCTTCACCCGGCCGGGCACGCTCCCCGAAAACTGGGAAGTTCCATTGCGCTTTGTACCCCCACCGCCCGATATGACAGTTGCACCCGTCATCGAACTCTCCACACCCGCCGTGACAAATATCCCATCTGTGGGTGTGACGAGTACGCCTGTCTTGTCTAATACAATGACGCTCAACGGAATTACCTTGACCCTCGAAAAATTCGTCGAAGTGGAAGATGGCTATCAACTATATGGCAGCCTGGATTTGAGCGGGTTGTCTTTGCCAGCCCAAGGTTATTTCAACACGATGGCTGTGATCAAGATGACCGACGCCAACGGGAATCGAATCCCATTCGAGGAAGCGCACTCCGAGCTGCAGGAAAACACCGTCTATGATCCCAACAAGGTATCATGGATCTATCGCACGAATCAAAAAGCCTTCGCCGCCCCGCTCACGCTCACCCTTTCGTGGGTCGAGATGCAACTCGCGCCGCAAATCCCATTCGAACTCGACCTGGGCCCCAACCCCCAAATCGGCCAGACTTGGGAAATCAATCGCGATTTGACTTTCGAGGGACATACCGTCCGCTTGTTATCGGCTCAACTGGTAGAGAGTACCAACCCTCAGTGGGCTTCTGCGCTCGTATTTACCTATGAAGACAACGAAGGCGGCATTTTTATCAATGTAATGGATGATGTTCCCCAGACACCGCTCATAGAAGTTCTTGGCGGGGGTGGCGGAGGCGGACCTCTTACTGGAACAAAGTTGGCTTGGATGAATTATGGAGAAATTCCCAATGGCTTGCGCCGCTTCACCATCAGCGCAAATGTGCCGTATCGTATCAGCGGCCCCTGGCAGGTTGTCTGGAATCCACCGTCCACATCGGATCCCATTCCGACGTCCGCGCCCGAGGCGTGTCTCACGTCTGAGAAATGGGAGCAGGCTAAGGGTCAACATGAAGCGCTTCCCGTCGGCTTGGGCGGAAAAATCCTGTTCACCACAGACGCCATGTCGCCGGATATCAATGTCTTCATTGCCAATTTGGATGGCAGTGACCCGCGCGGGCTGGTCAGCGGTTACTACCCGGCGCTTTCCCCTGACGGAATGCATGTGGCCTATATGCTGGCAACGGATGTTTTCGTGAACATCCTTGATATCAACAGTGGACAAATTACGTCTCTTGGAACTGGCACTAAGCCACTATGGTCACCGGATGGCACACGTATTTTGCTCGACAACTCTGTAGTCAACGCGGATGGCACAGGCTTGCAAAAAATTGAAACAGGTTCGGCGCGTGTTCAGCCGGTTGGCTGGCTGCCGGATAACCAGACGATTATCTTTGGCGCGCAAGTCGGCGACATCTACAACCTGTACGAACACGTTTTCAAAACCTACAACCTGCAAACGGGCGAAACGAAATCGCTCTTTCCCATCACCATCAAGACGCCAAGAGGCGCTATTTCACCGGATGGACAATGGCTTGCTTTCAACGCCAGGCTGTTCGGGGCCAACCTGGATGGCGCGGTCTTTATCTCGCGACTGGACGGTTCGCAGCGCAAACTGGTTGCCATGTTGGATGATATGCTTGCATTTCATCCGGTTTGGAGTCCGGATGGGCAATGGTTGATCGTCAATGTCTCAGAGTCTTACAAACCGGTCAGCCCGGTATTAGTCAACCCGTTCACCTGCCAGGTTGTGCGATTGAATAATGTCAATGGCTCTATAGAGGGGTGGAGCCCGTAAAGCGATAGATGAAAGATGAAAGGCGGAGAGTCGCTTGACTCTCCGCCTCTTTTACGGTCTATTGTCCACCGTCCACCGTCAATTTCCTACAATTCACTCGCGCGTCTCGCGATCCGATCCTTCGCCCGCGCAATAAACTCACCCAGAGAAATATTATTCTGCTGGCTGCCATTTCTCGCACGCAGGGATATTTGCCCAGCCTGCATCTCATTATCACCGACCACGATCATGTACGGCACTTTCATCAACTGCGCCTGGCGGATCTTGGCATTCATACGTTGTGCGGATACATCTGCATGGGCGCGGATTCCGTTTTCGCGCAACTGCTTCGCGATGTTTTCTGCATACTCGTTCTGGGCATCCGTGATCGAAATGATGCGCACCTGTTCAGGCGAGAGCCAGACCGGGAAGTTGCCCGCGTAATGCTCAAGCAGGAAGCCGACCATGCGTTCATGCGTGGAGAGCGGCGCGCGGTGAATACAAAGCGGGATTTCTTCCACGCCCGCCCTGTTCGTGAACTTCAAGTCAAAACGTTCGGGTACGGCAAAGTCCACTTGATTCGTGGCGAGCGAGAACTCACGCCCAATGGCAGACCAGATTTGCACGTCAATCTTGGGACCATAGAAGGCGGCTTCGTCTTCGGATTCCACAAAGGGGATATTGCCATTCGTCATCGCGCGCCGCACCATGTCCTCCGTCTTGAGCCACAGACGTTCGTTGTCCACGTACTTTTTGCCGAGACCGGCCTGCGCATGCAATGCCAAACGCATCACATATTTGTCAATGCCGAACAACTCAAAGTATTTGTGATACAAGGCGATCACGCCCATGAATTCCTGCTCGAATTGATCCTCGCCGCAATAGATATGGGCATCATTCATCTGCATCGAGCGCACGCGCATCAAACCAAACAACTCGCCTGATTTTTCGTAACGATAGCACGTGCCATACTCAGCCAAACGAATCGGTAGGTCACGATACGAACGGCCCTTTGAACCAAATATCTTGTGATGCATCGGGCAATTCATCGGCTTGACGTAATACTTCACGCCCTCCAATTCCATCGGCGGATACATGCTCTCGGCATAGTACGGTAGATGACCGGAACGAATGAAGAGATCTTCCTTTGTGAGATGCGGTGTCTTGACACGCAAGTAGCCGGCCTTATCTTCCATTTCCTTGGCTAGTTTTTCCAACTCTTCGATCATTACACCGCCGTTGGGGAGCCATAAAGGCAAGCCGGGACCGACCTCATCATCGAACATGAAGATTTCCAATTCCTTGCCCAGTTTGCGATGGTCGCGTTTCTTGGCTTCCTCCAATTGATGGAGATAATCTTTTAACTGGTCCTTGTTTTCCCAGGCCGTGCCATAGATGCGTTGCAGCATTTTGTTTTTCTCATCGCCGCGCCAATACGCGCCCGCAATGGACATTAACTTAAATGCATCCTGTTTGATCTCTTTCGTATTCTGCACATGCGGCCCGCGGCACAAGTCCGTGAACACATCCTGCTGATAGATCGAAATCTCAGGCTTTTCATTCAGCGGATTGCCGTATTCGTCGAGTCCGCCTTTTTCGAGTCCTTCGATCAACTCCAACTTATACGGTTGGTCGGCAAAAATCTTCTTCGCCTCTTCCGCAGAAACGACCGTCTTTTTAAACTCATGCCTGCCCTGCACAATTTGCCTCATACGCTTTTCAATCAGTTCCAGATCTACGGGCGTGAGATTGCGTGGCAGGTCAAAGTCATAATAAAACCCATTTTCCACGGGCGGCCCAATCGTCACCTTGCCATCGGGGAACAACCCCAAGACAGCCTGCGCCATGATATGCGCCGTCGAGTGACGGATCTTATACAGTTGTGAATCTTCGTAACGTTCCTGAATTTGTGCCATTTTTGCTTCCTTTCTTTCATGGACGGTGGACTGTAGACGACGGACCATTATTGTCCACCGTCTACGGTCTATCGTCTAAAATAACAAAAAACTCCCATCCACAACGGGACGAGAGTTTGATCTCACGCGGTTCCACCCGATTTACTTCGTCTGGTGGTTGAGTAAGCGGTGCACGAAGCGTCCGCCTTATCGAAACCACATAATGGAGTATCTCTTAAGCCTCTAACGGAGCCAACCGTTCAACTTACTAACTGATCACTGCTTACTGATCACTGTTCTGTCTCACGCTCGCAAGTGGTTTTCAGTGATGGTTTCTGGAAGAGGCTCTCAACCACAGGCTTCTTCTCTCTGTCAGAACAAAATATCACCTATTCGTCTTGGTCATTGCGTTTTTTACTTGTTTACTTGTGTACCTGATTACTTACCTGTGGGCGGAATAGGGCTCGAACCTACGACCTTCGCGATGTCAACGCGATGCTCTAACCAACTGAGCTACCCGCCCGAAGGCCTGACATTATAACGAGTGTCGCAAAAATTGACAATCCCCTGTATAATCCCTGCGCTATGGCTCGCAGAAAAGCGCCCGAAGACCTGTCCGTTGAAGAACTCCGCCGCTTGTTGGTGGAGAAGCGGCGCGGCGCACGCCAGGAAAGATTGGAACATTATCGCCGCACGGGACGGGTCGTCTCTGTTGCGCCAGACCTGCCTGACGATGATGCGCCTCTCTCCGCGCCCGTAGTTGATACTACCGACGCAGCAGAGTCAATGCCCGAGCCTGTTCCCGTCAACCCCCGCCGCAAAGTTATGGACCGCATCCTGCTCGGTGTGGAAGTTCTTGCGGTAGTAGGTCTGGTCGTCGTGCTCCTCAATGGACTTGGTTTGATTCGTACGCTTAATAACGAAGTGGTTGCCGCGCTCAATCCGGAAACCGTCACACCTACGCCTTTGGTCATGGCAGTGGTATTGCCTTCAGGTCATACCCCGCCGGACGCACAGGGGAACACACGTCCCAATGAAGCGGAGATTCCAGCTCATCTTCTGCCAATGGTGCAATCGCTGGCGAACATTCCGATCCCCACCTCAGCGCCCGACCAGGCCGTCCGCATTCAGATCCCTGCGATCAATGTGGATGCACCCGTTGTCCAGGGAGATGGGTGGGAACAGCTCAAGAAGGGAGTCGGCAAATATATTGGCTCCCCGGACCCCGGTCACGATGGAAATGTGGTACTCTCGGCGCATAATGATGTCTACGGCGAAATCTTCCGCTATCTGGATCGGCTTGTCCCCGGCGATCAGGTCATTATCTACACACAACAAAGGCAATTTGTTTACGTTGTAGATCGCACTGTTTTGGTGGAACCAACTGCAGTGGAAGTCATGGCCTCCACCGGCTCGCCGACGGTAACGCTCATTTCGTGCTTCCCATATCTTGTCAACAATCAGCGCATTGTTGTCTTTGCGCGATTACAAAATTGACGAAGTCATTGTGAAGGCGGCGATTTTGCGCCTGAACAATCTCTGAACCTGTTATAAATAATGCCAAATTAAAGGAGAATAAATGGCTAAGAAAAATAAACGACAGACTCGTTCCGCGCCCATTGCAAACATCCCAGCGGTACGCACTGAGTTCAACCCCGATTACAGCATGGTCAAGAAAGACCTGAAGCGCATCTTCTCACTCGCAGGCTTTTTCATTATCGTGCTTGTGACTCTCTCGTTCTTTTTGAAATAAGATAAAACAGACAAAAGACGGAAGCGTTGCCCTCCCGAAAAAACATCGGGACTATGTGAGGTTCTCGAAGGGAGGAAAGACTGTTATACAGTTTTTCCTCTTTTTGTTGCAGTTATAATATCAAGCATGAACATAGGTCTAGTCATCATTTCAAGTTTACGACAACTTGTTTTCCGTTTTCAGATGTGGTGGGCAACCTTGTCTTTGCGTGACGACTATAATGATCTTTCATTACAGAGATTCAATGCGTTGGATGCGGATGAGTTTTTAGATGAGTATTAAGAAAATATGTCTGATCTCACTTACGAAATCCATCTCGAAAAACTCACCTACGGCGGCGATGCCATGGGACGACTGCCCGACGGCCGCGCGGTCTTTGTGCCGTTTGGTTTGCCGGGCGAGCTTGTGCGCCTGCGATTGACGCAGGAAAAACAAAATTTTGCACGCGGGGAATTGATTGAGATAATTAAAGCGTCGCCAGAACGAGTTGAACCGAAATGTAAACACTTTACGCAATGCGGCGGATGTCATTACCAGAATCTGCCGTATGAAAAGCAATTGGCAGCAAAAACAGAAATCCTGCGCGACCAATTACAGCGCATCGGGAAAATCGAAACCCCGCCTGTCAAGGCGATGCAGCCATCGCCGCTTGCATGGAATTATCGCAACCACATGCAATTCCACCTCACCAAAGATGGGAAACTTGGTTTTATAAATTCAAAGGGGAATTCGACCTTTTCCATTAAAGAATGTCACCTGCCTGAAGCAGGCATCCATGATTTCTGGCGCGAATTGCAATTTGAACCCAACATGAATATCGAACGCGCCTCGCTGCGCTGTGGGCAGGGCGATGAATTAATGCTCGTGCTCGAATCTGAAACAGATGAAACGCCCGAACTCGAAATCGAAGCCGATATTTCCGTTGTGCATATTTACGAAGACCATCCCGTCGTCATAGCGGGGCGGGATCATTTTTTCATCAACATCCTAAATAAGGATTTCCGCGTCTCTGCCGCTTCCTTCTTTCAAGTCAACACAAAGATGGCTGAGAAAATGGTGGAGCATCTCCTCGCGTGTTTACCTGTTTCCATGTCTACTAATTTACTTGACGTTTACTGCGGCGCTGGTTTGTTCAGTAAATTTTTGGCGTCGAAATACGCAAAGGTCATCTGCATTGAGTCATCGCCATCCGCTTGTGAAGATTTCGGATTCAACCTCGATGAATTCGATAACGTGGAATTATACGAAGGCACAGCCGAAGATATTTTGCCTGCATTCGCAGGCCTCGCCTCCCCATTCGGGGATTTCGCCAGCGTGACGCACATGATCGTTGACCCTCCCCGCGCAGGCATCGAAAAGCGCGCCCTGGATGCTGTCACCAACATCAAGCCGCAGGTCATCGCTTATGTCTCATGCGATCCGTCCACGCTGGCACGCGACGCGGCGCGGCTCATCCACGGGGGTTATCGTTTGGTGGATGTGACTCCCTTCGACCTCTTCCCTCAAACCTATCACATCGAATCAATCTCAATTTTCGAACTCATGTGACCATGCTCAAGCCGCTTGGCGATTCTGCTTTGCTCATCCAACTCGGCGACGAGATCAACTCCGCGCTCAATGAACGTGTGCATGCGCTCAACATGCTTTTACAATCGAACGCCATCACCGGCATTCTCGAAACCATCCCCGCCTATTCAACTTTACTGATTCACTACGATCCTTTAACTTTGACATTTGACCAGGTCACTGATTGGGTGCGGGACAAGATGACTCAGTTGGATGATGCCTTTCATCGAACGCCTCGCAGGCTTGAGGTCCCGGTTAGATACGGCAGCGCTTCCAGTCTGGACCTTGAAGCTGTTGCCACATCAAGGGGCATTTCACCCGCTGACGTAATCCGCATCCACAGTGAACGCGAATATATCGTGTATATGATGGGTTTCACGCCGGGCTTTCCATACATGGGCAGGCTGGATGAACGGCTGGTCATGCCGCGCCTGCAAACCCCGCGGACATTGGTGCGCGCAGGCACAGTTGCCATTGCCGCTTCGCAGACGGGCATCTATCCGCTTGATTCGCCCGGCGGCTGGCATCTCATCGGCTGGACGCCGCTTAAGTTATTTGACCCAACCAGTAACACGCCCTTTCTTTTTTCAGCGGGAGATGTAGTGAAATTCATTCCCCTCGAACCTCTGGAACCTCTGGAGTCCGACAGCTCACTTGCCCTGCGGGTGCTGTCGGAAGGCGGGAGCAAGCTCCCTGACTCCAGAATTAACGACCATGCTTGAAGTGATGGATGTTTCAGGTCTGGTCACATTTCAAGATTGTGGCAGGCCAGGCTGGCAGAGTTACGGCGTACCGGTTTCAGGCCCAATGGATTGGTTTGCGCATAGAGTTGCAAATTCCTTAATAAATAATCCGTCAGATGCGCCAGTGATTGAAATTGGTTTGGGTGAAGCAATCTTTCGCGCAAAACGCGATTGTGTGCTGGCGGTCGCCGGCGCAGGCTTTGAAGTTGCAAACTATATCTGGACATTTCCGTTATGGACTTCTTTCTATGTGCGTGCGGGCTGGCATGTGCAAGTCAAGAAAATAAGCGGGGGCAATTGGGCCTACCTTGCAATTGCTGGCGGGTTCGAGACTCCATCCATTTTAGGTTCAAGATCAACTTATTTGCGCGGCGGACTTGGGTCTGCCATTCGCACGGGAGATATTTTGGAAGCAGGGAAACCTGCGAATGAATTAAGCAAACTCGCGGCGCGGAATTTTCCGGTTGAGAAATATTTGAATTACAGCCAATCCCCAGTGATCGAGGTGATCCCAGGTCCGCAGACGGATAGGTTTACTGAAGATGGTATTCAAACCTTTTACAGAAACGAATACACATTAAGCAATTCGTTTGATCGCATGGGCTATCGGCTGGATGGAAAACCCATTTCACACCTCGCAGGCGCAGATTTGATCTCGGAAGGCATGACGATGGGCAGTGTGCAAATCCCTGCGAATGGGCAGCCGATTGTGATGATGGCAGATGCCCCCACCACAGGCGGCTATCCCAAAATTGCAAACGTCATCCGCGCAGATCTGCCCTTGCTGGCGCAATGCGAAGCGGGTGTAAGTAAAATCAGGTTTAGGGAAACTACAGTGGAAAAAGCGCAAGAAAAATTGCGAAAGACCATCAGAAGTAGGTCAGGCTTGCAGCCTGACGATTTTCGGTGATACAGATTTTGGCAGGTTGCAAACCTGCCCTACGAAGGCTCCATTATGAAAATAGACTTGAATTGTGATCTTGGCGAAGCCGCGGGTAATGATGAAGCCCTTATGCCTTACATCACCTCCGTAAACATTGCCTGTGGATTCCATGCAGGGAATGCAGATGTGATGCGCGCCACTGTGAGGCTGGCAAAGCAATTTGGCGTGAACGTCGGTGCGCATCCAGGCTGGAATGACAGGCAAAACTTTGGCAGGTGTGGAATGGATGTTTCAGCAGAGGAAACCGAAGCGATTGTTTTGTATCAGATTGGCGTACTGGCTGGGATTGCGAAAGCGGAAGGCGTTGCGCTAACACATGTCAAGCCGCATGGGGCGTTATACAACCAAGCCGCAAAGGATCGCGGGTTGGCTGATGCTATCGCGCGCGCTATAAAATCTTTTAGCGTGGATTTAATTCTGGTTGGGCTGGCAGGCTCGGGGTTGTGTGAGGCGGGAGTCGAAGCGGGGCTTAAAGTTGCAGGGGAGGGATTCGCTGACCGGGCCTACAATCCGGATGGCAAGTTAATGTCACGCAATAAGCCAGGCGCAGTGATCGAGTCACCTGAAGAGGTGGCAAAGAACGCGTTGAAGTTGGTTCGGTATGGGATTTTGTTTGGAGAGAAAATTGTGCGCGTGGATACGTTGTGTTTACATGGGGATCATCCGCGCGCGGCGGAGAATGCGAAGTTGCTGCGCGAAGCTTTAACAATAAATGGAATTGAAGTGGCGGGATTGAAATAAATTCGTCATTGCGAGCCGCCGCTTTTGTACTTCCCTGGTACCGCACGCCAGGGCAGGTGTGGCGGCGAAGCAATCTCTGTGTTGTTGAGGGAGATTGCTCACCTGTACTGCAACAAACGCAGTGCGGCGCAAGTGTCGAGCAACGAACAAGAACGCCCTTCGCAATGATAGGATAGCAAGTTAAGAAAATTGTAATATTTTCAGGTAACATTATCCAAGTAACCTGTGTCTATTCAATGCTGGATTTGTTCATTTTACAGAGTGAGGTGAGTTATGTTCCAATTTGAAGGTATCGACCGCCGCAAGGAGGAGGAGCGCGTCCGCGCGCAGGGACGGCTGCCCCCCGGCCAGTCATTGACCCAAAAATTCCCCGTTTTGCATTATGGGCCCGTGCCGATGTTCGATGCGGCTACATGGGATTTCCGTGTGTGGGGCGAGGTGGAAAAGGAAAAACATTGGGGTTGGGCTGAGTTCAACCAACTGCCGCGCACATCCATAAAAATGGACCTGCACTGTGTCACGCGCTGGAGCAAATTCGATACAACCTGGGAAGGCGTTTCCTTGAAGACACTGATGGAAAACGGATTGATCAAGATCAAACCGAATGCCACGCACGTCATGCAGCACGCCGAATATGGCTTCACGGTCAACCTGCCGCTTGCGGTGGTCTTGCAGGATAACTTCCTGCTGGCGACTCATTTTAATGGCGAGCCGATCACGCCGGATCACGGCTATCCGTTGCGAGGCATGGTGGGATTCATCCCCGGGCGCGAAGACCTTGAAACTCCCTACTTGTGGAAGGGTGCAAAATGGCTCAGGTCTTTGGAATTCATGTCCCGTGACAAACGTGGCTTCTGGGAACAGGCTGGCTATCACAACCACGCAGATGTCTGGCGTGAGGAAAGATTTGGTTAAAAGCAAACCTCCAAGTCCCAGGACTCGGAGGTTTTTGTTTTTCTATCCATACAACGGAAGTCTTGCCCCGTTAATTTTATTCGCATCTTCCGAAAACAGATACATCATGTTAGAGACGATCTCGGCGGGGGATGTGCCTGTGCCTTTGTTCTCAATGTCAATGGCTTTCACTTGAATGATGTTTGCAGTCACGCCTGATTGCTTAAGTTCGGCGGCAAGCGATAGCACCAGATTCTCCTGAGCGGCTTTCGCGGCAGTATAGGCGCTTGACTTGCCCGGCGGATTGATGACAGTGGATGCAGAAATGACGATCACGCGCCCCCAGCCATTTGATGAGAGGGGTGTTGAAAATGCCTGGAACAAATTGAAGGTTGTGCGGACATGCTGGTTCAGCATGAATTCCAAATCGGCTTGCGGAGTTTCCACGATGGCCTTACCGCCTGTCCAGCCGCCGACGAGGTGGAATAAAGCGTGGACACTGCCCAATTTGGAAAGAACAGCCTCGGCTGAGTCATGAAGCGCCTGCGCATCCAGCAGGTCAATTGTTTGGGCGTAGAGTCTGTCTGTAGGCAGGTTCAAGTCCTGGGTCAGGGAATCCATTTTCACTTGATCTTTATCAAGCAATGCAATCTTGTGGCCGTGCTTTGCAAAAGTTTTTGCAACAAGATTCCCGAGCACGCCTGTTGCGCCCGTGATGACAATTGTTTTTACCCCCTCTCCCTTTGGAAGAGGGTTAGGGTGAGGGCGAGTCATATAATTCCTTAATCTGTGATTCGGTCATGCCTTCAACGATAGTTGGCTCGCTTTGTTCGGGCAGGTGCTGCTTGCCGCGAAAATCAATTATGTGACCAGATTTGGCGGCTTTGGTCTCGAGATAAAAACGATTGTGTTCGTTGCTTGGCAAAATATGCGGAATGCGTTCGTTGATCTTGACGCCATGCTGTGTGAGTTGATCAATTTTCTTTGGGTTGTTGGTCATTAGCCGAATGGACTGAACTTTTAATGAATGAAGCATGTGCGCGGCAACGGCGTAATCGCGTTCATCATCACGGAAGCCAAGCGCAAGATTTGCTTCAACCGTATCAAGACCTGCATCCTGCAAACTGTAGGCGCGGATTTTGTTGGTCAGTCCAATGCCGCGGCCCTCCTGGCGAAGGTAGAGCACAATGCCCTTGTCCATTTCGCCGATTTTCTTTAACGCGGCTTCCAGTTGATCGCGGCAGTCACAGCGCAGCGAGCCGACCACATCGCCCGTCAGACATTCGGAATGTAAACGCACCGGCACATCCTCCGCGCCAAGCACTTCGCCTTTGAGGATGGCAACGTGTTCCTTGCCATCGCGGTTATTTGAAAAAGCAACGATGTGAAAGTCACCAAAACGTGTGGGCAATTCTGCGACCGCTTCGATATGTACGCAAATTTTATCTTCGCCATAGCCTTCGCATTCATGGCAGCAATCTTCTTCAAGCAATAATTCAATTTGTTCGTGTGTAAATCCAGACATAGTTTCCTCTTGAGGTGACAGTTACTTTAAGAAGTGACTGTCACCTTACTTATAATTTGTATCTCAGGAAGACCCCGCCGTCTTCCCATTTTTCAACCTCGATCAATTTCAATTCGATTGCCGCAGCGCGCGTCAAACCGAGTCCATCTGCGAGGGTGGGAGCATTCGCGCCGCCGAAGATCATGGGCGCAACGTACAGGGTCAGTTCATCCACAAGCCCCAGGCGCATCAACTCAAAATTCATCCTCCCGCCGCCTTCCACCATCAAATGATCCACGCCGATTTTTTTCAGCGTGATCATCATTTTATTCAGGTCAACGCGTGGCACGTCTTCCACAAATACCTCAACCCCCAGCGCGCGCAAACTATCAAGCTGTTTTATAGATGTTTGAGATGTTGTAAATATTACGACCCGTGCAGGACCAGCTTTTATAAATTCTGAGTCAAGCGGGATGTCTGCGACTGTAGCCACGCCCACTTTAACGGGATTCGGCGAAAGCCCGCGCTGGATCCTGCCCTCACGCAGCGCCTCAGACTTAACAGTGAGCCTGGGTTGCTCTTCGAGCAGCGTCCTGCCCCCGACGAGGATTCCATCCGCCGCGGCGCGCAGTTGATCCACGCGTTCTTTATCGCGCTTGGACGAAATGGCAGAACCTTTTCTTTCAAAAGTATCTATCTTTCCGTCTGCCGTCATGGCGATGTTTATGAATATATAGGGGCGATTCATGAGGAATTCCTTGTGTCATTGCGAGAAGGGTGCTCTTCCCGACGAAGCAATCTCCCCATTGAGTTGGGGATTGCTTCGGGCTAGCGCCCTCGCAATGACGGGTAGAAGTTTGATTAATACGAACCTGAGAAATATTTATTCAACAAGTCGCTGATGTCCACGTTGACGGTTTCACGCATCAACGCGAAGAAATCAGCGGAGGCGGCGTGTCCATAAGAATAGCGCCTTGCATATTCTTTCAGGAATTTGGAGAAGTTTCCATAACCCATCCGCTCGCGGAGATCATCCAGGAAGTGCGCGCCGTTGAGATAGACTGCGTTTGTGTAGGAGCGAAACGAGCCGCCATTGTAGATGTTAGTGTCCACATAGCCGTTCGGCTTGAAATAGTCCACGCGGAATTGCCACCACCAACTGATATTGGCGGGATAATTATTTTCATAAAAAATACGTTCGCTGTAGAGCGCTAATGCTTCATCCAGCCAGGGTTCAAGCGCCTGATCATTTCCAACCAATCCAAACCACCATTGATGCGCGACCTCATGGACGCCAATAGTGGCGAGGTTGTTGCGCGCCCCGCCAGTGTATTGCCCGTAAAAATCCGTTGCAAGAAAAACCAGACCGTCATATTCCTGGCCGTCGTTTATGTCCGCCTGGACGATGGCGAGGCTTTGATGCGGATACGGAGCATATTGTGCTGAAAAGGTTTCGATGGCCTGCGAGGCTAACAACAGGATACCCTCTCCGCCGGTTTTGTATCCATTGAAATAATACGAGCGCACGGTAACATTCCCGACCGTTGATTCTAAAACAAGAAAATCATTGCTGGCTGACAGTGCAAACGTGCGCGCGCCAACCATGCGGTAACGCGTCCACTCACCGTTTTGGTCTGGCGTTGCGCCTGCCGCAATGACTACACCTGAATCCTTTTTGATATTTAGTTCGATGTCAGATGAAGCGTAGACAAGATGCTCGCCCCAGGGCATGGGGTCATGCAGGATCCAGCCGTTTTGGTACGGCACGATGAACGGATACCAGTCCACGAGGTTGATCTGGTTATAGTCGTAGCCGAAGAGGCCGTTGGATTGTTTTTGAGGAATATTAAGTTTGAAGTTCAGGCTGAATGTGGTGGCAGAACCTGCTTGCAGAGTCTGGGTAAGGCTCACGCTCAATCGCTGACCGTTGAGATTGTATGAAGTTACAGATACACCATCTTGCGCGATTGAATTCAGGACGAATGTGTTGGCGTATCTATTCGGTTGAACAGAGAACACGATCTCTGACAGCGTTACACCTGTGTTGTTGTAATAGCGGATTGTCTGGTTAGTGGTAATGGTCCTGCCTTTGAAATCCAATGTTGAATACAGGATGTAGTTTGTGCGCGAAGATGCTGGAGGCGCAGGAGATGTTGGGGAAACAGAATCAACTGTCGGTGAGGGAGGAGGCGGAGTACGCGTAGCGGTCGGCGGTGGTGCGATGGTGGATGTCACAGTTTCAGGCGGAGCTTGTGTAAATGTCGCCGGTGAGGTGTTGACTTGTCCTGAGGGTTGGAATGGTGTTGGTGTGGGAGATGCGTTCGGATCCTGCGTGATGAGCACAAAAGTTGAGATGGCAGGTGCGGTGGGAGTCTGGGAGGCGCAGGAGGAAAGAAACATAAAAAGTAATACGTAATGCGTAATGCGTAATACGTATTGGGGAATGCGCCTTGATGAGTGTGTTCGAGAATATTGTGTCATTGATAGATATTTTGGAAATATTGGCGCACGAGGTCGGAATAATCTGTGCCCGTGTGCTGGCTGAGGATGCGGAAGAAATCATCCGCAGTGACGATCCTGCCGCGTCCCTGAGCGAGATAATCCTGCAGGAAGGCGAAGAAGGCTTCATCGCCGATGCGGGCGCGCAGGTCTTCGAGGAAGTGCGCGCCCTGACGATAGGTAGCGCTTGTGTATGGTTGAAAACCCTGCCCTTCGTAAATAGAAATATCTATGAAACCCTGTGGGCTATATGCATCAATGCGATAGTACCACCACCATAAGCGTAAGATATCTGGGTGAGTCTTTTCGTAATAAATCCTTTCAGAGTAAGTTGCAAGAGTCTCATCGACCCATGGTTGAAGCGCTTGATCGTTGCCAATCTGCTCAAACCACCACTGATGTGCTGTTTCATGGACGGCAAGTGCTGTCATCAAGTTGGCATATGTTCCGTCATATAAATCATACGAGCCTTTTGATAGATAGAAAAATGCTGAATACTCCATTCCGTCATTAAAATCTCCCATTACGATTGCCAACGATTTATGTGGATAAGGGCCAAATACCTGACTATAAATTTGAACAGCTTCAACAGTTGCTTGAAGTGCGCCCTGCCCTGGCCTTTCAAAAAAGGGGAAATAATAGCTTGAGATGTATATATCATCGGCCTGTGTGCTTGAAACCTGGAACTCGCGGCTGGCGGCAATCGCAAACGTGCGCGCGGAGATGATTGTGTAACGGGTGGAGTCTGCTTGTTGTTCGGGCAATCCACTTGCAGCGACGATTGGCGCGGTTGTCGGATCTGTAAATTTCAGATTTACTTCATAATCCGCCGCGTCATAAACAAGATGTTCGCCGTAAAACCAGGGTTCATGCAAAATCCATTCGCCGTTGATAAATGGCACAACGAATGGATACCAGTTGGTGAGATTCATCTGGCGGGTGGTATATCCATAAATGCGCGGGCGCGAGATGCTTGGGTCTTCCTGTTCTGCAAATGGCAGTGAAAGCATATATTGAATATCAATTTTGATGACACTTCCCGCAGGCAGGATGGAGGCTAAGGAAATATCGAGTCTTTGACCAGAAATGGAGTATGTTGTGGTCGGTGTTCCGTCAATGGCGATGCTGGTCAGGCTGAAACTGTCCTGCCACAGATTGGGGACAATGGCCATCACGAGTATATTGAGTTGATTGCCTGTCAGATTCGGGTAGAGAATGGTTTCATCCACACTGACGGTGTGGGCGTCATAATCAATGGTAGTGTCCAAGATGTATTGCGCGCGCGCAAGTGCAGGGAGTGCGGTATTTGTCGGCGCGGGTATTTCTGTCGGCAGGGCGGCGGCTGTTTCAATGGGGACCGGCAGGGTCGCTATTTCAGTAGGTGCAACCGGCGCGGGGGATGCGCATGAAAATAACAGAAAAATAATGATGAAGAGGACATTTTTTAAACCGATTTTTTTGTTTTGCATGGGCTGTATCCTACCGCTTGTTGCAAGAATTGGAACTTGCTTTTGTTCCAGCCGCCGTCCCCGGCGCAGGGAGCATATATAAATATTGACTGTATTCTAACAAAAATCCCTCCCGCCGAGTAATCCCAGCGGGAGGGGTTGATACCAGCGAAAAATATTATACAGACTTCATCCGTTTCCACAAGAACGAAAGCAGGAAAAACACAGTAGCCGTTAGAACGATCGAGGAGCCTGAAACAATATTTAAATAATAACTTAAGTACAGCCCAATGACAGAGGATAGCGCGCCAATTAGAGCAGAGACCAGCATCATCGGCCACAAGCGGCGTGTGAGCAGATAGGCAGTTGCCGCAGGCGTAACCAGCATGGCGGCCGCAAGGCTGACCCCCACAGTTTGCAGCGAGACAACGACCGTAAGCGCCAAAAGCACCAGCATAAGATTCCGCAGGAGTTCAGCAGGCAGGCGCAAGGTCGCGGCGAGAACCGGGTCAAACGAAATGACGAGGAATGGTTTGAAGAGCAAGCCAACCGTCAGAAGGATCGCAAAGCTCAATCCCGCAATCAGCCAAAGATCGGATGCGCTTACGCCAAGCACGTTTCCAAATAAAATGTGGGATAAGTCCACTGCGTAGGTTTGCATGGAACTGATCAACGCTACGCCCAGCGAAAGCGCTGCCGCGAACATGATGCCAATGGCAGTATCTTCCTTGACTGCCCCTTGACGTGAAAACAAGCCAATGCTCAACGCGACGAGAACCGCCGCGATTCCCGCTCCGACCAATAAATTGCCGCGCAACAAATAAGCGATCGCCACCCCGGGCAGAATGGCGTGTGCCATGGCGTCGCCCAGAAATGCCATGCCGCGCAGGACAACATAGGTTCCCATCACAGCGCACAACACACCGACAATGACAGAAGCGAGCAGTCCGCGCTGCATGAATTGATAGGCAAGGGGTTCAAGGATTAAATTCATTTCACATCTGCGTGATGATGATGGTCTTCATCGGGCGGACAACATTCATCAACCAACATCATTCCATCTTCCATGACCAACAGAGAATTGCCAAAGGCTTGTGCAAGATTGTCCTTTGCAAAGACCTGACTCGGCGTCCCGTAGGCGATCAGCCGATGGTTGAGGAGCAGGATGAGGTCGAAGCGCGAAGCGGCTAAATTAAGATCATGTGTAGAAATGATCGTCGTCACTTGCTGGTTATGCAGGTGGTCGAGCAGGTTGAGCGTCACATCCTGGGTGGTCACATCCACGCCGGTAAAGGGTTCATCCATCAATAAAATGTGCGGTTCCTGTGCAATGGCGCGCGCCAGAAAAGCGCGTTGCTGCTGCCCGCCGGAAAGTTGACCGATGGAATGTGCCGCCAGGTCTGCAATGCCCATTTGTTCCATGCTTTTGCGGACGACCTGCCTGTCGGCTTTCGATGGACGGCTCAGCCATCCCATTTGACCGAAGCGCCCCATCATCACCACATCGCTGACGGTGACAGGGAAACGCCAGTCCACTTCCTCGCGTTGCGGAATGTAAGCCACGCAGTCCTTGTGTGCGCCAAGCAACTTGCCGTGGATGAGGATCCGTCCGCCATGCAAAGGCAGGATTCCAACCAGCGCTTTGAAGAGCGTGGATTTACCGGCGCCGTTCGGTCCAACCACAGCCAAGCGCGCGCCATGCGGCACTTGAAAGGTCAAATTACGCATGACAATCTTATCGCCATAACCAATGCTGGCGTTTTCAATTTCGAGACGATGAGGGGTGTGAGACATTTGATTTATAATTTACGATTGGTGGTTGAGTATCAAGATTACGAATTACGCATTACGAATCAATGGCGTTCCAATTTCTCTTCAATCTTACTTCAAACCATCCACAATGCGAGTCACATTATGCTTCATCATGTCAATGTAAGTCGCAGCAGGTGTGTCCTCGGTGAGCGACTCAAAATACAGGTCATCCACCACGATCACGCCAGTCTCTTCGGCAATTTGATGTGCCAAATCCGCATTCTCCACTTCGCCGAGGAAGATCGCAGGCGTGCCGGATGCTTTGATCCCATCAATCACCGCCGCCAGGTCCTGCGCTGATGTCCCTGCTTCAGAACTCAGGCTGGCAATGATCGTATCCACGATCTCGAATCCATAGCGTGCGGCGAAATATCCCAGCGTATCGTGATTAGTCACCAGCAAACGGCGTTCTGCGGGGATTGTATTCACCTGTTCCACAATCCACGCATCGAGGTCTTTGAGCTCAACCATATATGTGTCTGCATTGGCTTTGTAAGTCGCTGCGCCATCGGGATCGGCATCGATCAATCCAGCGCGGATGTTTTCGACATAAGTGATGACCAGGTTCGGGTCCAGCCACATGTGCGGATCACGCGCTTCCTGTTCGGCCCCTTTGCCTGATTCTGCTCCGTTGGCATTTCTCTCCGCTGAGCGAGGATTCAAACCCGCTGTTGCTTCAATCACCAGACCTTCACCGCCAGCACGTGCCGCGTCCAGCAGCGGTACGATGAAGAGTTCATAATCCAAGCCATTCAAGATTAACAAATTGCTTTCTGCGATCCTCGCCACATCGGCAGGCGCGCCTTGGTAGGCGTGCGGGTCCATGCCAATCGGGAGTAATGAATCCACCCGCACACGGTCGCCCGCCACGTTTTGGGCAATATCCGCCAGGAAGGTGGTGGAGGTCAGCACTCTCAAAGCGCCGTCACTGCTTTTCGGAGCAGACCCGCAGCCCGTTAAGAAAAGAGCTGGGAGGGTCATCATCACGAAAATGGAATTGAAAATCTTTTTCATTTGTACTTCTTTAGATGGGAGACTTCCGAGTTCTTTAAGAACTCGGAAGTCTGTCTATCGGGGTCTGTGATCTCGCCTGATTCAATCTCAATCACTTGCAAGCGCGACTCAAGTTGAAAGTGTTTTTTCTTTACTGCGGCGCACCTTCAATCGGATAGCCTTTGGCGTACCATTCCTTCAAACCGCCAGCCATGCTGGTTGCGTGATATCCTGCCGCAAGCAGGATATCACGTCCCTGCTGACTACGATTGCCTGAACGACATACAACCAAAATATCCTGATCTTTTGGCACTTCATTGATGCGTGCCTGTAATTGATCCAGCGGAATCAGCGTGGCGTTTGGCGCATGATATTCATCCCATTCCTCCTGCGTGCGGACATCCAAAACAAAGATACCGCTTTGGTACATTCCATACGCTTCATCTACGCTGACTTCACGCGCGAGAGCGCCAGTGTTTCCTCCGCTAGACGATGCGATCAAATAGATCACAAAGGCGACAAACAAGACTATCGCCACTTGCACCACAGGATGGCGCAAAAAAGTGGAAAGTCCACTATGGGTGTTGAGTCTACTTCTTCTGATGTTTTTTCTTCGAGACATTTTGCCCTCACAAGTATTTTGATTTTTATGTTTTCTATATGCAGGCTTCAAAAATGCTCTTACATTATTTGCTATCTGAAATTGAATTCCTCAAAGTGAATATTCTCCAAAGGAACGCCCGCTTCGATAAACTTTTTTTCAAAGGCTTGCACCATCGGAAGCGGACCGCACATGTAGACATCGTGTCCACGAATGTCGCCGCCTGCGTTCCTGATGATGTCAGCCACGGTCAAGGAGCCGTCTGTGGATGAAAAACGGATGTGTACCTGCAAGCGCGGATTCTTTTTTGCGGTTTCTTCAATTTCATCCACAAAGACCGCTTCCTCGCGATGACGGACAGTGTAGTAAAAATCCACATCGTGGTTGAGACCAGTTTTCAGGTCGCGGATGAACGAGAGGAAAGGCGTCACGCCGATTCCGCCTGCCACCCAGATCTGCTTCGGTCCGCCAGTTTTATAATCAAACATGCCGTACGCGCCTTCAAGGATGGCTTCTGTGCCGGCTTTCAAATTCGCAAACAAATCACGGGTGAAATCGCCGCAGGCTTTGACCGTCAGGCGCAGGACATCTTCATGCGGCGCGCTCGAAATTGTGAAGGGGTGCGATTCGTCCAATCCTTTTTCAATAAAGCGCACAAATAAAAATTGGCCTGCGCGCTGTTTTTGAATTGAGTCTTTTTTTGCACGCAATACGACTTCAGTGGTGGATTGGTTGGGATGATTGACTGCTTCCACAGTGTAAGGTAAATATTTCTTGAAGAATTGCCCAAAGACCTCTGTGTAAAAATAGGAGGCCGTTCCGATGATAAAAAATATCTGCACCCAGTTGATGGCGATAAACGCGTCGAGCGGGTTGGGGACGGTCAGCGCGTGGATGAAGGCCAGGATGAAGAAGATACCGATATAACGCTTGAACTTCTTCCAGTCATTGTAATCACCGCCGGTCAGCTTGTTTAGAAACGGAATACGAGGCGCAAGCGTGATCAGCACAATCGTGACGATGCCCATGAAGGCCATGACCCCCAGGTAATTGCCCAGCCTCCAGCCTGTCGTCGTGATAGGCACCGTCAGCACATGCGCGAAGATCAACAGGAACGCGGCCGTGCCGGTGTGACGGTGAGTTACGTACATTTTGTCCAACCCACCGAAATACTTTTCGGCCCACTTTGGACGCGTGGCCAGAAACAGCGAGTAGGCCATTAAAATAATGTTGTTCGAGCCGATGATTTCAGCGGCATACTGGCGCGCGAAATTCTCGCGGCCGTCGTCCACAGGGGGAAACACAAGCCATACGACAATATTCAAAATGACAAGGACAATAATTGCGAAATTACCAATATTTCGTTTCATCAGGCCTCTGGAATAAAACAAGGAAAGATTTTGAATCAAATGCGATGCAGTCCATCTCCGCATCGCTTTCTTCCTTTAAAAAGATTCAATCGCTTTTTGTTTGTCTGTGAAAATTTTAAAGAACTCTGAAAAACCAACCATGTCCAAAACACTGATGATCTCAGGGCGCGGATTAAGCAGTTTGACGTTCTTTTGTATGCCGCCATCCCTTGCTTTATCAATGGACTTCAGGGTAGACCAGCCCTGCTCAGAGTCGGGCGGCGCTTCGCCGCGCACAAGCAGGGAGATCGTATGCAAGGAGACCAGCCCCGCGCTGGAGATATAAGTCAACTCGCTCATATCCAAAATGAAATTTTTGGCGCCTCCATTGAAGACCTGCTGAGCTTTCATGATCAGATCCTGATACGTCTGCCCATCCAATTGGCCTGCAAGCTGTAGAATGGTCACCGGGACATTTCCCTGCTCCTGTGAAACAGTAATTTCCATTGTATGCTCCTCAAGTAGCGTGATGTCCGATTATAAACCCGCTTTACGCGCCAGGCGCGTCAGGCGGTGATCAATTTCATTTAACCAATGTTTGCGAATGTAGGCCGGCAGGTCTGCCTGTTCAACTTCCCTGCGCGCCGACCTCGCCCATTTTATGGATGCCTTTACATCGCGTAATTTATGTTCGTAATATTTCGCCAGTTCAATCTGGGCATAGATATGACCCTTCTGCGAAGCCTGCTCCCACAAACGCAGAGCTTGCTCCATATTTCCACGCTTCTTTTGCAGGATGGATAAACGCTTCACGGCCACGCCGAAATCTGCTTCTTCCAGCCCTTGCCCTGAGCCTGTCGAAGGGGCAAGCTCGAGTCCACGCTCAAACAGACGGGCGGCCTCATCCCAATGGCCGAGGTCTTCAAATAATTTTCCGAGCGCAATGAAATCGAGTCCATGCTCCACACGGCCGTTATATGGGTCTGCCAGCAGTTCGCTAACGTGACCCAGCAAAGCCGCCATGGCCACCACGTCCATGGCGTTGTGGTAGAACACGCCGCCCAGCGGACGTGCATCCCCGGTGCGCAGGTAATCAAAATACAGCCAGGGAATTTCATAACCCGGCACTTCCTCGGAAGTACGCGTGAAGCCAAGCACATGCTCTTCGAGATGTTTCAAGGCGCGTGAGGGCAGTCTGTCCCGCCATAAACGCCTGGCCAGCGGAAGCAGGTCAAGGTGCGCATAATTCTTAAATGGAACGGGGATTCCATGCAAGGAGTAACGGGTAACGAGCAAAGGCGCGTCGAATGACTTCCCATTGAATGTGACCAATGCCTCGCAAGGCGCGAGAAAGTTGATCAAGGCTTCCAGCATGGCAGGTTCTTCGGAGGGGTCGCGCAGAAAGAATTGCTGTAAAACGAATTTGCCATCCACAAAGCGCGCCGCCCCAATCAAAAATGCGTACGTGCCAGTGCCGCCAGCCATGCCGGATGTTTCGGTGTCGAGAAAGGCAAACTTGGAGATTGGGAGATTGGAGATACGCGGGTCGGTTGCCCATTCAGAAATTAACGAAAGAGGGAAGGAAGAAAGATGAGACACCTTTCCATGCAGATAATCTTTTTCAAAGATTTGTTCTGCGACAAAAGCCTCGCCGCGCGGGGTGGAGAGAAAACTCCCGGCCACGACAGAGTCAATTGTGTGGTTGGCAGGCGGAGGCGGCGGGAGATGCGAAGTCCCAACTTTGACGCCGAGGGATTTGAGTTTATCTGCAAGCGAAGGCATGAGGTCTATTTTATCCCCAAATGCTCAATAACTTTTGGCTCTGAGCGGCGAGTGTCTGTAAAAATATTTGACACGACCGGAAAGAATATTTGTCATTTCATGCTACACTTGCCGAATTCTTTAACAAGAATTTTTTGTATGAAACATAAACTTCCCTTGTGGTTAAAACTCTTATATGGTTCCGGTGATTGGGGGATTGCCGGCATTGGTATGATGCGTTCGATTTTTTATGCGTTGTACCTGACGGATGTGGTCGGTATTGAACCGCGGCTGGCCTCTCTTGGCGCGCTAGTGGGAATTGTGTGGGACGCCGTCAACGACCCGCTCATTGGCACCTTGAGCGACCGTATGAAATCAAAGCTCGGGCGCAGGCGTCCTTTCCTGTTGTGGTTTGCCTTTCCATTCGGATTCAGTTTTATGATGCTTTGGTCTGCGCCCAATTGGGATAGCCAGATCGGTCTCCTGATTTATGTGACTCTCGCTTTTATGATCTCTGACACTTTGACCACGCTCGTGGCCGTGCCTTATCTTTCCTTAACCCCCGAACTGACCCAGGACTACGACGAACGCACGTCGCTTTCCAGTTTTCGCACCGTCTTCCAGTTATTATCCGCCATGACGATTGTGATTGCCGCACCCATGATCGTGGATGCGGTCATTATCGGCGGCGGGTCACAACAACAGGGTTTTTTGCTGGCGGGCGCCATCTTCGGCGCGGTGGGTTCGCTTCCAATTTTCTTGATTGGCTTGCTCGTGCGCGAACGCTATGCAGAAGAACAGCAGGAGTCAATTCCTTTTCGAGAAACCTTGCGTCATGCCTGGCAGAATATCCCCTTCCGTTATGCGGCGGGTATTTACATGTTCAACTGGTCGGCCGTGGATATGGTTGCCATCACCTTCCCCTTCTTTTTATTGTATTGGGTAGCAGGGGGGAATTTGCTGGCCAAGATCACCATCTTCGGCCTCGACCTCGCGCTTGAATCTGCCTTCTTTGGCGTGTTGATGCTGGTCTGTATTTTATTCGTGCCATTCTGGTTATGGTTTGCAAAACGATACAACAAGATCCAGGCCTATATCGCGGGCATGTCAGCCTGGATCATTGTGCAGGCCATGATCTTCACCATTCAGCCCGGTGAAGTGACCTACTTGCTGGTCATCGCCACGCTGGCAGGCATCGGTGTTTCCGCCGCATATATTTTGCCCGACTCCATTTTGCCCGACGTGATCGACTGGGATGAATTGCGCACACACCGCAGGCAGGAGGGAATTTATTATGGCATCCGTACCCTGATCCGCAAGCTGACAGGCGCGCTGGTCATCTTTGTTACTTTGCAAATTTTGGGCTGGTCTGGCTATCAATCTCCGCCTGATGGTGTGATTCAATTCAACCAACCCGAATCCGCGCTTCTCGCCATACGCTTGATGGTTTCATTTATCGGTGTGGCGATTTTAATGGGGACGATCATCCTCGCCTGGTCATATCCGCTTTCCCGCGAGAAATATGCGCGCATTCAAAAACTGCTTAAGAAACGCAGGGGACACTAATTTCATAAGACTGCATGGCGGCTGGTGAGGACCCGTATCCGCTCAAATCCCGATTTTACAGAACAACTTTCGTGATTTTTTGGTGTTATACTGATTGTAGGAAATCAAATTATTAAAAAGGAGAATATTATGAATTTTCTAAACAACATCATCGCAAGCCTGGGTGCTACTGCCGCCATCCTTGTCCCAATCCTGGCCATTATCATCGGCCTGTTTGTGGCATGGATTGTGGCACGCATTGGCGCATTCATCGTGCGAAAGGGGCTTGAGCGTGCCAATGTGGATCAGCGCGCGTCAGATTCACTGGGCACAAAAACACAAATCACAAACTGGGTGAGCGGATTTACCTTCTGGGCACTCTTCGTCTTTGTGCTGATCCAATTGGTAAACCTGGCTCAAGGAATGGGTTTCCTGCCCACCAGACTTTCGGCGAATGCGGCACAATCCCAATTTGTGAACGAAGTGATTGTCGGGATTATCGGCGTGGGTGTTTCCCTGTTGGTGGCGTGGATTATCGCAACAGTACTAAAATTCCTTGTGATCCGCGTCCTGAACGTAACCCGTTTGGATGAACGCTTGGGTGAAAAAGTAACGGGTAAGAAATCATCCAACATGAACGAATCGATCGGCAAGGCCGTTTTCTGGCTGGTCTTCCTGATTTTCATTCCATCTATTTTGAATAGCCTGGGAATTGGCGCAGCCGCAGATTCTGTTCAAGGCTTGGTTAACCAAATGCTCAACTATATTCCAGGCATCATTGGGGCGGTCATTATCGTGTTCCTGGGAGCGTTGTTAGCACGCATTATCCGCCAGATCGTGACAGGCTTCCTCGAAGGTCTGGGGATTGACAGCCTTGGTGAACGGGTTGGTTTGAGCAAGGCTCAAAGCGCACAGCCGCTCTCCGGTCTGCTAGGAACCGTTGTCTACATCCTGGTGCTGGTGCCGGTGATCATTCAGGCATTGGATGTACTTAACCTTCCTGTAATTTCTGAAATCGGGACACAATTACTCAGTGGCGTGATAGCCGCGATCCTCAGCACACTCGGCGCAGCTGTGTTGCTGGGTGTAGCATATTACATCGCCAAATTCATTTCTGATGTAACCACAAGCCTTTTGGCTGGCATTGGCGTTGACCGCCTGCCCTCCGCGCTTGGTTTCAAAGCTACAAAAGGAACCGCCCTCTCTGGTGTAATCGGATACATTGTCCTGGTCGCTGTCATGCTGCTGGCTGTTCAAAGCACTGCAGAATTCATCGGTCTTGCATCCATTGCAGCGCTAGTTGGATCCTTGATTACCTTCGGCGGAATATTACTCTTTGGTATCGTAATATTCATGGCAGGCATTTATATTGCCAATATTGCATCCAACCTGATCATTTCCACAGGCGGCAGTGATGCACTTTTCTTTGCTAACATTGCGCGCTGGGCGATCCTGATCTTCGTTGCAGGTATTGCACTCAGCCAGGCCGGCGTGACTCTCGCAGACAGCGCAATTACAATCATCCTCGCGACCATCGGTGTGGCAGTGGCTCTTGCCTTTGGTTTGGGCGGCAGGGAAATTGCGGCCAAACAACTCGAAAAATGGCTCTCTCGCAGAAGTGGAAAATAGCCTTTCCATGTCTTGATAAATAAAAAAAGCGCTGACTTGTTTTCACAAGTCAGCGCTTTTTTTATTCAACGAATTCTAGATCAGCGACGGCTCTTCGTACTTCCCAAACACTTTCGTCATCACCCCAATGATCTCACCCAGCGTGCAATACGTATGGACGCATTCCATGATATACGGCATTGTATTCTCAGTACCTTCGCAGGCGATTCGCAAGCGATCCAAAGTCTGGCCCACACGGCCGCTATCACGCGTCTTGCGGACTTCGTTCAGGCGCGCCACTTGCCTGCTATAGCCACTCGGGTCCATCTTCAAGATCGGAATTGAAAGCGGTTTATTTTCCGCATACGCATTCACTCCCACGATCTTGCGGATGCCTTTGTCAATCTCGCGTTGATAGCGATAGGCCGCATCTGAAATTTCACTTTGGAAGAATCCCTTTTCAATGGCGGGGATCACGCCGCCCAATTCTTCGATCCTGTGGAAGTAATCGTAGACCTGCTTTTCCATTCGGTCTGTCTGCGCTTCGACGAAGAAACTGCCGCCCAATGGATCAACGGTATTCGTCACACCTGATTCTTCAGCGATGATCTGCTGCGTGCGCAAGGCAATCGTCACGGAATGTTCGGAGGGCAAAGCCAGGGCTTCATCCATTGAATTGGTGTGCAAACTTTGCGTACCGCCGAGGACAGCGGCAAGAGCCTGGATGGCCACACGCACCACGTTGTTCTCAGGCTGTTGCGCCGTTAATGAAACGCCTGCTGTTTGTGTGTGGAAACGCAGCAGCCATGAGCGCGGATCCTTCGCCTTGAAGGTTTCACGCATCTCGCGCGCCCAAATACGACGCGCCGCGCGATACTTGGCGATCTCCTCAAAGAAGTCATTGTGCGCGTTGAAGAAGAAGGAAAGACGCGGCGCGAACTCGTCCACATCCATACCGCGCGCAATTCCCCAGCGGACGTATTCAAGTCCATCTGCAAGTGTGAATGCCAATTCCTGCGCGGCAGTGGAGCCAGCTTCGCGGATATGATAGCCGCTGATCGAAATCGTATTCCACTGTGGAACTTTCTGCGCGCCGAATTCCATCGTGTCCACAACAAGTCTCATGGAGGGTTCGGGCGGGAAGATGAATTCCTTTTGCGCGATAAACTCCTTGAGAATATCGTTCTGGGTTGTGCCGCGTAACTGGTCGAGGCGCAAGCCTTGTTTTTCAGCGGCGGCCAGGTACATACCCCAGATGATCGCGGCCGGCGAGTTAATTGTCATGCTGGAGGAGACTTTATCGAGCGGAATCCCATCCAATAAAATTTCCATATCTTTCAAAGAGGAGATCGCCACGCCGCATTTGCCAAACTCACCCAGCGCTTCGGGTTGGTCGGTGTCGTAGCCCATCAAAGTCGCCAGGTCGAAGGCAATGCTCAATCCTGTTTGACCCTGCTCCAGCAGGTATTTGAAGCGCGCGTTCGTTTCCTCCGCCGTTCCGAAGCCGGCGAACATGCGCATCGTCCACAGCTTACTTCGGTAAAGCGTCGGGTGGACGCCTCTTGTGTAGGGATACTCGCCTGGAAGTCCAAGTGAAGAGGCGTAATCAATGCCCGCGATATCGAGCGGTGTGTAAAGTCTGTTGATCGGTTCGGATGAGGTGGTAATAAAATCAGCGGCGCGTTCCGGCAATTGTGACAGCGCTTTCTTTAAAGAAGTCCCTCTCCATTTATTGAGGGAATCTTTTAACTCATTCAGTTTGTTTTTATCGTACATGACAGCTCCTATGGCAAGATGCTGGGATTATACATTAGACCGTAGACAGTGGACGGTGGACAGACTTTTACGGTCATCGGTCTACGGTCTACCGTCTTACTTCTGGTATACTCGCCGCAACAAAAGGTACCCTATGCCCCGTTTTGAAATTGACGTAGATCCATGTGACCATATTACAGCAGACGCCATCGGCAAACCAGGCCAGCGCGTCTTTTATTTGCAAGCTTATCAGGAACAACGCACCATTACCATTATCATTGAAAAGGCGCAGCTGCAGTCGCTTGCGATCGGGATCGAACAATTCCTCGCACAGATCAGCCAGCAAGCCCCGGATCTCGAAGAAGCCTCCGGCGATTATGTCGAGCAGGTCATGCGTATCAACCCGCCCGTAGATCCGCTCTTCCGCGCTGGTGAAATAGGACTGGGTTATGATAAAGACCGCGACCGCGCTGTGATCTTCACCAAGGAATTACTGACCGAAGAAATCGAACCCGACTCTGCGGCGCAAGTCCGCTTTTGGACCACGCGCACACAATTGCGGCAACTTGCACGCTGGGGACAGGATGTGGCCTCACGAGGACGCCCGCTTTGCCCGCAATGCGGACAGCCCATGGAACCCGAAGGGCACTTCTGCCCCAAAAAGAACGGGCATTTGCATGAGTGAGTTGAAGGTTACAAGTTCCAGGTTTAAGTTTTTCAATCCCAACTTGCAACCTTCAACCTGTAACGATTTACAACTCGCATGACCCCATCAAACGAAATCCAAGCCGCCCTCACACACGGCAAATATCAACTCAAAGGCCAGTTCATGCTTGGCTCCAATTACACCTTCTTTGTGGATGTGCATCACGAAGGCGTGGAATACAAAGCCGTCTACAAGCCAAGCAAAGGCGAACAGCCGCTGTGGGATTTTCCCGATCATACCCTTGCGCATCGTGAAGTGGCCGCCTATCACTTAAGTGAAGCGCTTGGCTTTCATATTGTCCCATTTACGATCTATCGTGAAGATGGCCCCTACGGTCCTGGTTCATTGCAGCAATATATTGATTATGATGTTGACTATCACTACTTCAACTTCACGCCGGAAGATAAACAAAAACTCCGCCCCGTCGTTTTATTTGACCTGCTCGCCAACAATGCCGACCGCAAAGGCAGCCACGTCTTTTTTGAAGATGAAACCCGCAAGCTCTTTACCATCGATCATGGGGTATGTTTTCACGAAGACGACAAATTTCGCACCGTGATCTGGGACTTCGCAGGTCAGCAAATTCCAGACGACTTACTCGCGCCTCTTACCCAAACTGACAACTGGTCCAACATCCTTGAGCAGGTTCTCAGCCCGGGCGAGATCACCGCATTGTTGACCCGCGCAGAGATGTTGTGCGATGACAAAGTATTTCCACGTCCGCTTGAAGGACGAAGGGCGTTTCCGTATCCGCCGATATAAGTATTTCGGTTTCAGGTGTCACGTGTCAAGTATGACCGAAGACCTGATACCTGACACGTGACATAGGAGAACTTAATTTATGCACTACAAATTCGCACTCATTGGTTTTGGAAATGTCGCCCGCGCACTGGCCAGGCTGTTGGTCCGCAAGCAGGATTTGCTCAAATCCAAATATGACCTGGCCTTTTCATTCACCGGCATCTCCACCGGCCGGCACGGATTTGCCGTAAACCCAAACGGGATTGATATTCAAACAGCGCTGGAGTTGGTGGAAAGCGGAAAAGATATTTCCTCATTGAACAATTCCCGATTACCGATGACCGATTCCTCTTCTGTGATCAAGAACTCATCCGCCGATGTCATGTTCGAAAACTCGCCTGTCAATTACGAGACAGGCCAGCCCGCCATTGACCACGTCCGCGCGGCATTGAACGCAGGCATGCACGTCAGCACCGCGAACAAAGGCACGGTTGTCCATGCCTATCGGGAATTGACCGCTCTTGCCAAATCTAAAAACAAAAGATTTATGTTCGAATCGACTGTATTGGGCGGCACGCCGGTATTTTCCACCTTTCGAGAAGCCCTGCCCGCCGCAGATTTAATCTCCTTTAAAGGCATTATCAATGCCACCACCAATATCATCCTCTCACGCATGGAAGACGGCGAATCGTTTGAGGCAGCCGTGAAGTATTGTCAGGGTGTCGGAATTGCAGAAACAGACCCCTCTGGCGATGTGGATGGCTGGGACGCATCCATCAAAGTGGCCGCGCTGGTTGCCGTATTAATGGATACGCCACTCAAACCCCAACAAGTGGATCGCACCGGCATTCGCGGAATTACATCCGAAATGATCGTAAAAGCAAAATCGGAAGGCAAGCGCTACAAGTTGCTGGCTTCCGCAGAACGGGCGGGCAAGACGATAAACGCGCGCGTGGCGCCAGAACTGGTTGAACCAGCCTCGCCATTATATGGAATGATGGGCTCCTCCACAGGCTTAACCTTCCGCACCGATGTTTTACCGGATTATTCCATCATCGTCTCTGAACGCGAAGGCATGCTGGGTGGTCCCGTTGAAACGGCTTATGGTTTGTTCGCAGATTTTGTGAATATAGTCAATAAAAGTGACAGTCATCTTTAAGGTAACCGCCACTTGGCTATTAACCATGCAATAAAATCCACTTCCTACATACATTGAATGCTGACTGGAGCCGGCATTCAATTATTCAAATATGCCCTCAATAATATAGCAGACATTAAAAAACAGAACATAAATTCTGTTATACTGCCTGCTGATATGTCATGCTGAGCCGCTTTTCGGCGAAGCATCTCTGACTATAATAAGAGACCCTTCGCTACGCTCAGGGTGACACATAAAAGGTGAATATGGCAAAAACACACACACGATTTGTCTGTCAGGAATGCGGGCGCGCGGCGGCCTCTTATATGGGCAAGTGCCCGCAATGCGGATCGTTTAATAGCATGATGGAGGAAGTTGTCCACGATGAGCCGCTTGCGAAGGGAGCGGGTAATCTGCGCGGGTTGAGCGGCCGCTCGCAACCTCATCCCATTTCCGAGGTCGGGGGTGATGCGGAGGATCGGGTTCATCTGCCAATCGGAGAGTTTGCGCGCGTGCTCGGCGGCGGCATTGTGCTTGGTTCCATCGTGCTGATTGGCGGTGACCCTGGTATTGGCAAATCCACATTGATGTTGCAAATGGCGATGGAGATGTCCAACACACAGCGGGTGTTGTATGTTTCCGGCGAGGAATCAGAACGGCAGATCAAAATGCGCGCGGTGCGTTTGCTCGCTACGCACGGCAAAAAAGATTTGCCGAAAAATCTTCTGCTTGTGACTGAGACGAATCTCGAAGTGATCTTGAACCACGTCCGCGATTCAAAACCTGACCTGCTGATCGTTGACTCGATCCAAACCGTTTATTTATCCAACATGGATTCTTCGGCTGGCTCGGTCTCGCAGGTGCGCGAGTGCGCTTCCCAACTTCGCGAGTTGGCGAAGTCTTCAGGTATTTCCGTGTTCATGATCGGGCATGTGACCAAGGATGGTGCGATTGCCGGCCCGCGAGTGCTCGAACATATTGTGGACACAGTATTGTATTTGGAAGGCGATCGTTTTCAGGCGTATCGTTTATTGCGTTCTGTGAAGAATCGTTTCGGCGCGACGGCTGAGGTGGGCGTGTTTGAAATGCGCGAGGGCGGACTGGTGGAAGTGACGAATCCATCTGAAGCATTTCTGGCGGAAAGATTGATCAATGCGGCCGGCTCTGCCATTGCAGTGACAATGGAAGGGACGCGTCCCATCCTGGTTGAAATTCAAGGATTAACTTCCCCAACCCAATTTGGCAATGCGCGCCGAACTCCCAACGGTGTCGACTTCAACCGCTTGTTGTTAATTTCAGCGGTGCTTACCCGCCGGGTTGGCTTGAAACTTGCCGAACATGATGTCTTTGTGAATGTGGTCGGCGGCATTCAAATTGACGAACCGGCCGCAGATCTGGCCATCGCCGCCGCGATTGCCTCTTCATGGAAGGATGTGCCTGTGCGCGCTGAGGCCGTTTTGATCGGTGAAATTGGTTTGGCGGGTGAGCTGCGTATGCCTGGCCAAATGGTGGCGCGTTTGTATGAAGCGCAAAAGTTGGGATTCAGAACTGCGATTGTTCCCAAAGCCATTCGCAAGGGGGAGCAATATCCCAAGGGGATTGAGATCATCGAAATCCGCTCGCTGGATCAGGCCTTGGATGCGGCGTTGAAGAAGAAATAAAATCAAAAACTACGGGACGCTGATGAACGCGGAGAAAAAGAACAAAAAGATTTTAAACACGAGGGACACCAAGTACACAAAGGTTAATAAATGAAGAGGCATTCCTTCGTGTTCCTTTGTGACCTTTGTGTTTAATTGGTCTTTTTGCGGGGTCATCTGTGGTTGAAGACCCTGCAACCGAATCCGTTTTCCTCCGTATACCTCCTCAGGTAAAATACCCTTCAGGAGGTGTTTCCATGTTACGTAAACTTATAATTTTTATCGCAGTTCTCGCGTTAGCCACAATGGCCTGTGGATTCAATATTGACCTGCCCCAAAGAGCACAGCCAGGCCCCGAAGTTGTGGAAGATATCAGCCTGCCATATCCCAAGGCGGACGATGTAAGTTTGAAACTTTCATTTGGCGCGGGTAAAATGAAATTGTCGCCCGGCGGGAGTCAGCTTGTGGATGGCACAGCCACCTACAATTATGAAGAATTCAAGCCACAAGTCGTGACGGATGGCGGCAATGTTCAGGTCAAGATGGGGGATGAGAAATTCACTGTCTTCCCATCCTTTGACAACCTCAAGAACGAATGGGATTTGAAACTCGGCGACCAACCCATGAATTTGAGCATTGAATCAGGCGCGTATGATGGAACTTTTGAATTTGGCGGACTTGCACTCACCAGCCTGACCATTAAAGATGGCGCGGCGGATGTGAAACTTGCATTCTCCGAACCCAATCAAACGGAGATGTCGGTCTTCAAATATTCTACCGGCGCATCCGATGTCAGGATGGAAGGTCTCGCCAACGCTAATTTCAGCATCTTTGATTTTTCATCCGGCGCAGGCGATTACACCCTCAATTTTTCAGGCGAACTGCAAAGGGACGCCTCGATCAAAATTGTAAGCGGGTTCAGCAACCTGATCATCATCGTGCCCGAGGGCGTGGAGGCAGTTGTCACAGTGCAGAGCGGCATATCGAACATCAATGCAGGCCCAGGCTGGAGTCAGAGCGGGGACGTCTATAAACAAAAAGGCGAAGGTTCAACACTTACCTTTGTCGTTGAAATGGGAGCGGGAAACTTAACCCTCTCCAAATAACAGAAAGTCCCAGCACGATCCCATGTCAGCAAAAGGCATGGGATTATGTTTTTAAGGGGGTTCCAAATCCTATGCTCGAGACAATACCATCTTATAATTCAGAGTAAAAGGTCATAATTCATCTGTGACCTCTATCACTTGCTTCGAAACAGATTGCAGAATAAAATCGTGATTGTTGGTAAGTTTTACCTATTTCAGTGAGGTTCGTATGCAGATCACCCGTCAAGCAGATTATGCCGTTCGCGCTGTGCTTCATCTCGCCCGCATTGGCGATCAGCGTACAGCAACGAGTATGATTGCGGAGAAACAACGCATTCCGCCATCCTTCCTCGCCAAGATCGTTTCGCAGCTTTCCATTGCAGGGCTTCTTCATACTTCACGCGGAGCGCGCGGCGGTGTTACCCTCGCCCGCACTCCAAAAGAGATCACACTTTTGGAAGTGATCGAAGCCATTGACGGCCCCATTCAACTCAATGAATGTGTCGGCGATTCAGGCGCATGCTCCTTTGACTATGACTGCCCTTTGCGCCCTGTCTGGTGTGATGCGCAGGAGGAACTGGTTAAAAAACTGAAAGGCACGAACTTTGCCGATATGATCCCAAAGGGACAAACCCCCGTATAAAATGCTTCAACTCAATAAAGCCTCTCGGCTATAATAGCCGGGAGGCTTTTTCCCGTTAGAAACGGGAGCATCTCATTTCACAAAGAAGGATGGAAACCATGAATACCAGACCCGCATTGCTTGCCGCACTGATCCTTTTGACAACTGCCCTGGCCTGTGTCCTGCCGGGCATACAAAGCGTTTCACGCTTCGCGCCCACGCCGACAGCTGATACCCGGCTGGACATCATGGTCGCTCGGACAGTCTCCGCCGCCCTCGATTTGACCGCTCTGGCCGTACCGACTGTAACGCCCACCTTGCCAACTGCTACACAAACAGTGACTCCCACGCCGCAACCTTTCTCATCGGGCAGTAGCCTCACCAAACAGGATAACGGCTCCTCCCTTTTTGTGGACGAAAATGCGGGCTATGAGATTACCGTTCCAGCAGGCTGGCTGGCTGTCCGCCTCAATGAGAATGAATATTACGACGCCTGGACTCTCCCGGAAACTGCTGACTCCCATATTCAAACGTCACTGCTGAGCATTAAAGAGCAGGACCCTGCGACATTTCGCCTGCTGGTTTTGGATATTCAGGAGGGTCACATCAAAAATGAGATCGTCACCAATTTGAACTTTATCTGGGATCAGCAAACTGTTATTTCATTTGATACTGAGGATGATTTACAGGCCTTCGCCGATGGATTACCCTCCACCATGGATGGTTTGACAGTCTCCTCTGTGGAAATTGTCATTCCCCCCGGCGGCCTGCCGTATGGCGTCATCAAATCAGAAGTGGGCGGGTTTAATGTCTCCAGCGCACAAGTCAGCCTGTATAAAAAAATGGTCTTTTTCAACCTCAAAACTGGCACCCTGGTGATCACATTTTCAACAGAGAATGGATTTACCGAAACCACCCTGCCCGCCTTTGATGGAATGCTTGGTACGATTGCAGTTCAATCTGATTAAGTGACCTTACGCACCTAATCGTGATTCCCTGAGCCTTTCGACTTCGCTCCGCTTAGAATGACACTGTGTAAGGTGATTGAATAAGATACTCAAAAGGAAGCGACCATGTCCACACCCCGCATCGTCCGTGCGCCGCGCGGCACACAACTGACCTGCAAGAACTGGCTCAGTGAAGCCGCCTATCGCATGATCCAAAATAATCTTGATCCCGAAGTGGCGGAGAAGCCCGAGGACCTCGTCGTCTACGGCGGACGCGGGAAAGCCGCGCGCAACTGGGAATCATTCGATGCGATTCTTGAATCGCTTAAAAATCTTGAGGAAGATGAAACCCTGCTCGTGCAATCGGGCAAACCCGTTATCGTTTTCAAATCACACAAGGATGCGCCGAAAGTATTGATCGCAAACTCGAACATCGTGCCGCATTGGGCGACCTGGGAAAAGTTCGATGAGTTGGATAAAAAAGGACTGATCATGTACGGCCAGATGACCGCCGGCTCGTGGATCTACATCGGCACGCAGGGAATTCTGCAAGGCACATATGAAACCTTCGGCGCGCTCGCCAAATTAAAAGGCTGGGGTTCGCTGAAAGGCAAGTTCGTTTTAACCGCTGGGCTTGGCGGAATGGGAGGCGCGCAGCCTTTATCCATCACGATGAACGAAGGCGTGGGACTCATCGTTGAAGTAGACCCCGAACGCGCCGAACGCCGCCGCGCCATCGGTTATGTGGATATGGTTGTGGATACTCTCGAAGAAGCCATGACCCTTGTGGAGGAATTCAAGGAAAAGCAAATCCCAAAATCCATCGGTCTCATCGGAAATGCCGCAGATGTTTACAGCGAACTTTTCGCACGCGGAGTTATTCCCGACGTGGTCACAGACCAAACCTCCGCGCATGAAGCCTTGTTTTATGTTCCATCTGGATTAAGCGTCACAGCCGCAAATCAATTGCGCACCACTGACCCTGAAAAATATAAAAAGATGGCCATGGATTCCATGTCGGCGCATGTGAAAGCCATGCTCGCATTTCAACGCGCGGGCGCGGAAGTGTTTGATTACGGCAACAACCTGCGCCAGCAGGCTTTCAACAATGGCGTCAGCGATGCCTTTGAATTCCCCGGCTTCGTGCCTGCCTATATTCGTCCGCTGTTTTGCGAAGGCAAGGGACCGTTCCGCTGGGTGGCGCTCTCCGGAGATAAGGAAGATATTTACGTCACCGATCAAGCCATCATGGAATTATTTCCCGAAGACGCGCATTTGCATCGCTGGTTAAAAATGGCGCGAGAGAAAATCCCGTTCCAGGGATTGCCCGCGCGCATCTGCTGGCTTGGTTATGGCGAGCGCGCCAGAGCGGGGCTGATGTTCAATGAATTGGTCGCAAGCGGAAAAGTAAAAGCGCCCATCGTCATCGGCCGCGATCATTTGGATTCAGGTTCTGTCGCTTCACCAAATCGCGAAACCGAAGCCATGAAAGACGGCTCGGACGCGATCTCAGATTGGGCGATCCTGAACGCGCTGATCAATGCGGTGGGCGGCGCAACCTGGGTCTCCTTCCATCATGGCGGCGGCGTGGGCATGGGCTACAGTCAGCACGCGGGTCAGGTCATCGTTGCGGACGGGACGCCGGAAGCTGCTCGCAGACTCGAGAGAGTCCTGACCACAGATCCAGGCATGGGCGTGGCGCGTCACGCGGACGCAGGCTATGAAATCGCGATTGAGGCGGCAAAACGTCACGGGTTGAAAATGCCGATGCTTGGGAAATCATCCTGAAAATGATTCAGCGCATTTTGCATTTGACTCTGCTCATCATCTTTCTGCCATCCTGCGGATCATTCGCCTCACCCCCGCCGCCGACACTTGCTCCTACGCGGTTGGTGATTCCCAGCCCGAGCAGTACCCCACCGCCCACCGAGACGCCCTTTCCGACGATCACGCCTACACCCTTACCCAGTGTGGAGCGGGTCTTGATCGTCAGTTTTGACGGCTTGCGCCCCGATGCAATTGCCGCGGCGAATATGGTCAATCTGCTGAGTTTGATGCAAAACGGCGCATTCACATTGAGCGCACAGACCATCATGCCGAGCCTGACCTTGCCATCTCATGCTTCGATGCTGGCGGGCACCTGTCCTGCAAAGCACATCGTCCGCTGGAATGAATATGTGCCGCAAAATGGATTCGCTCTCGGAGTCGATATTTTTGATCTTGCTCACGCAGCAGGTATGCGGACGGTGATGGTGGTTGGCAAGGAAAAACTGCGTCAGGTCACCGAACCAGCCAGCACGGATTATTTTGATTTTGTGGATAGGACGGATAAGATCGAAGATTCAACCACAGTCTTAAGACTGGCCCTGGCGCAGATCAATACAGGCTTCGGCTTGATGTTCGTACATTTTGCGGATAGCGATATTGAGGGACATAAGAATGGCTGGATGTCGCGTGCGCAATTGGAGGTTTATGGGCGCGAGGACAAAGGGTTGGGCCTGCTCATCCAAGCCTTGAAGGATAAGGGCATGTACGAAAGCACCATGATCATCGTCACCTCCGATCACGGCGGGCATGAGACCACGCACGGCACAGACCTGCCCGAAGATATGACCATCCCATGGATCATCAGCGGCCCGCGCATTGCCCCAGGTAAACTATCCACGCAGGTTTACACCATGGACACGGCCGCCACCGCCGCCTTTGCGCTCGGCCTGCCTCTTCCGCCCGAATGGGATGGAACACCAGTCTTTGAAGCCTTTGGTATGCCTGTGGATGAGTTTGGAAATTCAGGCTGTTGAAATAGGGACATCACGTAGACGGAATTAACCGCCAATAAACGAAGAACACCAAGATTTATTCAATGGTCCTTAAAAACCTGGCAATTTCAAAAAACTGGCGGCTTTGCAACTTGTAACCCGTAATACGCCCGCGAAACAAAAACGGGTTGACGGCCTGGCGGCTTGTGCTTACAATGTAACCACATTTAGGAAAGAGAAAACAATATGAATATCGTTCACACCCAGATCGTAAAAATCGGAAACTCGCGCGGCGTGCGCCTGCCCAAGTTATTGATCGAGCAAATGGGATTCAATAACGAAGTGGAGATTGTCATCCAGAGCAGACAGCTTGTGCTTCGTCCTGTCACGCTCCCGCGTCGTGGCTGGGATGAGCAATTCCGCGCAATGGCAAAACATGGCGATGACAAGTTAATTGACGAATCCGTATCCACACAATGGGATCGCAGCGAGTGGAATTGGTAGCAAAGCGTTTTGAAGTATATTTGATCAACCTCGACCCAACAATCGGCAGTGAGATCAAAAAAACTCGTCCCTGCCTTATTATCTCTCCCGATGAAATGAATGCTCATATTGCCACTGTGCTTGTCGCGCCCATGAACACAAAAGGACTCGCCTACCCAACCCGCGTTTCATGCAAGTTTCAAGGCAAGGATGGGCAAATTGTTTTGGACCAAATACGAACGGTGGATAAAACTCGATTGGTAAAAAAACTGGGAACAATCAGCGCTACGACTCAAAAAGCAGCGCTTGCTGTGCTGACGGAAATGTTCGCGGAATAAAAAGATTTGTTGCTGATGGATGGAGACAATACTGCGCACTGAGTTGCATGGAAAGATGGCGCGGAGTTCTATCCGCACCATCTTTTTATTTGCGCACTGACTATTTTTTTATTGCCGGCAAAGGCGAGATGCCAATAATATTGTATCCATCAGTTGTGGGAACGAGCTTTGGTTGACATGAATTTTCCCCTAGATAATCATTTGACAGTTTGCCTGTCGGAACTAAGTATAAGTTCGCAAAATGAAGTCTAGATGAAAATGTAATAAACAAGCCCTTGCTCCTCTTGGAACGGGGACAGATCATAAAATTAATCTGTCAACTTCTACATTCCGTCACACACAATGTGTTGGGTCAAGCCATCATTTGGACTGCACGGTACTAGTGACAACAACATCGCCAACCTTGAGTCCAGACTTTATCTCTGCAAAGCTGAAGTCCATCAATCCCACTTCTACAAGGCGTAACTTCTGTTCGCCGTTTTCTATGATGAAAACAGCATATTTACCAGGCGCTTGTTCGCGCAGCGCTTCTATGGGAACAAGGACAACCCTTTCAGCTTGAGCCCCAATGACATTCACTGTAGCGGTCATGCCCAGTGGTAAATTATCGATGGGGGTCGTGCCCTCATCCAGGATTACAAGCGCCTTAATCACAGTTATTTGGCCTGGGGTTTGATTGGAAATCTGTTCTCCTGAAGGGGTATACAAATAGGGATCGATTTGTTTGACGTAGCCTGTAAAAATCTGATTGGGTAGTGCATCGAAAATCACCTCAACTTTATAACCCAGAGCGATTTTTCCAATATCAGTTCCGTCTAGTGAGATTTTTAGGTACTGTTGACTGAGGTCTGCCATTGTAATAAACGGTCCAGATACATCGTCCCCTGCTCGTGCTTTTACTGACAAAACGGTTCCGTCTATTGGTGCTATGACAAGAGATTCGTCAAGTTGGTTTTTGGAAACCGCAAGATTGGCTTCAGCGCTTGCCAGCGTTTGTTCTGCCAAAGCAACTTTATCAGGGTTCGGCCCGTCTTTAACCTTTTCCAATGTGCGTTCGGCTTGCAGTACGAGGGCCTTAGCTAGGTCTAGTTCAGCATCATGTTGCGCTTTTTGGGATTCTGTCAGTAATCCATTCAATTTGTATAAAATATTCTGGTATCTATTCCCGGCTTTTTTTAGTTCTTTTACTAATTCGGCTTTTCTAGATGGCGAGGCATTGCGACTCTTGGCATAGTATTCATCGCGCACTGCTACAAGGTCTTTCCATGCCGATGCTAAGTGCTTTTTTCCTAATATTGGATCAATCTGCATTGCCCCTTGGAAAGTTTTCCATTTGCGTTCCGCTATAGTTAATGCAGCCTTAGCCCTAACCAAATCAATTTTGGCCTGGGCGGAAAAGATATCGGCTTCGTCGTAGAGTTTCTCAAGTTCTTGTTTGGCAGATAATACTGCAAGTTTATCTGCTGCGACAGCGGCCTCGAATTGTTCGCGGTTGCTCTGAACAGCCAGTACATCACCCATGTGTACCTTATCGCCAACCTGGACTTTGAGGTCAGCAATGGGACCACTTCTTCCAAATCCAAGTTTTATTTCATTCAATGCAAATAACGCACCAGTGCCGCGGGCATAGACAGCCAGATTCCCTTGCTGCACAATCGCGGTTTGAGTCATTTGCGAGCGAGAAGAATCAGCAGCTCGTGCTTGTGCTGGAAGGTAGGCTAGTTTGTAATATGCAAAGCCAGCCGCGCTGAGAATGAGAATTACACTGAGAGCAATTAGATAGTGCTTTTTATTTAATTTCGAAAACATTGTTGTCTTCCTTTCACTGATACACAGTTTCATTCGGGGGATGTCCACATGGAATATTCTTATGCAGAATAGAAGTCTAGTATTTCATGTGGATCTGGGCTCACAGTGAAATACTGGGTATCTCTTTATAATTCTCGCAATACCTCCGCGATGTCCATGCGAGCTAAGCGGCGGCTGGCAAAGAACGTTGCGACAACCATTCCCGACAGCACCAAAAATAGTAAGCCAAGTAATGCAACCCATGGGATTGCGATACCCGTTGGCGGGATCTTGTAGAGCACTTTGAGAAGGGAAACAAATACACGGCCTAATGGAAGTCCAATGATGCTCCCAATCAAGACACTCAAGACGCCGACCGTAAGAGACTCAGACCACAAAACACGCTCGATCTGGCGGATGGATGCTCCAACCGCGCGCATTGCGCCAAATTCTTTGGCTCTCTCATAGATCATCGAGAGCAGGAAAATCATCAATCCAAGGGAGATGATGATCACGCTGTAACCCTGCTCAATATTACCCAAACCTTGTAGGTTCAGGCTGGTCATCGAACTACCCAATGCCAGGATAGCTGTATCAATATCCTCTGTTTGCAGAGATACCTGAGAGCCCAGCGCTTCCTGAATGCGAGTTGCGACATCGTGGGGTGAGGCGGAGGTGCGCACCAAAAAATAGCTAATCTTGTCATTACGAGTGACATTCTGCATGAAGGACTGATTCATCACCAGGAAAGCATCTTTCGAATCTGTTGGGAAGAAACGGATCACCCCAACCACCTGAAGACGAGTTTCAGTCATGGGACCATTTACATTCGTGGTGTTCAGCAGACGAATGATGATTGGATCACCCGGCAAAATGTCATAAGATTTTGCCATTTCCTCGCTAACCAACACACCATTAGGCACGTTAGACAAATCAGTCATTGCCTGAGTAGCGCTCGTATTGACAAAGAAGCTGTCAGGCAATTCAGAAACCACTGCGTAGGATTGTGGGTCGATTCCGAAAACAGTCTGCAGGCTGGAGCCGACATATGCCTGGGTATATTGTACCGGCGAGGCTGCTGTTACACCTAGTACCTGCTCGATCTTTTGTGCAAAGGCAGCCGGTTGTTGGCGAATGCCGCTAGCAATGGTCACCTTGACATCCGATCCTAAGCCGAAACGCGCATCGATTGCTTTTTGTACTTGATAGGTGTGGATGAAGATACTAAGGCTGATCCCAAATGATAGTGCCAGAGACACAATCACAACCGCCGAAGCGATCTTGGGCGCGCGGCGGGTTATGCTTCTGCCTGCCATAAACCCCAAATCTCCAAAGATCGCACACAACATTTTTTGGATGGCAACTGCCCCACGGCTGACACCTCCGGCAAGGATCCGGCTGAGAAACAGGGTCAGGCCAACCCAAAGGAAGAAGGGGGCCAGGAAGACAAAGAAACCCAGTGATAGAGTACTGCCTTCGGCTGCCTCTACAGGTTGGAATCCGATACCTGTTGTAGGGTTTCGCATGATCCAGAAAATAATCCCTGCAACGACGAGACTAATCACATCCAGATAGGCGCGCGCCCAGAAAGGTGGCTTGGCTTCGTGTTCGGTCTGGCGACGTTCCTGAGAGATCTCTCGGTTCAAGGTAGCATGCACTGGCAGATAAGTAGCCGCTCCGGTCAGAAGCAGGCCGGCTCCGAATGCATAGAATGCCGAACGAGCATAGGCGCCCAACACACTTGGAGCGATTGCGCCAAAACCGAACAAAGCAGCAGTTGTACCCAAACCTCCCAGCAATCCGAGAATCGTTCCTGCCAAGGCAATGAAGAGGCTGGCAAGGCCCATCGTCAACATAATCTGATGCGGGGTCAAGCCACGCGCGCGCAGCAGTCCAATTTCCTGCCGTTGCGGGCCTGTAAGTAGATCTGTAGCATATTTTGAGAGGTAAGCAGCCAAAGCCACACCAGGCATGCCCAGGAAGAGGAAGAGCAGCTTCGCCCAGAGCACATCTGATTTGGCCTTCTTCAAAGCATCGGCCAGATTATTGGCTATCTTAATTTCACCTGGGAATTTCTTTTCAATGCCTCGCCGCAGAATATCTACGAAAAGAGTGGCTTTGGCTGGGTCAGATGGGAGCAGGCTGTGATCTGTTTCAATTTGCAGTTCATATTGAGGCTTCTGTGCTGGAATCGGTTTGATATTAAGATCATTGGGAGCAGGGGGATTGGTCAGAGACACTGCCAGATCTGCTTCCCAAAGATCTGGGGTGATGAACAAATCATACGGGACCGGGTTGTATTCACCTTCATGTGCAGGGTCTGTAGACGCGAAGAGAAAGTATGCATTCGTTGGGTCCACGATCCCTGTTACTTGAGCAATATACGGTGCAGCGATCTGATCAATATTAACCGCGATGGAATCGCCAATGGATACTCCCAAGTCATTTGCAGTTGCCTGACTGATCAGTACACCTGAAGAATTCGCTTCGCCACTTAGAATACGCAAAGCGCCAAAAGCATCATAATAAGAGGGTCGCAAAACAAAAATCTTGCCGGCTGTGGTAGCCTGGCCACTGAGAGGCACGCTTATACTGGTGAAATCGGCAATAATGACCGGCTCGACTTGTGTTACGAACGCTTCTGCCTCAAGGGCAGCACTGACCGGTTTCATATCAGGATACGCAAGAGTTGAGCGTATTTGCATATCTACAGCTACGGGCTTGACAGCCGATTGAGTCATCTTGCTCATCGAGGCGTCCACAAAAAAGAGGATGCCGGAGAAAAGTCCGACCGCTAACACCAAACCGAAAAGATAAGTCAGTGTCCGACGCCTATTGCGTAAGGTGAGCTGTAGGGCATAGGTTAGATAAGGCATCATATTTTCTCCGTTAATTGTTCAATCTGTCCATCACGCATGGAAATCGTGCGATGGGCGCGAGCAGCATCTTCTGGAGCATGAGTAACCATCACCAATGTGACGCCATCATTCCGGTTGAGTCCTGTCAAAAGGTCCATAATTTCAGCGGCAGTAGCGCTATCGAGGTTGCCGGTAGGTTCGTCAGCCAAAATGATCTCAGGCCGATTAGCCAGGGCGCGGGCGATTGCAACACGCTGCTTTTGACCACCGGATAGTTCGTCAGGCAGATAATCGACTTTGTCGGCCAGACCGACCCTCTCCAGTAATTCCAGCGCCCAAGAAAGGCGCTCGTCTTCAGATAGGCCAGCTAATACCATCGGAAATTCAACATTCTCAATGGCAGTCAGATCAACCAACAAGTTGTAGGATTGAAAAACATAACCAATATGTTTTTGACGCAAACGGGCGCTTTCACTCTCGCTCAGCTGCGAAAGATCCTGATTGTCTATAATAACTTGCCCGGAGGAAGGTGTCATCAGTCCGCCTGCAATGCTAAGCAGGGTGCTCTTGCCACAACCACTCGGACCAACAATAGCGACAAATTCGCCGCGCTCAACCAACATGCTAACTCCCCGCAAAGCATGGACGGTGACGCCATTCATCGGGTAGGTTTTACTAAGATCTTTAGTACTCAAGATTGGATTAGTCATCGTGGTTTTCCTCGGTAATCATCCCGTCAGCGATATGCAGGACTCGTTGCGCTCGGGCCGCCACTCGATGGTTGTGAGTCACAACCAAAAGGGACAACTGGCGATCCTTATGCAACATCTTAAGTACATCCATCACCTGGTTAGTGATCTCTGTATCCAATTCGCCAGTCAACTCGTCGGCCAAAAGCAGGTCTGGTTCATTGCTCAACGCAATAGCAATGCCAACTCGCTGCGCTTCGCCGCCCGAGAGTTGGCTGACTTTATGGTCCATGCGCTCCCCCAATCCTAGATCATTGAGCAGTTGACTCGCCCGCTTTGCAGCATCCGCAGGAGCGACGCCGTTCCACGTCATAGGCAGCATCACATTTTCCAAGGCAGACAAAAATGGTGTCAAATTGCCTGTCTGGAATACAATTCCAATATGCTGACGGCGGTAGGCAGCCCGCTCAGTTTCGTTCATATGAGCAATATCACGCCCTGCAAGAATGACCTGTCCGGCGCTAGGCGTGTCCAGTCCACCGATCAGGTTCAGAAGTGTGCTCTTGCCGGCACCGGAACGGCCTTGAATGGCAACAAATTCACCGGGAGCTACATCAAATTTAGCCCCATACAAGGCCACGGTTTCGATATCATTTTCTTTATAAATCTTGAAGACGTTGCGTACTGACAGCAGAGCGCCTTGAGTATCAATGACGCGCGGGGTTCGTCTTAATGTCATTGTGTCACTCCTTATTTCCAGGTAAATCCGGCCAGAATTTTGTCAAAGACTTCACTTAAATCTCCATAGTAAGAATAAGGAGCAGAAAAGGTCACGTTTCCTAACTGGTCTGCCGGGCCGCCACCAATGAATACCTGGCTGGCAATAAATCGTAGCCCCTTACCGGTAACCGGGTTGGTGCCGGATTCATATTGATAAATCAAACTGGCGGCTGGCAATCCATGGATATCGCCGGTTTGCAAGGCTAATTTCTGATACCCAGGAATACCATTTACCTGGGATGCATCCAGAGATTGAGCTGCCTGTTCAGGTGTTTGACCATTGGCAGAGATGGCTTGGGCCTCAGCAAACCAGTCTTCCTGTGTGGAACGCAGGATGTTGGTCGTGCTTCCGGAGCCTTGCGTCCAGGTATCGGCAAAGAGGATCGTGAACTGCCCGGTGGGATCTTCCGCTTTGATCATACGTTCTTCGCCCAGTTGGGAAATGTTGGAGTTGCCAGTATCTGGGGCCGCGGGCAGGCCGCCGGGATTGGTGAGGGTTGGTCCGCTGGAACCCTCCCCTCCTCCGCCACCTTCGCCACCGCCGCCACCTTCACCGCCGGGCAAGGCTGGGTTATTAACAGTCGGCGCATTGCTGCCACAAGCAGTGATTGTCAATGCCAGAATGATTAGAGCCATTAGCAGAAAGTATATTTTGGATTTCATGGAATCTCCTTGGAATAATTCTTGTGTATGATGATCTTAGCAGTTCATCATGAAGTACACATGAAGTCAGGATGACGGATATTTCACTTATTAAAAAATAAAACACGCCCATAAAGAGCGTGTTTGAGAGGGTGAACTACGAATTACCGCTGTCTATGCCCCGGCGTCTAAACCATAGTAAAAGCACTAAGCCCAACATCAATAAGATGGGTATCCCGATCGCCAATGGAAGCACGCCTCCGGGATTTAGCCTGGTGACCGCTTGTACAGTCAAGTGGATGCCAGAACTTGCAACGGGTTGACTGGTGGACCCCTGATCGGAAGGCTCAGGAATCACCACCATATACATCATATAGTTGCCTCCCAAAATCGGGTTGATGGTCCAGGTTTGGCTGGCAGATTGTCCCGCGTCCAAAGGCACTATATATTGAGTCCGCTGTGGCGACCAATCCTCAGGGTCAACTACATCTCCATTTGCATCAAGATTGATAATGTTCATTGCCACGATCAATGGAGCAGAAGCCGTGGTGTCCGAATTTATTACTGTTGTATTGAAGTCAAGTTTCTCCCCCGTATTAATAGCCTTGGATTGAATATCAACAGTTATCTGCAAGGGTGCTTGCGAGTCTTGGAGAGCCTGGGCAGGAGATATACCCATCGAAACTATTAGACCAATTGCTAATAAGGTAGTCACAATCAGGCGGCTTTTATTTTTTCGAATTTTAACAGGTATGCCTCCGTCGAGATTTAGACGCGGTGCGGCGAACAGGAAAAGGAGTACGAAGATAAGCACCGCAAAGATGACCGACGCCCAAAGAAAAGGCAGAACCTCTCCCACAGTCCTGTTATTTACGATGATCTTCTCAAGGAAATGGTCCGCCCCTTCTAACGGATCTAATTGCTTGAGAAGTCTACCCATTGTTCCCGTCTGTGCGCCTCCCGGAAATTGCACCGGGAGCAGGAATAGAAGATAAACGGTCAGACTCACGAATAAACTGGTCCTGTTCGAATTAGACCAGATACTCACAAGCATTCCAAAACCCGTAAACGCCAGGGAAAGCAATGTCCCCAAAAAAGCGCCAGTTAGAAGCGCGGTAACCAATATATTGTTGCCCTGTGACAGTAAAACTACAAATGGAATGGTAATAAGGTAAGCCAGAGGCCATAATGAAATGGATGCAAGGAACTTGCCAAGGACAATTTGCCTGCGGTTGGCAGGCGTTAAAAGGAGCGCCTCAAGAGTCGAGCGCTCCCGCTCACCGCTGAAGCTGTCCGCACCAATAATCAAGGCTATGAATAAGCTGACAGTGATGGCGTTTGAAAGTGTCAGATACATCATCTCTCTTGGAGGCATCAGGCTTAATTCATTGTTGGATGCAAACACAAATGAGGAGACCCCAAGGAAGATGCTATAGAACAACATAAGATAGATCCCTTTTCCCCAAATCCACAACTCTGTCAGTTCTCTTTTGAATACGATCTTCCACGCAGGTAATTTACGGTTCGACGATTTACCCTGCCTATTACCAACAATTTGATTTTCATTCGAGTGAATAGCCTTGTCATTCATTTGATCACCTCATCTGTCAACTGTAGGAAAACATCCTTCAACCCACCTTCGGATTCGTAACTCAGGATTGGAATTCCCGCGCGAATCAACGCTTCCAGAATCCTGTTATTGTCGGGTTGTTCTTTGGGAGAAGCACCGTCAGTCGAATGATCCTGTTCAACCGCCAGCCAGCCAGCTGTTCCAGTTCCTGAAGATACTCTCTTGATATGCGACAGAGCTTCAAGCGTCCGTTGGGCGTCTAAAACGAAAGAGCCGGGAATGTGAACGCGAAGCATATTTTGTTTGGAATGTTGAACAACTTCCGTAACGGAGCCTGAAGCGATGATCTGGCCCGACATCAAAATGACCACATCATCGCAAATATCTTCGATCTCTGATAACAGGTGACTGCATAAAATTACGCCAGCGTATCGCTCACGTGCAATTTTCTGCACCAGCAGGAGAAGCTCCTGTTGACCGCGAGGATCCAATCCCAGAGTAGGTTCGTCAAGGAAAACAACTGTTGGATCGTTGATGAGCGCGCGAGCAATACCCAGTCTTTGCCGCATCCCGCGACTATATGTGCCAACCAAAGAATTTGCTCGTTCCTGAAGACCAACTTCTTCAAGAAGTTCCGCGCTGTGTGTCCTAGCTTCATTTTCTGTGCGACCATAAAGCTGGCCGAAGTATGTTAAGAGCTCGATACCTGTGATCTGCTTGGGAAACCCCAAACTCTCTGGAAGAACGCCAATTTTGCCTCGAATTCTTTGAGGATATTCGGAACTAATACCATCTACAAAGAAGATGCCTGAATCAGACTCCAGAATGGTTGTAAGAATACGGATCGCTGTTGTTTTCCCCGCGCCGTTGGGTCCAAGGAAACCAAGAATACGACCAGCCTGTAGTGAGAATGATAATCCACGAAGCGCCGGTCTGCGTCTATAAGACTTTCGCAAGTCTTCGGCCAGCAATACCTGAGACGGGGAATTTAATGCTTTAGATTGACTCATCTGCAAACTCTTTTTTTTCTGAATAAGCGCCTATTGTCAGTTACTCTGAGGTTTGTCCATTGATCCTTAGTGTAAACTTGATCCGCACCAGCATATATGAAAGTGGACGGCAGATTTTATTGATTGGGTTAATTGTAGCGGGCAAAGATGAAGTAAACATGAAGTCCGGTTGAAAAAGAGTCCATGCGTTTGGCCACTGTCTTTCATTCTCGCTTCATGGTTACTTCATTATGAGCACCTATAATGAAAATTGTGATTAGCGCAATTTTGTGCCGACACCATATCAAAAAGGAGTAAAAAATGAAAATCAATCGTTTTGTTGCAATGGCTGCCATTGCCCTGCTCGTTGTGGGCGCAATGGGCGTCATTAGTATGAAGGCTTTTGCAAAGGGTTCGCAGGCTCCTGTTACTCAGGCAGATGCCTGTGCACAGGATGAAGCGGATGGCACGGAAGTAGCATCCGCCGAAGATACCGACACCGTTGAACTGCAATGCGGCGAGCAGGTCGAAGATGGTCAACCTGATGGCGCGGCGGATACCGACAATGTCCAGGAAGAAGTCGGTGATCAAAGCGGCCCAGATAACGGCGTGGAAGCGTCCGAAGTCGAAGCCCCAGCTGCCCCGTAATTTCCTCCTCACTAAAACGCCCCCGGACAAACCGGGGGCGTTCTCTTTTTAAATCAAACTTCATCGCAACTTCATCTTGGGAGGATAAGATAAGTATCGACATGTTTTATGAAGCCAAGCCATTCGAACCGTAACCATAATCTATGAGGTGCGCCGTGAAATACAAAACTCAAAAGGAAGGGCTGACTGTCGGGGTCGTCATTCCTGCTTTCAACGAAGCAACAAATCTACGCGCTGTGCTGGATACAGTCTGTGCTGTCAATTGGCTCAAGCAGATTGTTGTCGTGGATGATGGCTCCACGGATGGGACTCTTTCTATTGCGGAACAAGTTGCAGATCATGATGCGCGCGTGCTTGCCTTGCGTCTTCCTGAAAATCAAGGCAAAGCGGGCGCCATGCTGGCTGGTGTGCGCGCCTTGCAGACAGACATTGTCATGTTCCTGGATGCCGACCTTTTGAAAATATCGGAAAATCATTTACGAGAACTTTATTTACCTTTCGAAAACAATGAGTGCGAAATGACGATCGCTGTTTTTCGGCGTGGCGGCTTATTGACCGACGCATCTCATCGTGTTGCTCCATATCTCACGGGACAGCGCTGTTTGCGTAGAACAGAAGCCGAGGAGGTTCTGATGCCGTTAGCTGGCACACGTTATGGTGTCGAAATTGGATTGACCGTTCATGCCAGACGACAGGAATGGCGCGTGCGAAAAATTATTTGGCAGGGCGTTACCCATCGCATGAAGGAACAAAAACGAAATGGCATGGCCGGAATGAAAAGCCGCTGGCAAATGTATCGCCAGATTATGGCTGTAGTTGTTCCGACAAAAAACAATTATAGTTTTTGGCAATATTCCAATGGTACCCGTCGGATTTTCCGTTAAATGTTTTCGAAGAGATCAAATATGTTGAACAAGAGAAAATCTATTACACCCCCAGCAGGAAACACAAACAGCGTGGATGAGATGCCTGTTTGGATTCCCGGGCCAGAAGAACGGATACTGGTCTTAGCTCCGCACCCAGACGACGAAATTTTAGCTGCTGGCGGCGTGATTGCAACATCCCAGAAGTCGCATCCTCCGTCCAAACTTCGAGTGGCAATAGCGACCAACGGGGACGCATCCTATGCGACTGCGTTTTTTCATGGTTCCCATACTTTCTCAAAGCAACATTTCCGGGACATGGCAGCCATCCGTCAACAGGAAAGCCTGAACGCCTTGATTTTTTTGGGACTTAACCTGGCACAAATCCGCTTCTGGGGCTTCCCGGATCGGGGATTGTCTCCCATCTGGCTGCGTTATTGGGACACACATCAGCCTTATCGCTCGCCCACGACCGGCTTTGACCGCTCCGAGCAGGCTTTGAATAGTCCGGTAACACAATATACTGGCATGTCATTGCTAAGATTAATTCAGGAAGAATTGACTGGATTCCAGCCGACAACCATCATTTTGCCGCATCCCCAGGATGCTCATTCGGATCACAGAACACTGGCAACCTTGACACTTTTAGCGGCAGGGATACATTACGGCCAACACCCACAGAGGTCTCCCAGGCTGTTGGCGTACATGATGTGGACAGGAAACAAATTTTGGTTGACTGGGGCACGCTCAAATGAAGTCACCAGCAAGATTGTTGCAAAAAAACCGCTGCAAGTAAAGTGGCAGAGGCTGTCAATGTCCCTGGATATTCAAACACAAAAGGCGCGGGCTCTGGAATGCTATCACAGTCAAAATTTCTCTGCAGGACAACTTCTACAGGGTGGCGCAAACAGCATACAAGAAATATTTTGTTCAATACGACCTTACGACATCGTCGCAGAAAGGCAATCCTGACAGATGAAAACATACATCAAACGCAGCTTTCCTTTTTTCGTAACGCTTTTGCTAGCCGTGCTGTTCCTCCGCCGGGGTATCCAATGGCATGATCTGCAAGCCGCGTTGCATCAAGCTCAGTGGGGCTGGCTCTTGCTGGCGCTTTTCTGGCAGGCAGGCGCCTATGGCGCAGTCGCCTGGCTCAATGAACTTCTTTTACAGCGTTATGGCGCCAGGGTTCCCTTCGGAAAGCAATATGTTATTCAACTGGCAATGGCCTTCATCGAAGCGGCTGTGCCTACCGCAAGCGTCAGCGGGGCTGTACTGCGAATTAGGCTGCTCAAGCCACATCATGTTTCGGCTGATGTGGCTACCGTCACCACAATGGCCGAGATGGGTCTTATTTCGGCAAGCGTCGTATTATTTGCCCTGCCGGTAATCGGAAGCGTCATGCTTAATGGCGCGCTGGGTATGGGCACGCTAAACCGCTGGTTACTCATTTTAATTGGCATCGCTGTCTTGATTATCATCATGATCAAGCAATGGCGTGCGCGGCGCTTTGTTCAATTCAGGGCGCAAGCATTCCAGGCGTTCCTTCGTTTCTGGGATCACCAGCTCCGTTCCCGCTGGACTCAACAACTTGGCGCATGGCCGTCACAACGGTTGCATAAGCGATTGCAGTATCTGGGAGTGGAATTTGCCTTGTTGCTGCATGAGCGACCTTTTGCGATCCTTCTTACCTTGCTGGCGCGTTCAGGCTTTGAAGCTTTAGGGTTGATGATGTGCTTTTATGCTCTGGGGCAATACCCGCCAATTGCCACCATCCTGCTGATTTACACGTTCACCATTGCAATTAATACCCTGGTGGGAGCCATCCCTGGCGGAATTGGATTGGCCGAAGTCTCGTTAGCCGCATTGTATGCCCAGTTTGGCATTTCCACCGAGATGGCATTGGCAATCGCATTAACATACCGCCTGACAGACTACTGGTTGCCTCGTTTGGTTGGAGGCATAGCCTGGTTATGGCTCGAACGAGGGTATTCCCGGCAACTTGCAGAGGTCACAGTATGACCGCCACGCCTGACCACATAAATTTTCTCCGTCAAAGGTTTAACCATCTAACGTTTCAATATCACCTTAATCCATTCACGCGTTGGGTTGGGCATAGCGAATTAAGCGTACTGCGTGAGATGATCCCGACAGCGCCTCGCCCCGGGGAAACCCGAGCCCTAGATTTTGGGTGCGGTACCGGGCGTGTGGCTACCTTATTGCTTGAATTGGGGTACCGCGTGACTGCATACGATATCTCCCCCCGTATGTTAGACCAGGCACGAATTAACATTGGGAAACGTCCTGATGTGTTTTTTACATCAGACCCAAACGAGATAAGCGCTCCCTGGCCATTAATCGTGTCTTTAGGGGTACTGGACTACTATCCGGATAAAACAGCCATCCTGACCGATTGGCGGCAATTGCTATTGCATAATGGACAATTGATTGCCACTGTTCCCAATGCAAGCAGCCCATTCGGCTGGGTTTATACTTCATTGTCCCGATTCACCTGCCAGGCGTATTCCACCTCAGCGGAAAAACTGTCTCCGGCTATCTGGTCTTCAGGCTTATTGCTCTCAAATATACAGTTTGCATTTCCCCATCGCTGGTGGGGACACACGATTGTGCTGGCATTTCGAACGCAGTGAATTTGAAGAGTTTTCAATGATGAAGCAATTGGCTATTTCGTTTCATGGTCACTTCATTTTTGCCTGCTAACATAAACATCAGAACGGCAGGCGTACTGTCGTAATTCAAAAAGGAGTTAAAAAATAAAAATCAATCGTTTTGTTGCAATGGCCGCCATCGCCCTGCTCGTAGTGGGCGCAATGGGCGCCATCAGTATGAAGGCTTTTGCGAAGGGCTCGCAAGCCCCAGTTACCCAGGCAGATGCCTGCGCGCAGGATCAGGCAGATGGCACGGAGGTAGCGTCTGCTACGGATACCGACACCGTTGAACTGCAGTGCGGCGAGCAGGTCGAAGATGGTCAGCCGGATGGCGCGGCGGATACCGACAATGTCCAGGAAGAAGTCGGTAATCAAAGCGGACCAGACACTGGCGTGGAAGCGCCCGAAGTCGAAGCCCCAGCTGCCCCGTAATTTCATCCTCACTACAACGCCCCCGGACAACCGGGGGCGTTCACTTTTTAAGCATACCACTCACAACACTTATATTTTGCAACCATCAAAAACTTCACGTAGATTTCATCTTTAATTGCTAAAATTATTCAACACTATGGAGTAAAACATGTTTGCTACATTAACTTCCCTGCTATCAACTTATGGTTATGGATTGGTCTTTGGCTTAATTTTGCTGGAAAGCGCTGGATTACCTTTACCCGGCGAAACCATGTTAGTTATTGCCTCTGCCAGCGCCGCCAACGGACATCTATTATCCGTGTTCGGAGTAATTTTGAGCGCCACACTAGGAGCCATCATCGGCGATATGGGAGGCTATTGGATTGGACGCAAAGGCGGTTCCGTTATATTCAAGCGCATTCTCGGCATTGCCTACGAAGAACATCTTGCCAAAGGACAAGCATTTTTTACCCGCTACGGCGCGGCTTCTGTTTTTCTAGCGCGCTTTGTACCTGTTGTACGCGTCATTGCCGCCAATCTGGCTGGCATTTCCGCCATGCGCTTTCAAACTTTTAGCTTTTATAACGCGGCAGGCGGACTGGCCAGGGCAACCGTGATGGGCAGTATCGGATATTTTTTTGGAAGCAATCTTCCATTGCTCGAATCACTCATGCGGCGATTTGGTATTGGCTTGGTGATTTCAATTGGAATTTTGTCGTTCGCAATTTGGACTGCGCGACTGCTCATCCGTAATGAATCCAGAAGCGCCATCGTGTTGGAACGTTTTACGCAGCGCATAAAGTCTATCAGACTCCAAGCCTGGCGGATGAAGCGTTTTAGTGTCAATCAGCAAAGGCTCCTCTTTTTTGTTGGCGGATTGCTGCTGGCGCTTTTCTTCGGGTGGATGTTCGGCGCGTTAGCCGAAGATGTAATCATGAAAGATTCCATAACGATCTATGATGCTGGAATCGGTCGCTGGCTGTTAACCCACGCCACCGAAGATAGTTCTGAGTTTTTCTTTGTGGTAACCCAACTAGCCAGTCTGTGGGTAATTGGGTTCGGAAGCCTCGCCCTGTCAGCCTGGCTATTTTTACGCAAACAATGGTCTGCTTTGATGGCATTAGTTGTCAGTGTAGGCGGCGGCGTTTTACTCAACCTTCTCCTTAAATATATGTTCTTGCGGCAACGACCAGATTTCCCAAATGCCTTTTATCACGAAAGCGGATATAGTTTTCCGTCCGGCCACGCAATGATGTCTGTATTATTCTATGGGATGACCTCCTACATACTGATAAATATGACAAAGAATTGGAAATGGCGAGTCTCATTAGCAATAGGAGCTTTGACCCTGATCTTGTTGATTGGCTTCAGTCGCATGGCACTAGGCGTTCATTATTTGACCGATGTTTTAGGCGGTTGGTCTGCTGGTTTGACCTGGCTAATCACCTGTATCATTATGTTGGAGACCTCTTTTTATCCATCCCGAAACCTAAACCAAATTTCTTCTGAAACCAGGCAAAACTAATTCTGATCTATTTCGAAAGACACGCCTAATCGTAAAATGGGGTGCGTCTTATTTTTTTTCGGGAGACTTCATCTTAACTTCATCTTTTTATCTTATACTGCATTTATAAAGGAATGAACTCATGCGAGTATTGATCGTGGAAGATGAACGCAAAATATCGGCTTATGTCAAGCGTGGTCTGGAAGAGCAAGGCTATGCTGTTGACGCCGCTTACACCGGCACTGAAGCATTGGATTTCGCCGACGCCGCGCCTTATGATTTGATCTTGCTTGACATCCTGCTCCCTGAAATGGACGGCCTGGCGGTGTGCCGTGAACTACGTCAGCGCGGCAACCGCACGCCAGTGTTAATGCTCACCGCCCGCGATGCCATTGACGATCGCGTGGCTGGGCTGGATGCAGGCGCGGATGATTATCTCGTCAAGCCTTTCGCGCTCAAAGAATTACTGGCGCGTCTGCGCGCCCTCACTCGCCGTACCTCTGATGTGCCTAAAAGTCCCGTTTTACAATTAGCCGATCTCACTCTGGATACGCTGACTCGCCGCGTCAAGCGCGGCAATAAAACCATCGAACTCGCCGCCAAAGAATATGCTGTTTTGGAATGTCTGCTGCGCGAACCCGAGCGTGTTCTTACTAGAACTCAAATTGCCGAGCATGTTTGGAACTACGATGTTTACAATCAGTCAAATATCGTGGATGTTTATATCCGCAATCTGCGCCGTAAAATTGACGACAACTTTGAAGTCAAACTGATCCATACCGTGCGCGGTGCTGGCTATCGCCTTTCAATGGAAAGTGACAATGAAGCGACTTAAGACCCTGCGAATCCGCTTCGCCATCTGGACCTCGAGCCTGTTTCTCGCGATCCTGACAGTTTTCGGCGTCTATGTCTACCTCAGCATGGCGAGCGGCCTCTCCGCCGCAATTGATGACTCTCTCACGCTCAACGCTTCACAAGTTGCCGCCGGGTTGAATATTGATAATGGCACACTTATTCTTCCCGATAGCCTGGCTGAAGATCCAGAAAATGCCAATCTGCGTGGACTCGGATTTACGATTCGCGTTCTCACATCACAAGGAAAATCACTTCAAGAGTTTGGGGCATATCGCAATTTGCCTGTGTCTCTAAATGAATCTTTCGTAACTTATACCGACCCCGCCAGCCGTACAACCGTCCAAATTTACAACCTGCCAGTCTATGATAACGATCAGTTTATTGCCATCGTTCAAGTAGCGCAATCACTCGATGACATACAGGATACACTTGAGCGATTGCTAGCCACATTACTCATAAGCGTGCCAATTCTTGTGACCATTGCAGGAGTAAGCGGCTACTTTCTCGCCGCCCGCGCGCTTGCCCCGATTGACCAAATTACTTTAACTGCCCGCCGAATTTCCGCAGAAGACCTTTCTGCGCGGCTCAATATCCCTGTGACCGATGATGAAGTAGGACGCTTGACGCAAACATTTGACGATATGCTTGGGCGTCTTGATAATTCCTTTCAACGTGAACGTCAATTCACGAACGACGCCTCGCACGAACTTCGCACTCCGTTAACGGCCATGCAAGCCATCCTCGGCGTGATCCGCACGAAGCGGCGCACACCCGAAGTGTATGAACAAGCCCTGGATGACCTGAACGAAGAGACGGACCGATTAAGAACTTTGGTTGAAAATCTAATGCGTCTGGCACGTGGGGGAAAACGCAGTTACAACCTGCATGAAATGATTAACCTGTCAATACTGATAAAAGATGTTGCGGATTCTTTGCGCCCATTAGCCGAAACAAAAAGCCTTAGCCTTGCTTGTGACATTCCTGAAAATCTGACAATCTTTGGCGATAGCGATGAACTAATCCGCCTGTTTGTCAATCTGCTGGATAACGCTATCAAATATACAGAACATGGAAAGATAACTATTACTGCTCAACAGGGTGAAAAAGATATTGCTATCAATGTAGAAGATACAGGTATTGGAATTTCTCCTGAACATCTCCCGCATATCTTTGACCGTTTTTATCGAGTCGATGAATCACGAGCTATGCGTGGAGCAGGGCTAGGTTTAGCCATCGCGCAAGAAATTGCCCACACGCACGGCGGAACAATCGAAGCGCTTAGTACAATCGGACAAGGAACAACCTTTGTAGTGTATCTGCCTCAAAACTTTGAATTGTCCTAAAATAAAGAACGTTCTTAATTCTCGCAATTCGTTAATCTCTAACACACCTCTAACATCCCATCCCTTGACCAAAAAATAATTCAGGCATAAAGTTAAGTTCGCTTAACTAAAAAGCAGGCTTAACTATGACCAAACCTACCCAATTCCCCCAAACCCTGCGCGCCTGGATGGATACCTTCATGCACCGTTCCATGCGCGGATGGAGTCACTTTGCCAAAAGCACGGGATTGTCCATGCCGCAATTTAGTATTCTGATGCAGTTGCATCACAAAGGTCCGTGCGGCCTTTCGGAGATCAGCGAACGTTTCGATGTGACCGCCGCCGCCGCCAGTCAACTAGTGGATAAACTCGTGCAGGCCGGTTATCTCGAACGCGAGGAAGATCCAAATGACCGCCGTGCCAAGTTATTGACCTTGAGTAATAAAGGCAGAGAATTGATCAATCAAGGCGCTGAAGAACGCCATCGCTGGATGGACGATCTCGGGGCGACTTTGAGCTCGGAAGAACGCGACAAAGTCAGCGAAGCTTTGATCCTGCTTACGAATGCAGTGGAAAAGATGGATAACTAAATAGACAGGTAAACACTCAGACATGTAGACACGTCATCACTTGTTTACCTGTGTACTTGTTTACTTTTGTACCTTTATGCCTCACCCAAAAGGAATTCCATGCAAGCAACCATGACACAACCTCAAACCCGTGCCAAGCGCCAACGCACCTCTTTTAAAGGTATTGGCCGCGCAATCAAGTACCTGACGCATTATGGTCGTCAGGCGGTTTTACCGTATATCTTCCTCGTCATTGCCACGCTCTCGCAACTGGCTGTGCCGCGCATGATTCGCAATGTGATCGACGCGGTCACCAGCGGCTTTCTCGCGGACCAGGTTTTGCAGGCGCTGGAAAATATTCCCGCGCAATTTGTCAGCGCGGCGTTGCCGAAGATTCTCGAAGCCCTAAAGTACGATCCTGCTGTAACGCTGGAGCAACTCAAAGTCACGCTTGAAGCGGATCTATATAACGCGCCGCGTGCTTTGGTCACGGCCCTGGTCGCCATTGTTGTCTTCGCCCTTCTGCGCGGACTATTTTCCTTCCTACAGGCATTTTGGGCGGAGAAGAATTCGCAATCGGTTGCGTACGATCTGCGCAACGATCTGTATGCCAAGATACAGGATTTATCTTTTGCATATCACGATAAAAATCAGACAGGACAGTTAATGATCCGCGCAACGGACGATGTCGAAAAGGTGCGTTTGTTTATTGGACAGGGCTTGTTGCAGCTTGTAGGCGCTGTGATTTTGTTGAGTGGCACGGTCATCATTCTGTTCTCGTCAAACGTTTCGCTGGCGTGGACGGCCATGCCGATCCTGCCGATTGCGATGGTGTTGTTTGCTGTGTTCGCAAGTATCAGCCAGCCGTTGTTTACAAAAGTACAGCAAAAACTTTCGACATTGAATACGGTCTTGCAGGAAAATCTCGCGGGCATCAAAGTGATCAAGGCATTCACGCGCGAGAAGGAACAGCAAGTGAAATTCCGCAACGCCGCAGATGACACAATGAATCAGTCCATCACGGTCTCGCGTTTGTTCACGTTTTTGTTTCCGCTGGTGTTCTTGATCGCCAATCTCGGACAAGCCGCAATTTTATATGTGGGCGGCAAGCAAATTATCCTCGGCACGTTGACGATTGGCGCATGGCAGGAATTTTCGTTGTACCTGATGTACCTGTTTTTCCCCATCATGATGTTCGGCATGATCGTCACGCAAATGGGACAGGCCTCCGCATCCGCTGACCGCATCTTTGAAATTCTCGATGCCAAGAGCGACATCGTTGACAAACCCAATGCATCGAAACTCCCCTCTGTGAAAGGCGATGTGAAATTCGAGAACGTCACCTTCCGTTATTTTGGCGGCGGCGAGCCTGTGCTTAAGCATGTTACCTTTGAAGCGAAGTCTGGTGAAACGATTGCCTTGCTCGGCGCGACGGGTTCAGGCAAGACCAGCATCATCAACTTACTACCGCGCTTCTATGATCCAAGCGAAGGCGGCATCACCATTGACGGTCACGACCTGCGCGATGTCACGCTTGATTCGCTTCGTTCGCAAATCGGCATCGTGCTCCAGGAAACAACTTTATTCAGCGGGACGATCCGCGAGAACATCGCCTTTGGTAAACCCGAAGCCACACTCGAAGAAATCCAATCGGCAGCACAGTCTGCCGCGGCGCACGATTTCATTATGTCCTTCCCCACTGGCTATGATACCCACGTCGGCGAACGCGGCACCACATTAAGCGGCGGACAAAAACAACGCGTGGCAATTGCGCGCGCGCTGCTGCTCGACCCGCGCATTCTGATTCTCGACGACTCAACTTCCAGCGTGGATGTCACCACCGAGTCACATATTCAAAAAGCGCTTGAAACGCTGATGAAAGGACGCACATCCTTTGTCATCGCGCAACGCATCAGCACAGTGATGAACGCCGATAAAATTCTCGTGCTTGATAAAGGCGAAGTTGTGGCGCAAGGCAGACATACTCAATTAATGGAAGAAGAACCGATCTATGCTGAAATTTATAACTCGCAAATTCTCGCGCATCAAACCTCCGAGGTCTTGGAGACTTCGCAAGTCTCAACCCGCGAGGTGACACTATGATGCATGGCCGCGCCGGCAGTTTACTCAATCAAGAAACCATCAAGCCGCGTAACCTGAGCGAAACGCTCGGTCGCCTCGGAGCTTACTTTGGACGTTTTTGGTACATGATCATCCTTGCGGTGCTCTTCGTCGTCGTCTCAACCTGGACACAAGTGACCTCTCCCGAATTATTAGGACAAGCCACAGATTGTTTCCTCGTGCCAGCTGGAGGAAGTGCATTCGCTTCCCTCGCCCCCATGCCTGCCACTGACCAAAAAACAGTTTCCAGCTGCTGGCTTGGGATAACCGCAGACCCGTCCACGTTGTCATACTCGCGCCAGATCATCTACAAAGCCTATCACTTCGGCGGATACACAACTCCCGATATTGCCACTGCCACGAATGACCAGCGCATCGAAGGCATGTTCCGCTTGATATTGATCGTCATCGCGCTGTACGTGCTTGGCGCAATTCTGACAGGCGCAACCTTCTTCACCATGGCATGGACAGGCCAGCACGTTCTGCGTGTCCTGCGCGTGGAAGTGTTCGAGAAATTGCATTCACTCTCACTCAGTTACTATGCCGAACACGAAGCAGGCGACCTGATGAGCCGCATCACCAACGACACCTCTGCAATCGAACAGGCCTTTTCATTTGCGCTCGTCAACGTCTTCAGCGGAATCCTTCTGCTGGTTTGGGTTGCATATAACATGCTGACCTTAAGCCTGCCGTTTGCCTTGCTTTCGCTGGCTGTCTCGCCGCTGATGTTCATCGCCACCGTCTGGTTCTCAGGACAGGCGCGTAAAGCCTTCCGCAAGAGCCGCGAAGAGATCGGCAATGTCAACGCTGAATTACAAGAGACTATTTCATCGGTACGCGAAGTGCAAGCCTTCAACCGTGCAGATGAAAATATCGTGCAGTTCAAGGAAGTCAACGCAGCCAACCGCGATGCCAACGTGCGCGCCGTGGCTTACACCTCCGCGCTTGCGCCAACGCTGGAAGCCTTTTCCTATCTTGGGCTTGCCATCGTCACAGGCGTGGGCGGCTGGTACTTACTGACAGGCGACTCGCTCTTCGGTGCAACTGTCACATTGGGACTGGTCATTACCTTCCTCGCCTATGTGCAGCGCTTCAACCAACCCATCCAACAGATCGCTGTGCTGTGGACGAATATCCAAAATGCCATCGCAGGCGCCGAACGTATCTTTACCATTCTCGATGAAAAACCCGCAGTGGTTGATAAACCCGAAGCCAAAGCGATGACTGAGATCAAAGGCAAAGTTGAGTTCAACGAAGTTTCGCACGAATATGAAGATGGCGTATCTGTGTTAAATAAAGTTTCCTTCACCGCCGAGCCTGGGCAAACCATTGCCATCGTTGGCCCGACAGGCGCGGGTAAGACCACCATCATCAACCTGCTTCCGCGTTTCTACGATGTGACGCATGGCTCGGTCAAAATAGACGGCGTGGATGTGCGCGATGTCAGCGCTGAATCGCTCCGCAAACAGATCGGAATCGTACTGCAGGATACCTTCCTGTTCAGCGCCTCAGTCATGGAAAACATCCGCTTTGGCAAACCAGATGCGACGGATGAAGAAATCTACGCTGCCGCCAAACTTGCCAACGCCGATTCATTCATTTCGCGCCTGCCGGAGAAATATGAAACAGTTTTGGGTGAACGCGGCTCAGGCTTGAGTCAGGGACAACGCCAGCTATTGTCCATTGCACGCGCTGCTCTCGCAGATCCACGCGTCCTCATTTTGGACGAAGCAACTTCCAGCGTAGACACACGCACCGAGCGTCTCATCCAAAAAGCATTTGACGCACTGCTCCAAAGCCGCACGTCTTTTGTTATCGCACATCGTTTGTCCACAATTCGAAATGCAGATATGATCCTCGTCTTGAAAGATGGTCAGATCATCGAACGAGGGGTACACGATGAACTACTGGAGAAGAAAGGCTTCTATTACGACCTGTACATGAGTCAATTCAAGAAGCAGGAAGAAGTGGAAGCGGTTGCATAGTTAGTAAAAAGCCTTCGTCATAAATGACGAAGGCTTTTTTAATATCAATTGGCAAATCGTTACGGTCCCCACTTCATTTTCGATGCGAACGGTAACAGCGGAAGCATGGCTTTTTGACCGTCGGTGTAATACAACTGCGCCGCGCCGCCCTGATAGATTTCAGGAACTGCTGGATTGGCGACGATCACAAAGCTGGCATCCGGCGCCCAAAGCGCTTCATTCATATTTTGGAATGTTTCCGGGCGCAGGACAGTCCGGCCCGTTACACCATCCGCCGCAGAGCGCACGATTTGCAAGGGCGGATCGTTGATAAAATCATCCGCGTTGGGAACGCTGGCATAAAAGAAATATAGTTGACCATCCGCGGCCAGGAAGGGATTATCGGCAACTTCATCGGGGTTGGTATCATAACTTGTCAGGAGCAAGGTGGTCACATTCCCTGTAGCCGTATCCACCCGCCAGAGACCGGCGTTGAACATGCCTGAGCTTGGGTTGGCGGCGAATAACACAGTACCATCGCTGGCGAGGTGATAATCACCGCAACAAATGATCGCGCCTTCGTCTCCACTCAAGCGGACCAGCGCCCCGCCGTTCGGATAGTAGATCGCGCTGGATGCGCCTTCGTAATATGCGAGTGTGACGATCAGTTTGTTTCCATCGGCTGAATAAACTTCAGGCCAATATAATTCGCGTGGAAAAGTTTGCCCGCCGCCCAGGTCGTCAATCTGGTCTTCCAGCACGCGGTTGGACTGTCCGCTCACGATGGAATAGAAATTTAAACCTTTGTAAGCATAGGCGATCGTCTCGCCGTTGGGCGACCAGACCGGGCTGTTGACCGAAAAGCCATCAAAGATCGTACTGCGGCTGCTTCCATCCGCATGGATGGTCAGCAATTGATTATTGGAAACATAGACGACACTGCCGTCCAGCATCGAAACATCGTAGTCGTCTACATTGGCAGGTTCGAAGGTGAGTTGTGTGACGGTAACACCCGCTTGATCCAGGCGATAGACTTGCGCGAGTCCGGCGCTGTCGTTGTTGATAAAATACATCGAATGCGGGAGCAGGCTAACGGTTAAAGGAAGAGGCGTTGCGCTCACTTCAGGCGCAGGCGCGTAAGCGGTCAGCGCGTCCAGTGTCGCGGCGACAACTGTCTCCACGTTTGCAGTTGCGGGCGCAGTTCCACTTAAAGGATTTGCGCAGGCGAGCATTGCCGCGAGCAATGTTATGAATGCAAATGCAAAGCGTAAATTATTTTTCATATTAAACTTGCTCGAAGTGCTGCACAGGCACTACAAAGAGAGTGGCGCGTTTTTGATCGGCTATGGAGGGCAGTGAATTGCGAACTGTTTGTAAGACCGCATCCACCTGGTCTGCCTGCACTCCGAGCAGCATAGTCACAACCCCGCTCCGTAAAAAACCACCCGTGGAGGCCACACGCGTTACGCGGAAACTTCCCGCGGTAAGCGCCTGGGTAAGCATATCGGCATCGTTGTCTTGCACAATGATAATGATCATTTTCATAGTGAATTCTCCTTCTGCTCAAACCGCCGTCACTTCGACAGACTCAGTACAAACCTCGGCGGCGATTTTTGCGCCGCCCGCAGGGTGCTTCGCACACTTGCCCTGGCGGGCACAGTGCTAGGGAAGGACGGCGCAAAAAGCGAAATCAAATCTGTTCGAATCTTTCAACCGGTAACGCAAACACAGTCGCGCCGCCGACGGTGACTGGCACAGGCGCGGGCATCGGCATGGACGAGCCTTCGAGCGGAAGGGTCATATATTCAACGCGCTGGCGGCAGGCTTCCTGCAATGCTGCGAAGGCTTCATTTTTCTTTTCAGCAGGCAGACCGATCAACAAGGTGGCATTGCGGCGGCTCAGGAAACCGCCCGCGCTTGAAAGATAAGTCAGCGATGCGCCAAGGCCCTGCAAGGCCTTGGTTGCGGTCTCAAGGTCTTGATCTTGAATGACTGCCACCAATAATAATTGAACTGGGCTTTGTGTCATTTTTTTCTCCCTTGTTCTATAAAACCGTATGTCTTCAATACCGGCATGACAAGAAACACACCAGCTCCGGGAGTATTCAAATCTCCCGTCACACGTTGCGTGGCGGCGAGAACTTTATCGATCTGGGCTTCTTCTTTTATGACTGCAAAGATCGTACGGCTGAGTGTTTCCGGCGCTTTATAAAAATCATCCAGCGAAGGAATGAGCGGAATATCATCGCGTATTCCCTGCTTTTGAAGAAGCCGCTCCATACCCGTGCTAAAGAGCACTGTCGCGCCATCCACGCCTTCATCATTCCATTCTTTTAACAGTTCTTCCAACAGGTCTGGATTATGTAAAAACAGGATGATCAAATACATTAGGACACCTCCAATTCATTCGCATCCCCCTGCGGGGACGTTGCAGACGAAGCCGGAACCTGCTCCGCTTCGAGTTGCATTTTCTTCGCCTTATCTTCCTTTTGCGTAAACAATGCGCGCAGGATGGGCGGTGTGATCAAGGTGGTGATCAGCACCATGACGACAATTGCGGAAAACTCCTCTGGGTTAACCAAACCTGCGAGTTTCCCCACACTTGCAACGATCAGCCCCACTTCGCCGCGCGAGATCATCCCCGCGCCGAGTTGAATCGATTCGCGTTGCGAAAGTCCGCCCAGCCGCGCGCCCCAGCCCGAGCCAAGCCATTTGCCGGCAACTGCCACCAGAATAATAACAACTGTAAAGAGCAATGCCTGTAATTGGAACTCGCGCAGATCAATGGATAGACCAATGTTGACGAAGAAGATCGGTACGAACAATCCATAAGCAAGCGCGTGCATACCTGATTCGATTCTCTCTTTTTCAGGTGTGCGCGCCAACATCAAGCCAGCCAAAAATGCGCCTGTGATGGCCGCCATGCCGCCAAAATACTCCGAAGCGATGCCATAGGCCAGCATAATGACGAGAGAAATAGTAAGCAAGCCCTGGCTGACAGGAAGTTTGGAGATACGTCGGATGATCCATGGCAACGCCCATAAGCCAAACATCACCGAAAGGGCAAGGAACAAGACCATGCGGACGATGATCAATAAAATATCGTAACTGCTTCCGCCCCCGCCTTGCAGGGCGAGAAATACAGAAAGCAATAAGATGATCAATACATCGTCAAACACTGCCGCGCCGAGCAGGCTTATTCCAACACGGCTGCGCAACACCTTTAGCTCGATCAACGTCTGGGCGGAGATGCTCACGCTGGTGGCGCCAAGTATCAGTCCAAGAAAGATCGAAGCAGACTGATCCAAACCAAAAAGCAGACCAGCGCCCCATCCCAGCAAAACAGGCCAGACCACGCCCATTAACCCAGCAAAAGCGGCTACACGTAGATTCTGTCTCATCTCGCCGAAATGTAATTCCAATCCCGCGAGGAACATGAGCAACAACACGCCGAGTTCGCCAAGTTTGGCAACCGTCTCTGTGAGTTCGTGCTCAATGAAAGAGAGATTGAGCAAATTGATGAGGGAGGGACCAAGTAAAATGCCAACCAAAAGCTCCCCCAATACCGAGGGCTGGCCGATGCGAATACTTAAATATCCCGCCATCTTTGCAGAGAGCAGGATGATCGAAAGGAGAAAGGCAAGTTGCAGAAAGATGCTCATCGAATGTTACGATTAAAGTATACCCGCTTCTGTTTGGATGTGAAACAATTTCTCCTGTAATAGCCGTATTTTGACATGGCTGCGCCCATTTACCAATGGAACTAGAAGACCTTGTATAAAATGGCAAACAGGATGCTGGCAATGAGACAGGTCAACAGCATGACAGGCAGGCCGCGTTTAATCCACAGGGATGCTGTGATGGGTGTGCGCGTTTTTTCGGAAAGTGAGGCAACGATGATGTTCGCAGTGGAGCCGATGATCGTGCCGTTGCCGCCAAAGCCTGCGCCAAATACAAGCGCCCACCACAATGGCGTTATATTAATGCCGGTCGCTCCCAGTTCTTTGACGATGGGAATCAATGCGATGGTAATCGGCACATTATCCACCACGGCGGAAAGGCCGGCCACAACCCAAATAATCAAAACCCCAAACAGAACCGGGGAAACATCAGTTGCGGCATCAAATATTCCGGCCACCATTTTAAGTACTCCCGAATGCTGCAGCCCTCCAACCATGATAAAAAGAGCGCCGAAGAAAAGAAGCACACTCCATTCCACCTTCTTCAATACTTCCTGAATATCGGGCTGGACCCAGATCAAGGCAATTGCGGCGGCGCTGAGCGCAATAAAAGCCGGTTCGATATGCAACAGGTGATGCACGAAGAAAAATAATACTGCCCCGCCCAACACGACCAAAATCCGGCGGGCTGTCTCAGGCTGGTTGAGTGTTTCGGCGGGTATGAGTTTCATCACGGCCTTGCTTCTGCGCGGGCGTTTGGACAATTCATTTTTGAACAGGTATAGTAAAAGGATCAACGCAGCCACCCATGCGACAAGGACAATGGGCAGGGAATACACAAGGAAATCGATGAAGGACAGGTTTGCCGCGGAGCCGATCAACACGTTGGGCGGATCGCCCACCAGGGTGGCAACCCCTCCCGTATTCGATAACAGCGCCTCCGCTATAAGATAGGGGAGAGCGCTGACACCGAGGATCTCGCTGATAAGAATGGTCACGGGCGCGATCAATACCACAGTCGTCACGTTATCAAGGAACATGGAAAGGATGGTGGTTATGCCTCCCAGAAGGATGAACAGACGCACGGGCTTTCCTTTTGACGCACGTGCGGCGAGCACCGCGAGGTATTCAAAGAATCCGGTTGGTTCGAGCATGGCGACCAAGATCATCATGCCCATCAAAAGCCCCAGCGTGTTGAAATCGATCGCTTCGATTGCGGCTTCTTCTGAATAAAAACCCAGAAATTTTCCCGCTCCGATCATCAACACCGACCCGGCAATAGCGACGATAGAACGGTTGATCTTCTCGGAAAAGATGAGAATGAGGCTTCCAAAAAAGATGAGACTGGAAAGGAGGACTGGGAATATGGGCATCATTCCACCTTGGACCAGGTGGAAAGGATGGCAACGCCGACATCCACGCGGGAAGCAATCCCAACCAGCCGCCCGTCTTTTGACACCACTGGAATGTCGTGCAGGTTTTGTTGCAGCATCAAGGCATATGCGCGAAGGAGGCCGCAATCCCCCTCGACAGTAATTACAGGCCGCATCAAAGAACGGATGGTTTTTTTCAGCATCTTTGCGGGCGGTCGGGTCTCTTCCACTGCGCCAAAATCGTGGACAAAATCCACATCTTCCACAAACTTGACAAAATCCGGCAGTTCGAGATTTAGCAAATCGCGCAGCCCGATTACGCCAACCGGTTTCCCCTTCCGATCGATCACAGGCAGTAAACCGATATGTTTTTTTACGATGATGGCGGCGGCTTCACGGATCCTGGCGGTCAATGGAATGGAAACCACGTTTCGTTTCATACAGGAAGCTACATTCATATCATCTCCGAATGGTTATTGGATTTTGAAAGTATAACCCAAACAATTTCATTCCCATTCTACCCGATAAGGTTTCCCGTTTTCAGGAACGTGCTCATACACTTTGTCAATTTGAATGCCTAGCGCGTGGCAGATAATGACTGCCAGCGAAACGCCATGTGCAACGATCAATACTGATTCGTCCTGATGTTTTGTGGCGATATCATTCACTGCCGCAATCACGCGTTCCGCCACTTCCAAAGGGGATTCGCCTTGCGGCGCTCGAGCATGAAAAGGATCACGTGCGCGTTCTGCCAGTTCCTGCGGATATTGCACTTCGATGTCACTGGAGAGCATTCCCTCCCACGCGCCGAGATTCATTTCTCGCAAACGCGGCTCGAGGGTGACGGTCAAGCCCAGGGGTTCAGCGATCAACTCGGCGGTTTGCCTGGCGCGCAGCATTTCGCTGGAATAAATCGCGGAAAAACGCACATCCTTCAGTTCATCACGAAGGGCAAGCGCTTGTGCGCGTCCTGCCTCATTTAATCCTGGCGCGTCAGGCGCCTGTCCCTGCCACCTGCCCGTCAGATTCCAATCCGTCTGTCCGTGACGGATAAGCCAGAGAACCGTCATCGTTTTCTTTCCACATATTCCTGCACTTCGATCATCGGCGGACGTTCGCGTTCGGCGATCTCTTCGACATCCAGAAAATAACCTTTAGAGTTGTATCTGATCAATTTCATGGAGCGGTTCACGTCTTCAAGCACCGCATACCCCAGCCGATTCTCCAGTTTGTGAATGACCGCCTGGATGATCTCGAAAGACATTTTGCTCAATGCCTCCAGGGGCTGGTTGTGATGAATGCGTTCAAGCAGGTCAACCTGCGCGATGGCATTCAAGCCATACTTTTCGTAAATGTCAATTAACAAACCTGTCTCGACGCCGTAGCCGGAAAAGAACGGTACGCGTTCCAATGCCTCACGCCTGCCCGCATATTCTCCCGAAAGCGGCTGCACCACGCCCGAAAGTTCGGGATAAAACAGATTCAACAAAGGACGTGCCGTCAATTCGGTTACGCGCCCTCCGCCGCCCGCCTGCATTTTATCGCCTACCCTCAAAGGCCGGCGATAAAACCCTTTTACAAATTGAACCTGCGGATTGATCAGCATCGGTCCCAGAATGCCGTACACAAAACGCGGATGGATATTAACAATATCCGTATCAATCCACACGATGATATCTCCACGCGTGACCAGCAGGCTCTTCCACAAGGCCTCGCCTTTGCCTGTTCTTGGTCTTAATCGTTCAAGCAAATGTTGGTGGATGTAAACAGGGACACCCTCCTGCTCCGCGATCTCGCGCGTGCGATCGGTTGAATTGGAATCGATCAAAACGATCTCATCCAACAACGGGAATTTCCCCACCAATTCTTTTTTCATCATCTTTAATACTTTACTGACCGTCTCTTCTTCATTCAACGCGGGCAAAGCCAGGCTGATACTCACACCTTGCTGGCGTTTCAATTCAACCAGTTCATTCAATTGTTTGAATTCATCCGCATGAAACGTATTTTCAGCAAACCATTTATCCACCAAAATCGAAATGGCTTGCACGCCCGCGCTTTCGTCATAATTAAACTGAGGCAGTGGCCGCCCGCTTTTTACAGCAATGACCACGCCAGGCGCATCTCGCAATATGCGGTCTGCAAAAGCGCCCAGCGAAACGGAACTTGTAACGGGCTGGGAGGTTGCACCCAAAATAATCACATCTGCCCGTTTGGCATTGTCAATGATCGATTGCGCTGCGTCCTCCGTAACTACAATTTGTTTCTGCACATCAGGCATTTGCTTCAGCACGCGCTCCAGACCCTTGAACGGCGCATCGCTTCCATCATCAGGATCATCTGTTTTACGAAGATGAAGAGCCGTGACCCCTTTTGGATGCAGGCCCAAACCGACACGCAAAGATAACTCCGCATGAGGTCCGCCTCTTACTGGAACGAGGACCTGCTTCGGTTTACTGGTAATTTTTCCGCGCACCAAAGCGACGTCGCAAGGAGGGCGCGTCAATACGTCATTTGTGGTCACGCCTAAGGCAGTCAGATGAGAATCCCACTCCAGGCAGAGCAGGTCTGGCTTCTCCTTCTGCAAAAGGTTTGAGAGTTCGTTCCACGGTTGATGGGAAACGATGATCTGTGATTTGCTGGTAATGCGTTCATCTTTTCCATAATGGCGTAATTGTTTCCGCAAGGCGCGCGCGGCCATCGCGCCAACGCTCAATGATTGATCGGGCGGAACAACCACCACGCCCACAAGGAGGATTTCCGCGTCAAAATGGCGCGCAAGTTCGAGCGCATCCAAACCTGGACCCTCATGCACAAGCGGGATGAGGATGGTGTGAATGGGCTTAAAATCAGAATGTTTTATCATGGGATTATCCTTTCCCTTTGGAGTCGAACAGATTGCTGTTCGCACAACCAGAAGCAGGCTTCTGTACTCCAAATTTATAATATCGGCGCGATGTGTTGATGATAGATCGCTTCCCAGCGGAAGGATGAACGCGCGCGCATGGCGAGACGTGCGGGTGAGGCAGATTGAAAATACTCAGCAAGCAATGCCGCGATCTTGGCGGGGTTTTCATCGGGCGAAAAGAAAGCCGCGTCACTTATGCCCAACTCGCGCAGGGGAGGGATATCCGCGCAAAAGGCGGGCAAATGACTGAATGCGGCTTCGATCAACGGAATCCCAAAGCCCTCTTCGCGGCTGGGGAAGAAGAGCGCATCTGAAATACGATAAAAATCCGCGATGACTTCATCTGGCAGGAAGGAATCTACAAGTTCGGCAAGGAAATGAACCGAACCTTGCAAACCCAATTGCGTGCGTAAACTTGTGAGCATCTCGAAGTATTTGAGATTGTCCCCATTATGCGGACCCAGGGGGCCCGTCACCAGCAGTGCGGCATTTGGAAATTGCTTTCGTAGTTCAGCCAGAGTATACAAAGCCAGTTCAATATTCTTGCGCGGCGTCACGCGGACAGGTAAAAGCAGAATGGGCGCGGCCTCCAGCAAATGCGTTTGTTCAAGCAGGGTTTGGGTTTGCGGTTCAAGTTTATAAAAGCGCGCCGCATCCACGCCGTTGGGAATCACATGGATGGAAGCAGGCTCAAGTTTCATTAAATCCGACAATTCCCTGCGACGAAGTTCTGAAACAACGACATGCATGGTGTTGCCCCAGTTGGTACGCAACAAATCCCAGGGATAGCCATCGTGCAGTTCAGGTTGATAACGTGGCGTCGTCCATGCCAGGTCATGATGCCAGAGGATCAGGCGCGGCAATTTTCGCGCAGCGTGCAATTGATGAAGCGCGGCGGTCAGCGCGAGGTTTTTATTCAGCGAGCAGACGTTGTGCGCGATCAAAATATCCACACCAGAGAAAGCGTCCTGCAATTGTTTGGCGAGTTCATCGCGCAACGACTCGAAATCCTTTGTCGCTTCACCCCGATCCAATTGCTCTTTCATTTTCGTCACACGCGCGTGGCGTGAGTCTGCAAAAGGAATTGAAATCAAGGGTATGTTTTCGTTCAATCCTTCACCGCGCGCCGCGATCAAGCGGACAGAATGTCCATCCGCAGACATCAGCCGCGCATGATGGGCGATCACGCTTTCCACACCGCCGACAATGGGCGGAACTGAGTAATGAAGCAGGGCGATGTTCATATATTGCCGCTCCGTTTTATCCGCAGATTAAGCACACTTGCCCTGGCGGGCAGTGCCAGGGGATTTCGCTTATTTTTGAAGGAAAAAATAATTCTGTGTAATCTGCAAAATCTGTGGATTGGTTTTGACTTAATGTTCATATTTGTTGTCCCAAACAATCTGCCAGAATGGATTGCAAACGGCGCTCCAAAACTGTGAAGGAGAAATATCTTTTTGCAAGTTGATAATTCTCCTCCGCCCATTCCTGCGCCTGTGTTGGATTTTGCAGAATGTAACGAACCACCCCAAGAGTATCTTTACTGATGAAGCCATCGAACCAGACCGCGCGAAAGCCTTTGGGTTTGATATCCACTTCATAGATGGAATAGTTGTTGACCAAAATCGGACGGTGATAATACACAGCTTCGAGGAAGGCGTTGCCAAACCCTTCCATGGCGGATGGATAGGTGACAAGGTCGGCATGTGGATAAACATCTCCCAGTGTGTAAATCTTTTTGCCATCCTTTGTGGTGCCGCGTTTATCCTGCACCTGGTCGGATTCAAAGCGAACAGTCACATCCAAAAGACGGGCATATTCGCGCACGTGTTTCTCATAGTCCGGGCCTTCATCGCCCGAAGCATGTGAGATGACGAGTTTCGCAGGAAGCCCAAGTCGGCGCACAAGTTCAACGGCATGTTCGATGCCTTTGCGTTGGATGACGCGCGTGGGTTGCAGGAAAAAATATTCGCCTGGTTCAATACCAAAGTCTGCGCGGATGGACTGAGTGTAAGGATCGTGATCAGGATCAGGTGGATGGGAGTCAAAGTCCATCACGTTGGGGATCACACGCGAGGTCAAGCTGTAACGCGAAGCGATCTGTTGGGCTTGCAATGAGTTGATGACCACGTGTCGAATCGAGGGCAGGTTGGGCGGAAATGCCGCCGCAAGATAATCTCCCACGCAATTGACTTGAAAGCGCTGGCGCTCCCAATAAAAATCATGATGGTGCGCGATGGTGGGGAAACCCGTCTCGGCAATGAACTCCGTCAACGCCAGACCAAGCGGCAGGTTAAGCGGGATCGTGACTGCGTTCTCGATCACAAGAATTTCCAAGTCAAAACGACGAACAAATTTGTACAACTCTTCCTTGAAATATTCTTTCAATTCGTTGACGCGGCGCGTCATTTGCGGCGGGCGCACATAGATAGAAAAAAAATCCTTATGTAAGTCGGACATTTCAGGATGGGATTCGCGCGCTTCTTTCGTGACCGTCCAACTGCCCGAATATGCCTGCTGATTGATCCTGTCAATTTCGGGATGACGATAAAACGCCTCAGGCACGACCTGGGACTGGTCTGCGTTTCGATCGCATTTGCCTGCAAAATAGAAACACTTGTGTCCCAGCCGTTCCAGCACGGCTGCCCATTTTTCTGTTTCAAGCGAAACGCCGTCTGTGCCTGCGAAGCGGGTTGAAATAAAACCGATGTGATGATTGGGCAGAGGTTGAGAGATTTTAAGAGATTTTTTCAAGCCCATCTGTGAATATCCTTTTCAACCGATTAATAACGCAAAATCAAAACGATGCGCTGGTGAAGCTCCAGTGTGCCATCCTCTGTGAAGACTACCTGCCCGCCTTTTGACAACACGGTTTCAATGAGTTCATCCACAGCATCATCCAAAATACCCGCTTCAGCCAGGTTATCGGCAGGTATCAGGTTAATTCCAGTGGAATCAAGACGAGCTGAAGTGTGAAAACCCTGTTCCACGAGCAGGATGGCGCCGCGCCCCTCCTGCGCGGCTTGCCAGACCGACTGAATGCCGGAAGCAAACTGTCTGGCTCCTATTGCTTTTCCCAACTCGTTAAAGACTTCTTTTCTCTGGCTTGCCAGTCCTTCCTGCACCAGCGGCCAAACAAGCTCTCCCAATTCGTGCGGCGAGGTCTTGTCGTGACTGCCTTCGAGAGTACACAGGGTCGAGTTATTATGTTTTGAAACTTCTTCGAAGAAGGCTAAATTGCGCTGCACGCCTACAACAGTAAGGGGCAGTGGATCGGCGGACTGGAAGTGTTCAAAGGCTTCATCCACATGACGGAAGAATTGCCGATCATATTCATCCCGTATACCTGACCGTTTAATGCCGAATCCGCCCGGCAATGATTCAGCCCCGCCCGGTCCCAGATGCATCATTGGAAATTCGCCCTCCCTGATCTCTATCAGAGTATCACGGAGCCCTTCAAATAACCGGGTTGGTTTTTCGCTCAGTACGAGCGTCCAGTAGCGGGGACTGCGATGGAGAGCAAACACCAGATCACGTGTGGCAAATGTCTGGTCGAGGATAACCCGCTCTTTCAATAAGAAAGGCAGGACATACTGTCGGGAAAAGTTGGGACTCACATAAAGAGCCAAACCATCGAGTGTGTTGCGGAAATCAACCTGGGCAGTCAGCGCTTCCAAACGGGTTAACAAAGGTTCGACTTCACGTTTTCCATATTGAGTTACCAAACGATCGGTTGCCTCAGATACTAAGTTTTTTAGTCTGATTGTATCCTGCTGATTTTCCGGATGAGAGCGATTGGTTGGCAATAGAATGGATAGTGAAAGAGGATCGCTCAAAGATTGTAGTTGTTGTACATCATTTCGATTCATAACATTTACTCCTGTTCGTGTTGCATAAGGCAAATATTCCCTGTTTGGGTCGATACTGAACAATCTTATTGTACCAATATCATTTTTGGGATTCTGGAATTGATCGCTTCAAGACATCTTTCATTCATTTGCTTTTCTTTTCTCGAATCAGCCAGCGCGTTTGATATGGGAGCGTATGGAGCGGTGTCTTTCGCCGAATATTGAATCGTTTGCCTTGGATTAAATCAAGAAGCCAGCTGCCCTGCAGTTCTAAACCAAAAACCTCTTCGAAATCCACTATGACGGTCTGAATCTCATTTGAAACATTTTGCAGACAGAGAACATGCTGGCAGCCTGTCGGAGACTGGCGGACAAGGGCGAAGATAGCCCCACCCAGATCCAGCACGCGTTGCGTGCCGTGTGGATGAAATGCAGGTGAACTGCTTCGCGCTAAAAGCAATTGGCGATAGCGTGCGAAGATTTTTGAACGCAACGAGTTTTCATTCGTGAGTTCGTTTTGCAATTGATCATATTGTAACTTCTCACGATTGATAGTGCGGTTTCGTCCTGTCTGTTTCACGCCTTCGATCCAGCCGCGTGAGCCGAACAAACTGTGAAAGTAAATGCCAGGCACGCCGAGGAGCGAGAGCATGATCGCTTGCGCGGCGATAAAACGATCCACTTGCAAGTCCAAGGTTTCAAAACTTGCTCCTGCCGCCGTCCTTTGCGAAATATCCCTGTGGGACGGCGGCGGGGACGCAGCCTGAAGCAGATTTTGTGGGTTTGACAACGCGTCAAAGTAATTGATGTTCATCTCATACGGACTTTGCGAACCATCCGCGTTGTGGTTGTAGGAAACCAAGCCGCCGTGTTCGAGTGTTTTATTGACCAGCGAATCAATTTCTTCGCTTGATAAGATTCCGCGCGCGGGGTTCAAGCCAATGCCGTCATGCGAAGCAAGGAAGTTGAAGAAGGTCGTTTTATCAGATGGCACTGTCAGTGTCTTTGCCCAATTTGAAAGCACACGCGCGTCACCTGTGTGGAACGTATGCAGGGTTAATGGCGGCAGGGCAAAGTTATAAACGAGTTGGGCTTCGTCCGTTCCATCGCCGAAATAGGAGATGTTATCCACATGCGGCACGTTGGTCTCGGTGATCAAATGAACATGCGGAGCAACTTCGTTCAACGCGGCACGCAGGAATTGAATCACATGATGAGTTTGCGGCAGGTGAATACAATTGGTGCCGATTTCTTTCCATAGATAAGCAACCGCGTCAAGACGGATGAAAGTCGCGCCGCGTTCCACATACAGGAGTAGGATGTCGAGGATTTCAAGCAATACTTCAGGGTTTTGAAAATTCAAATCAATCTGGTCATCGCTGAACGTTGTCCATACTTGTTTTTTGCCCGATGACGTCTCGAATGTCGTCAGCAATGGCAAAGCACGCGGACGAACCACCTGCGAAAGATCAGGCGAGCCTGCCACTGTAATAAAGTAATCGCGATAACGCAAATCGTCGCGTAAAAATCCCTTGAACCACTTACTTTGCGCCGAGATGTGATTGATCACGCCGTCGAACATCAAGCGGAAATGGCTTTGCATGGTAGAAATATCATCCCAATCCCCCAAAACAGAATCGACCTTGCGATAATCCACTACTGAGAAGCCATCATCGGATGTCCAAGTGTAGAACGGCAGGATGTGGATTCCACCTACGACACCTGTTAAATGTTGTTTGCAAAATGTGCTTAAGGTCTGTAAAGGGGTTTTATTTGGCGATTGAACCTGGTCGCCATAGGTAATGAGGATTGAATCTCGCTCCGTTAACTCATTGTTGCGCACAGAGATTCGTCTTTGATAGATTGCCACAAGTTTATGAGTGCGGTCAAGTAGTTGTGGCGCTAAATCCGTACCATACAGGAAAGTGAGGTGAGATAGTAGGGTTGTCATTGTTAAATTTAGTAATAAGCTCCCATGAGTATACTCTCCTGGCGACGATGAAAATTATTTAATAATTTTGCCACAAATATTGCCGATTATGATTAATTTGCTTTTTTATTAATGTGTGTTCCCCTATGACGCCATCAATTTGCATCCTGCTTGATCTTTCATAAGGCATTATTCGCTGATGTAATCAGCGAAATTTAGTCATGCGCCCTCTTTGAACTCAAAAGCCAGAGTATTGCTTTGCAGGAAGTTTACAAGCGGGTTGCCGATAAAACTGATGCGCATGTATGGCTCTTTCAAAAGCCGTGCGGGCATGTGAAATGCCGGCACAGCCATATGCAAAAGTTTAGAATGTCAAAAATCATCCTTTGACGCCGCCTGCGGTCAAGCCTTCTTCCAGGAATCTTTCCAGTGCAAGGAACAACACCACAACCGGAATGGTCATGATAGTAGATGCTGCCATGACCACATGCGGGCGCGGACTGGGGTCGTTGAAGATGGTATTGACCTTGATCGGCATGGTGAATAACTCCCGGCTGTTCAAGAAGACCAGGGCATACAGAAATTCATTCCAGGCGATCATGAATGTGTAAATGAAAACCGAAACCAAAGCCGGGATGGCCAGCGGGAGGGTGACACGCCAGATCACCCCCAAACGGCTGCAACCGTCGATCAGGGCGGCCTGCTCGATCTCGTCCGGGATGGTGCGGAAATAGTTGGTCAGCATGTACATGGCAACCGGCAGGGTTTGCGCCAGGTAAGTGACAATCAGCACACTCAGATTATCCTGCACGTTGAAACCCATACGATCACCGATGTTGGCCAGCATCGAAAAAAGCGGGATGATCAGCAACACGCCCGGCAACAGGTAGACCATCAATACGCCGTTCAAGAACAGGTTTTTGCCTTTGAACTTCAATCGGGCAATCGCATAAGCGCCCAGTACAGATAGAATGACAGCAATCAGGGCGGTTGGGATAGAAACCATCAGGCTATTAAAGATGTTGGCGCCAAAGTTCTGAAAACTCGGATGGGATGGATCGAATAACTCACGGTAGGCATCCAAACGAATAGCAGAAGGAATATAAACGGGTTGTCTACCGCCGATCTCAGCCTGGGTCTTGAAGGATGAACTGATCATCCAATAGAACGGAAACAGGATACTGGTCAGAAAAAAGGTCAGGATCAGTAAAAAGGCGATTTGCCTGAGAGAAAAGCGGTGGGCCAGGTGTTGGATCAGATTCATGCGTCTCGTCTCAATCATTTTCACCTTTCTCTTATTGTTCATCAACGTTTCGCATCACCACGCGCACGTAGATCAGCATGAATACAATCAACAAAACCAGCAAGGTCATCGCGGTGGCTGCCCCACGCCCAAAGTCAAACAGGCGGAAGCTGAACTCATAGGTCAACACTGGCAATACCTTTGTCCCGAAGCCGCCGCCGGTAAGCAAGAAGATGTCATCGAATTTATTAAAGGTCCACATCAGACGCAGCAGGAAAATGGCGCCCAACACATAGCGCAATTCGGGCAGAGTGATGAAACTAAATTTTTGCCAGGTGTTGGCGCCATCCACTTCGGCAGCTTCGTAGAGGGTGTTATCAATGGCTTGCAGGCGAGCCAGGATCATTAACATGGCAAAGGGAAAATAGCGCCAAGCTTCAAAAATAATAACCAGCAATAATGCCAGACCTCGTGTGGATAAATACCCCAGCGGCAATTCAATAACACCCAATCGCATGAGGAGGTCATTGACGACCCCGGATGGACGAGGGTCCAGGATCCAACGCCAGACAAAGGCAACGCTGACAATCGGGGCGACATAAGGGAAAAGGAAGATGGCTCTGGTCATGCCCCGACCGATAAACGGGCGGTTGAGCAGCAGTGCAGCAAACAGCCCGATCAGCACGGTCAGCACGGTGGATGAAAAGGAATAAACAATGCTCGTGACAGCGGCGCCCCAATTGGTCGGACCCTGGTATTTGAAGGCAAAATCCTGGAAAACACGAGTGTAGTTTGACCAGCCAGCGAATGGCGCATGAAAGACATCGTTGAGATTGCGAAGCCCTACATCGTGAAAACTGATCCAAACGCTGAAAACAGCCGGAAAGATGATCAGCCCAAAGACAATCAGTGCCGTTGGGAAAAGCAGAAGCCACGCCAGGCGGGCTTCACGGGCTTGTAAGGCATTCCAACGAGAGATGAAAGATAACTGGTTCATCAACACTCTTTCCTTTAGGATTTGGAGGAGGCGCTGGAAAAAAGCGCCTCCTCCATCGTGAACATGACGGGAACTGGCTACTTTTGGCGATCCGCCAGCAGTATCTCTACCTGTTCTTGCAGGAACTGGGCACCCGTTTCGGGTGTCATCGTGTCTTCAAGAGCGATCGCGCTCAAAACCTGCGGGATGAGCAGGCGGCCTTCGATATCGCCGACAACTGCGCGTTCAGTAGCGTCGTAGTCGGGACGGAAGAGCCAGCGTTGCATGCTATCGTAACCGTTGGCGATCTGATCCAGCGTATCATCCGTGTAGTTCGCAAAGAAGGGGCTGAGGCCTTTCCAGCCGTCTACTGCGCTTTTAAGCACTGGCACTTTACCAAAAGGCGCCAGCGTAAGCACATCCTGATAATTTTGGCCGGTCATAAAGAACTTGATCACATCCTGGGCTACTGGATCAGCGCCCTGCATGATCCCCAGTGTGACCAACTGACCATAGGTGGCTTCGCCGTTTGGTCCCTTCATCGAGGGCGCGAAGCCGGTCTTCTCGGCGAGTTTATCGACAGCGATCTGGACATTTCCGCCAGCTTCCAAGCCGGAGCCTTCCACTAAGTCGTCCATGATGTAGGTGCTGTAGAACAACATGCCGGATTGGTCGAGTTCATACATCTCGCGGGCCCCGCGCCAGTATTGCGGGCCGGGAGGCGCGCAACGGATCAATTCGCTGTAGAACTTGAGCGCCTCGACCATTTCAGGCGTATTCATCGTGACATTGCCGCTTTCATCAAAGGGCCAGGCATTGTTGGATATGGCTACCTGTTCAAAAACCTGATGCGGGTAGTTCTGGCCGGGGTCATCAGGCAACACCAGACTGTAGAGCAAATTGCCAGTGCCGGGCAGTTTATCGCAGGCAGCGTTGATGTCCTCCCACGAAACGGGCGCATTCAATCCGGCTTCAGTGAATACATCTTGGCGGAACCAAATGGCCTGGAGCCAGCCATCAAATGGGATGGCTGCATATTTGCCGGTCGAAGGATCGGTGACCATTTCGAGCGGACTGGTGCGGAAATCATCCTTACCAATGCTTTCGATAGTTGCGACTGCGGCATCTTCATCGAGAATACCGTCTGCTGCGAAGGCTGCCACGCGTTCCACACCCATGCGAACGATATCGGGCAAGCGGTTGGCTGCCTGGGCAGTCGCAATGCGCTGGCTGATGGAGGCTTCATCAATCGGAACGATGCGAATCTCAACCTCGGGATGTTCGTCCATATAGCGCTGCGCAAGTTCATCGTATAGATTGACGCGCACTTCTTCGTTATCGGTGGTCCAGAATTCGATAACAGTCTTTTCAGTTGGTTCTGCCGGCACCAGAACTTCTACCGGGACTTCCTTCGTGACCACGACTGTTTTTTCGACAACTTGGGGCTGACAAGCTGTTGCGAGCAGGCTAAGAGCCACCATCAATACCAGAACTTTTACTAGTAGTTTATTCATATCTTCTCCAAATTCAAATTAGTTTTTAGTAGTTTGTCATAAACACAAAGAAACACTATTTTAATCTTGAGATGCTGCCTCCTTTCGTTGGATAACATAGGCCCTGACATTAATCTATCGTAGTGTAGAATCACGAATGATTAACTCTGGAATCAAGAGAACATGCGGTTCCTCCACTGCTTCGTTATTGGTCAGAGCGGTCAACATACGCACCAAACGGCGAGCGCAATCATAGACAGGTTGTTTGAGTGTTGTCAGAGGCGGAGCGGTATGTTCCGTGTCATCAATTCCATCAAAGCCGGCTACTGCTAGATCAGAGCCGACGCTGATGCCCGATTCCCGGGCGGCGCGCAGGATGCCAATTGCAGTCAGGTCATTGGCTCCAATGATCGCTGTGGGGGGAGACTGTAATGCCAATAGTTTTTTTCCTGCCAAATAACCGCCGTCGCGGGTGAGATTGCTTTCAGCAACAAATCTTTCCTCGAAAATAAGGCCGGCTTCAGCCAGTCCTTCTTGATAGCCTTTAAAACGGTCAATTTGCAGGGACAGGTCTGACGCGGCAGAGACGAAGGCGATGTGTTGATGACCCTGTTCAACCAAGTGGGCGATTAAACGGCGGATGCCGCTTGCGCCGTCCACCCCAATATGCGTAAATTCAAATGAGGCGTTCGTGCGCCCAAAAGCCACAAAGGGAAAGCTGGATTCGTGCAAGTAACGAACACGCCAGTCATCCTGTCGCATACGGCTAAGCACGACCCCGTCGACGCGCCGACCCTGGACCCAACGTTGATACACAACCCGTTCGGCCTCTTGGTCAGGTGGGGCGCGGGTAATCAGCAGATCAAGGTTTTGCGCGCTGGCCTCATCACCCAGGCCCGCGATAAACTCAGAGAAAAAAGGGTCAGCAAAGCGCGGCTGTGAAGTTGGCATGATGTAACCAATCGTGTCAGTGCGTTGACGCCGTAATTGGCGCGCGCTCCTGCTCGGTGCGTAGCCCATCTCCTCCGCAGCCTGGATGACGCGCTGACGGGTCTCCTCGGCAACATCGCTATAACCATCCAGAGCGCGGGAGACGGTTGTGATCGAGAGATTGAGCTGTTTAGCAACATCACGGATCGTGGTCGGCATAATTAACCAAAACGTTTTGGTAACGAAATTATATACCAAAACGTTTTGGAAATCAATAGGCCGCGTTCTGGTGATTACCCACAAATCACCAAATTTTACCCCGCAACCAAAACGCAATATTTATGTCGCTTGACAAGGCAAAACAAAGAAATGAGTAATCGCCAGTTATTCCCCAAGCCTATTTGGATTTTCTTCTAAAAAAAGGGTCTTGCGGGTGGGAGGATGGGCGGGGAAAAACACCATGTTCGACCGACCGCAATTCCTCCACGGTGAAGAACGCGCTGGGATATGCTTGTTGAATAATTCCTGCGACTTCTGGCAGGTTCTTTCGCATGACAATGGTATAGATCAGTTTCACAGGTCCCTGCGAGCCATATGCGTCAACACTGGTAAAGCCGTAGCCTTTTTCGTGAAGTTTTAACGCCAGGTCTTTGACGTGTTCTGGAATGATGACGCGTATCACCAGCATACCCATTGCAAGTTTATCTTCGATATACATGCCGATGTAGTTGCCTGCGGCAAACCCGCCCGCGTAGGCAAGATAGACGACGATATTATGCGCGCCTTTTGTGATCTGTGCGATGACCGTCACCCAGATGAGGACTTCCACAAAGCCGAGCAATGGCGCGAGATATTTCCTGCCGCGCGAGATGAATATGATCCTGAGAGTGCCGAGGGTCACATCCACCATGCGGGCGAGGAAGACGAGCAGGGGCAAGCCAACCCACATGTACCAATCAAACATAGGTCTCCTTAAGAACATTTCAGAGACCCTAAAGGTTTATTAAAACCTTTAGGGTCTGGACGCTTATAAACTGCGGCTGTGTCCCATGGTGTGGAACAGAAACTCGTCGGCATAATGTTCATGGATGGTTTTGTAATAATACAAGGCTTCCTTGTTTTGCAGCGTGTAATTCCACTCGTTCTTTAATCGCATGCTTTCGGATGAATATGCATTGTCTGATATTTCGCGATTCGCAAGTACGGCAAGTATATCTGAAGAGCCGGCGCCTTTGGAGAATTTTTGTTTGGGCCGGCTGACGATATTCTCAGGCAGGTCATTTACGAATGCCTGACGCAGGAGCTGTTTGGGGACGCGTCCGTTGTGCAATTTCCAGGCGGCGGGAAAACTCAATGCAAGCGAAACAGATTCGGTATCCAGAAAGGGGACGCGGGCTTCCAATCCAAACGCCATCGACATTCGGTCTGCGCGCTGCAGATTCGTGTTGTGCAGAGATTGGGTGATGTCGATCATTTCCTGCTGCAAAGCTTCGGGATTGGTGAAATCTGAAAGATATTCATATCCCGCGTAGATCTCATCTGCGCCTTCGCCGGTGAGAAATACCTTGACGTGCTGCGATGCAAGTTTGGCGAGAAAATAATTTGGGATGGCGCTGCGCACGAGCGCGGGATCGAAGGTTTCCAAATAATAAAGAACATCAGGCAGGGCGTTAACCATGTCCTCGGATGTGTAAATGAGCTGGTGATGTTTGGTGTTGAGGAACTCGGCCATTTGCTGTGACGCGGGGAGGTCTTCACTGCCTTCCACGCCAACTGCAAAGGAATGGAGTTGTTCCGTCCCTTCACATGCAAGCATGGAGACAATACTGCTGTCCAATCCGCCGCTAAGACTTACCCCCACCGGGACGTCTCCAAGCAGGCGTTTCTGTACTGCATCTTTCAGTGTCGAGCGGATCAAAGGCAGCGCAGCGTTTTCCGTTCCCTCAAACGGTTGGATGGTTTCATTTATGTTGTAATAACGACTCCATCCTTTTTGTGAGTGATACCAATGTCCGGCGGGAAATTCCTTGATGGAGTTTACATGATCCTTCAGGGCTTTAATCTCGGATGCAAAATAAAAATGTTGATTATCAAGACTTGTGCCGTAATACAAGGGTTTGATTCCCAGCGGATCACGTGCGAGCATAAACTCACCGTTTTGATAAAGGGCGATGGCGAACATACCATCGAGATGTTTCACAAAGTCCACACCGAGCTTGAGGTAAAGATGCATCATTACTTCAGTGTCAGAATGAGTTTGCATTTTTAGTTCGGGCAGATATTTTTTTTGCAGTTCGCGATAGTTGTAGATTTCCCCGTTGAACGCGATCCACGTATCCTCAAAACCCATGGGCTGAACGCCGCCTTCGATATCCAAAATAGCCAGGCGTGTATGTCCGAGGGTTGCATGTGCAAGGTTTTTCACGCCATGACCATCGGGCCCCCGATGAGCAAGTTTTTCAACCATACTTTTGACATTGTCACTTGCTGGTTGTTGTAATGCGCCAGCGATTCCACACATAATTTATTTCTCCTTTTTATTTATGTTTCAGTTAATTTTCGGGTTGATTTGCAGAGGTTTGATGGCAACGAGAATGCCAATCACCAACCCCCACATGAACATTTCGTGGGCGCCGGAAATTTCAAAGCCAGCGTCCTTTATAACATCTTCGATCAGAATTGGACGGCAGTCAATGATGCGTGACCAGCGGTGATTCGCCCAAGTGTAGAGTCTTTCCATCCAGCCTGGCTTTTCCGTCTGTGAAAGGGACACAACACCGATTCGTCCGCCAGAACGAAGCACGCGCATACATTCCTGAAGAAGGCGGGGCATCTCTTCTGCGGGAAATAATTCCAGCGTAAAACTCATGAAAACAGCGTCGAATGACTCATCTTGAAATGGCAATCGGACTCCATCACCTTGAAGGCAGGTGACGTTGAATAAAGAAAGTTTTTTGAGTTTGTTCTTTGCGACATCCAACATGCCCGCAGATAGATCCAAGCCGAAGACACAGCCTGCAGATTCTGCGCGGGATGCCAACGTGGGTAGAGACTCTCCTGTTCCGCATCCAACTTCAAGGATGCGTTCTCTAGGCTGGATATCCAGCATCTGCAGACCGCGCAACCGTGCGGGGCGTTCGCTTGAACCGCTGAGCAGGTCGTACCAGCGGCTCAGGCGGTCATAATTGGCGCGGCTTTCCCTGTGGTTCAAGATCGGGCTGTTATGAATCAATCACACCTTCCTGTACGAAGTGCGTTAACTCGCTTACGCTCATGTGTTCAAGCCCAAGTTTTTCCACAGTGCGTCCGCGTCGCCAGTAATCGGTGCGGTGGAGGATGTTGGCGATCTGGATCATGCTTTCCATGCCGCGTATGGAAACGCCGTATCGTTTTCCCAGGGATGCAATGGGCACCAGGCTCATCGGCACATCTTCAAAGAGATAACGATGATTAAGCGTGGGCGGGGCTTTGATGCCGTAATAACCGGGCTGGTTATGAATTGCTTCGTGCAAGTCTTCGCCCTCTGTGTCATATGCGAGTTTCAGCCATTCCAGCGCAGTACGCGCCCGGAGACCCAATGCAGATGCTACGGTTACACGCTCGCGATCCAGCACTTCCAACATACGCGCAACGGACGGCGTCACGCCGTCAATGTAAAACTGATAATCGCCGTGCGTAGCTTCGATCCAGCCTGTGTTGAGCAAAGTTAGCGCAGGGTGGAAGATGGCGCCCATATTGTTCAAGCCTGTATTTAGCACATCGCCCCCATCAATGAATTGGGGATATGCATCGATGATCGCATCCAGCACTTTTTGTGTGCGCGTGGCAGGTAGTGCGGCAAGCGGAACAGCTTCCTTGATGCGGAAGATATGCGCCTGCGCGGGACCATCAGAACGTGCTGCGTAAATGAAAGTCTCCGCTTCAGCAATGGTCACATCCGCTTTACATTCGGTGTCGCGCAAAATTTTGGAAAATTCCAGCGCGCCACAGGTACGCCCCGGATGCAAAATGACGATCTGTCCATCCTTCAAATGCGGCGACATTGCATTGGCAATATCCGCATGCGCGGAAGATGGCAGGACCACCATGATGACTTCCACATTCTTTAGCGCCTCATCCATGTTGGATGTCACCCGCACCAGTTTGCCAAACCCATTCGGTACGCTATCGCCTCCATCCACTAATTCGATGCCGCCGCGTTTTTTGATCACGGCAATACGTTCGGGTGTGCGGTTATACAGCGAGACGGAAAACCCCATCAGCGCGAGATGCGCCGCCATGGCTTTGCCGCCATGACCAGCCCCCACAACAGCAAAATTAATAGCTTTCATATTTTACGCCTCCTTTTTTAACAATGTCTTGATACGTTTACTTTCCGAAATTGGTTTGTTCTGACCGTCAACAGATACGCTTGCACCGTTCACGATGCGGGTCTTTACCAAACCACGCCCAAATCTATTATTGAGCAATTGCGGCGCATCAAGAATGCCCGAAGTAACAGCGCGAGTCAAAGCTATGGGATCAATGAGTGCGTCCGAAGATGAGGCGGAAAGTTTGCGGATCGCGTCCAATACTTTGTTGGCCTCCGCAACCAGTTGATTAACGCGTTTCTTGATCGCAGGGTCTGCCGTCATATCAGGCGCGCCCAGCGCGTTGTCAATCGCGCGGCGCACGATCTTGCCGGCTTCGATGACATCCTCGGCGGTCGCAGCGTGATGCGCTTCAGTATGACCGACGATGTGATAGATATGTGGCTTCAATGTCATTTGCAGATATGTGGCAGCCGCCAGATGCCCGCGCGCCGCATCAGAATCAAGTGGATGTGAGAGTAAGCCGATGCGGGTTTGTTTCAAAATATGAAAGCTTTTATTTGCAAGTGGTTCGATCATCTTAAGTCCCGCCAACATCTTTGCCAGATCCATCGCGTCGGATAATCCTGGCGGGCTGTTGAACATAAATTGCGCGATGTAATCTTTCACGCCAAATGCGCGCGCGTTATACGCGGAAAGATACACCGCGACCACAAATACAACATCCGAAGAATCGCGCATGCCCCAATGATGCGGCTCGTTTAATTCAACGGGAATAATATGTTCACCGTACCACTTCATTACACTTTGATGTTCGCGGATCGAATCTTCCAAATCCCAGGGTCCGCGCCCGTCCATCTGATTGAACCAGAATAACGGAATGGCACACCATGCGATGTTGATCGTCCGCGCGTACATTTCTGCCAGTTTAATAAAATCATCCGTCCCCGAATAGGTTCGCAACAGCGGATAATTTCCGCGGCGGCTGGCTTGATATAATGCGCGATAATCCTCCTCCGAACGAACTGGCACGCCGCCCGCGCCTTTGCGCCGCGCATCCTGTCTTTCAGGATGAAAAAAATTTTCCTGCGCGTCCTGGTCAATGCCAAGCGAGATGATGTCCAACGCCTTCGCTTCTGCGATCTTTTTTATTCCATCAATTGTCGCTTCCATCGTGGGGAGTCCAAAATGATGACGAAGGATCGGATAAGGAGATTTCCATTTGATCCGTTCAACAGTGGATTGAGGGTAACTCGCTTCGTTCTGACCCGAAACCTGCTTGCCCTTTAAATAGGCAAGAATCTCCTCGACGGGTTCACTGCCGTCAAATGTGCGTTCAAAGAAACCTATGATTTTTGCGCGTTCAACAACAGGAGGCGTACCCCCAAATGCAAAACGGATTCCCTTCTCGTGTAACTCAGAGGCGGCTTCTGCAAATTCGCCAAGCAAACGCTCACCTGTTTCAGGTGTGAGGCGATATGAAATTCCGACAAGATCAGCCTTTTCGCGTTTTATCGCGTTTAGCACTTCTTCGATCGGTACAGCGGGGCCAAGAAATACGGTATTCCATCCAGCCGATTCCGCGAGCCTGAGAAAATTCATAATACCTGCCACATGAACACATTCGCCCAATGCAGCTGCAACAACAGTTTTTTTCACAAGCTACTCTCCTCTCTGTTCTTTGAGCGCCAGTTTCCCACTACTACCCTTGTTAATTTAATATTTAATCCACAGTTTTTATACCATAAAAAATTAACGTTTAGGCGGATTCATGTGATTCAATACAGCTCTATTGCTCTGGTGTTGCAGTGATAAAATACAGGTACATTTCCGGAACCCAGCCAATCCGTCCTTCGCTGTCCATCACATTGACCCAGATCAAGCCGTTCAATTCCAATCTTTCATATAATAGAACAAGCGTCTGTTTCCGAAGTATCTGCCCGATCACTGGCCCACCTGGTGATTGATACAGTTTGAGGGGCGGTAAAGTTCCATTGGCAGTTTGAACCAACCCCGCGGTAGGCGTCAGCGTAAAAGTCGCAGTGGGAATCGGCGTGGGGGTCAACGTCGCAGTTGGGGTTTGGGTTGGCGTGTGGGTGAATTGGACTGTCGGCGTAAATGTGGGGGGAATCAAAGGGTCAAATTGCTCCGCCAATATCTGATTCACTTTTAATGCGACGGGTTTTTGCAGGTTGGTCGCAATGGATTTTTGGAGCAGCGTCACCTGATCGTAGCGCAGCGGGATATTTGTGCGGATGGTGGCGATCATGTTCAGACGATCCTGCATCCGTTGCACATCCAATTCGATCAGTTCCGAGCCGTTTACGCGCGCGACTTCCAACGCGACGATTTCATTGATATTTCGATTCTCGTTGGCTTCATTAAAAAATCGGGTGCTGTAATAGGAAAGCGGCACCAGTAGGATCAACATCAGGAGCGCGGAGATTACCAGAGTACGCGGAGCGCGATGGTTTTCCAAATGTGTTCCGGATGCAAAACCTTGCAGGAAAAAATATGAGGGCTGCGGCGAAGGCGATGGTTATGGCATTGGTGATGAACAATAATCCCGCGCCGCCCGCGACCTCCCAATGCTCCAAGCGAGTCCGATGCCAACTGTGGCTAATGGCGGCATCAGCGCAGTGGCATTTGCCACACCAGGCAGCGCCGCCGAGATGTTTGGGCGCGTCATGGCGTATGCGGCGGCGAGTCCTCCTGCCAGCGCAATGGCCAGATCAATAGGAGAGGGATGTGTGCGCACCAATACTTCATTAGGCAGTTCGTATAACACGGCAAAGGGCAAATTGCGATTGATGATTGTCAGCGCTGTGGATAGCAGGACAGCCAGCGCAGCGCCGAGCCCGAAAGCTAAAAGCGCAGACTCGGCCAGTTTTGCATTGCCGATGATGGATGCCAAACCAAGCCCAATGATCGGCGACATTAAGGGCGCGACAAGCATGGCCCCGATGATCACTGCAGGGGAGTTTATGATCAAGCCCATGGTGGCGATACTGCATGAAAGCACCACAAGCAGGAAAAAGTCAAAGCGCGGCGAAGCGGATTCGACAATCTCGTTGACGATTTTCTGACGTTCCGCAGGTGTTGGAGTGTGAATGAATTGGCGAAGTCTCTGAAGATTTTTCAATGGCTTTCCTTTCCTGCGTGGTGCGGGCAAAATGCGGCGCGCACCAGCAGGTCTGCTCCGACGATCAAGATCACGAGTCCGGCAGAATGGATGAGAGCATGGTGGCCTCTGAATTCAAAATTCCCTGAAATATTAAATCATGATCTTTGGGGATTAAGATTAATTCCCCGTAGAAATAAAAATGAATTAATTGTTTACATATCAACAATACAAGCAGTTTCTTCTTTGACAATCATACTCTCGCTGTTCATAAATGTGATCGTCGTTTGCTCCATGCCGCGTACAACGGTGAGACCTTTATATTTGATCGTAACGGGCCACGGGAATAAATTCCTACCTTCGAGTTTTACCCGTGTAGATGAAAGAATTGTCACACCCAATGCCTGCATGAACAAACCAACCGGCGCGAAGCCGTGCAATGAATTTCGTTCGCCAATGCCCCCGCCTTTTTCGGCGTGATAGCGTTGATAAAAAGCGCGGCTCTGTTTTAAGTTTTGGATCACGGCGTTCATCAAATGCGCGGTCAGGCGTGTGGCTTCCGCGCGGAATCCGTAGGCGAGCAAGCCCTCGCAGATCAACATGTTCCAGGGCAGGCTCACGCTCATTGAAACCGATTCAGCTTCAGGATCGGGAGAGAGCGGAAGAGAAGGCATTCCAAAGGGGCGGTCAAAGCGTTCGGCTGTCATCAGGTTGCGCCCGATCAATGCGTTGGCTTTTTGCTTTTCGAGAACCCCAGCCCAGAGCGGCAACGCCAGTGTGATGTCTTCGCCGCTGGTATCCACGACCTTGACGATGATCTTATCTTTTTCATCCAAGCCTGTGACGGTGATACGCCCGACGCGGTTATAGATTTTTTGACTGGTTGCCACCAGCCCGCCTGTGCGCCATTGGAATTGATGACCCAAAATGGTTTCAACTTCGCCTTTGGATTTGCTGAAGTATTCGCCGATCTCCACTTGCGGTCGCTTCGCGGCTGGACTTTTGGTCTGGATTTCGATCAACAAGCGGACTCCACTCTCGGACTCAAACTTGAGTCGCATGTTTTGCGTACCAGTGCCTTTTTTCCTTGCGATGATCTTGCCGGTTGAAACCAAACCCGTTTCGCGGTCACGATAGGAATAAAAACTGGTGCGCGGATTCCAACCCGCTTCAATGGATGTTTTTAATTTTTCAGCCTGTGCTTGTATCAGGTCGGTTTCTTCATCGGGCTTGCCAAGTTTTTTGGCGATCTTCGCAAGAGTCTGCGCTTCACGATATAGCATGGCTTCCAGCGCCGGACTGTGCACAAGTGAAATATTCAAGCCTTGTGACCACGGATGCCAGACATCAAAGATGGGGTTGTCGTCGAAACCGGTTTGCAGAATGTGATCCCATTCGGGCGCGCCGTCGCGGTTGCGGTCATGCGCGCCGGAGAACCACGACCAGAAGAATTTAATTAATTTTGGAAATACCTCTGCCAGAAAAGATTCATCCTGCGTGGCTTGGTAGTATTTCCAGGCCAGGCTGGCGAGCACGGGCGCGGCTAAAAATTTTCCGCGCTGACCTGCCAATCCGGGCTTGCCATCCACTTCGCCATCTTCATCCTGTGTGGCGAGGAAGTTGAGCAACAGGTTCTTTGTCACTTGCGGCAGGCCATGCAAAATGCTGGAGATATAGTATGTCTCCATTGGGAATTGGCCGTTCCAGGCGGGCGGGTGATCTGTGCCGTCCCCTGTCCGTGAGTAGCCATGATCTATGGAGCGAGCGTTCACGAAGGATGGGTTTGGCAAATGTTCACCTTCGCTGAAGAATAAGGCGAGCGCGGCTTTCTGGCTGAAGGCGAGCGCGGCATCCCATTCGAGGTCGCCAGTGCGGATGTCCAACACTTGCGAGGCATCCAGCATTTCAATGCGGGCGAGTTCGGCTTGCCATGAACGGGCGGCAGTTTTACGCGCGAGATCAAAGGCTTTGGGGATGGTGTCGAGAGCGGCTTCAGCGAAGGATAATGTCCGTGTGGCGCCGGGACCAAGTTCCAAGTCCAACATGAGCGAGGCATGCGGGCCCGGTCCGTGCTTGGGGCCGCCAGTCATAAAGAGGACGGGGGCAATTCCGCTGGTTTGTCCTGCTAGAATATTTACGAGTTGTTGTTGGGTGGGGATGATGGATTGTCCATCCAGCGGGGCGAGGGTGGCACAGACTTCGAGTTTGATCTGGCGGGTGGCAGTGCTTTTGTTGGTGATGGTTACGCGTCCGGCAGAGGCGTGAGATTCGGGAACCCAGAAATCTGTGGTGACAAAAAGGTTTTCGAGGGGAACGAAATCGAGGGTTAGGAAGTTTGGATAGAAACGTTTAAGCGACGGTTTGGTGATGAAGGTGTTAGGGTCTGTAACTGTGTGGCGGCCTTCGGTGAAACGCAAAAATATCCGCATAGAGAGCGCGCGCAAACCAAAGGTAGTGTATAACGAAATCGCGGCGCGTTCTGCATCTGCTGTGCCAAGTTCCACTTCCCAGATATGGTCATTGGTGTAGTCTGGCTTGCAAAGGCGGGCATCCGCCGCAAGAGTGAGGTGGAGTGGATCGCCGAGGGTTAAAGACCAGTCGCGCATGGCGCTTATTGTACGGGCAGAACGGTGGATGGTCAAACGGGTATAATTTAGTCAGGCAGTCTGATGGTCAGAAAGTTGGTTAGTCATTTGCAAGCGACTACAAAACTAACGACTACAAGACTAACGACTACAAGACGAGGAGACTAAACCATGGCTGGACTTTACTTTGAAGAATTTTCAGTAGGGCAAAGCGTAAAAACCACCGGACGCACGCTCAGTGAGGATGCGATCTTTTCATTTGCCGGTCTTAGCGGTGATTACAACCAGATCCACACCGATGCGGACTTTGCTAGCAAAACCCAGTTTGGTCAGCGCGTTGCGCATGGGTTGTTGGGCATGTCCATTGCTGTCGGGCTTATCATGCAAACCGGTCTGCTCGAAGGCACTGTGCTGGCCTTCCGCGAGATCAATGATTGGAAATTTGTGAAACCCTTTTTCATTGGTGATACGGTTCATGCGTTCTTGTCCATCTCTGAAACCAAAGCATTGCCGCGCATCGGCGCCGGCGCGTTGATCGCATCTGTTGAAGCGCTCAATCAAAAAGACGAAGTCTGTCAGCGTGGCAAGTTGAATTTGCTGGTGTTGAGCAAGCCGAAATAAAATGCCCCTCACCCTGCCCTCTCCCTTTTGGAGAGGGGGAATGGCTTTTCAAGTTGATGGTAAAAGTTAAAATAACAGGTTCTCTAAACAATGAGTAATGAAGATAACGACAGATTACGCCGGCTATTGAAGTCGGAAGAAGAGACTCGCGGCGACATAAAGCCCACGCCTCCCCCAACGGGGACGGAGGGTGAAACACCCCGATTCACCCGCCCGGCCCTCGACAAGGATAACATGCCCCTGCCGAACCGCGTGGATGAAATTGACGTGGAAGGCACGCGTGTCACCAATGCCGCGTATAAGCAGACAACGAATCAGCCGAAACCTGCCCAGCCAAAGCCATCTCCAAATCAACGCCCCACATATCAACGACCTGTAAACCAGCAGCGTCCCGCATATCAGCCGCCTGCATATGTGCCGTCTCCGTATCAACAATCGTTTTGGAATAAATTTCAATCCGTTTTCCGAGGCAACAAAGGCTGCCTGCTGCGCGGGCTGATCGTATCTGCATTTGCGATGGTGGTGTTTGGCTTGTGTGTGGGGTCATATTTTATCTATCAATATTATGCCATCGCCAGCACACTCCCGGAAGTGGGTGATTTGCGTGAGCGCGCCTCGCAGTTTGAAACCACACGCATCCTTGACCGCAATGGACAGCCGCTCTATGAGATCCTGGATCCCACCGCCGGACGCCGCACCTACATCCCGATCGAGAATATTTCCCCAATTTTGGTGGCGGCCACCATCGCAACAGAAGACAAGGACTTTTTCAGCCACCCCGGCTTTGATCCAATGGCCATTATGCGTGCATTGTGGCAAAACTATAGCAGCGGCGGGACAGTTTCAGGCGCATCCACGATTACACAGCAACTTGCGCGCACATTGCTGCTCTCACCTCAGGAACGCGCTGAGCGGACATACACGCGCAAATCACGCGAGATCATCCTGGCCGCAGAGATCACGCGCCGTTATTCCAAGGATGAGATACTTGAACTGTATTTGAATGAAATCTATTACGGCAATCTCGCTTATGGCGTTGAAGCCGCCGCTGAGACCTATTTCGGGAAATCCGCCAAAGACCTGACCTTGGGGGAAGCCTCATTTCTGGCAGGTTTGCCGCAATCGCCCGCTGTGTACGATATTTACGCCAATCCTCAAGTCACGCTGATCCGTCAGCAAAAAGTATTGGTGCTCATGTTTGAATTAAGTACCCTAAAAGGATGTATTGAAGTAAGCAATAGCCCTGAACCTGTTTGCGTGGAACCAGTCTCCGCCACCCAGGCCGCGGACGAAATGAAGACTTATTCATATCGTGCGCCTTCATTTGATGCAAAATATCCGCACTGGGTTAACTACGTCCGCGCACAACTTGAAGAGTTATACGATGCGCAAACCATTTACCGTTCAGGCTTTGTGGTTTACACCACGCTTGACCCCGCCATGCAAGACCGAGCGCAACAACTCGTCACAGACCAGGTTGCTGGAATGGTGGACAACAACACGCACAACGGCGCATTGGTTGCCATTCGTCCCTCCACAGGCGAAATTCTTGCGATGGTCGGTTCCCCGGATTTCAACAATGTCGAAATTTCAGGGCAGATCAATATGGCGGTCAGCCCCACGCGCCAGCCGGGCTCCTCGATCAAGCCGATTAATTATGTGGCCGCATTTGAAAAGGGGTGGACTCCCTCCACCCTCATCTGGGATGTCCCTTCTCAATTTCCGGATGGCGCAAATCCGCCCTACGAACCCAGAAACTATGATGGAAAATTTCACGGCGGCGTAACCGTCCGCGTTGCTCTTGCCAACTCATTCAACATCCCCGCAGTTAAAACACTCGAATTTGTCGGTATTTATGATGACCCGAACACGCCGGAAAAAGAAGGCATGATCGGCATGGCGGAACGGCTTGGGATTACATCGTTTACCCGGGATGATTACGGATACTCCCTGACACTCGGCGGGGGCGATGTCAGTTTGATAGATCTGACCTCCGCTTATTCCGTCTTTGCGAACGGCGGGCAACGCCTGCCGCCGGTGGCCATTCTCAAGATCACCAACTTTGCCGGCAACCTGATCTACGAATACAACCCGCAGCCCGGCGAGCAGGTCATCCGCGCAGAACATGCCTATCTGATCTCATCCATTCTCTCGGATAATGAAGCCCGCTCCTGGATGTTCGGAAGCAACTCGCCTCTGAACTTGTCATTCCCGGTCGCCGCAAAAACAGGCACCACCAACGACATCCGCGATAACTGGACATTGGGCTACACTCCAGACCTTGTCACAGGGGTTTGGATCGGTAACGCAGATTACACGCCCATGCTCAATACATCAGGTTTGAGCGGTGCAGCTCCGATCTGGTCACAGTTCATGGAGTTTGCTGTGCCTTATCTCACCAACGGCGCGCCGACTCCGTTCATTCGTCCAAATGGAATTGTGGATAAAGTTGTCTGTCGTCTATCGGGTACGGAACCATCCAACTTCTGCAAATCACAGTACAGCGAAGTCTTTGCGCTCGATCAACTGCCCCTGCCTGCAAGCCAGGACCTGGCGCGCCGCATCAAAATTGACCTGTGGACAGGCTTGCAGGCCTCGGAGGCCTGCAAAGGTCCCAGCGAAGATGAAATTGTTATGAAGGTCACCGACAAATGGGCGCGTGACTGGTTTGAGACCCGCGACGGAAAAAACTGGCTGGATGACAACGGACTGCCAGACAATCCAATTTATGCCCCTGAACGCGAATGTCAGGCTGGCGACCCTCAACCTATTGTTGAAATCAACTTAACCGACGGGCAGATTATCTCATCCGCGTCGCTTGAAATCAAAGGCACTGTCAATGCAGACCAGGGATTCAAAAAATGGGTCTTGGAATATGGTCAGGGTGAGGGCCCGGATTTATGGTCCGTTTTGAGCGATGGAAATAATCCGGTTGAAAACGGCACGCTGTACTTATGGGATCTGACAAATGTGCCAGACGGCATCGTCACGTTACGCTTGACCCTGATCGGCGATAAAGCGGAAGTGGACAAACGCATCCGACTTAACCTCAGCCTGCCGACTCCCACCCTGCCGCCTGCCACGCCGACAGAGACTCCCTCGCCCACCCCTACGGGGACACCCACGCAGGTGATCGTTATTCCAACGGGCACACTCGTGCTTGTGCCATCTGGAACGCCAACCACATCGCCGTAAATCATGAAAAGTTCAGCCCTCCAAGTTTTTCGATCTTCGGCTGAGGAAAGCGCCTGGGTAGGCGAAACAGGCTAAAGGCATCGCCCTGAGCATGTCGCAGGGTTCAGAAAGAGGCGGGGGTTGCTTTGGAATCCATGCCTCTTCACTAAAATTAACAACCCTTGACGGACATCCCCTGTGCGCATATAATCATCCCGTTGGATGTAAAAAACAAGCCAAAAACAGCAAGCGCTTGAGAAAATATTCTCAAAGCGCTTGCCTTTGTTTGTCTCTGGCGTATTGCAATACCACGCCGCAGACAGGGACAGCTCGAATCGTATTCTTTTTTTAGGAGAGGATCCAGTGGAAACTAAGGGACTGACCGCACTCCGTATCAGCCTTGCCTCGCCGCAAACGATTTTGTCGTGGTCGTATGGCGAGGTGCTCAAACCCGAAACAATTAATTATCGCCGCTTGCGGCCTGAAAAGGACGGATTGTTTTGTGAAGCCATTTTTGGACCCACCCGCGATTGGCAGTGTTATTGCGGAAAATACAAGAACCCACGTTATAAGGGCATTACCTGCGATAAATGCGGCGTGGAAGTAACCCGCTCTGCTGTCCGCCGTGAGCGCATGGGGCATATTGCGCTTGCCACCCCGGTTGCGCATATTTGGTATACGCGCCGTATCCCGTCACAAATGGGCATGCTGCTTGATGTTTCCCGCCGCAACCTGGACCGTGTGTTGTATTTCGCGCAGTATATTGTTACGTATGTGGATGAGGAAGCCCGCAAGAAAGCCGTGCAACGCCTTGAGGATGAAATCTCTGTTTCTGAACGCGAGCAGGCTTCCGGCGTCAATGCCCGCATTGCCGAGGTCAAAACCAAGCGTGACCAAAAGACAACTGAACTTAAGCAAAAGCAAGCCCTGCTCGAGCAGGGCTATGATGAAGTTATTGCAGAGCAGATGGATCCCATCATCAAGGAAGGCCAGAAGTTGGAAAAACAGCTTCAGGACCAGATGGGTGAACCCGCTAACAAAACCATTGTTTTTGAATTGACTGGCGAGAAGATCATTGATGCCGGCGATAAAGTTGCCAGCAGGCATATTACGCTAATTCAAAAGAATGTCCAAAAGAAATTGGAAATCCTTGAAAATGAGTTGAAAGACAAGAAACAGCGTGAACTCGAAGAACTGAAGACTCAGGCTGTCACAATCAAGGCACAGGCAGACCAGGATATGGAAGCGCTGCGCAGTGAATTGGAGACGCAGACTTCGGTTTCGTCGAATCAATCCTCGCGCCTGCGGGATGAGCTTCTGGAACTTCGCCCGTTTACATTTCTGAGCGAAATCCGCTACCGCGAGCTCAAACAGCGTTGGGGACAGGTTTTCCGCGCCGACATGGGCGCTGAAGCCTTCTTCGACATTCTCGAACGCCTCGACCTCGATAAACTTTCAGAAGAGCTCTGGCATGAAGTTCGCACCACAAAGAGTAAGCAGAAACGCAAGAAATCAACAACCCGTTTGAAGGTGGTGGAAGCTTTCCGCCGCTCCGGCAACAGCCCGGCCTGGATGATCCTCACGGTTCTACCGGTCATTCCTCCAGACCTGCGCCCGATGGTGCAGTTGGATGGCGGCCGTTTTGCGACCTCCGATCTTAATGATCTGTATCGCCGCGTGATCAACCGCAACAATCGTTTGAAGAGATTGCTCGAACTCGGCGCGCCGGATGTCATCATCCGCAACGAAAAGCGCATGTTGCAGGAGGCTGTTGACAGCCTGATTGATAACTCTCAGCGTGGCAAGGCGCTCTCCCGCCGCGGCCGCCGCGAACTGAAATCTTTGAGCGACATGCTCAAAGGTAAAAAGGGGCGTTTCCGCCGCAACCTGCTCGGTAAGCGCGTGGATTACTCCGGTCGCTCCGTGATCGTGGTGGGTCCCCAATTGAAATTGAACCAGTGCGGCCTGCCCAAGAGCATGGCGCTTGAGTTGTATCGTCCGTTCGTGATTGCGCGGCTTGTGCAGAATAATTACGCAGCGAATGTTAAGGGTGCCCGCCGCTTGATCGAGCGCAACAGGCCTGAGGTCTGGGAAGCGCTCGAAGGTGTGATCGGAGACCGCCCTGTTCTGCTTAATCGTGCTCCCACCCTGCACCGTTTAGGTATTCAGGCCTTTGAACCGATCCTGATTGAGGGCTCTGCCATTCAATTGCATCCACTTGTCACCACCGCTTTCAATGCGGACTTTGACGGCGACCAAATGGCCGTCCATGTTCCGCTTTCACAGAAGGCCGTCACCGAAGCGCGCGAACTCATGCTTGCTTCCAAGAATTTGCTCAAGCCTGCGGATGGTGAACCGATCATCTCCCCATCCAAAGACATGGTATTGGGTGTGTATTACCTGACCATGGAAAAGAAAGCCGTTCATCGCGGCGATGGCCGCGCATTCGCTGATATTGACGAAGTGGAACTCGCCTATACGCTTGATCAAGTGGATGTGCACACTGAGATCAAATTCCGTGCGAAGACCTGGTACGATGACAAGGGCGATCGCCTGCCCGAAGTTGAGTATCGTATCATCGATACCACTGTAGGCCGCGTGTTATTCAATCGCGTTTTGCCTGATCAAGTGCAATTCGTCAATCAAAAGCTCGATAAAGGTGGCGTGAAAGACCTGATCGCAGAAGTATATGAACTATGCGGACAGGAAGTAACCACCGATGTGGCTGATGCAATCAAGAGCATTGGCTTTGAATACGCAACGAAATCCGGCACCACGCTCGCGGTTGCAGATATTTCCATCCCGCCGGAACGCAAGGGCATCATTGAAGAGGCTCTCAAAGCAGTTGAAGTGGTATTGCGCGACTTCCGCCGTGGCTTGCTCACCGAGCAGGAAAAGAATGAACGCGAGATCCAGATCTGGCAGGAAACCACAGACCTGGTGGGTGTTGCCGTGAGAAAACACATGGACCCTGATGGGAATCTTTCCACCATGGCCACCTCTGGCGCAACCAAAGGCGGTTTCTCCACGATCTCGCAGTTGGCTGGTATGCGCGGTTTGATGGCTGACCCATCCGGACGTATCATTCCGATGCCGATCCGTTCCAACTTCCGTGAAGGACTTACAGCGCAGGAATACTTTATTTCCACGCATGGCGCGCGCAAAGGTCTGGCGGACACAGCTCTCCGTACTGCGGATGCCGGTTACTTAACCCGCCGCCTCGTGGATATTGCGCAGGACATCATTATCAACGAACATGATTGCGGCACACACGAAGGTGTCTGGATCCGCACGACTGACGATGTGGCTGGTCAGTCCATGATGAGCCGCATGTACAGCCGTCTGATTGCCGAGCGCGTACTCGACCCGAAGACTGGCGAAGTGCTCGCCGAATACAATGACGTCATCACCCACGATCTGGCACGCAAGATCGCCAACGCAAATGTGGCTGAAATGAAACTCCGCTCGCCGATGACCTGCCAGCTCAATCACGGCATCTGCTCAAAATGCTACGGCATTGACCTGGCCCGCGGCGAAATGGTGCAGCTTGGTTCTGCTGTCGGTATCGTGGCCGCCCAATCCATTGGTGAGCCCGGCACGCAGTTGACGCTGCGCACCTTCCACACGGGCGGTGTCGCTTCATCTGGAACATCGGATATCACAACCGGTCTGCCGCGCGTGGAGGAAATCTTCGAGGCACGCAAAATGCCGAAGGGTGAAGCAATGGTCGCCGAGATTGGAGGCGTGGTTCGCATCCAGCAATCAGAAAAATACGCGGATATGCGTGAGATCCGCATTGAACATGCTGAAATGGTCCATGATGAATATGCCATTCCAGAAGATTGGAAATTCATTGCAAAGGATGAAACTGAAATTCAGGCTGGCGACATCCTTGCCACAAAAGAAAAAGCCACGATCACAGCCCAGCACAGCGGACGCGTTGCCGTGGAGAAAAAGGAACGCAAGATCATCGTTTCCTATGAACAGCGCGAGGAGGTGACCGATGATATTCCCAATACCTCACGCCTGCTCGTGAAAGACGGCGCGCACGTGGAAGCTGGACAACCACTGACAGAAGGTTCGCTGAACCCGCATCGCATTCTCAAGATCCAGGGACGCGATGCCTGCCAGATGTATCTCATGACCGAGGTGCAGAAGGTCTATCGCTCACAGGGTCAGAACATCCATGACAAGCACTTCGAGGTCATCATCCGCAAGATGTTGAGCAAGGTGCAGGTCACACGCCCAGGCGACACCAAGTACCTGCCCGGCGATGCAGTCGACCGGCTTGAGATCCGCAAAATCAATGAACAATTACTGGCGGATGGAAAGCAATCGGCTCGCTTCCAGGAAGTCCTGCTCGGTGTGACGAAAGCTTCCCTTAGCACTGACTCATTCCTCTCGGCTTCATCGTTCCAGCACACCATCAAGGTTCTGGCGAGCGCGGCAATCGGTTCCACAACCGACCCGCTCTTCGGCTTGAAGGAAAACGTGATCATCGGCAAACTCATTCCGGCGGGTACCGGCTTCATTCATGGCCGCTTCACAGATGAGGAAGCGGTCCATAATGCTGCCCAATGGTCGCAACTCCCGGATGTCGGGCTTGGGGATTGAGATCGGTAAATAGCACGTAAACAAGGGCAGCCTTTGAAAGGCTGCCTTTGTTTTTTAAGCGGGTGAGTCTTTTGCATTTCTACTAAAACTACTGGGTGCAGCTTACAGGGAAATTTACCTGCTCGATCCTTTCATTTGGCGTGAGGACATGCAGTTTGACCCAATATTCATTCGGCGCGTTAATTTGATAATACTCATTGATGACCTGTGTGCCGGCTTCTTCAAAGATGAGTGTGCCGTCACCGGATGAGACGCCCGTGCTGGCCTCCCATCTCCACATAAACAGGGTTGGGCCATTGGTGGTGATCTCGGCCTCGAAGAAAATGGTCTGTGGGAATTGATTGCAGTTCACCACAATGCGGTTCGGCTCCACGCGCAGTTTGATATTTGTGACCGTGACAAAGGGAGGCTGTATGATTGTCAATGGATCGGTCTCGCTTTGCGGTTCGGTCACATCAGCGGAGACCCAGCAAAAGCTGCCGGGGTTGCCGGGGTCCTGGATATACCACCAGGTGGAGGCTGCATTGCGTCCCACCGCTCGCAGGGATTGTCCCTCGCGCAATTCATTGAGCAGTTGATATACCGTGCCCGGCCCAAAGCGGCAATTGATCAATTGGGTTTTTACAAGCAAAGTGACTCGGGCAGGTGTGGCTGTGAGAATGATCGTTGGCTTAGGTGTGGTACTTGGCAGGCTAGTAGGGGAACTGGCAGGAGTTGGCGCAGGCGCAGTTGTTGAAATATTACACCCCAGCAGAGCAATCGAAATGAGTCCCGTAAGCAGGACCAGGCGATTCATATTTTCCTCCTTTTGATTTTAGGCTTCAGCGCTCCATCGGCGTTGGAGAGAAAAGGCGGCCCATCTGGATCGCCTTGTGCTTCTACTTTACTGTAACATTGAAAGTGACTATTTGTTGCGGTTCTACGGGGTCATTTGAAGGCGGATAGTACCCAAGAGGGATATGCGTTTTGCCTGCCGCGACGGCTTTGAAGATCCATAGCAAAAGTTCATGATACTCTCCTAATTTGTATGGTCATTTTACCGCGTGTTATGTGGAAAATTCATCTTATGTTGTGATAAAATTGTTAGAACGTTCATTCTATTTTTGACCAGTAGGAGAAACCCATGAGCAAAAAAGTGATGGTCTTCGTTGGAACAAGCAAGGGTGGATTTATATTCAGCAGCGACAGCAAACGTAAAAAATGGCAAATGAGTGATATTCAATTTAAGAGCTGGAATGTGATGCACATGCAGTTGGACACGCGTGACAACCGTCTGCATGCGGCGGTCAACCATGTTGTTTATGGGCCGACCACGCATTATTCAGATGATTTTGGAAAGACGTGGACTCAGGCGAGGCAGGTGCCTGCGATCACACGCGCTTCAAAATCTGGACGTCCGCTTGGTACGCCGCAAGAGGCAGAACGCTCCGCTGAGGGAGCGAACGTGGAGTCTCAGCCAGAGAAACTGATCAAGGTTTGGCATATCAGGCCCGGGCGCGAAAACGAAGCGAATATCCTGTATGCGGGTGCGGAACCCGCCTGTTTGTTCATCTCCAAAGATCGCGGCGAGACGTGGACCCTCAACGATGGCTTATTCGATCACCCACATCGCGGCACATTCTTCCCCGGCAATGGCGGATTATGTTTGCATACAATTATTCTAGACCCGACGAATGCCAAGCGCATGTATGTTGCAATTTCAACAGGCGGATGTTACCGCACGGACGACGGCGGGCAGAGGTGGAATCCCTTCAACAAAAATGTGCGCGCTGATTTCATGCCCGATAAATTTCCCGAATACGGACAGTGTGTGCATAAGATGGCGATGCACCCATCCAACCCGAATGTGTTGTATCAGCAGAATCATTGCGGTGTGTATCGCAGTGACAACGCCGGCGCGGACTGGATTGACATCGGCGATGGCAAACTGCCTGCGCGCTTCGGCTTCCCGATTGCAGTTCACCCTACAGAGCCCAAAACAATTTATGTGGTGCTTGAAGAAAGCGACGAGTATCGCATGAGCGTGGAGGGGAAGTTCGCCGTCTGGCGCAGCCGCGATGCGGGCGAGTCTTGGCAGAGAATGTCAAAGGGCTTGCCTGAGCGCGCGCACTTGGATGTGCTGCGTGAAGCGCTGGCGACGGATAGTTTCGAAGACGCAGGGATTTATATCGGCACAAATACAGGCCAATTGTTTCACAGCAGCGACTCTGGAGATAGTTGGGAGTTGCTGGCGGATTTCCTGCCGCCGATCCACTCGGTGGAAGCGGCGGTGGTTTCTTAACTGTAAAGGACACAAAGGTTACGAAGGATGCACAAAGGACGGAGGCTGACAACCTCCGTCTTTTTCGTTTATCTAATATAGAGGCAAGGTCATCTCTCTACAAAAAATTACTTTTTCAACATGTGCTACTTCACCCGCAATGGAGTTAAATCCTTCCCAAACTTTTCCATCATCATGGCTTCGTAATCAGACCAATTGCCGATATACCTTAGTATTTTTTTTGGCTTTCGTCTGTGACCCTGAGAACCTTGTACATATGTGCCGATTACCTCTTGCCATTGATATACAAATAAAAGTGACAGATGTACAAGTTAAGTTGTGATTTATTTCACAATAATTACATCCATCATCCCTTTCACATGACAGTATACACTTCATCGAATATAGCACCCTTGTTATTATTTTCACAATAACATTCGTTTATCCGCATATAGTTCTGAAAGAGTATTGCCATGAATAAAACCCTCGAAGCCGAAGTCACCCAACTCCACGCCGAGATTTGCGCCGGTCTGGCCGACCCAAATCGTATTTTGATTTTATATGCGTTGTCGCAAGGTCCGCGCAATGTGACAGAATTGTGCACCGAGTTGGAAATGCCGCAACCGCTTGTCTCGCGGCATCTGAAAGTATTGCGCGAGCGCGGAATGGTCACGACCGAACGACGGGGCACGGTGGTGACGTACAGTCTTGGTGATGATCGCCTTATCCAGGCGCTTGATCTGTTGCGGGCGGTGATGCACGATAACCTGGCCAAACGCGCTGAACTTGCTCAGGCAATTTTGTAAAAATTTTATCAGGAGCCCTTCAATGAAAACCTTTCTTATTCTCGGAGCAGGCACAGGCGGAACGATGGTTGCCAATAAAATGTCTGCCGCATTGGACCCGCAGGAGTGGCGCATCGTCATCGTGGACCGCGATGAGACGCATTATTACCAGCCGGGCTTTTTATTCATCCCCTTTGGGATGTATTCGCCAGCAGATGTCGTAAAGCCCAAGCGCAATTTCCTGCCGCCGACCGTTGAAGTGATCTTTGGCGACATCGAATTGATCGAACCGGACAAAAGCCGTATCAAACTCTCTGGCCCCTCCGGGAAAACGATCAGCTATGACTATATGGTGGTTTCCACAGGCAGTCACATTCACCCCGAAGAAATTACCGGCATGAAAGACGGCGGCGGCTGGCATCAGAATATCTTTGACTTTTACACCCTGCAAGGCGCGACAGCCTTAAGCAAGTTCCTGAAATTCTGGAAGGGCGGACGCATGATTCTTAACGTGGCTGAAATGCCGATCAAGTGTCCCGTTGCTCCGCTGGAATTCCTCTTCCTGGCGGATTGGTTCTTCAAGGAACGCGGCATGCGCGACAAGGTGGATATCACATTCGCCACGCCCTTGCCCGGCGCATTTACCAAGCCGCGAGCCTCATCCGTTTTAGGAAACATGCTGACAGATCGCAGCATTGCGCTGGAAACAGAATTCTCCCTCATGGAAGTGGATAACGCCAAACAGGTCATCCGCTCGTATGATGAACGCGAGATCGGTTATGACTTGCTGGTGACCATCCCCACCAACAAAGGCGCGGACGTGATCGGCGCCTCGGGTATGGGCGATGAATTGAATTTTATCCCAGTGAACAAGAATACTATGCAAAGCGAGAAATGGGACAACATCTGGCTGATAGGCGATGCCAGTAATGCTCCGGCCTCGAAGGCTGGCTCGGTGGCTCACTTCATGCTCGATGTGGTTGTGGAAAATATCCTGCGTCACATGGAAGGCCTCGACCCGCTTCCCAAATTCGACGGTCACGCCAACTGCTTCATCGAATCTGGCAATGAAAAAGGCGTACTGATTGACTTCAACTACGATGTGGAGCCTTTGCCCGGTATGTTCCCCCTGCCCGGCTTCGGTCCATTCTCATTGCTCAAAGAATCCCCTGCCAACCACTGGGGCAAAATGATGTTCAAGTGGATCTACTGGAACGTCCTGCTCAAAGGCGGGGAGATGCCCTTCGAGTCGCAAATGTCCATGGCTGGCAAGTGGAAGTAGGAGTCACAATGGATAACGAACTGGCACAAATCAATCAGAAACTGGATTACCTCACCGCGCAATTCGAGGCGCAACGCCAGGGGCAGGAAAGCATGAAGGAGTTGATGGATGAAGCCATCCCCATTGTCAACCATGTCGTCAAACTCTCAATTGATGAACTTGCTGAAGTTGGCAACGATTTCGAACTTGGCGACCTGCTCTTCCTCGTCAAGCGCGTTTTGCGCGACACGCGCATGTTGGTCGGCTTGCTCGATCAACTCGAATCGGTTGCGGAACTCGCCGAAGAAGGTCAGCAGATGGGCAAGCGCATTTTTCATCAGGTGACGATGGAATTGGATCGCCTCGAGCGTGAAGGATATTTTGGGTTTGCCCGCGCCGGAGCAAAAGTGGCCGAGCGGCTTGTCCACGACTTCAAGCCTGCGGACGTGGAATCCCTCGGTATTCGCATCGCTGACGCATTGAAGACCGAACCGCCCGCGAAAGTCTCGCTCTTCTATCTATTACGCGCCCTGGGCGATCAAAAAGTCCGCCGCGGCTTGTATCGCTCGCTGAATTTACTCAAAGCCATTGGTGACTAAAAGTCACATTGATCAAATTTAATAAGGAGAAACAAAAATGTTAGCTGAACTCACTGCAATTGCCTTCAATGAAGAAGGCTTTATGACGGACCCCAATGAGTGGACGAAGGAGATCGCCGAAGTATTAGCTCAACAGGAAGCCATTGAAACCCTCACCGCCGAGCACTGGAAGATCATTGACTTCTGCCGCCAAACTGGTTTGGCTTCAGGCAATGCCCCCACCCTGCGCCAGATCTCCGCTGGCACGGGCATCTCAACAAAAGAATTGTTTGCCCTCTACCCAAAGGGACCCGCCAAGAAGGTCGCCAAGATCGCTGGTCTCGGCAAGCCCGAGGGTTGTGTGTAATTTCAATCATCAAAAACCCTAAAGGTCTTGGAGACCTTTAGGGTTTGGAAATTAAAAGGAGAAATATCATGACTGACCAACCTCGCAAGATCGCGTTCATTTGTTCGAAAGGCGATTTGGACATGGCTTATCCCGCCCTGATCATGGGCTGGGCCGCCCTCGGCAACGGCATTGACGTGACCATGTTCTTTACCTTCTGGGGACTCGACCTGGTCACCAAGAAACGCGTGGATAGGCTAGAGATCGCACCCGTCGCCAATACCAGTTTCAAGATGAGCATGATGGGACTGCCGACCGGCAACCTGGGCATCCCGAACATCATGGGCATCATCCCCGGCATGACCGCCTTTGCCACCTGGTTCATGAAAATGAAGATGAAAGCGCTAGACGTTCCGCCTGTGCGTGAATACCTTGAAATGCTCTCAGACGGCGGCGCTAAGATGTACGGTTGCAAGATGACCGTGGACATGTTCGGCATCAAGAAGGAAGACTTCCTGCCCTGTATCGAGAGCGTGGTCACCGCCGGCGACTTCATGGATATGACCGAAGGCGCGCAGATCGTTTTCATCTAATAAACCGTTGGACCATTAAAAAATAGAACGACGCCTGTTGCAGGGCGTCGTTTGTATTAGGTACGCTTGTCGTTGCGAGCCGCGGCTCTGATTTTTGGGCGGTGCAAGTGTCGTCGGGAAGTACACCCTCCTTGCAATGACATTTGAAGTGACAGTCACTTTGGGTCTACCGTTTCAATGTTCTGTATTTGACTCGATGCGGTTGCAAATCCTTCCCAAACTTTTCCATCATCATCGCTTCATAATCAGACCAATTTCCAACGTACATCTTCGCGATGGAGTCGCCTTCGAAGGCGATGATGTGAGTGCAGATGCGGTCGAGGAACCAGCGATCGTGGCTGACGACGACGGCGACGCCTGCGTATTCTTCGAGGGATTCTTCCAACGCACGCAGTGTGTTCACATCGAGGTCATTGGTTGGTTCATCGAGCAGTAAAACGTTTGCGCCTTCGGTTAATGTCTTTGCCAAATGTACGCGATTGCGTTCACCACCAGAAAGCACGCCAACTTTCTTTTGCTGGTCTGCGCCTGCGAAGTTGAACGAGGAACAGTATCCACGCGCGTTGACCTTGCGTTTGCCGAGTTCCAGGAAGTCCGCGCCGCCTGATATCTCTTCGTAGACGGTTTTCTCAGGGTCGAGTGTGCGCGATTGATCTGCATAAGCTAATTTCACAGTCTCGCCGATTTTGATGGAGCCGCTGTCGGGTTTTTCTGTGCCCGTGATCATCCTCAATAACGTAGTCTTGCCTGCGCCGTTCGGACCAATTATCCCGACGATGGAGCCTGGGGGAACAGAAGCAGAAAAGGAGTCGAGAATGAGGCGGTCGTCGTAGGATTTCGTCACCTTGTCAAATTCAAAAACCAAATCACCGAGGCGCGGTCCAGGCGGGATGTAAATTTCCAGTTCTTCGCGGCGTTGCTCGGCTTCCTGTCCCAACAGTTGTTCGTAGGATGTGACGCGCGCCTTGCCTTTGGATTGACGCGCCTTGGGCGACATGCGAATCCATTCGAGTTCGCGCGCGAGAGTCTTTTGACGCTGGCTTTCGGCTTTCTCCTCCTGCGCGAGGCGGGTTTCCTTTTGTTCGAGCCACGCGGAGTAATTGCCTTTATACGGAATTCCAAAACCGCGGTCGAGTTCGAGGATCCAGCCTGCCACGTTATCGAGGAAGTAACGGTCATGCGTGACGGCGATGACGGTGCCTTTGTATTCGCGCAGGTGATGTTCGAGCCACGCCACAGATTCGGCGTCGAGGTGGTTGGTGGGTTCGTCGAGCAGAAGAACATCGGGTTCAGTGAGCAGCAGTCGGGTAAGCGCGACGCGGCGCTTTTCTCCGCCTGAGCAGATCTTGATGGGCGTGTCGCCCGTGGGGCAGCGTAAGGCTTCCATCGCCACTTCGAGATGGCTATCAAGATTCCATGCGTCGTGCTTGTCGAGTTCTTCCTGCAGTTTGGCTTGCTCGGCGACGAGGGCGTCGAAGTCGGCGTCGGGTTCGGCAAATTTGGCGTTGACCTCATCGAAGCGCGCGAGCATATCGACGATGGGCTGCACCGCTTCCTTCACGACTTCGATGACGGTCTTGGTTTCGTCGAGTTTGGGTTCCTGCTCGAGGTAGCCGTAGGTGTAGCCTTTGGCTTGCGAGATCTCGCCGATGTAGTCTTTATCAATGCCTGCGATGATGCGCAGCAGGGTAGATTTGCCCGCGCCGTTCAGACCGAGCACGCCGATCTTGGCACCGTAGTAGAAGCCGAGCGAAATGTCGCGCAGGATCATTTTGTTGCTGATGGGGATGAGTCGCCCCACTTTGTTCATGGAGTAGATAACTAGGGATTCGTTTGACATGGTTGGGTGATTTTACCTTATGATTCTTTTTTAGATGAAAAACCCCGCCTCATATGGCGGGGTAGGTTGGTTCTGTTTCGAGGGTATTTCGATTTACCCGTATTTTTGTGCGAATTGTTGGTCGCTCATCATAAAGTAAGATATACCCTCAATAAAACCAATTATTCCTGGTATGTATGTCCAAAAGAAGACTAGATAAATTAATCCAGCCAATCCTTGTCCTAAATAAAACTTATGTATGCCAAATGCACCTAAAAATATTGCTAAAAGTCCTGCTGTGGTTCGGCTTTTATTTCCTACTATTGGCGCAGGTGCTGGAGGTAGTGTTTGACGCACGCCACAATGAGGACATATTTCTGCTTCTGGGTGAATAGGTTGGTGACATGCACGGCAAGATTTCTTTGGAATTGCTTGGTTAGGTTGTGTATCAGATATATATGCCCCCCCAGTACTTCTAAAACCTGACAGATCTGCTACTGGCGTTTGCAATCCTACATCTTGCTGTTGAAATTGGTTAACGACTGGCTGTATTTCTGGAATAGCGACTCTAAGAATAGCACCACCAATTGATATAACGTCGCCATTGGTGAGATTCTGAACAGATTGTATTTTTTCGCCATTAATACTTGGACTATTTTCCTCGGACATATTCTGTATTGTCCAATTATTATCTTGAAAACGTATTTCAGCATGAACATCAGACACACCTGGCTCATCTAGCACAATGGCGCATTGCGATGCCGAGCCTATTTGGGCGGATAAAGTTGTGACTGGGTATACTTGACCATAATTATCAGTTAGCGTCAACTTAGCTTGCGGATTCATAGCAGCATCCTCCTAGAAATTTGATATCAATGATTGACATTGTTGAAACCATTACTTATTCATAAAATGGGTTATTTGCTTTTTCTTGAGCATCACGAATGTTCAAATTCAAGGAGTTTATTTTTGAAGATGTCCATAATAGTAAGATCAAGGCAAGAAGCCCTACTCCAAGAGAACCCAGAACAAACATTATACCCAAACCACCGTATGCAAGAACTTCAGATGTTTGACTTGTATTTCCCGAATTGCCTACAAAATTGACACCAATACAAAAAAAGATGAGGCAAAGCACAAGCGTTATAACACTTGCAAATTGAACTCCGCGAACACGGGAAAGCGCGGGATTGATGTGAACTTCAATCGCTTTTTGAACGGCAAGCTTCCTGTTATTGGCTATTGCGGCAGCTGTTTGCAAGTATTTGTCATTTGTTGAATTAAAATCTTTAACCGCATTGTAATACTCGGCGTATGCAGTGGCTTGATCGATCTGCTCGTCTTTCATAATACAATCTCCTCATTACTCAAAAGGATTCAACAGGTTAGTGATGGTTACGGCACTTCTTTTTCAATTCCCTGAACTGTTTCTGACATTCTTCGAAGGCTAGCAATGTAAGTGTTAGTTACTTGGCTAAACTCCACAATAAATTCGCGTTCAAATCGATCCCGATCGCTGTCCTTCCAAGATTGACGAGTTTCATCCCAGCAAGCCCGAAGAGATTGCCATATTTTCACAATTTCATCAGAAGAGGCAAATAGATAACTCATTTATTCTCGACTGATCTTTGATCAAAGTGGATATATTGCGATATTCGTGTGTTTTTTTGAATCAGGTTGTTTGCGTTCACACCAATTGAATTAAGTGTAAATGAAAATAGCTCATACGAAACAACCGAAGCAGGGAATTCAGCAAACAGACCAATTTTTCCATTTTCATCTAATCCAAATTTTCCACATTGCATATACAGGTTGGCTTCCAGTAAGTATTGATATACCATCAGTGCAAATTCATCGTTGACTAAACTTGCAAAATTGGGAATTGAGAAGTACACCATCTCTTCACTGCACCTAATAAACACCGTAAAAACATTTTCATCTATAGAAAATCCTGTAACAAGCATGTCCTGGTCAATAAGCTCGTAGGTCCATCCGTATTTTTCCAGATAGCCCTTAACAAGGTTGACATACGAATCTTGTTTGCCACTTGAATTCTTTGATCTCATCGTTTATATTTTCCTCCTCTATAGGAGTTTTCATAAGCACCTTCCCAACGAAAATTGCTCCAATGATTCCAGCCTGGGATTCGATGCCCAACATGCATTTCTTTAGGGCTTCTAATATACCATTTACCCCCACTTTGATTAATATTTGTCTGAACTTCTCCTCGAATAGCACTACCAACATTGGTTAAGGCTGAATCTTCCTTCAGTGTGTTTAAAATAAACTTTCTTCTTTCCTTTTGATATTCATAATTATGAGTGCGATATCCACTTCCTGCATGCCCTACAGTGAGTTGCGCCAAATAATTCTGATATTTTTCAATGCTACGCTGTAGATTTCCTTTTGCCCGACTTATTTCACCATTTACGAGTTGGCTAATTCTATTGTGATTGGGCATATATTCGCCTTCTGTCTGCTCCAATCTGGAATTCAATGTCTTAATTTTTTGTATTGCTTCTTGAGCTTGTTGAACTGCAACAGCCTCTGCACTACAGTTTCTGTCTTCATCTCTATCGGACTGGCAAGCCCTTAATGCCGCTTCTCGCTTATGTAATTCAGTAGTCCAGAATTGAGATCTGGTTCTTAGTGTTTCTTTGGTTTTTGACAAACTGCGATTAACATCACTTAATACTTTGTTAACGCCGTAATTAAATTGGCTTAATTCGGTTTGCAAATTTAGAAGAGTTTCTAAGTCGCGAACGTAAATTCTGCCAGCCATATCTACTTTCTCCTAAAAGTCATTTATCCCCGAGCGTCCCTGAGTTTCGCAACCTTCACCTTTAAATACCTTACATATTCTGGCGCGTTCTGGTCAATATATTTATTTATAGCTCTAAAGGTCGAATGCCAGTCTTCAGCGAATTTTGCATATTGATCATCTCTCCAACTTGTTCCAAGATTTTGAAGTTGCCCTTCAATCTTGTATGTTATCTGCTCAAGTTGTTGATTGAAGTCTCGTAATTGATTAGCAAAACGTTCTAGCTCATCAATATCAACATCTACTTTGCTACTCATAGTGTTTCACTCCTTCGTAGTTATTTCTTTTTTGAAAAGCCAATCTGGATTTCCCTTATTTCTTCATTTGTCATGAGCTCATACGGTCTAAATTTTTCTAGTTTCCCAATCTGATCAACATCGTAAAGATAAGCTCTATTTTGACCTAGTGATTTTGCCTTCGGGCTCTCAATGAATTGGTTAGAGTCATCTTCGCCCAACTGCATTGCAACGCGCAAATCAAATTCAGCTAGTGTTTTGCGGTCTACTAATCGGTTTAGGTTTCCTAAATTGTCACACCATGCGATAACATGAATTCCTAAGTCGGGACCCTCACGGCATATTTTTGCAAATGTTTGGGCAAGTTCTCCAGGTGAACCATACTGATCCGTTTCTCGAAGCTCCCTTGCCCTATGCAAGCCTGCTAGGATGAGAAATATCTTCTTCCCTGTCGCTTCTCCATCCTTAATACGGTTATCCAGGATTTGATTAACTTCGGAAAATGTTTTTTCAAAGTCTCTTGGGCGTGCTACAACCGCAGAGGTTGGAAGTACTTTTTGTAAATTCGGCAATACTGATGCCCAGACATCATCGGCTCGGCTAAAATCCAAAACGAAAAAATTGACGTTTTCAGGTTTGGTATGGGCGCAGATACTTACCCAAATCGTAGAAATTAAAGAGTACGCGGTTTTTTCGTTTTGTCCTAGTATCATAAAGTTTGAGCGTCCTTGAGGTCGAATAAAAGATTCGGTGTGCGGAGGATTTATTTCTGTCGATTCACCCAGAAAAACCTTTATGACGCCTTTTTCACTCTTATTTTGTTTTGAAGTGATGGCATTCCATAATTCGATGTTGCTAGAAATTTTTGACGGAACATGACCTTCAAAAAAAACCTGTTGGAATGAAGGAGTAAATTTCTTCTTCTCAGCCAATGCCGAAATTTGTTTGAGATAATATTCTCTCCTGTCTTCATGCAACCAAACAACTTGAAAGAAATTATTTCCTTCTTCACGCCCATTCAAGGCATTGTAAACAGCTTCGCCTGGGCGAGAGAGTAATCTTGCGGCTGCATTATCTTCTCCAAGGATCAACCGAGAGTCTGCTTCCGTACACTGCAAAGCTATTCGCACACTCATCTTGTCATATGTTGCTCTACCAACTGCATAAGCATCAGCCAAAGTTTGAGACGCTAAGAGTACATGCACACCAAATGCGCGCCCCTGTTGAACAATATGTGCAAGAATATTAGCGGCTTGGTCTGCTAAGGGGTCATCTTCACTAAAAAGTCTTTGGAATTCGTCAACAACAAGAAGGATTCTAGGAAGTTTAGTGTTCGTTTTGTTACGATAGGAAAAGAAATCTTGGAAATTGGCTTGACGGAAAAGGTCGCCTCGACGATTCATTTCTTGCTCAACTTCTCGAAGCACACTCAAGCCAAATTCCCTTTCACTTTCTATTCCTACAACTCTTGCGTGAGGAAGTTTAAAAACCGCATAGTCCTTAAATTCCACCCCCTTCTTAAAATCCACCAAATACAAAACCAACTCTTCAGGTGAATACGTCAAGGCTAAGTTGGTTATTAAAACATGAAGCAATGTGCTTTTCCCAGAACCTGGCTTCCCTGCAATCAACCCATAATGTTGTGTGCCTTGACCAAACTCGAGATTTTGAGAATCTCTAGCTCCTTTCCTGCCTAATGGAACTTTTATTTCTAAGCTCGAGTCGCCCTTCCACCATGTAGCATCAGGTGGCATAATCTTTTCAAAAGGAACTTCTACGCGATCACCTGCCCTTGCTAGTTCTCCGATTGGCAAGATTATCTTGTTAAATCTTTCTGGCACAGGTGGTTTATCAAGACGTAACCCTAGTTTCTCTAATTCCCCAACTTTCCAAGTAAATGCGCCAGTTTCATTGCTTTCTATAACCGATCCAGTTCTTAACAGGTCTGCTAAATTAAACCCATAAGGCAATGGGGCTTCACTATCAATTGTGCAAATGACATAAACTCCAGCGCGCGGACCATTGGAAGCTATGCTAATAAGCCGCTTTGCTGAAGTGTCTGTGAAATTTGCTGGAAAATTGATGACCGTGAGAAATCTATATGGTTCGGCAACTTCTCCCGCTCGTTTGTTGTATTCTTCCATAGATTTATAATCATTACGGAGGTATTTTTGAATAACATTTTCCATATGGGCAGATAAATCTGCAAGTTGTTGTTCAATATCTCTCGGCTCTGTCCAAGCTTTATTGCCAATAATTTGTTCAGGCAGATTCATAAATCCTGCAACATTTGCTCCAAGCCCAACAGGATCTATCAAGGTTAGTTTTACTTTCCCAGGCGGAAAAGTTGAGACTACTCTCAATATGGATGATTGAAGCGCTTGAATTGCGGTTTTCTTGGCTGGACCATTTGATACAAATATTAGATTGCCTTGATTTAATATGGGAACTAATGCAGGATGTTCGAGTTCTCCGAAATGCCCTTTAAGAACAGCAGTTCCAAAACGTATCCCAACTGGTATGGTGCTACTGTGAAAATTATTCTCCCAAAACTGGTCGGACCAGTCGAGCGCAGTAGCCCCCACAATAGACTCAACATTTTTAATGCGGTTACTTATTGAAGTAACATCTAAATTATAGCGTTCCTTGGCAGTACGCATATCAGAGATGTATTTTTGATTGATTGTATCAACAGCACTATTGAAACTTTTTGCCGCTTTGATGAGCCGCTCTTCATATTGTGCCCTATATGCCGTAATTTGTTCCATCGTTTGAAACTCCCTTTGTTGCAGCAGATTATCGAGCTGTCAATTGACTTCTAAATGGATTAGGCAAGTGGATTATTTTGTGACATTATAGCACTTTTGAGTAGTTGTTCAATTGCAATATCCATAAAGGTTGATGCTATGAAATACATGTCAAATCCAAACGGGCGAGGGAAGAGGTGGTCAGCGGAGGGACCTCTCCCTGATTGACGTTATGGTTCGCAGAATCGGCTTGTCCCTCTCCTGAAGGAGAGGGTATGGGCGTGACTTTTATCTTGTCCGCTGGCGCGGACATCTGCGTAGCAGGCTACATTGGCTTGGAATGGTTCTAGCTTCTCCCCTTCAGGGGAGACGGGAGAGGGGTTTTTCGGTACAATCCCGCCATGTCAATCAAGAACATCGTCACAGGACAAAAAGTCACCAAAGAAAAACTTCAACGTGCAAAAGAACTGCGTCGCGAGATGACGCCTGCTGAAAAAATGCTGTGGCAAGAAATCCGCGCAAATAAGCTTGGAGTCCACTTTCGGAGGCAGCAAGTTATTCAGGGATTCATCGTTGACTTTTACTGTCACAAAGCATCTCTGGTCATTGAAGTAGATGGCGACATCCACGACTTGCAGAAAGAGGAAGATGAAAGGCGGGAGAAGGCTTTGTCCGCGCTGGGGTTGAGGATTGTCCGATTCAGGAATGATGAGGTCGTGAGGGAGTTGTCCATGGTGGTGGGGAAGATCAGAGAATCAATATCCATGCTATAATCTTACTAGTAAGAAAGGAGAAATCATGGATACTTTAGCTACCACCCGTATGTCATCGAAGGGGCAGGTTGTCATCCCCGAGTCCATTCGCAAGCAGTTGAACTTGCAAGAAGGCGCACAATTTATCGTCGTTGGCGAGGGCGATGTGGTTGTACTGAAAGTGGTCAATTTGCCTGATATGAGTCAGTTCGATGAGTTGATCAGGCAGGCGCGTCAACAAGCAAAGGAAGCAGGACTGACGGAGGAAGATGTCACGTCCGCGGTGGCGAAGGCACGGGGCAAGAAATGAAGATCGTTTTGGATTTGAAAATCGTGATGGATACGAATGTATTTGTTTCTGGAGTGTTCTTCAGCGGACCTCCCTATCAAATCCTGCAAGCATGGCAGTCAGGTGAGTTTGAATTGGTGATTTCTCAGGAAATTTTGGATGAGTATCGGC
>JAUXUL010000032.1 GCA_030680795.1 Anaerolineales bacterium | reverse complement strand
AAGCATGGCGGGCAGGGTTGGACCTTTTAAGTTGTCGGTAAAACCAAAGATGAAGAAGGCAAAAAAGCAGCCCGCAGTGAGCAGGAAGATGGTTGTATGGGATGGTTTGTTTTGCATTTGGTAAGGAGCGGGGCTGGTTTCAAGAGAAACCAGCCCTGCTGCCCGGAGGATGAGCTAGCCTTTGAGCGAGCCTGCTAAAAGCCCGCGCAGGAAGTAGCGCCCGAGGAAGATGTAAACAAGCAGGGTTGGGAGCGCGGCGAGAAGTGAGCCTGCCATCTGCACATTCCATGAAATGATCTGACTGCCTGCCATATTATTAAGCGCCACGGTAATGGGCCAGTCTTTATTGCCTGTGAGTATTACGGCAAAGAGAAAGTCGTTCCATGCGGAGGTGAATTGCCAGATGAGAACTACGACGAAACTTGGAAGCGAGATGGGCAATAGGATGAGGCGGTAGACGCCGAGCATGTCTGCGCCATCCATTTTTGCTGCTTCGAGCAGTTCCTGCGGCAGGCTGGCATAATAATTTCGGAAGGTGAGCGTGGTGATGGGGATGCCGTAAATGACGTGCGCCAATGCAAGCCCGGGTAAACCTGAAATTCCCGCGCCTCTCATAAATTGTACGAGCGGGATCATAATGCTTTGATATGGGATGAACATGCCGAACAGAATGAATGGGAAGATTGCATCTGCGCCGCGGAATTTCCACTTGGCGAGAACGTAGCCGTTCAACGAACCAAGCGCGGATGAGATCAATGAGGCAGGAATCACCATTGCAAAACTGTTCCACAAGGATGGAGAAAGCTTGCTGAAGGCTTCTATGTAGTTATCAAAGGCAATCCCCTTCGGAAGATCCCACATGGTTTTCAGGTCAATTTCTTCAAAACCTTTGAAGCCTGTGATGATGATGACATACATGGGAAGCAGATAGAATATTGCCATCGCGATCAGTGGGATGTATAACCAGGAATCCCCGAGACGGAGCTTGACTTTCATTGTTGCGCCTCCGTTTTGAGTGTATGGCGAATGTACGGAATGATCAGAACTGCCACACTGATAAGCAGGAGAATACCAATGGCGGCGCCTTTTCCGTAGAACAAACCGTCAAAAGTGATCTGCCACATATAAATAGCAGGAACATCCAAAGGCAGTTGTTTCCCAGCTATCGCTATGATCAGGTCGAATACTTTTAGGGACATGTGGCCAAGAATAATAAGCGCTGAAAGCGTGACAGGTGACAGCAGGGGAATCATTATGTAACGATATATTTGAAGCCGGCTTGCCCCGTCAATTTGTGCGGCCTCCTTTAATTCCTGTGGAATTGCCCGCAAACCAGCCAGGTAAAGCACCATTGTGTAGCCTGACATTTGCCAGATGGCAGCCAGCGCTATTGCCGCAATGCCCCAGGTTGGGGTTGTGTGCCAGGCATTCACCAGGGAATCCAGACCGAGATTTGTAAATAAGAGGTTCAAGCCGCTGGTGCGTGAGCCTGTGGCAGGATTCATCAGCCAGCGCCAGACCACACCAGTCACAATATACGAAATTGCCATGGGGAACAGGAAAAGACTTCGGAAGAATCCTTCACCTTTCAATCCCTGGTCAAGCATGACTGCGAGAATAAATCCGAGAAAAATACTGCCAAATACGAACACGCCCGTGAAGATCAGCGTGTTGCGAATATCCACGTGAAAGCGCGGGTCGGCAAAAAGCTCGAGATAATTCTGTATGCCATTCCATGTATAGTCCGGATTTAAACCTTTCCACTTACTTAGCGATACACGCACAGACCAGCCGATAAATACATAAACAAAAATAAACACAGCCAGAATGGACGGCGAGATAAGCAGTATGTTTAAGAAGCGGTCTTTATCTCTCAACATGGAATGCCTCACTTTTAATAAATTAGTACTTACGCAAAATTATGCGTAGAAGCAAGTTCTCTAATATGCGGTTTGCAAAATCGGCGTTCGGCGCCATTGGCGCGCCTGCTACGCTCAAAAACATGCAATTCTGCATAAGTCCTATAAATAATGGTTGAGGCTCGCTATTCGAGAGCCTCAACCATTTTAACACTAGTCTTACTTGCAGGGACCGGAGCTGGCGCAAGCCGCAACAAGCGCGGATTGGAAGCCATCTACAGCGTTATTAGCGAGGAACAAGCCAAGGGCGGTATCAATTTCGGTCTTCCAGGAATCATTGGCAACTACACCGTGAGTAAGAGAACCGACAACAACGTTGCTTGACCAGTCATCCATGGCGGACTGGAGATATTCGCCGAAGAGGGCTTTATCGCAATCTGTGCGGGCACAGATCGAGCCCTTGATGGGGTTGAACGCTTCCTGACCTTCCTTTGAGCCTGCTATTGTCAGCCAGGCAGTTGCCGCTTCTGGATCAGGGGCACCCACTGCGAGTACGAAGGAGTCTGAGAGGAATTGGAAGACGCCATTGCTGCCTGGGGTGGCAGCCCAACCATAATCAGTCTTGGGGGCCTTGCCCAATTCACGGAAGTATCCTTCGGCCCAGTCGCCCATCACGTTGAATGCAGCATCGCCATTGACGACGAGTTGCGCGGCATCCTGCCATGAGAGGGAGGCGGAGTCGCTGTTGGCATAGGTCAAAACTTTGGCATAGTTTTCCAAAGCAGTCTTGACTTCAGGGCTGCCCCAATCGGTTGAGCCATCCCATAAGCCATTGTAGGCATCGGCGCCAAGCGTGCCGAGCAAAACGGTTTCGAACAGATGCAGTTTGGTCCACTGTTCACCGAGGGCGAGAGGAATTACGCCAGCAGCTTTCAGGGTATCCATCGCGGCAAACCATTCTTCCATGCTGGCGGGAACTTCAACGCCATTGGCTTCAAGCACGGCGGGGTTGTACCACAACACATTAGCGCGGTGAATGTTGACAGGTACAGAGAAGATGTTGCCATCCTGTGAGATTAACGGGATCAATGTCTCAGGCATGACAGCAAGCCAGCCTTCAGCTTCGTACAGGTCATTCAAAGGCTCGATTTGACCACCGGCAACATAGGTTCCGATCAATTCCTGACCAGCATGACCCTGCCAGCTATCGGGTGGGTCGCCAGCTTGTAAGCGGGTTGCAAGCACAGCGCGCGCGTTGGTGCCAGCGCCGCCGGCTACTGCGGCATTGATGAACTCAATATCAGGATTGGCAGCCGCGAATACACCTTGCATGGCTTCCAAACCAGCAGCTTCACCGCCGCCGGTCCACCATGAGAACACTTCAACAGCCCCACCCATGGAAGCAACAGACGCTTCGGCAGCGGCGGGGGCTTCAGTAGCAGCAGGAGCAGCAACAGGCGCTTCCGTTGCGGCACCTCCGCCGCAAGCGGCGAGCGACATGGAAGCGATCACTAAAATGCTCAATAGAGCGAACAACTTTTTATTCATTCTTTTCTCCTTATTTGGTTTATTTCTTGATGGTATAAACGAAATTTATACTGAATTAAAAATTTACCGGCTAGCGCAATCACCTCCTTTCAATGTTCATAGGTTTTGACAATACATCGTCCACAACGATGGCGATGGCTCCGATCAGGCTTGCATCGGGCCCAAAGGGAGATAAAAGCACTTCGGCCTGCTGATCACTTTCGGGCAGGGAATGACGCGTCACTGTCTCCTTGATCGCTGGTAATAGATATTCACCGGCGATACTGAGCGGTCCGCCGAGGATGATTTTTTCGGGATTGAAGATGTTGATGAGACCGGCAAAGCCCTGTCCCATGGCGTGACCTGCCTCGGTAAAGGAATCAAGTGCCTCTCTATCGCCTGCGTCTGCGGCTTGTTTGATGAGGGGGATGGTGATGGGAGAATTTTGCTCTGCGATAAGTTTTGGAATAATGCTTGTGCGTTTAACTTCCAAACGCGCCTGCACGCGTTGGATGATGGAGTATTGATTTGCGTATGTCTCCCAACAGCCGCGGTTGCCGCAGTGACAAACAGTTTGGGATGGATCTGCCATGATGGGGGAGTGACCGATCTCGCCTGCATAGCCATTTTTTCCGCGATATAACTTGCCGTTCAGAAATAACCCGCCACCAATGCCGACGCCGGCAAATACAAAAAGAAAATCCTGGCTTTGGCGCGCTGTGCCAAATAGGTGCTCAGCGATGGCGGCGGCATTTGCGTCGTTTTCAACAAAGACCCTGAGTTTTGTTTGTTCTGAGAAAATTTTTCCAAACGGCACGTTTCGCCAGTGCAGATTTGGAGCGAAGATCAAAACCCCTTCCTTCAAATCAACAGTTCCGGGTGTGGCGAGGCCGAGCCCTAAAAAGCGGATGTTCTTCTTTTCTCCGGCAGCCATTGCCTCTTTGACAATGCGTAAAGCTTGGTTGATCATCTTTTCCTGGTCTTCAGTTGGATCGGCATCTTCGCGCCTACGCCAGATGATATTTCCAAGGAAATCGGTGACAGCAACGGATACAAAATCCACACCCAGTTCCACACCAACGATCAAACCTGCTTGCGGATTTATTTCAAGTAATGTGGCGGGGCGTCCTGCTCCACCTGTGTTATTGCCAGTTTCATGGACAAGTTTGCGGGCCAGCAATTCATCTACAAGGCTTGAAACGGTGGATTTGTTCAGTCCGGTGATGACTGCCAACTGCGCGCGTGAAATAGGCGGCTGGGTATGGATCAACCGTAGTACGGATGATAGGTTGTGTTCTCGAACAAATGCCTGATCTGCTGTGTTCTTGGACATAATAATTAGTATGTTGCCGCAACAAACTAATTATAGCCGTCGTGGATATTTTGTCAACTTAAAAATTGACAGACTCAAGCTTTGCTTCACATAGCCTGAACTTGTCAACTCCTCAATTGGCAGTAACTCTGTTTGAGTTTTTTCTACTCACGCAAGCGAGACCCCAATCAGTCTGCTGATGCCAAAGGTAAGCGCTGCTGTCACAAGAGCTACCAATACCTGCCTTGTGCCAGAGAACAATTTACCACGACCAGTCATCAATTTTATTGCCGCTCCGATGATAAATAATCCGACACCACTTTAGATGCGATTACCCTGCTCTCTATAGCTACCTCCTCGTTGTCTGTTTCCAATCAATCGAAGATTCACCTGCCAGCCGATGGCGGGACAAGTCCCGCAAAATCGGCGTTAAAGGATCTGAAGTTTTTTCCTGCGACCTTCGTGACTCACAGTGACCTCGGGGACGTTGCTTTAATTCTTCCGAAATCCGATATCACCAGTTGGGCTGTTGCAGGGAGACTTGCCTATACTTTTGGCGAACAATTTATCCCTTCGATACCAAATCTACAGGCAGCTTACGCTGATGATGTGCCGCAGGAGATTCGTGCCAATAGTTCAATGATCGTTCTTGGGCTTGCAAGCGAGTTGCCATTTCTTGCTGAATTCAATGATGCCCTGCCCTCGCCTTTTGATCTGTCAAACAATACCGCCATTGAGCGCCAGATGCAGGTTGTTTATCGAATTCCGGCCGGCGTAAGCGTTGGCTACCTTGAATTAATGCCTTCTCCATTCAATGCAGAGAACTCCATTCTTGTTGTTTCCGGTAACGATTACAACGGCGTGACTCTTGCTGGAAATGGTTTGTTGCAGCCTGATTTACAAAGCCAGCTAGCCGGCGTGTTTGCCGTAACCAACGGAACACAGATCGCTACCGGTAATGCTGCATCACCTTATTCAATTGTTGGTGATATTGTGCCTGGTTCCGTACCGGTTAATATCAACCCTGTTTCTGATTTATCTGGTGGAATCCCTGCAAATACCCCCCCTGTATGGCTATTGCCTGTTATCCTGATCTCTTTCCTGGGTATTCTTGGTATCCTTGTTTTTGCAGGAGTGTCAGCAATTGCCAGGAATCGCTCAAACCGCATTAAAGTTCCAGATAAGCGTGATAATCGTGATAAGCGGGCGAAGGTTTTTAGATCAGATGACGATTAGAAATAAAGAAGTGCGTATTCCGTAATCAAGTAGAATCTAAAAGCAGGAACGCTTGGCCATAGCGTTCCTGCTTTTATTTTAATGATTTTAATATTTCTATGGGAGCGCTCTCCAATATTGAACAACCCACATCCACTATCCGCTTCATTCTGGACTTTGCAACTGGTCGGCCATTTTCGATCCCTTCCAACACCCTTAACAACGTCCGTGAGTAGCGCTTGTCGTGCACGCTGTCATCCACCAGTAGAAAGCCTTCGGGACTGTCATAGATCAACCCCACTACCATTTCCCAGAAGCCGCTTTTTTCAGCAGGATAGATGATATTCCGAGATACCTATAATAGATTGTCATTTTGATCTGCAATTAAGTATCTTTATTTCGAACGGTGGTAAACAAAAAAGACCAGTGTCCACTGGTCTTTTTTGTTTACCTAATTAAGTGTTTGTTCGACCCTGTGTTAGGGAGTGGATTTCTCTTCTTCCTTGGCCTCTTCTTTTACGGCCTTCTCTTCTTCCTTGGCCTCTTCTTTCACGGCCTTCTCTTCTTCCTTGGCCTCTTCTTTCACGGCCTTCTCTTCATCCTTGGCCTCTTCTT
>JAUXUL010000037.1 GCA_030680795.1 Anaerolineales bacterium | reverse complement strand
ATGAACCGCTTTACTTTATGCACCAAATTGAAGGTAGATGTACAATGGAGGTTGTTCGCTCTGGTACACAATATCGGCAAAATCCACGCCTTTGGGACGTTGACCTAAGCCCGCACAGTCCTGTTCAGCCGCATTCATAGCAAAAAATCAGGCGATAGACCCACCATCGGACTTGCGTTCTGTCTGAAAACATGGTTTTTCGACAGTCTCGTTGGGCAGCAAGTCAGATTGAATGAAGATATGTTAGTAAAATCGCTTTAGATTTCATGTGTGAGGTATTCCGATAACAAAAAAATTGACTTTCTTTACTATACTCGCCTGTCTACCCCTAGTCTTGGCATCCTGCGGCGCAGTAGAAGAATTGGGAGAGAATACTTTGACTACCCAGGGACAGGAAGAATCCGTCTTCATACAACCCACTGTAGTACAACCAATAAACACCCCGCCATCAAACCCTCCACTTACTGACACCGAAGAGGTTGAATATCCGCCCATCTCAAGATATGTCTCTCCGCATGGGAGCGATGAAAATGACGGTAGCAGTCGAAAACAAGCTCACGCTAGTGTGAAACAAGCGCTCGAATCAGCCCAGGCAGGCGATGTAGTCTTGATTTCGGAAGGAGTGTATTCCGAAGGGATAGAGTTGGAGGAGTTGATCGGACCGATTATTATTATTGGAGAAGGAGATGTGGTGCTTGATGGGGAGCGTAATATCAGGATAGGCATTTGGTGCGAGAATTGCGCCAACATTACCTTCGACAATCTCACTTTTCGCAACTATACTGATGTTGGAATTGGCGTGTACTTGGGCGACCAGATCGTAATGCGCAATCTTACCGTGCACAACAACGGCTTTGCTGTGCAGTTGGTGGGCTGGGATTTTGAGGGCTACGGCATCATGGTCGATGAATCCAGCAACGTTTTAGTGGAAAATAATGTGGTATATGAAAACGGTCCCAAACCGCAGATCTTCCCTGATTTTCTCATGGGGACGGGTATCAATATCTATGGTTGTACCCATTGCCAAATGATGTACAACCAAGTCTATAACAATACCGGCGGTACACTGGTGGAAGATAGTGTGGATGTATTGGTTGAAGGCAACGAAATTTGGGGCAATGACCTGGATGCAAGCGCCGATGGGTGGTGGGATGGCGGGTTATGGATAGATGGCGGACATGATATAACCGCCCGCAACAATATTTTCCACAACAACCTCGGCCCTGGGATTGAAGTGAGCAACGAAGACAACCAGGAAGTTTATGGCTATGTGCTGGAAAACAATATCAGCACTGGCAATTACTTTGGCATTTACGTCTGGAACTTTGGAACGAATGACTTCCCCGACGAAAGGATATTGAAGATGGTAGGTAACACATTCGAAAACAATTCCTATCGGGATATCATGATTACCGATTGGGAGTGCCCACCAGACGACCCCTGCGACTAGGAGAAAAACCCCACATGTCATTCACCCTTACAGCAAACTACGGAGCCTTTTGGCTTTTTCTTATTCAATCAGGCTTTCAAGTGCTGCCCAACCCCGCATCCACTTGACCGGGCTTTGCCCGGAAGATGCGCGGCGCGATTTCCTGATGTGGTTATGGTTGAGCAGAAGTTGCGGCCAAATCGGCTTTTGTTATCTCAACTCTGCCAATATTTTTTCATAAACCCCGGGCGCTGCCGCCAGGATGGATTGCGGTGCGGAGATATATTCAGGGCCGCCGTCTATTGCAGTGACGCGGGCGCCGGCTTCTTCAGCAATCAGGCCTGCGGCGGCGATATCCCAGGGGCGAAGTGCAAATTCCCAGAATCCGTCAAAGCGGCCGGCTCCCACATAGCAAGCGTCTAATGCGGCCGAACCGAGGCGGCGCACGCCTTGTGTCTTTTTGGCGAGACGTTCAAAATATTTGAAATTATCCAATTCTGTGTTCCAGGTGTCATAAGGGAAACCGGTGACAAGCAGGCTTTTTTGCAGTTCGGTCGTATTGGATACTTGAATTTTGTTGCCATTCAGAAACGCGCCTTTTCCGCGCTCGGCTGTGAACATTTCGTCGCGTAGCGGGTCATAGACTGCACCAAGTGTGACAACGCCTTTTGATGCGTATGCAATCGAGACGCAGAAGACTGGAATGTGATGAGCGTAATTTACTGTTCCATCCAGCGGATCAATGTACCAGTGGTTTTCATTCTCTCCACCTGTGTCACCACTTTCTTCGGCAAGGATACGTCCGCCGGGAAATTGTGACTGGATTTCGCCGATCAAAAAAGCTTCAGAGGCGTGGTCAATTTCGGTAACAAGATCAATTACCCCTTTGTATTGAAGCGTATGTTCCTTGTTGTATCCCTCGCGCAGGATCGCACCTGCCTCCCGTGAGAGGCATTCCAGATTAAAAAGTGTAGGCATCATATATGTCCATTCCAAATACGGCGGCCAAGAGCAGTCAGGGCAAGCTCAACGGCAAGTTTGGCGGTTTGATTTTGTACATCCAGGATCGGGTTGACTTCGACCACATCCATGCCGACCAGTTTTCCGGTTTCCGCGATGAGTTCGCAGGCCAGGTGCGCTTCGCGTTCGGTTAATCCCGCCGGGACGGGAGTTCCAACACCGGGGGCATGGCGCGGGTCAAGCGCATCTAGGTCGAGTGAAAGATACATGCCGTCGGTATTGCGAGTGACATGCTCAATCGCCTTTTCAACGACAGTGACCATGCCGTAGCGGTCAACCTGTTCCATGCTCATTACCAGCGTGCCGGCCTGGTGCAGGTTGGCTTTTTCGCCAGTATCAAGATCGCGCGCGCCGATGATGGCAATGTTACCTGGGTCAATCACGGGGATGGCTTCATCCCACAATTGCACCAGGCTTTTTTCACCGAGCCCGCACAGGATGGCAAGCGACATGCCATGAATATTTCCCGAGGGGGTCGTTTCGGCGGTGTTGAAATCGGCGTGCGCGTCGATCCAGATCACGCCGATCTTGCGGTTGCGTGCCGCACCGCGCACAGAGCCAATGGACAGGCTGTGGTCGCCGCCGATGACAAGCGGGAAATGACCTGCCTGCATGGATGTGGCTATGGCGCCTGATACGCGCCGCGACATGGGGATGATGCAATCAATGTATTTCAATTTTGGATTTGTGATCCTGCACATTTCGGCCATGGGAACCTCCACATTGCCTTCATCCTGCACGGTATAGCCGAGATCTTCAAGCTTTCGTTGTAGATGTGAATAGCGGATGGCGCTGGGTCCCATGTCCACGCCGCGGCGATCTGCGCCAAGGTCTATGGGAATGCCGATGATGTCAATTTGCATGTTTGTCTCCAGTTCTTAAATTTTTTCCGCGAAGAGAAGAGGTGAAAAGGTTTTACGCGGTTCTGTAATACCCCATCTCCACTGAATACACGCGTCCGTGTTTGATGACCTGTTTTACCAGGTTTGTTCCATAGCGATAACCGACCTGGCGATAATCCGATACGGATAGGATAAGCATATCCGCTTGTTTTCCGACTTCCAGGGAACCGATCGTGTCGGACCTGCGGATGGCATGCGCGGCGTTGATCGTTGTGGCGGCGATGGCCTGTGCCGGGGTTAGGCCCATGTAGCGGCAGGCGAGCGCAATCGCAAACTGCATCGACTCATTCCAGGATGTGCCGGGGTTACAGTCTGTGGCAAGGGCGAGCATGGCATTTGCTTCGAGAAGTTTCTTCGCGGGTGTGTAATGACGTTCAGCCAGACCGAATGGCGTGCAGGGCAGGGCAACTGCAACCGTATCCGATTTGCCGAGCGCGGCAATATCCGCATCAGAGGTGACAACCAGGTGGTCGGCAGATGCGGCTCCCAACTCTGCCGCGAGAACGGCGCCGCCGAGGTTGGCAAATTCGTCCGCGTGGATTTTGAGCGGGAATCCCAGCGACCCCGCCTTGGTCAGGATCTGGCGCGACTGTTCAAGGTCAAATGCATTCGTTTCGCAGAAGACATCCACAAAGGGAAGAGGCAGGCGCGGGGCATGAGTCCCCCACCATTCTTTTAGCATGGGCAGCATCGTGTCTGTAACTTCTTCGGTATAGCCTTGCGGGTTGTCCTTGAATTCGGGAGGAATGGCGTGTGCGCCGAGGAAAGTGAAGACAAGGTCAAGCGGACTTTCATCATCAAGAGCTAGTAAGGCTTTGAGCAAAAGTAATTCAGTGGATGTTTGTAATCCGTATCCAGTCTTCGCCTCGGCGGTGGTTGTGCCATGCGCGAACATGCGAAGAATGCGTGGACGGGTCTGGGCCATCAGTGTTTCCATGCTGGCGCTGCGTGTGGCTTTGACGGTGGAAATAATTCCGCCGCCTGCCGCGAGAATGTCGAGATATGTCAAGCCTCCCATTTTCATTTCGAATTCATTGGCGCGGTCGCCAGCCCAGATGAGATGAGTGTGTGGGTCCACAAAGCCGGGCATAAGCACGCATCCCCCCGCATTCAGGGTTGGTTCATCCGGGTAGGCATTCCTGAGTTCGTCTGTCCTGCCGACTGCAACAATTTTTTCATCGCGGATAACAATAGCGCCGTTCTCAATAATACCAAGCATACCAAGCGTTTTTCCGCGTTGTGGGCCGCCTTGCAGGGTGAGGAGTTGGGATGAGGAGTGGATGAGCATGTTTATCACCAATTCTTTATGATTGTTTAACGATGTAATTTAACCACAGAAAAGGTGTTGGAAAGGATTGTGTTTCTTTTATGTCTTTTTTCAATGCACAACTAATAGCGATCTGGCTTATTGAGAATACAGTACTTTATTGTTAGGTATGAAAACTTTTTGCGCTTGCTTTTTTTCACTATCGAAGTAAAATAAAACCTCCTCTAGGAGGCCTGCCTGGGAAATCCAAAAGAAAGGAGAACCTATCCCATGTTATTTTCACCCAAAGAAAAAGGCCAGGGTCTTGTTGAATATGCGCTGATTCTTGTTTTGGTTGTTATCGTAGTTTTTGCCGTATTGATGATCCTGGGACCGATGATCGGCAATGTCTTCAGCTCTCTTAACAATAGTCTTTCCAGCTTCTCGCAGTAGATTTTATTTTGTGATTTATTGTAATCTCTCATAAACATCTCAGATGTTTATGAGAGATTATTTTTACACTATCGGCCCTGTAAGGCTAACATAATTGTTAGGGAAATCACCCTTTTTGCACTTGCTTTTTTTAGTGGTAAATGTACAATTAAGCAATCCTAGGATGCCTTTCCTGGGAAATCCAAAAGAAAGGAGAACCTATCCCATGTTATTTTCACCCAAAGAAAAAGGCCAGGGTCTTGTTGAATATGCGCTGATTCTTGTTTTAGTTGCCATTGTAGTTATTGCGGCCTTGATGATCCTCGGGCCGATCATCGGCAACGTCTTCAGCACCATCAACGACAGCCTCAGTGGTATCTAATATCACAAACCAATATAGAAAAGCCCTCTCTCGGAGAGGGCTTTTCTATATTTAAAGATCAATTGTTCCTGGCCAAGGCACACTGGCTCCCCGTTTGGCGGATCAAAAGATATAGAAACCACGCGTACCCCATAAACACTGCATCAATCCCCACAGTTTTTTCTCCAAATGCCTTCACCGTCATGACGAGTACTCGTCTATGACCTGAGCCGAGGTCGTACAATGTTTTTCCTGCCCGTGGATTTGCCAATTCCAGCATCCTGCGAATGCGCTCCTACGGGGTGGAGACAAACAGCAGCCTATAAAACGCAGGAACTAATATCCATAACAATCCGATCAGGATCGCTAATAATGCAACGACCCCGCTGAGAATTTCCATGGCTATCCTTTTTGCATTCTTCGCAAAGCCAAAAGTCCTGCCACATTAAAAACCACGGCAGTCAGCGCCACTAGGGGAAAGCCAAATTGCTGATAGATAAATGCCGCCAATAATGCTCCAAGTGCGCGTCCGACTGCATGACCTGTGACATTCAGGGAAAGCATCGTAGCCCGCGCAGAAGGGACAAGTTCCGTCATCAATGGAATGTGACTGACCATCACATACTCAAAGGTGATGTAAAACAGGAACAACCCAACCAGCGCGCCAGCTTGTGTTTGCCCAATGATCGGGAGCAGGATCGAAGCCAACGCATTACCGACCAGCCCGATGGTCAGGGCGAGCGGTTTTCCAAGCCTGTCCGTTGTAAAAGCAACCAATCCTTCCCCGCTTAATTCAGAGATGCCGATCACTGCGGATGCGCCAGCAAGCGCAATGATCTTCAACCCAAATGAGTCTTCCAGCCAAACGCCGAAGATGATGTTGACCAGTTCATTGCCTGCGCTGGCCCACATTGCAATGGAAATCCCAGCCATTGCAGGAACAGATGTCAACACGGCGCGATAGCCATCACGCGAATTGTTGGTCAACTCGTGATGTGGATCTTCGCCAGGCACGATGCGCCAGATCACGAAAAATATGGCAAGCCCAAGTATTGTGAAAAAAGGGAAGGGCGCGGACCAGCCGAATCTGTCAATCAAAAAACCCACCACAGGTACGCCAGCAATAAATGACATTGACCAGGCTACTTCGGTCACTGCCAGGGCTGTGCCCCTCTGCTGATATGGAATTCGGTCTCCAAAGTAGGCTTGCATGGCAGGGTCAAACATATATTTGCCAACCATGGCGAGCATCAGGGCAAGGGCAAGAGTCCAGAAAGACGGGCGGATCGCTACCAGGCTGACTCCCAACGTGAAGATGACAATGCCAGCCAACATGCCGAATCTTCTGCCGCGCCGATCCGCCATGGGTGCAAAGAGCGGACTGGTTATTCCAAGCAGGGAACGTGCCGTCATCAACAGGGACATGGTGGAAATATCAACACCCAGGCCGCGTGCAAAGACTGGTAAAAATGGATACACCATCCTATGGGCGGTATTCAGGATGGTGCGCAAAAACATGAAGATGATGAGTTGGAAGCGAAGTCTCAAGGCAGCTACGCTTTATCCGTTTGAAATTTGATGAAGAATCTTGCCAGGAAATAGCCTGCGATCCATGCCAGGAAATTCAGTGTGAGGAAATAGATAATTACATTCCACAAACCTGAATTGAAAATAGGGGATGGAGGCGGGTGCATTACATTTTGAGCCGTTGCAAAGATCGCGCGCAATGTGATAATGTAAAGAATATTTCCAAAAGAAGTAAGCCATGAGATATTTAAATGCCATAACCCCAGTTGGAGTAAAACGCCGGTGACTGCAAAGATGATGGCGAGACGGAAACGCGGCTCGGCGAGGAAGAGTCCATTCCAGTTGGTTTGCATGGCAATGAGTGAAAGTGGCAGATAGGTTAGCCAGAAGACAATGCCCGTACGGCCAAGCGCGGCGGACCAGGCGTGGAAAATATCGTTGCGCAGGAGCAGGCCTAAAAGTCCAGCGAGAGCCGCGGCGATGAAGGCGACTTCCGCGGCTAATACCCAGGCTCCGTGCAGGTACACGATCCGCACATTCGATCCCAGTGATTTTTCTTCAGGGCCGAAGAGAGTCAACAATGCGATCACAATGACTGTTATTGAAAAATAAATGAGCGGCGATTTGGTCTTGGTCATGGCGCGAATTGTACCCCTATCCAAACTCTTTTGTCTGGCAGGTCGCTTGACAATCCATTTGCATGTGGATACACTGATAGCGTTTGGGGAGTAGCCGCCTGTTTCCCCGCAGGATGAATTGTCGTCATTCCATTGGCAAATAGCCATCGGCGATTTATACGTTTGAAAGCGTTGGCGAGACCATCACAAAAGCTGTGGCGGTCTCGTTTTAATTTTCAAGAGACACGATAAAGATTTTCGAAGTTTGGGTTACAAATTTATATCAGGAGATTTTTCATGACAATGGACAAAATGAATGAACAGGAATGGCATGTGCTGGAAGTCAACCAGGTTCTCAAGCACCTTTCCACGCAGCAGGAGGGGTTGTCTTCCAACGAAGCCGCGCGCAGACTTGCCCGGCATGGTCTCAATGAATTGCAGGCGGCGCATCACATCTCGCCCTGGGAAATTTTGGGGGAGCAATTCAAAAATGTGTTGATCATCATCCTGCTCGTTGCCGCCATCTTTTCAGCCTTTGTCGGCGAGGGCTTGGACGCGATTGTTATCGCTGTCATCGTATTGTTTGCGGTGGGGTTGGGATTTGTTCAGGAGTACCGCGCTGAACGCGCAATTGAAGCGCTGCGGCAAATGGCGGCTCCCACTGCGGCTGTGCTACGCGACGGCGAAGAGATGGAAATCCCCGCGCGCGAGGTCGTCCCTGGTGACATCGTATTACTGCGCGCGGGAGATAAAATCCCTGCAGACTTACGCCTGGTTGAATCTGTCAACTTGCAGATTGAGGAAGCCGCGCTCACCGGTGAATCTGTCCCGATAGAAAAACGTGTCGCTCCAATGGACAAGGGTGATCTTGCAATTGGGGATCGAAAGAACATGACCTACGCAGGCACTGCCGCCACTTATGGACGCGGACGCGCTGTTGTCACGGCGACGGGCATGAACACCGAGTTCGGCAAGATCGCCCAACTTCTGCAAACTGTTGAAACCGGAAGAACCCCGCTTCAGGAGAATCTGGATAAGGTCGGGCATAACCTGGCGCGTGCTGCCTTCATCATTGTTGCAATTATCGTCGGCATTGGATTGTTCCGCGGACAACCACTGATCGAGATGATGCTCTTTGGTATTGCGCTTGCCGTCGCCGTTGTCCCCGAAGCGCTGCCAGCCGTCGTCACGATCTCGCTTGCCATCGGCGTTCAGCGCATGGTCAAGCGGCACGCTTTGGTGCGCCGACTCCCCGCAGTGGAGACACTTGGCAGCACATCCGTTATCTGTTCTGATAAAACAGGCACACTGACCAAAGATGAAATGACCGCGCGTAAAATCTTTGCGGCGGGAGATATTTTTGATGTTTCGGGCGCAGGATACGAACCGCATGGAAAATTCCTGCTCAACAGTGCGGAGGTCAAGCCTTCGGAATCTTTGAAGCGCTTATTGACTGGCGCGACGCTTGCCTCTGACGCGCACATTGTTCACAGTGAAGCGGATGGCAGGTGGCATGTCAAAGGCGACCCGACGGAAGGTGCGCTGGTTGTTGCCGCCGCAAAAGCAGGTTTGAAAAAAGTTGACCTTGACACACAATTCCCGCGCATCGAAGAAATCCCCTTTACATCCGAAACCAAACGCATGACAACGCTGCACAAAGCGGAAGGTCAAACAATCGCTTATTCCAAAGGTGCGCCGGAGATCATTATTGAATCGTGTACGCGGCAATATATGGCGGGAGGCGAAACCGTGCTTGACGCGGACGGGAAGCGCCAGATCCTGGATATGGCCCAAAACATGGCGGGCGAGGCGTTGCGCGTTCTGGCTATTGCCATGCGCGCAAACACCGGCATTGAAACAGCGGAACATGAAATGACCTTCCTCGGCTTGTTGGGATTGATCGATCCGCCGCGGCCCGAAGCCAAAGCCGCGATTCAAACCTGCGAACAGGCCGGCATAAAAGTCGTGATGATCACAGGCGATCATCCTGTCACTGCGCAGGCAGTGGCACGTGAATTGGGTCTGCTCAAAAACGGACGCATCGTCACCGGTGCGGAACTGGACGCTTTAAGCGACGAAGTTTTTGAACGCGATGTAGAGAACATAGAAGTGTACGCGCGCGTTTCTCCTTCGCATAAACTGCGCGTGGTCACAGCCTTGCAAAAAAACAAACACATCGTCGCCATGACCGGCGATGGTGTGAATGACGCACCCGCCCTCAAAAAAGCCGACATCGGCATTGCGATGGGCATCACTGGCACGGATGTAACAAAGGAAGCCTCCGCGATGATGCTGACCGACGATAACTTCGCGTCCATTGTCGCGGCGGTGGAGGAGGGACGCGGCATTTTTGGCAACATCAAGAAATACCTGATGTACCTGCTCTCTTCAAATATCGGAGAAATTGGATTGATGGTTGGCGCCACCTTATTGGGAATGCCTATGCCGTTAATCGCCGTGCAAATCCTGTACGTCAATCTCGCCACCGACGGCTTGCCCGCGCTGGCTTTATCCATAGACCCGCCAGAACGCGATCTCATGCGCCGCAAGCCGCGCGATCCACGCACGGGCATCTTCACCCGCCCAGTGATTATTCTTATGTTGGTGGGAGGGTTATGGTCTGCGCTGGTCAACCTGGGATTGTTCGCTTGGGCGTGGAATTCCGGGCGCAGTCATGACGAAGCCATCACCATGACTTTCGTTTCGCTGGTCTTGATCCAGTTTTTCAAAGCCTACAATTTCCGTTCTGACCGCCTCTCGGTGTTGGTCAAGCCCTTTGCAAATAAGTGGTTGAATCTGGCAATCGTATGGGAATTGATCCTGCTGAGCTTGATCGTTTATTTGCCCGCCTTGCATGAACCCTTCGGCACCTACAGCCTGCCCTGGGCGGACCTGGCAATCATTGCGGTCTTGGCGTTTACAGTTGTACCCGTCCTGGAAACAGCAAAGTGGATGGAGCGAAAAGGCTGGTTCGGGAACATGGGGTAACATTTCAGATAAAGATCACGAAATTCTTTTTGCGAAGAAACAAGGCGTAATGAAAAATGCTCCCGCAGTCTGCTCTGCCGGAGCATTTTATATTTTCTTTTTTTCAAGAACGAATGCATTTCTTTTAACGTTTACTTCCACGTGGCTTCAGCAGCCACTTTGCGTTGAATATCCCCCGCGCGTCGCTACACACCATCAGCCTCTTGGCACAATCATCTCCCCGCTTGCCAAAAAAACGGATCTTTTTTTCGGTGTTATCATTCAGGAAAATGAAAACAAGTGCTAACCAAAGGGAAGCATTGACATCAACTCGATCAGGAGGCGCAGGTGAAAAAAATACTCTCAATTAGCATAGGGTCATCGTCACGGGACCATAATACGCGGCATGTTTTTCTGGGGCAGGAATTTGAGATCACGAGACAGGGGACAAATGGCGATGTAAATAAAGCCACCCAACTCTATCGTGAAATGGATGGCAAAGTGGACGCCTTCGGCGTGGGCGGAGCTGGATTTTATTTGCAGGTCGCAGATCGTCGTTATTATTTTCGTGAGCCGAAGAAATTTCGCAACGCGATCAAGATCAGCAAAGTGGGGGATGGCAGCAGAGTGAAAGGGTTGCTCGAAAAACGCGCTTTCATGGCGCTTGAAAAATATTTGAACGAGAAAGAGGGCAGATCCCTAAAAGGAATGACTGCCTTGCAAACAACCGTCATGGAGCGCTACGGTATGGGCAAAGCCATGGTGGAAGCGGGTCTCAACGTCACTTTCGGTGACTTCATGTTCGCGCTTGGTTTACCCTTTCCAATGAAAACACTCGGCCAGGCACGCCTGCTTGCGGCTGTGTTCCTCCCCATCATCTCTCTGATGCCATTCGCATGGTTGTATCCACTTGGCTCAGAGCAGGATAAGCCGCCTCAACCCAAATGGAAAAAATATTACGAGCGATCGCAAATCATCGCCGGAGATTTTTTGCAGATCCGCCAGCACATGCCCGATGATCTGACAGGAAAAATTATCGTCACGAATACAACCACATCGAAGAATGTCGAAGAATTGAAGAAACGCAATTTGCATATTCTTGTCACAGTCACGCCGCGGCTGGAAGGCCGTAGTTTCGGCACAAACGTGATGGAAGCGACTCTTCTGGCTCTGATGGACAAGCCTGAATCTGATGTGACAGAAGCGGATTTTCTGGATTTGATCGAACGCATCCCTCTCGAACCGAACATCGAAGTTCTTAATTAACCGACCTAATTTCGGGCATTTCGGTGATAACCTGGCTGAAAAGAAAAATCAGGCGCGCAAAGCAGGGACTGTTTCCTCGCCATTCCCGCTCGACGTGAAGGTCAGGGCTACGCCTACAAAATCGGCTGAGGCCGATTATTTCGCTTATCATCCCCATAAGGGATTAGCGGATACCGCCCGCTACATCGTCCCGACACTCCTTGGCACTGCCCGCCAGGGCCAAGTGTGCGCCGTACGCCAAATCGTCCCGATGCCCTTTCGGGAGTGCGGTACGTCCTTGTGATCTACCGAAGACTTTTACAAGAGGCCTGATGTGCTACCCCTCATAAATTTTCATGAGTGCGTCTTTTAGCAACTGCACTTCTGCGAGGGTATTGTAATGCGCCGCACCCACGCGCACCATGCCGCCATGATCTTCCAGCCCCAGCCTTTCCGTTACATTGATGGCGTAATAGTTTCCATCCCAAACATAAATTCCCTCTTGAGCCAGTTTTTCAGCAACGACTCGCGGGGGCATATCCTTCAAACGGAAAGAGAAGGTAGCCACGCGCTCCTCCAAATGGCGAACATCGGTCAGACCGTATATATGTAATCCAGGGACAGACTCAAGGGCAGAAAGAAGCGCACGTCCAAGTTCGAATTCATAGGAGCGAATGGCAGTCAACCCCTTCTTGAGTTCCAGGCGGCGGCCCTGATAACTTTCTTCTTTTAAGCCTTCCACATACCTGCCGCCAAACTCTTTGCCTATCCATTCGAAATATTCAATCGCCCCGAGCACGCCTGCAATGCCCTCATGATTTTGCGTGCCGGTTTCGAATTTGCCGGGAAGTTTGTTTGTTGCAGGGCGTACTTTGTAGGCAAACAATTTCTCCAATAAATCGCGCTTGCCATACAAAATCCCCGTATGGGTTCCGAAAAATTTATAGGCAGAAGAAACGAGGAAATCACAGTCCAATTTCTGAACATCAATCGGGCCATGCGGAGCGTATTGAACTGCGTCCACGTATACCAGCGCGCCCGCCTCATGCGCCATCTTCACGATCTTTGCAACGGGATTGATTGTTCCAAGTGAGTTGGACGCATAACCCACAGCCAACAGGCGGGGTTTTTGCTCGAGGGCTTTTTGCAAGTCATCCAGTTTCAGGCTGCCATCTTCCACGTCAAAATCCACCCAATTGACTTTAACGCCGCGGTCCTGCGCGGCCAATACCCAAGGTGTCACGTTGGCATCGTGATCGAGACGGGTGACCACGATCTGATCCCCTTCCTTCCACTCTCGTGAGATCGAACGGCTAATGTGCAGGGTCAAGGTGGTCATGTTGTTGCCGAAGACGATTTCCTCGGCAGATGCAGCATTATAGAAGTCCGCCATGGCGCGATGAGCTTCATCCAGAACTGCGTCCGAGGCCATACTGGTTTCAAATGCGCCTTCGTGATTGGCGTTGCATTCGATCAAATAACGATTGAGGCGGTCGAGAGATGGCTTTGCAATTTGGGTCCCACCCGGGTTATCGAAGAAAACAGCGGGGCGATCCAAGGATGGGAATTGCTGACGAATTAGGTCAAGGCTGGCGCTGAGCAGGGCGTTGCCCTGAGTCTGCCGAAGGGTCGAAGGGTTTAAAGACATGTAAATCTCCTTTAATGAAATTCAAACACTGTGATTGTATACTGAAATTGTACCCCACAGACAAGGAGACAATATGTTTGACAAAATTCTATTGGCAGTGGATGGCTCAGAGTATGCGTTTCACGCTGCACGAAAAGCCGCCGAGATGGCGCGCACTATGAAACCCAAAGAACTTCGCGTTGTGGTCTCGTACGATACCATTCCAATGTATCTGGGCGAGCCCTATATGCAGTTTGCAATTAACAATCGCAAAACAGAAGCGGAGGAGACCCTCAACAAAGCTTTAAAAGAGATCGGAGAGATCCCCTGCGAAATCCATGTAGAGATACTGGAAGGAGACCCGGCTTCGGCCATTATTGAGGTGGCCAGCACACGCAAAAGCGACATCATCGTGATGGGTTCGCGTGGTCTCGGCAGGCTGGCCGGATTGTTATTGGGAAGCACGAGTCAAAAAGTTGTGGCGCATGCCCCCTGCCCGGTGTTGATAGTCAGATAGATTGATAGCCCGCTGGTTAGTTGGTTTGTTGGGCCATCTGTTCGGCTTGCAAAAATTCTTCGGGGGTGTTGATGTTCCAGAAACATAAGCCCGACGGATCAAAGGCTTTCACTTCAGCGGGCGATAATGTCCGCACTTTAACTTGTGGAAACCAGGCAATGACTTTCCATTGGTCCGCGTCAATTGCAGATTCAATTGCAGGCAGGCAGGTCTGGCGGCGATACAAGGCGTGGAGAGGCTCATAGCCACCGTCTGTTTTAGTGATGATGACATCCGCTTCTTCCGCGACCATGAGCCTGCTGCTGCTTTCGAAGAAATTTTTACTGGCGAAAGGCATGTCGCAAGCCGCCACCGCCACGAATGGAGAATTAGCAGAAGCAATGGCAGTGTAGAGTCCGCCCAGGGCGCCACGCCCAGGCTTGAGGTCCGCCACGAGGCGCAGGCGGTGCACTGAGCTGGCAGGTTGCGACCAAAGGGAGTGTCGAAACCCTGTCGAAGTGTTAAGGAATCCATATTCAGCGGGGCGATTCGTCGTTACAATCATTTCATCCGCAATGGGAGCGAGTCTCTCGATCACATGTTGAATGAGCGGCTTTCCCAGAAAAGGTTTCAGGGCTTTATCTTCGCCCATGCGGGAGGAATTGCCGCCTGCTTGAATGACAACGGTTAACATGGGTATATTATAAACACTGTGGACTTCGGAAGCCTTATTTGGAGTCTTAAAGATTTATGAGACTCACGGAAGACTTCCGAAGTCTGGAGATAAAATGTCCACACTGGCAAAAATACTTGACGGCTTGACGGTTGAAGGCGAGTTATACGAAAAGCTCGAAGATAACTCGCTGCGTTGCTTCGCGTGCGGACATCGCTGCCTGATCCGCGAGGGCAAGCGCGGCATTTGCCAGGTGAGATTTAATGAGGGCGGAACATTACGCGTGCCGCATGGATATGTAACCGCGTTACAAAGCGACCCAATCGAGAAGAAACCTTTTTCACATGTCATGCCCGGCTCCAACGCACTAACATTTGGCATGTTGGGTTGTGATTTTCATTGTTCGTATTGCCAAAATTGGCTAACCTCCCAGGCCCTGCGCGACCCCGCTGCGGAGGCCTCGGCTCAATTGGTGAGGAAGATCACGCCCGCACAAATGGTAGAACATGCCAGAAAAACAAACGCTGCGGTGGTGGTCTCCTCTTATAACGAGCCGTTAATTACAAGCGAGTGGGCGGCCGCGATTTTCAAGGAAGCAAAGGCAAATGGGTTGATGTGCGCGTATGTTTCAAATGGAAATAACACACCTGAGGTGATGGAATATATCGCGCCGTATTTGGATGCGTACAAGATTGACCTGAAATGTATGAGCGAAAAAAATTATCGCAAGTTGGGCGGCGTATTGCAGCATACCTTGGATGGGATCAAGCGCGCGCGAGAAACAGGTCTATGGGTGGAAGTGGTGACCTTGGTCATCCCAGGTTTCAACGATTCAAATGAAGAGTTATGGGAGGCGGCACGTTTCCTGGCAGGTTTATCGGTTGATATTCCCTGGCACGTCACAGCTTTTCACAAGGATTATAAGATGACCGAGCCTGACAATACAGATTCAAAAACATTAATTCGCGCGGCTGAGATTGGGCGCGAGGCTGGGTTGAGATATGTCTACGCGGGGAATTTGCCGGGAAATGTCGGGGAGTATGAAGATACCCTTTGCCCGTCGTGCAGTCATCGGCTTGTGAAAAGAAGCGGGTACGTCGTCCATGAATACACGCTTACGGGGGATGGAAAATGCCCAAAGTGCGGGGAGAAGATCGCGGGATTATGGCCGCATGACCCATCCACGGCCGGGTTAGATGGAATTGGGCACCCTTTACCTATTTGGTAGATTTCATTATTGTTGTATAATCTACGCTTGTCAGGAGGCATGAGGAGAGAGCGATTTCTTTCCCCTACAGCCTCCATAAAACCTATTTCTCTTTAAGGAGGAGAAACATGAAACGAAACCTTTCTGTTCTACTTTCGTTACTGGTGCTTGCAAGCTTTGTGCTTGCGGCTTGTGGCGGCGCTGCCCCCACCGAAGCGCCCGCACCTGCGGCTACTGAAGCCCCTGCGGCTACTGAAGCACCCGTTGCCTATGAAGGCATGATGGTCGAATCACCCGACTGCGATTACGGTGGTGAATTTAAGTCCATCGAAGCAGTTGACGAATTGACCGTCAAGTTCACACTCTGCGTGCCTGATCCTGCCTTCCCCTCGAAAATCGCTTTTACTGCCTTTGCGATTCAGCCCTCTGAATATCTTGAATCCAATGGCGGCACCGGCGACCTGCTTGAGAATCCCATCGGTACTGGCCCATACATGGTCGATTCCTGGGTGCGTGGCGACCAGTTGGTCTTCAAGGCCAATCCCAACTATTGGGGTGAAAGCATTGGCGCTGATACTCTGGTCTTCAAATGGAGCACTGAATCTGCCCAACGCTTGCTCGAACTCCAATCTGGTACCGTTGATGGTATCGACAATGTCGGACCCGATGATTTCGCAACCGTTGAAGGCGACCCCAACTTACAGTTGGTTAATCGCCCGGCTCTCAACATCATGTATATCGGCTTCAACAATAACCCAACAACTGAAGGCTTTGACAACACCACGAATCCTTTGGCTAACGAGAAAGTACGCCAGGCGATTGCCATGGGTATTGACCGCCAGCGCATCGTGGATAACTTCTACCCAGTTGGTTCTGAGGTTGCTTCACATTTCACCCCGTGCGCCATCCCGAACGGTTGTGTTGGTGATGAATGGTACGCCTTCGATGCTGCCGCCGCCAAGGCACTTCTTGCCGAAGCTGGCTATCCAGATGGTTTCGAAACCGTATTGAACTACCGCGACGTTGTACGTGGTTACCTGCCCGATCCCAACGTTGTGGCACAGGATCTTCAGGCTCAGTTGAAAGAGAACCTGAACATCACCCTCAAAATCGAAGTGATGGAATCCGGCGCTTTCCTCGCTGCGTCAGACGCTGGCCAGTTGCAAGGACTTCACATGCTGGGCTGGGGCGCTGACTATCCTGACCAGACCAACTTCCTGGGCTACCACTTTGGTGCTGGCGCTTCCAAACAGTTTGGCGATCATTGGGATGACATCACTAGTGCACTGGAAAGTGGTGCCCAATTGGCTTTCGATGATGACCGCGCACCTTTCTACACTGCCGCTAACAATGCCATCCGTACACACGTGCCGATGATCCCCGTTGCTCATGGTGGTTCCGCTGTTGCCTACAAGGCTGGACTCGCAGGCAATCCTCATGCCAGTCCGCTTGGTAATGAAACCTTCTCTGTTACGAACAATGGCACCGATACCTTTGTCTGGATGCAAAATGCTGAACCGATTTCGCTCTACTGCCCCGACGAAACCGACGGGGAATCCCTGCGCGCTTGCGAGCAAGTCACCCAGTCCCTGCTCGGCTATGAAGTTGGCGGCACCGCGGTCGAACCCGTTTTGGCTGAATCCTACGAAGCTAATGCTGATCTGACCGAGTGGACCTTCCACCTGCGCCCTGGTGTCAAGTTCTCTGATGGTTCCTCATTCGATGCGAATGACGTTGTGGTTTCCCTGTCAATCCAATGGGACGCAGCTAACCCGCTCCACACCGGTAACACAGGTGCGTTCTCTTACTGGAGCGGCCTCTTTGGCGTCTTCCTGAACGCTCCCCCACAATAAATTCAACAATCAAGTAGATCTATTAGACCCCCGTCAAGAGCCATCTTGGCGGGGGTCTCCCCAAACTGACATGACCTCTTATATTCTCCGACGACTTTTGCTCAGTATTCCCGTGTTATTTGGCATTTTATTTGCCACTTTCACACTGGCGCGTTTAATTCCCGGTGACCCTTGCCGCGCCATGTTAGGGGAGAAAGCCACCAAAGTGGTCTGTGATGAGTTCAACCATCGCCACGGTTTGGATAAACCGATTCCAGTTCAGTTTGGGGTCTACATTAGCGAGATCGCGCAGGGTGATTTTGGAAATTCCTTCCGTTATTCCAAAGCCATTACTGAATTATTGATGGAACGCCTACCCATCACTGTTGAGTTAAGTTTTGCGGCACTTCTTATCAGTATTTTCATAGGCATTCCGTTAGGTGTGATTGCCGCAGTTCGCCACAACTCGTGGGTGGATGTGGTCACCATGTTGTGGGCAAATATTGGCGTATCCATGCCTGTATTTTGGCTGGGATTAATGCTTGCCTACGTTTTCGCACTCACATTAAAGGACACGCCGTTTCAACTACCGCCATCAGGTCGCCTCTCACCCGGCCTCATTACCATTCCATTTTTTGAAACATGGGGACTGGAACTTACCAAAGACTCTTTTGTCTATAATATTTCATATTTCTTTAGCCGAATGAATATTCTCAATGCCATGCTTACCGGCAACTGGGTGGTGCTCAAGGATGCGGTCACTCATTTAATTCTCCCCGCTTTCGCGCTTAGCACTATTCCGATGGCGCTGATCGCCCGTATGACACGTTCCTCCATGCTTGAAGTGCTCGGGCAGGATTACATTCGAACAGCGCGCGCAAAAGGATTGGATCATCGTGCCGTAATTTTAAAACACGCATTTAGAAATGCCCTGCTTCCGATTGCAACCGTGATCGGTCTATCCCTGGGCGGTTTGTTGGGCGGCGCGATATTAACAGAAACCGTTTTTAATTTATCCGGTGTCGGACGTATTTTATATGACGGCATCACGGCCCGTGACTATGGCATTGTGCAGGGATTTACGGTCGTTATTGCTATTTTCTTCGTTAGTTTGAACCTGATCGTGGATATTTCTTATGCCTATCTTGATCCCCGCATCCGCCTGGACTAGGAATTGATCATGACTTTCATCACCGCAACACCGGCGAAACTTGATTCTGAAGCCCTCACATCTAAATCGACGAGCCTTTGGCAGATCACATGGCACCGACTTTTTCGCCGCAAATCATCCGTTATTGGCATGAGCATTTTGGCCATGCTGGTGACCACAGCCCTTACGGCCCAGTGGATTGCTCCGTATAGCCCGACACTTTCCATGTTGGATGCAAGCCCGCCGCAGAACCTTCAAAAGCGCTCCTCCCCTTGTATCCATCTTTTGGGATGTGCGCAGGACCAACCCCAGCACATCATGGGCACGGACGGCAACATCCGCGACGAGTTCAGCCGCATGCTTTATGGCGCGCGCCTGAGTTTGATGATCGGTCTCTCCACTGTTTCCTTTGCAATTTTTATTGGTACCGTCCTCGGAGCGCTGGCTGGCTATTTTGGCGGCTGGATTGACAACCTCATTATGCGCGTGATGGATGTGCTGTTGGCATTTCCCTCGCTTTTGCTGGCCATTGCCATTGTGACGGTTCTCGGCCCCGGACTTATCAATGCTCTGCTTGCGATCGGTATTGTCTCCATCCCGGCTTATGCACGTGTTATGCGCGCCTCCGTGCTTTCTGTGCGTGAAATGGACTTTGTTTCTGCAACGCGCTCGTTGGGCGGCAATACTTATGAAATCCTTTTCAAATGCATCCTGCCCAATGCTCTAACTCCGCTTATCGTACAGGGAACTCTCGGCATCGCCTCCGCTATTCTGGATGCGGCCGCGCTCTCCTTCCTGGGTCTCGGCGCACAGCCGCCCACACCAGAGTGGGGCTCCATGCTTGGTGCGGAACGTAACCAGGTTTTCACCGCTCCGCATCTTGTCTTCTATCCCGGGCTTGCCATCATGCTCACCGTGCTTTCCTTTAATTTGATCGGCGACGGCTTGCGCGATGCGCTTGATCCGAGGCTGGTACATGTGAGCTCATAACACTTGTTATCTATAAATCATTAAAACGACTCAACACCCCCTTTAATCCTTCCATGGCCTGCACTGAGCCTGTCGAAGTGTTACAATTACAGAGTGCCGCATAAATAACTAAACCGGAATTATCTTTTTTTCTCGTAATTTCTTCCAGGAAGTTTAGTAATTTATGCAACAAGCGGTATTTACAGCAGGATGATGAAACTGAATTCATCCCGCTGTAATTTTTTTCCCCATCATGTTAAAAAAGACAATAATATTTCTCTGGCGCTTGGCGCTTATATTCATCCTCGGTTTGCTCCTGCCAAAATTGGTAGTTCTGATCTTTGCCTGGCCGCGCACATTCAGCGTGGAAGATGTTCCCCCGGCGCGTGTGGCGATTGTCTTTGGGGCCGGCTTGCTGCGCGATGGTTCTGCGGGTGCGGTCCTGCGTGACCGCGTGGAAACCGCCGTGAAGTTATATCAACAAGGCAAGGTGGGCAAGTTGTTGATGAGCGGCGATCATCGTTTCATCGAATACAATGAGCCAGAAGCCATGCGTCAATATGCGCTCGACCTGGGCCTGCCAGATGAGGATATCGTGCTGGATTACGCAGGCCGCCGCACATACGACACCTGTTACCGCGCAAAAGCCATCTTTCAAGTGGATACTGCGATCCTCGTCACGCAGGCCTTTCATTTGCCGCGCGCCTTGTTTTTATGCAACTGGTTTGAGGTTGAATCCAGCGGCGTGGAAGCGGACAATAAATATTTTCGCAAGGTCTCGCGTTTGTACTGGAGTACGCGCGAGTTGTTTGCCAGCTTTCAAGCGCTATGGGATGTGATGGTCGCAAAACCTTTGCCTGTGCTTGGTGAAGTTGAACCGATAATTGAATAACTCGTCATTGCGAGCGCTCTTTGCGAAGCAGTCTCCCTATTATTTTGAGATTGCTTCGGACTGGGTTTCGATACGGACTTCGTCCTACTCAACCACCAGCCCTCGCAATGACGGAAAACAGAATGGAGAACTCAATGACCCGCGATGAAGCCCTGGCCCTGGTGCGTGAATTTGTTAAAAGTGAAAGCCTGGTGCGTCACATGCTGTCTGTGGAAGCCGCCATGCGTTTTTATGCAGAGAAGCATGGGGAAGATGTTGAACTATGGGGGTTGCTCGGCTTGCTGCATGATTTTGATTGGGAGATCCATCCCACATTGGATGAACATCCACAAGCAGGTTCAGCGACCCTGCGTGAGCGCGGCCTGAGCGAGGAAGTCATCCAGGATATCTTGAGCCATGCGGATCATACGGGTGTCGCGCGTGATACTCTCCGAAGAAAAGCGCTGGCCGCCTGCGACGAGGTGACCGGCCTCATCACTGCGGTGGCGTTGGTGCGTCCGTCGCGTTCTTTATATGACCTTGAAGCAAGTTCCGTCAAAAAGAAATGGAAGGACAAGGCCTTCGCCGCCGGCACAGATCGTGGTGAAATGGAACAGGCCGCAAAAGAACTCGGCGTGGATATTTGGGAGCATGTCGGCCATGTCATTACAGCCATGCGTAAGATCGCGCCTGAGTTGGGGTTGGCGGGAAATATAGAATGAGCAAATTATTTAAATTAACATTTGCCATGCTGGCTTGCAGTTTGATTTTGGCATCCTGTATTCCTGCAAACGCAGCGACTCCATATAATCCACCCACGCCAATCCTGAGTCATAATCCGACGATCTTTGATATTGATATTGAATCCCCAGCATCCGCTGAGCGGTTAAATGACCCTCGCCTAAACATCATCTACATTCTTACAGACGACCAGCCATATCACACCGTGGAGTACATGCCCACGGTCAAGAATAAACTCATGTCCAATGGAGTTGTATTTGAGAATGGCTTGGTCACCACGCCTTTGTGCTGCCCAAGCCGCGCCAGTATTTTCACAGGGGATTACGCACATAATCATCAGGTGTATACCAACACCATGCCGCAGGGCAGCGCGCAAAAATTTAACGACAGCGAGTATATGGCCATCTGGCTGCAGGAAGCGGGATACCGCACAGGTTATCTTGGTAAGTACTTGAACGGTTACGCAGACCTTGAGCCTTTGGGATATGTCCCGCCTGGGTGGGATGAGTGGAATGTGTTTCTCGGAAAGAATCTTGATAACGGCAATGAAGACGCGGGTAATCTGCAATATTATTTCAACTTCAGCATGTCTGAAAACGGCACTTCAGTTGTGTATCCGAAGTCGAACTATAACTTCAGCGCAGATGTTGTCACTAATGGTGCGCTGGCTTTTATCCGCGATCCGCGTGATGAACCGTTCTTCCTGATGCTTGGTTATTACAACCCGCATTCACCTTTTATCTCTGCCCCGCGCCACAAGGACACTTTCCGCAAGGGAACAGATTGTTGGGATTGGGTGCAGTATCGTCCGCCCAGTTTCAACGAAAAGGATATCCGAGACAAGCCTGATTACATCGGCGACTTATCGCCTCTTTCTGAAACCGAAATTGATACCGTCCATAAGCAGATGCTTCGCTCCCTGCTTTCAGTGGACGATGGTGTCGCTTCGATACTGGCTGCGTTGGAAAAAGCGGGCCTCAGCAAAAACACCATGATCGTTTACATGTCTGATAATGGACTAACACTCGGCGACCATCGCTTTGGCGCATCGAAGAACTGTCCTTATGAAGCGTGTGTCAAAATCCCCTTTATTATATACGCGCCAGGATACTATGAACATCGCATGGAGTCACGAATTGTTGCCAATATTGACATTGCCCCCACATTTGCCGACCTCGCTGGCGCAGTCATCCTGATTATGTAAATGGCATGAGCATGGTACCTTTGCTGGAGGATCCATCCTCTGCGTGGCGGGATGAAATCCTGCTCGAACACTGGCCGACTGACCAGGGCGTGGGCTCCATGATCCCGGAGTTCCATGCAATCCGCACTTTGGAATGGAAATATACAGAATACAGCACTGGCGAAATAGAATTGTATGATCTAGTGAGTGATCCCTATGAATTGCAGAATGTGGCAGGTAAAAGAAATTATAAAGAGATTCAAACGGAATTGGCTGAAAAGCTTTTGAAACTTAAACAGGAATGATGCCATTCCGTTGAACAGCGTTATGTTTGTGATGCGGACAATCAAACACGAGTAGAGAATATAAGATCAACTCCCAATCATATAGATACAATGTCAAGATACTATGGATTTACGCTTATTACGGATAAAGTCTTTACTTTATGCCCATTCTTTTTCAAAACCTCTTTCAATGTTGTGCCAAGCCTTGTAATTCCCTCGCGGATGGTATCCGGTGCAGAAAATGAGAAATTGAGACGCATGGTATTCTCGCCGCCGCCGTTGGGGTGAAAAGCTGCGCCCGGCACAAAGGCCACTTTGCGCTCAACCGCAACTTTCAATACATCAGCCGCATCTACGTTTTCGGGTAACACACCCCACAGGAACATGCCGCCCTTCGGCTTTGTCCAATGCACTTCAGGCGGGAACATCTCCTCCATCATTTCAAGCATCACATCGCGGCGTTCCTTATACGTGGTGCGGATCACTTTGACATGTTCGTCTAAAAATCCGCCTTTTGCCACTTCGTACGCCACATGCTGATTAAAAGACGAGGTTTGCAAATCTGCGGCTTGTTTTGTCATCACCAGTTTGCGGATGACCTGCGGCGGCGCGACCACCCAGGCCAGGCGCAGGCCTGGCGCAAGCAATTTTGAG
>JAUXUL010000031.1 GCA_030680795.1 Anaerolineales bacterium | reverse complement strand
AATCTGGTATCGTTGTTCCTGGGTAAGCTGCCAGTAGGTTCTCATAGTGCTCCTTTGACTTGGTCGTCTGAGAAGCATTATCCTACTCCAGCTTACCTCTCAGCAACCTTCAAAGTTGCACTTGTGAGTTGAATCTACAATTGAAAATTGCTGACTTTACAAATGTAAAAAGAAATGGGATTGAAGATAGGGATATAATACAGGCAGGAGATTTACGATGTCCACTATTACAGACGATTCCCGCATTAAAGACCTTTTCAAACAGGCTATGCTTGAACTTATAACTGAACGCCGCAATGAATTTTATGAATTGTTTACCGAGGCGCTCGAAGATATACTAATGGTATATGCCATACGTGAAGGGGAGGATAGTGAGACGGTAAGCAAAGCGGAAGTCCTGCGCGCTCTTGGAGGTGCTGGGTGAAGGTTGGATTTAAGAGCAGTTTCGTAAAAGATTTGAAAAAGATAAAAGAGAAGCAATTGCAAAGTAAAATGCGAGAATTGATTGAAAAGGTTGAATCATCTGTGAACATTACTGAACTTGATAATATGGAAAAATTAAGCGGAAGCGATGTGTATTATCGAATTCGACTTGCTGATTACCGTATTGGCTTAAAAATTGAAAATAATACCGTTTATTTTATTCGGTTCCTGCACCGAAAAGACATCTATCGTTATTTCCCTTAAACCATGATAGCAACCCTCCACGGAGAAATCTCCCAAATAGAAGAGAACGCCCTGATCGTGGAAGTCGGCGGCGTGGGATTGCGAGTCTTTGTCCCTGCGCCCATGCGCACCAATTCCAAAGCGGGCGAAATGATATTCATGTTCACGCATCTGATCGTCCGGGAAGATGCGTTGACCCTTTATGGCTTCGAATCCCAGGCAGATCGAGACCTGTTCAACATCCTGCTTGGCGTGGACGGGGTCGGTCCCAAAGTTGCATTGTCCGTTCTATCCACTCTCACCATTGACACGATCCAACGCGCCATCTTCACCGATGAAGCCGATTTGCTAAGCAGTGTCCCTGGCGTGGGAAAAAAGACCGCGCAAAAAATGGCTTTGCATTTGAAAGATAAACTCAAACCGACGGATGCGCTTGCTAGGGTCGCTGCAATGGCAGATTACGACAACGAAGTACTCGCCGCACTCACTTCACTGGGATATTCGGTTGTCGAAGCGCAAGCCGCGCTCCAAGCCCTGCCAAAGGATGCGCCTAAAGAAGTGGAAGAAAGATTGCGCGTGGCGTTGGGATATTTCACAGGCTGATGATGTAAAAGCAGATCAACCAGGGCACGAAGGTTAATCAAAGCCCGTACTTTGTGACCTTTGTGCCCTTTGTGTTTAATCAGGAGATGATTATGTTAAAAAAGAAAATCGCATTCATCGGCCCCGGCGTGATGGCAGAAGCCATGATAGCAGGCTTATTGCGCCAGAAACTGGCGGACCCGAAAAACATCATCGCCTCGGGTCCGCGCGAGGAACGCGGCGATGAATTGCACAAGAAATATGGCGTCAAAGCGACCACAGACAACTCATCCGCCATCCACGAAGCGGATGTGGTCGTGCTCTCCGTCAAGCCGCAGAGACTTAGCGAAGTGATGAAAGGCATCAAAGGCATTCGCCCTGATGCGCTGGTCATTTCCATTATTGCGGGCGCGTCCATAAAAAAGATGAGCGCGGGGTTGAAACATAAATCCATCGTGCGTTCGATGCCGAATACCCCGGGTCAAATTGGCGAAGGCATTACCGTTTGGGCGGCTTCAAAAGATGTAAGTAACGAACAACAAAAAATGGCGCGCTCGATTCTCAGCGCAATGGGTGAAGAGGTATTCGTGGAAGATGAAAGTTATCTCGATATGGCGACGGCATTATCAGGCTCTGGTCCCGCCTATGTTTTCCTCTTCACCGAAGCCTTGATAGATGCAGGCGTGCACATGGGCTTCCCACGTCGTATCGCCGAGCGATTGGTCTTGCAAACCATCAAAGGCTCCGCATCGTTTTATGAAGGCGCAAGCAGACATCCCGCCACCCTGCGGAATCAAGTCACATCCCCGGGCGGCACATCTGCCGAGGCGTTGTATTATTTAGAGAAGGCAGGCTTTCGCACAGCGATCTCACGCGCGGTATGGGCGGCGTATCAACGCTCATTGGAATTGGGCAAGGAAAAGCCCGGGCATATTCTGGATGTGGCTGATGAAGAGAGATAACCATATCCCAGCCTTCCCCAAATCCGACTGAAGCTCATCGGAATTGGGGGAGGTGTCTGAAGGAGGGAGGGGGTTAGGTTCGCGTATAATACGGGGCGTTCAAATCTAGAAATTGAAAACCATGTCACTCATAACTGTAAGTTCACTCTCCAAATCATACGGCCCTACTGATATTTTCAGCGGGGTATCATTCACTGTGTCCAAGGGCGCGCGCATGGCGATTGTCGGACCCAACGGAATCGGCAAGACCACGCTCATGCGAATCCTCGTCGGAGTTGATGAACCTACTTTGGGAACAGTCAGCCGCTCACGGGGAGTCCGAATCGGATATCTATCGCAAGAGGCAGATTTCGAAATGACAGGAACTCTCTGGAATGTATGCGAAGCTGTCTTTAGTCATTTTAAAGATGAGCAGGAAGAATTACATCGCCTTGAGGGCTTGATGTCTGACCCCGCGCAACTTGAAGAGGTGATGGAACGCTACGGCAAATTGCAGGAGGAATTTGAGCGGCGCGGCGGCTACACCTACCTGACAAAAATCCGCCAAGTGTTGACGGGTTTGGGATTCAGCGAAGCCGATTATCAACTTGATCTTGACCATCTCTCCGGCGGGCAGCGCACACGCGGATTTCTCGCGCGCCTCCTGCTCGAAGACCCGGACTTGCTCCTGCTCGATGAACCGACCAATCACCTCGACATCGCCGCCGTCGAGTGGCTCGAAGGATATTTGAGTCAATGGGAAGGCGCGGCCATTATTATTTCACATGACCGTTTCTTTTTGGATAAAGCCAGCAATGCGATTTTGGAAATGTTCCCGGGTGCAACAGAAAATTATCGCGGCAATTACAGCGCGTATTTAAAACAACGCGTCGAACGCATGGCGCGCAGGCAGGAAGTTTTTGACAGCGAAAAAGAAAAGCTACAGAAAGAAATGGAATACATCAGAAAAAATGTGGCGGGGCAAAATGTATTGCAAGCTAAAGGCAAACTCAAACGGCTGTCACGCATTGTGCAAGCCATCGAACAGATCGGCATGGAAGCCGCGCTTAAACAAAAGTGGAGCGAGACCGCGGGTGAAATTTCTGTCACCACATCCATTCTCGGCGTGGACGAAGCTGGTCGTCGCATCAATGCGTTGCAATCACCTGTGCGCCAGTTGCCCAATTTACATTTGCGTCTTAGCCAGGCCGCACGCTCTGGCGACATGGTCATCCGCACTGAAAATCTCAAAGTGGGATTCTCAGATAAATTTTTATTCCGTTCACCAAATATAGATTTAAGACGCGGCGACTGTGCCGCATTAATCGGACCGAACGGCGCGGGCAAATCCACTTTTCTGAAGACGATCCTCGGTCAGATTCCGCCGTTAGCTGGTGAGGTGACTCTGGGAGAGAGTCTGCATATTGGGTATTTCGCTCAAGCGCACGAAAGCCTTGACCCGAAAAAAAGTGTGATTGATGAGATCATGCACACAACAGGCTGGGTGCCGCAAAAGGCGCGCGAGTATCTCGGCAAATATCTATTCTCTGGTGACGACGCCTTCAAGATGGTATCCATGCTCTCCGGTGGTGAGCGCGGCCGCCTCGCATTAGCAAAGCTCGCTTTGCAAGATACGAATTTACTTTTATTAGATGAACCCACCAACCATTTGGATATTCCCTCTCAGGAAATCCTCGAAGCCGTGTTGGATGACTATGAAGGCACGATCCTGCTCGTCACCCATGACCGTTATCTCGTGGATGCCATCGCAACTCAAATCTGGGAAATTGACATGGACGAATCCCATTTGATCATCTTCAAGGGTATCTACTCTCAATTGAAGGAAGAACGGGAAAAAGACCTAGCTCGGCGTAGTGCCGCACAGGAAGAGCGCGAAGAGGCTGATGCTCGCAAAAAAGAGACGCCGAAGGCAAAGTCTGGGAACGCGAAAGATGAAAGAAGAAAGAACGCGAAGAAATTGGAGTTGGAAAATAAAATCGCCGCACTTGAAATACAGCTAAGTGAAATTGGAGAGAAACTGGCAAAACCTTCCAAAGATGCGGGTGAAGTTATCAAGTTGGCTAAAGAATATGATCGCGTGCAAAAAGAGATGGACGCAACGATGGCTGAGTGGGAAGGGTTACAGGGATAAGGTTTATAATCTCGACATGAAAGACTGGACTGGAATCCGCGAAAGATATATGCGCGACCCTTTGCCCGTCCGCCTGGGTGGACTTGCTGCGAATTTAAGCCGTATTAAATCTTTTTCAGTAAATGAAAACAGCCGTGAAACGGTTGCCAGCCTGATTGATGAAAGTAAAATGTTCATTGAGTGGACAGCCGCACAAGCAGAGATAAATACAGCCTCGGTCATGGTGGAGGTGCAAATTCAATTGGCGCTCTGGCAGATCCGCTGGGATAGGATTTGGCCCGACTCTACTGAACGAAGGCAGATCGCTGAAAAATCTGGAATATGGTCAAAGCAGATTTTGGAATTGTCTGGGTTGTTAAAATAAGAAACTGGCAGAGTGGCAAGGTTTGCAGGGATGAATCTACTCGCGTTTATTTGGTCGGCTAGTTCCGCAAACCGTCACGGCGCAGGCGGGACCTTGAGCAGGACTCCGACCAAATAACCAGCCATCGCGCTCAGGGTTCCGATCATCATCATTTCCAACCCGCTTCGCGTCGGCTTGCCAACTGTCATACGCGCTTTGTATACGCCGATGGCAAACAAGACCAAAGCCGTCACCAATACAGACATCCACATGCTTGTGGAAACGGGCAGGAATAAAAACGGCGCAATCGGCACAAGTGAACCAATGATCGCAGAAAGGCCAACCACCCAGGCCGCACGCAGCGCGGTCTTTCTATCCACTGGCGCAAGTTGATGCTCCTCCGCCATCATCACGGCCACCCATACATCTTGATTTGACGTAATCGTCCCTACAATGCGATCAAGCAATTCCCCTTTGAATCCTTTGCTTTCGTAAATATCGCGGATCTCTTTCGTTTCAAGGTTGGGTGCCTCCAAAACATGACGGTATTCGCGCTCACGTTCACTTTGGTATAAGTCTGCATCTGCAAGAGTGGTGGTGAAAGCCACCGCGCCCATCGAAATGGATTCAGCGAAGGTTGTTGCAAGTCCCGCCACCAGCACCACACGCACATCATTCGTTGCCGCCGCAATTCCAAGCAAAACGCCAAGAACATTGACCAGTCCATCCTGCGCACCCAAAATAAAGTCGGAAAGGCCCAAACCACGCTTGTGCGGGTCTGTATGGTCGTGATGAAAATGCTCATGGATCAGTGGATCATGGTGATGAATATTCATAGCCGTATCTTACATTTAAACAATCAAATTCATAATGGACAAATGTCACGGATCAAATTTGTGCCCTGATTGGTTTGCTGTCATCATGTTCTCATGGATCCATGCGGCGAGTACAATATTCCTTAAATATGTTTTTTCGCCTATAATAAATCTATCAGGACTTTGTCTCAAACACTATCACATTTCCATGAAGGAGAAACACCCATGCGAAGAATGTTTGGCTTTTTGATCGGGATCTTTGTCGGCGGGTTGGTTGGTTCAGTCATCGCTTTGCTGCTTGCCCCCGAATCTGGTGAAAACCTGCGGGCCGAATTGCGTGAACGCGGACAGGGTTTCATGAACGATATCCGCCACTCGGCAGATTCGCGCCGCATCGAATTGCGCCATCGGTTGGAAACAATGCGAACGCCGAGGGAGATGTAGAAACGTAGGCAGGTAAACAAGTAAACAGGTATACAAGTTCGTGTCTGCATGTGTACGTGTGTACGTGTTTACGTATCTACTTCACTACCTCCTCGTAAAACTCGCCCACCCTCTTCATATTCACCCCATACTCTGCGCGTGCGGAGATCATTTTTGCATTGAGACCTGCGGCATCCTGTCGCAGGTCTTCTCTTTCCAGTCCGAGCACGATCGCATCCGCAATGGACTGCGGGTCGTTTGGATTAACCAGCAAGCCGTTCTGCCCATGGGTGATCCACTCGCGAATGGATTCCAAATCACCTGCCACAGGGAAACATCCACAAGCCATACCTTCGAGCAATGAATTCGGCGTGCCATCGTGAATGCTCGGCGAGACCACGATCTGTGCGCCGCGAAAAATTTCCCCCATTTCAGTGTGCGAAACCAGCGGCAGCAGGTACACTGCATGTTCGATCTTCAATTCCCGAATCCATTGTAATACCTGCGCCTCACCCTGCATTGATGAACACACAAATCGTGCATCACTTCGCTTTGCCAGCACAAGTGGAATCGCCTTGAAAAAAGAATCATTGCGGACATAAGGACGAACTCCGCGCGGATTAATGATGACTGGATTCTTCACTGGCTTTTTTGGCTGATAAAAAACATCGCTTCTGACTCCGCCATTGCCTGGCACCACCAAAGCGGCTTTACCCTCGCTGAGGCCCCATTCCCGCGCAAGGCGCACATCGCGTTCTGTGTCCGCGTGAAAGGCGTTGACCTTGCTCATCGTCAAACGTGTGTAATATCTCATTAAAGGCGTGGACGGCGCGTGCAAGGTAAAGTCATTGCCCCAGATGGATACAATCAATGGTGGTCGAGTAGCCCTGAGCGCTTTCGCGAAGAGCGTATCGAGACCACCATTCATCGCTGCTGCCGTTAACATGCCTTCATAAGGTATACGCATGGCATGGATAAGATCGGGCTGAACTTCTTGAATGAAGGCGCGTAATTTTTTCGCGGAGCGGGGAATGGTGAGGGGGCCGAACCACTGTCTGAAAAGGGTACGCAGGCCCAGGGTCCGCAAAGAAGCGGAGCCGGGGCGTGAAGTCTGCTTTTTGGCGGCGCTAAAGGCGACCGGCGTAAACTCCAGCCGCTTAACGGAAAAATCCACTTCACATTGAAATGTGGAGGCGATATAGATTTCGTCGCCCCGTTCGGCAAAATAACGGATCCAATTTTGTGAAATGGGAGAACGGGCATCGGTTACGAAAAGCAGTCGCATCCTGTGATTATACTCATTGCCCGCATTTGTGAGACGTAGTATATTTAAGCAATGAGCAAAGGCCGCATCCTCATTTGGATGAGCAGGGCGTCATGATTGTGGTTCATTTCAAAAAACTTTTCAATCAAGAGGAAAACTTATGAAACAAATTTGTGTCGTCGGCGTGGGATACGTCGGCTTGGTTACCGCCGCCTGTTTTGCCGACCTCGGCAACCGCGTCACCGCGCTGGATGTGGACGAACAACGGGTGGAGAATCTCAAAAAGGGCATTATGCCGATCTATGAACCCGGGCTCGAAGAATTGGTCAAGCGCAATGTCAATGCGGGGCGTATCTCGTTTACAACCTCCTACAAAGAAGCCTTAAAGAATGCGGAATATGCCTTCATCGCGGTCGGCACTCCCTCCGGTTCAGACGGCGAAGCAGATTTGCAATATGTAGCCGCCGCTGCCAAATCCATTGCGGAGAATATGGCTGCGCCGCTGGTCATCATCAATAAATCCACGGTTCCGATCGGAACTGGCGACTGGGTGGCGGACATTGTGAAGGGCGCCCAGCCCAAGCAGATGAAATTCACGGTTGTGTCCTGCCCCGAATTTTTACGTGAAGGTTCAGCCATTGCTGATTTCATGAGTCCACACCGCACGGTGATCGGCTCATTGGATAAGGAGGCCGCGAACAAAGTGGCGCATTTACATCTGCCCCTGCGCGCGCCGATCGTCATCACAGACCTGCGTACCGCGGAAATGATCAAGTACGCCAGCAATGCCTTCCTCGCCACAAAAATCTCCTTCATGAATGAGCTGGCTGACCTGTGCGAACTCGTCGGCGCGGATGTGAAGGAAGTTGCCGCAGGCATGGGCTACGACGCGCGCATTGGCCGTCACTTTTTGGACGCAGGCCTCGGCTGGGGCGGATCGTGCTTTCCCAAGGATGTGGAAGCGCTGGCATTCATGGCAAAAGAAAAGGGACTTAATCCGCGTATTCTGAATGACGTGATGGAAGTCAACTATGACCGCCGCAAAGCCGCAGTGGCGCATGTTGAAAAAATGCTTGCTGGGAGTCTAAAAGGCAAAACCGTCGGCTTGCTTGGGCTGGCTTTCAAACCCAACACAGATGACATGCGCGATGCGCCCTCGATTGATATTGCAGAGGCATTGGTCAAGGCGGGCGCAAAAGTCCGCGCGTATGATCCTGTGGCAATGGAAGTTGCCCGTCCCATTTTGCCTGCGGTGGATATGTTTGATGATCCATATAAAATGGCGAAAGACTGCGACGCGCTCATGGTCGTCACGGAATGGAATGAGTTCAAGCAACTCGATCTTGAAAAGGTGAAAAGCCTGCTCAAGGTCCCCATTATTTACGATGGGCGTAATATATACGACCCCAAAATCATGAAAGAAATGGGCTTCACCTATCGCGCCGTTGGAAGATAGTCGAATAATCAAGGCTGTTCGACTAACAGACTAAAGACAAACAGACTAAAGACTAACAGACTAATGACTAACACCCCTCCCGTTTGCAATTACGAAGGCTCCGATTATCAACAATCCTTTTGGGAGCAGGGCGGGCACGAATACGAAGACCGCGCCGAAGCCATTGCCTTAAAAAGAATGCTCCCTAAAAACGGCAAACTCATGCTGGAACTCGGCGCTGGCGCAGGGCGCAACACCCCGCGCTACACGGGTTTTGAGCGCATTGTCCTGTTGGATTATTCGACCACACAACTGGCACAAGCCCAGGAACGATTGGGACGCTGCGACAAATACATCTACGTCGCAGCGGATATTTACCGCCTCCCTTTTCTGGACCGATTATTTGATTCAGCCACGATGATCCGCTCCCTGCATCACATGGCAGATGCGCCGAAAGCATTAAGCCAGATCCGAAAAGTATTACAGCCGAACGCCATATTAATCCTTGAATTCGCGAACAAATTAAACCTCAAATCCATTTTGCGCTACTGGCTTGGAAAACAGGATTGGAATCCGTTCACGCTTGAGCCTGTGGAATTCGTCAAATTGAATTTTGACTTTCACCCCAAAGCCATCCGCAACTGGCTTGGTGAACTTGGTTTTTCGATTGAAAAGATACTTACCGTTTCACATTTCCGCCTTGGTTTGTTAAAACGCCTCTTCTCCCCGAAACTGCTCGCCGCACTGGATGGATTATTTCAACCTACAGGCGCGCTCTGGCAGTTCACGCCCAGTGTATTTTTAAAGGCAAAAGTAAAGGGTCAATCTCAAAACATTGAAACAGCCTTGAATGTGATAGACCTGTTCAAATGCCCTGAATGTGGAAGTGGGAATATGCAGGATAAAAAAGAGCACCTGCTGTGCCCAACCTGCCAGGCGCGCTGGGCTGTTAACGACGGCATTTTCGATTTCCGCAATAAAATGAAGTAGCCTCTGGAGGGCGAATTCAGATGCGGCATCAATTCCGATACCGCTATCCTTCACGCCGATCAGTGTCTTCTTGCACCGCGGTTTTTTCCGTCACCGCCCTCTCACGCGCTTCACTCGATAACCGTTCCACTTCGTGTTGTGCCTTGCCACGTTGCTGCACGAGCATGGTACGCAGAAGCGCGCTGGCAAGCAAATTCTTCAAACGGACGTAGATATCCCAATCGGCCAGCCCAATCTCCGTCCACATGAAACCAAAACGATTGCTCGCCAGCTCCAGCGGCATGACGATGGCATCGTAACGATGGTCGTCCGGCGTTTTTCCTGGCGGAATCAAATATCCCGTGGCAAGCGCAGATTCCTGTCGTGGGATCTTAAATTTGTTTTCATCATATTGCAATAACAAATGATAACTTTCAGGCGGCGGAGAGGAGATCGAGCCCTGCTCGCCGACATCGCTATAGTACATCACATACCAGCGCTCCAGGCCCAAAACTGGAAAATGCTTCGAGATCGCATCTCCAATTGCTTCCAGGGTCATGGCAGGCGCCATGGAAAAACTAAAATTGCTCAGGGCTTCTTCCTGCCGTTCAAACTGCAAGCGGCGATAGGCCTGTGCCCGTTGTGACAGTTCCCCCACCAGCATGTGGGCCTGCTGAAAAAGATTCTCAGCGCGCAGCATGGTGGTATTGCTCGCAATGCCGCCCAGCGCATACTTTCTGAAAGTGGAGATAACATTTTGCCATGTGGTGAAATCATAACCATTCCGTTGCAACAATTCCACCATGGATTGTATCGCTTTCAGGAAAGCATCACTTTTATTCGTATTGTGCAAATTTGCGAGGAACACATCCCACATGCGTCCAAACACATCCACATACTGGGCTTTTACAGGGTCATTTTCGACAATGCCTGCCGCGCCACACAAAGCCTGAATGGCGGCATCACGCTTGTTCTCCAGCCTGCCCGTGTGAGCTACTTCTTTGGGAAGCACGATCGCTTTTTGGATGCTCTCAGGCAAACAACCGCAAGACCAGCGCACCACCAGGTCGGCGGGTATGATATTAATATCGTCAACCTGCCCGCCATTGATGCGCTTAAGCAAGGCTTCAAAAGCCAACCGGCCGGTTTCATAAAAGGATTGACGTACTGTCGTCAACGGCACGCCCATGGATTGCGCTTCGCTAATATCATCGAAGCCAGTCAAGGCAATGCTGTCAGGCACCTGAATACCGCGTTGTTGTAACGCCTCCAGCACACCAAAAGCCATACGATCGTTGGATGCCGCAATGGCTCGAATACGAATACCGCGCTCATCCAAAAGCGTGCGCACTGCGGCGCGTCCGCTCTGCGGGGTATAATCGCCTTCCATAACAAGTTTTTCATCAAAACGGATATTGTGCGCCTGCAACTCCTCCTGATAGGCATTAAAACGCTGGTCTGCATCAATATGTCCTTTGGGTGCGCGAATAAATGCAATTCGTTTGTATCCATGTATTTCGATCAGGTGACGGATCACCGCGCGCATCCCGCCTTCGTTATCCGCAATAAACGAAGAGACGCCTTCCGCTCGTACGGCAAAGGAAACCACCGGCGCAGGTTCAAATACACGACAGAAATTTTTGATGTCTTCAGCGGAGGGCCCATGGCCAATATCAGCAGAGAGCAAAACCCCATCAAACTGGCCTGGCTTGATCAGATCGTACAGCCCATAAGATCGCCTCCCATGCTCCGGTGCGGCCATAGAAATCGGCTTCCCTCCTGCAAAATAAACCACATTAACATCATGGGTTTTGGCAGACTCCAGCACACCCGCCATAAACTCAGCGCCCCACACACGGGATAATTGTGCGCCAAGTATGGCAATCGTTTTTCGCTCACCTGCGGATTTTTTATCTGCTATCATGATGTAATGCCGAGATTATAAGTCATGAAGCTTGAATTGGTATTTTCAATTTTTATAAGAACGTCCCGCAAATTTCTTGCAGGACGTTCTTATATTTTCTATCGAATTTCGATCTGATACCCAGCCGCTTCGCGTGTAAAGCGGGTTGTGCCAGAAACAACCAAATACGCCTTCTCGCCAGACTTCAATGAAAGGTGTACCTTCGCTATCTGGTCTTCATTGACCGGGATCATGGTCACGCTTGAATCACTCGTTAGGATGAGAGCCAGGCTAAAGGTCTGGGGAAGAACGTTTTGGACTCGCACGAATCCCTCAGCCTGCCAGCCGCCCTCATCCGCTTCGAAATCGGACCTGTAGCCTGCCCCTTCCACTTTGACATCATCCAGCAAAAAGCCTTCCCCATTGACAGCGGCATCGGTAAGATACTCAAAGCGGACAAAAACTTTTTTGCCTGCATATTCAGAAAGATCAACCTGCTCTTCGATCCAACCATTGGTTTCACCAGTGTAGCCCCAGCCATACGAATTGCCTGATGGATCTGTGCCGGTACCTAATGGGGTTGTAAGGATCTGCCAGTTTTCACCGTTCTCTGATGCCTCAACATAAACATAATCCCAATCTGTTTCAATGTCATACCATGTTTGATAGGACAATTCAATGGGTGCGCTTACATCGGTGAAATCAAACTCACGGGTCAAGGTCATGTTTGATTCATCGCCTTTATTGGACCAGAAGGCATAATCACCGGAGTATGGGTCAACAGGCAATAAACCCGTGACGGTGGAACCGGTAAACGAAAGGGTGTAATCGCCTGCGCACTCAATGGCAATGTAATCCACGCCGTATTGACGCACATCGCGTGTAACAGGCGCTTGCGGACAACTGTTAATGGTTTCGGTAGCAGAGGCGCGATACGCAGCGGGATAATTATTGTAGATATAACGGCCGTCGCCCACGGATTTATCCAACACGAAATTAGTGACTGCCCAATCCATGAAAAAATCGTCAGCGCTGATCGGCTGACCTGTGGCTGGGTTTGCGGCGTTAATCTCACGTAAAACATCCTCGACACTATCCAGTCCATTGGCAGGGTCTTTTACCAGTAATTTTGTGGCATCTTCGCCGAAGCGGTCTAAAAAGTAGGTCATGAACAGGAAACCCGCGCCGTAATGCGGCGAGGTTGCATTTTGGTCATTGGGCCAGTCGTTCAATTGCAGGTCCGGTTCATTGATGTATAACCAGTCAAAACCGCCGGGGTCATAGCCATTGATAAATGCCGCCAGCTCGGACGAACCTTCATTCAACCAGGAGGTTTCGTTGCCATCCAGTTTCCAATGGATCATGTGCTGGAATTCATGCGCCAGAACGCCATAGGTGAATTCATCGCCAAGCTCTGTGTTATCCGCATTGAAGAGGAACATCTCATGCGCATTGGAGTATTCCTGCACCAACGGATGGACAGAATCGGAGGAGGAGAAATAGCCTGCAATGGAGGAGCCAAGTCCTCGGGAGTAAAGGATGTAGATATGCTCATCGCCGTCAATACCGGGCGACCATTCACTGCCAAAGAATTCGCGGTTGGTTGGGTAGATCTTGTTTTCAAATTCATCTACCAATGCTTTCATTTCGCTGTCATTGTATTCAACGCCATCCTGCACCCAGAAATAAACGTGCGGGGTGGCATATTGCAGGGTGGCTTGAATTTCAGTGTTCGTGATCGTATCAAGGTTTGAGACCCAGAAGTTATCCTTGTCCCCGATCGCGCGCGGTGCGGCGGAGGTAGCCATGACCTCAGGGACATTGCACTTGCCATCCAAACGGCAAGCCAGCTGCCTGGGATCATTGGACGGAACAATGGTGGTCTGTAATTTCTTCAGGGTCTCGCTGGAAAGCGAGTCCACAGGCGGGTGGATGATTTCAGGTTCGGACGTGAGCATATCATTATTCGGGTTTATTCCAGGGGAACTTGATATTGGGGATTGCCTTTTGAACGCGTAATATCCATAGCCGGCTATCCCGGCAACAAGCACGCAGATACAGCACAATAAAGCAACGATCCCGATCACAATTGCAACTGTACTTGATTTGTTTTCCGTCATTTATTCTCTGGTTTGAAAAGATTACCGATGATACCGTGTGTGACTGAAAAATGGATTAGGAAATTTAAGATAAAAACTCACCTTACGCAGTGTCATGCTGAGCGCAGTGACACTTGCGCCGCGCGCCAGTGCGGTGAGCATCTCGTATTTCAGCAGTAGAGACGCTTCGCTCCGCTCAGGGAATCACAATTGGGTGCGTAAGGTCACTTAATAAAACATGACACACCCCGAGATTAGTCTTTCGCAGTTGAGTTTGTTTTTATAAAAGCGTTCTTAATATTTTAGCCACAGAGTTCACGAATGAACACGGATTTATTGAATTTATCCGTGAAAATCGGTGTAATCCGTGGCTAAATTGTTTACAGACTCAGTATGCTTACGCTTCTACCTTTTGCCTGGTTTTCTTTGTTACCGCCGGCGCCGTGTTGAATATGATCTTGTTTTCCTTCGCATCCACATCCAGTATCACCACCGCGCCATCCTTGAATTTTCCGCTGAGCAATTCCACTGAAAGCGGACTCTCGACATATTTCTGGATCGCCCTGCGTAATGGACGCGCGCCGAAGGCGGGATCATAGCCTTCTTTGGCAAGCCAAAGGCGGGCCGCATCCGACAGTTGGACCGTGATGTCATGATCGTTCAAACGATCCTGCACTTCCTTCATCTGTAACACCACGATCTCTTCCATTTGCTCCAAAGAGAGCGGCGAGAACATAATGGTTTCGTCCACGCGGTTGAGGAACTCAGGGCGGAAAGCTCCCTTGAGAGCCTTCTCGATCTTATCGTGCATGGCGCGTTCGTCATCATCCGCTTTTTGGGTGAGGAAGCCTAAGGTGCCGCCTTTGGTCACGTATTCAGTGCCCAGGTTCGAGGTCATGATCAGAACCGTGTTGCGGAAGTCCACCACTTTGCCCTGACCATCCGTCAGACGGCCGTCGTCCAAAATTTGGAGCAGCGCATTCCACACTTCAGGATGTGCCTTCTCGATCTCATCAAAGAGCACGACTCGATACGGACGCCTGCGAACTGCTTCTGTGAGTTGGCCGCCTTCTTCATAACCGACATATCCGGGCGGCGCCCCAAAGAGACGGCTGACCGTATGCTGTTCACGATACTCAGACATATCAATCCGAACAAGCGCTTCTTCATCATCGAACATAAACCAGGCCAGCGCTTTCGCCATTTCAGTTTTACCAATACCGGATGGGCCGATGAAAATAAATGAACCGATCGGGCGGCTAGGATCTTTCAAACCGGAACGCGCGCGTCGAATGGCATCTGAAACTGCACGAATGGCTTCCGATTGACCAATGATACGCTCGCCCAGACGCGCTTCCATGTGCAGGAGTTTCTCTGATTCAGCTTCGAGCATATGACTAACAGGAATGCCGGTCCATTGATGCACGACCGAGGCAATGTCATCCACGTCCACCACTTCGTCGAGTTGATGTTCGGTTTCCCATTTTTCGCGTTTTTCAGAGTATTCAGATTCAAGCCGTATACGCTCGGCTTTCTTTTGGGCGGCGCGTTCGTAATCACGCTCCAAACCAGCCTGCTCTTCTTCGGCACGTAAACGCTCTACATCTGTTTTCATACCCTTAAGATCGGGAGGCATGGAATAAAGCGCGACACGCACTTTCGCGGCCGCTTCGTCTATCAGATCAATGGCTTTATCCGGCAGGTGACGGTCGGTCACGTAACGATCAGCCAGTTGCGCCGCAGCCTCCAGCGCATCATCGGTAAAGTGGATTTTATGATGGGCCTCATAACGATCACGTAAGCCAAGCAACATCTTGATCGTATCTTCCACGTTTGGTTCTTCCACATAAATGGGAGCGAAACGCCTTTCGAGTGCGGCATCTTTTTCAATGTGCTTATGGAATTCATCCAAAGTGGTCGCGCCAATGCATTGCAATTCACCGCGTGCCAATGCAGGTTTGAGCATATTGCTGGCATCCATGGCGCCTTGTGCCGCGCCCGCACCGACAACCGTGTGCAACTCGTCAATCATTAAAATGACTTCGCCTTTCGCGCGTTGAACCTCATCCATCACAGCCTTGAGGCGCTCTTCAAACTCGCCGCGGAAGCGCGAACCTGCGATCATCGCGCCCAGATCCAAGGCCACTACGCGCTTGCCGCTTAATATCTCCGGCACATCGTTGGTCGCAATCTTCTGCGCGAGACCTTCGGCGATGGCAGTCTTCCCGACACCGGCTTCACCGATCAGCACAGGATTGTTCTTCGTGCGGCGTGACAGGATTTGAATGAGCCGTTGAATCTCTTTATCACGGCCGATGACCGGGTCCAGTTTGCCTTCGCGCGCCAATTGGGTAAGATCACGCGAATACTTTTCGAGTGCGCGATATTTCGTCTCGGCTTGTGGGTCTGTGACGCGTTGTCCGCCGCGCAAATCCTGAATCGAATCATAGACACGGTCACGGGTTAACCCGGCGCTTTCCAAAATGCGGGCAGCGGGTGTGTTGCGCTCAGTCAGGATTGCAAGAAAGATATGCTCTGTGGAAATATATTCATCCTTGAGTCGGTTGGCTTCTTCATTTGCAAGATCAATGATGCGCTTGACGCGCGGCGTAATAAAGATCTGCCCTGCGCCGCCGCCAAAGATATTCGCCTTGGGGCTGGAGCGCAAAGTGGCATCCAGCCGCTCAGTGAGAGCCTCGGCGCTGACGTTCAATTTTTCAAGGATTTGGGGAATCACACCACCGGGCTGTTCGATCAGAGCCAGCAGGATGTGCTCGGTATCAATCTGGTTATGTCCATAGCGCTGGATGATCTCGGCGGCACGCTGCGCTGCCTCCTGCGCTCTTTCGGTAAATCGGTCAAATCTCATCATAGGGTAGTTCCTCCGTTGGGGACGATGATGATAGACGATAGACCATTGACCATAGACCGTTTACACCGTCTACCGTCTGCCGTCCATCGTCCGCCCTCCACCGTCCAACAATAGGGGCATTATAACAAATGTCAGATTTACAGGTTGTATGTGAGACGTAAGAAGTGCGTTAGATTTTTTGGGAGAAACGAAAAGCCATGCTCCACCACCGCGCTAAATTGGGTTTATACTACGCTCAGGCAGTGTCCCGTTTTGACGGGGAGTCCGTGTCACGTCCTATATTTTCGCACCTGTTCAAAATACTATGTCGCTCTGAGGGAGCGTTCTTCGCGACCAAAGAGTCTCGCATTTTTGGGGTAGAGACCTTTCACTACCGCTCAGGGTGACATATTGAGATAACTTGTAGAAATTTATGCGACGAGGAGTAAACATGGGGCTATAATATCCCCAATGTCCTCCATCACCCTCTCCGTGCGCGCAGATGTGCACCCCAACCTGCGCCCGCTCAGCATTGTGCGAGACCTGCCGGCCGTGGCAGATCTGATTGAATTGTGCTTCTCCGGCACAATGGATAGTGAAGGCAAACGCTATGTACAGGAGATGCGCCGGGCAGGCAGTGACAACTCATTTGTTAAATGGGCGAGCCGCGCCGCCGAAACCACCTCGCTTCCGCTGACTGGCTACATTTGGGAGGAAAACGGAGACATCATCGGCAACGCCAGTCTCGTTCCATTTCGACACAACCAGCGACGCATTTATCTAATTGCCAATGTCGGGGTTCATCCGTCACACCGCCGCAAGGGAATTGCCCGCGCCCTGACCGAACGCGCCATGCAACATGCCCGCGAAAAAAAGGCAGATAACATCTGGCTGCACGTCCGCGCTGACAACCCCGAAGCGGTTGATCTTTACACCAAACTAGGATTTACCGAACGCGCGCGGCGCACCTCCTGGCAGGCAGCCACTGACCGTCATGTACGAGGACTGGAGACGGACATCGCCATCACAAACAGACATCCACGCTTTTGGCAGACTCAACTCAACTGGCTTTCGCGCCTCTACCCCGACCAATTGGCCTGGCACCGCAATTTGAACTTTAACTCCCTTCGGCCTGGTTTATGGAACTGGTTATTTCTGCTTTTTGTGGATATGAATGTCCGTCAATGGGCCGCGGTGCGGAAGGATCAACTTCACGCCACGCTCTCGTGGATTCCCAACGGGCGAGGCGAATCTCTTTTTGCTGCAGCAGGCGAAAGGTGCGACCCCGAAGCGTTGACGGTATTGCTGATCCAGGCGCGGCGCGAGATATTTCATCTATACCCAAACATTACGCTGGAATTCCCAGTCAACGAGTTTGACGACGCCATCCGCGCCGCAGGTTTCAAACCCATCCGCACTTTGGTCTGGATGCAGGCAACTTCTTAATCATTTTTGCGTATCCATATGTAACGCGAAATTTATCTCGCTCTACACAGAAAGGAATTCAAATGACAAAATTCTTAATCCGCTGGGCAATCAATGCAGTCGCATTATATGTGGCAGTCTTGATCGTGCCGGGCATCCAATTCAACGGCGCCTGGACTGGTATTCTTTGGCTGGCGCTCATCATTGGCTTGCTCAATGCGCTGGTACGCCCCCTACTCAAATTCCTGACCTGCCCGCTCATCATTCTGACACTGGGTTTGTTCACCATCCTGATCAACACGGTCTTGCTTTTGCTCACCAGTATGATTGGGCAATCGTTTGGCATCGGCTTCACTGTGGATGGATTCTGGCAGGCACTGCTCGGCAGTTTGGTGATCAGTTTCGTAAGTGTTGTCATGGGCTTTATCCTGCGTGATGAGTTAAAGGGCAGGAATAAGTAAATCTAAACAACAATTAACTGGGGCTGTCCAAAAAGAGAGGGGCAGCCCCTCCTCAATGGGGGAAGGCTTAATCCAATCATGGTATGAATAATGGTGGGCACCGTGCGAAGAACAATCGCAAGTGGTATAAATGACTTTACTGCAAAACGCCTGTTCTCACCGCGAAGGGACGAAGACCACGAAGATTTTCAAGGGAAAGTTCAAGAATCTAAAGAACATCTCCCAGTTTTTTTGTTTCTCTTCGCGGTCAATAAAATTCCTTCGCGCCCTGCGCTTCTCACCTGCATTGCGCGCAGGCGCAAGTGTCACGGTAAAAAGAATGTTTTTGCAATGGACTCATAAATGGAATAAGGTAAATAACCAAACCTGATCTGTCCCAAAAGCAGCATGGTTGACCTTTAACCATGCGTGGACTTTGATCACAACTGATCAGAGCTTCCCGAAGACCTGTCAGGTTTTAAGATTGAGAAAAAATGAACTGGCATACCCTCGAAACAAAACCTGCACTGGACGAACTCTCTTCATCGCTTGAGACGGGATTGACCTTTGCGCAAGTAAATGAACGCAAAACCCAATTCGGCCCGAATGAACTCATCGAACGCGGCGGACGAACCCCATTACAGATTTTGTGGGAGCAGATCACTGCCACGATGGTTTTGATCCTGATTGGCGCGGCTGTGGTCGCGGGTTTGCTCGGCGACGTAAAAAATACAATTGCGATCCTTGCCATTGTTGCGCTTTACGCGTTTTTGGGTTTCATTCAGGAATACCGCGCAGAGCAGGCCATTGCCGCGCTCAAGAAAATGTCTGTGCCAAATGTGCGCGTGCTGCGTGACGGCAAATTGCAGGAACTTCCCGCGCGCGAACTTGTGCCCGGCGATATCATTCAATTGGAAACAGGCAATGTGATCCCTGCAGATTTACGCCTGCTTGAAGCGGTAAATTTGAGAATTCAAGAAGCCGCACTCACAGGTGAATCGGAACCCATCGGAAAACATACCACCGCGCTCTCGAGCGATCCTGCGACAGGGTTTCGACAGGCTCTTCCATTGGGTGATCGCCGCAACATGAGTTACATGGGAACCATTGTCACACAGGGACGCGGCCTCGCGCTTGTGGTTGCCACAGGTATGCAGACCGAGCTTGGCAGGATCGCTGAATTGATCCAGCAAGTGCAGCAGGAGCAAACACCGCTTCAACGCAGGTTGGATGCGCTTGGAAAAAATCTGGCAATCATCGGTGTTTTCATTGCTGGGCTTATCCTCTTGCTTGGCATGATGCGCGGCGACGAACTTCGTCACATGCTGCTCACGGCAGTCAGTGTGGCCGTTGCAATTGTGCCGGAAGGTCTTCCCGCCGTCGTTACCATTACGCTGGCGCTCGGCGCACAACGCATGCTGCAACGCGAGGCATTGATCCGCACACTGCCCGCTGTTGAAACGCTTGGCTCGGTCACCGTCATCTGCTCCGATAAAACAGGCACGCTGACTGAAAACCGCATGACCGTCGTAGTGCTGGATGTAGCTGAACATGCGATTAATCTAACCGAAACAATGGAACGCGACGGTTCGCTTCACACTACCCGGGGGCTGGGTGCGCCAGTCCAATCATCTCTTTCGCTGGCAGCGATCGGCGGCGCCTTATGCAATGACGCCAAGCTGATAGACACCGGCGATGACCGCTTCCACACACTTGGCGACCCAACCGAAGGCGCATTGGTGGTGGCCGCCGCGAAGATGGGTTATTGGAAATCGTCACTCGATTCATCTTTTCCACGCGCGGCAGAACTTCCATTTGACTCGAAACGCAAACGCATGACCACTGTCCATCATCTTGGTCAATATGATCCCACTGTGCTGTCAGGGCTTGAGATCGGCGACAAACGATACATTGCTTTCACAAAGGGTGGTATAGATGGACTGCTCGACACCACCAGCCATGTTTGGATGGAGGGAAAGTCCCTGCCAATGAACGCAGGCTGGAGGTCCAGAATCGAAGCGGCTAATGAGCGGCTCGCCAAAAAGGGCATGCGCGTCCTCGGCGTTGCCTTCCGCCTGCTTAACTCCATCCCTCAAATCATTCAAACAGACCTTGAACAGAATCTAACCCTGGTTGGCTTGTTCGGCATGATTGACCCGCCACGCTCGGAAGTAAGAGAGGCGGTGGCAACCTGCCGCGCCGCAGGGATTCGACCAGTGATGATCACAGGCGACCATCCATTGACTGCAATTGAGATCGCGCGTCAGTTGGGGATTGTTTCTTCTGCTCCAGCCGCCGTCCCCGGCGGCGAGGACGCCGTCTCAAGCATAAAAGCGTTGACCGGAACTGAGATCGAGAATTTAAGTTTTGAAGAATTAAAGAATGTCGTGGATGAGGTCAATGTGTTTGCGCGTGTTGCTCCTGAACACAAGATGAGGATCGTGCAAGCCTTGCAGGCAAAGGGACATATCGTTGCGATGACAGGCGACGGCGTAAATGACGCGCCTGCGCTTCGCAAAGCGGATATCGGCGTGGCGATGGGACTGACTGGCACGGATGTGTCGAAAGAGGCATCTGACATGGTTTTGCTCAACGATAACTTTGCCACCATCGTTGCGGCAGTGCAGGAAGGCAGAACGATCTACGATAATATCCGCAAGTTCGTGCGTTTCAGCGTGGCTGGAAACATCGGCAAGGTATTGGTAATGCTGCTCGCCCCATTTTTAGGAAAGCCATTGCCTCTGCTGCCATTACAGTTGTTGTGGCTTAACTTATTAACAGACGGTCTGCTTGGGCTGGGCATGGGTATGGAAAATCCCGAACCTGACACCATGAAGCGCAAGCCATTCTCCCCCACCGAAGGTGTGTTCTCACGCGGCGCAGGCGCTCAAACCATTTGGGTTGGCGTACTGATCGGCGCGCTCGCATTGGGACTTGGTTCCTGGTATTTCTTTACCGGGCGCCCCGAATGGCAGACGATGATCTTCACATCGCTTGCATTCATGCAGGTCTTCCAGGCTTTGGCTTCACGCTCGGCAAAAGACTCGTTATTCAAAATGGGTCTACTGAGTAATCCATTGCTGGCAGGCATGGCATTGCTGGTTGTTGTAATGCAAATGCTGGTGATGTACATTCCCGCCCTGGCTAAATTTTTTGAAGTTTTGCCCCTCAGCGGTTGTGACCTGTCCATTGCCGCGGCAGCGGGTGTGATCGTATTCGTGGTGATGGAGTTGGAGAAGTGGTGGAAGAAGTAATTGTATTTTTTATTCCTGTGTCGGCAGCAGCACGGTGAACGTAGAACCAACACCCATTATCGATTCCACCCAAATCCGCCCTTGATGCCTATCCACAATGGACTTAACAATTGCCAATCCCAATCCGGAGCCCTTTACATTATCCGGGACATTTGAAGCGCGGTAAAACTTTTCGAATACGTGGTTTTGATCTTCAGGCAATATGCCCGGACCGGTATCTTCAACTTTGATGATTGTCTGCTTATCCTGCACGGACATGCTCACCCGAATACTGCCGCCTTCCGGCGTGTACTTGATCGCATTGCCAACCAGATTATCAAGCATCTGACGAATACGGATGGGATTGACGCGTACCGCTTGTAAATTCCCTGCAACCTCTGTTGTAAGGTTGAGTTTCTTTTTCTTTATTTGTGCATCGAACATATCAAGAGTGTACTTGAGCACGCCTTCAAGTTGTACGAATTCACGACGTGTGTCAAAGCCTGCTTCCAGGCGGCCAAGATCAAGCAAGTCATTGACCAGCGAGGTAATGTGCTGAACGCTCCCCTGCAAGAGACGTAAAAATTCCTGCTGGTTCTGGTTGAGGGGACCCGTACGTTCCACCAATTCGGTGTAACCGAGAACGGCAGTTAAGGGAGAGCGCAGGTCATGTGAAATAGTATGGATAAAATCACTCTTCAGGATGTCGAGTTCCTTTAGATATGAAATATCCTGCATGGTCACTGCCGCGCCTATTCCCGGGATGGGTGTATATTGAGCATTGAAAATGCGGCCATCATCAAAATTGATCTCATGATATTTAAAAGATCCCTCTCTTGAGCGGGACAGCAAGGCGCGTAAGTCTGCATTCATAATGGCATCCTTAAGTGGTTTGCCGACAACAGTTTTTTCACCCAAATTGAAAATATCTCGTATGGCGCGATTCACAAACAGGATGACTTGATTCTCATCCATGACGATCACACCATCCTGAATATTTGCGATGATCGCCTCCAATTGGGCGCGCTCGGCCTCGGAGATCTTGGCTTTTTCTGTCAGAGATGAGGTAGTGCGCTTCACTTCACGACGCAGCCAATCCCCCAGTTTTCTTGCACGCGTGAGGCTATTTCGAACTTCATCAACAATATCAGCCTCATTGAGCGGGGAATAAAGATAGCCGCTCAAACCCTTCTTAAACACAGATTTGACAAGCCCTGGTGTATCCTGATCTGCATAAAAAATGATCGGTAAAGTGGGGAATCGTTCAAGCATATCGCTGGATACAGACAAACCGTCACGGTCTGCAAACTTCTCACCAATGATTATTAATGCAGGAATGGCTTCCTGCACAGACTTTTCCAGCCCTGGACGATCATCGGCAGTTGCCACTTTAAAATCGGCCGCATGTAAAGTTCGTTCCATTAGATCCAGAATGGGAGAGGGATTCAGCGCGAGTAGAATGAGAGACTGTTTTGCCATGTGATCAATAATATGTTTTTATTTTTATTGAGCAGTTGTCTTTTCGGAGAATTGCGCCAGACGTTGCAATGAAAATTGTACAGATTCAAGCGCTTTTCTTTGTTCCGCGCAATGATTCAAGTGGGGCATATTTTTGCTTCTCTGCGATGTGCACAGTTTCAGCATTTTGCTCCAACGCACGGAACATTAACCAGGGAAACGGATGCATAATCCGCCATCGCTGCAGGCAGTGTTTGTGTATCGCGGGAGAATTCATGTTCATTCTTTCGCACAACGATCAATGGCGATTCCACGCCCTGTGAACTGAGCGCGGTGAGCAGGTCTTTTCCGCTCAAGCCTGGTAAATTTATATTGGCGAGGATCAAATCCGGAGGAGTCTGAACTGCGCGTTTAAGGGCAGAAGCCGCATCGTGCTCCACTGTCACTTGATAGCCAAGCGGCTGAAGCGATTGTCTCCCGATCAGATCGGCAATATCAGGATCACTTTCCACAATAAGAATTTGTTCCCCGGATGCCATGTAAATAATTTATCCTCGGCAAGATTCTATCACCTTTTCGAGTACAATTTTAGTTATGAATTTTTCAAGGTTTAAGATTGCCGTAGTAATTCCAGCGTATCGTGTGGAGCAGGATATTGCATTTGTGCTGCGCGGATTACCGCGTTATATAAAATATATTATCGTGGTGGATGATGCTTCTCCCGATTCAACTGCAGACCTGATTACTGCCGCCGCAAAAAAAGATAAACGCATTACTCTTATCCGCCACAAACAAAACCAAGGTGTGGGCGGAGCGATGGTTTCAGGATTCAAGAAAGCGCTGGAACTGGGTGCCCAGATCGCCATAAAACTAGATGGCGACGGGCAAATGGACCCAGCTCACATCCCTGCGCTCATCACGCCTCTAATTCAAGGTAAAGCTGATTACGTTAAAGGCAACCGCTTTCGTGATTTTCAATCGCTTCAACAAATGCCGTACATCCGCCGAATTGGAAACCTTGGGTTGAGTTTCCTCACCAAAGCCGCCACTGGCTATTGGAACATTTTCGACCCAACCAATGGATATTTTGCCATCCGCGCTGAAATGCTTGTGCAATTTCCACTTGAAAAACTAGACCACCGCTATTATTTTGAAACCTCCATGCTCTCGCATTTATACATGCTGAATGCCTTCGTTTTGGATGTAACCATACCCGCGCGTTATGGCAATGAGACATCGAATTTGTCCATCCGCCGCAGCTTATTTGAATTTCCCATAAAACTGCTTGCCACATTTCTCAGGCGAATTGCATTGAAATACTACATCTATGATTTTTCAATGATGTCGCTTTACCTCGTCAGCGGCATTCCATTATTATTATTCGGCCTCATCTTTGGCATAACCAAATGGATCCAATATGCCAGGCAAAATATCCCCGCACCCACTGGCACGGTCATGCTGCCTACCCTGTCTGTTATTTTAGGAATTCAAATTCTGCTGTCTGCAATCGAAATTGATATGAACTCCACCCCACGCAAAGCGCTCTCAGACCCATTATGAAAGCAACTGACTTCAACTCCTACAAAACACGCTATCGAAAGGCTATTCGGCAAGTGCTTGCACAGGCAGAATCTGGCCGTATGGACGAAGCCGCTTTCCCGGCATATTCACATCGCAACCCAGTCATCAACTGGTTATTCTGGCAGCGCCTTCGCAAAGTGATGGAACACATTCAACGCCCAAGGCCTTATGTGCGCGTGCTTGATTTCGGATGCGGCAGCGGTGTGATGCTGCCCTATCTTTCGCAGATCAGTTCACAAGTCACCGCGCTGGATGTTGATCTTCTTCCGCTTGAACGCGTGCAAGCCTATATTCCGCTTGCATCGAATGTGGAAGTTAAAGATGCAACCAAAAACAACGTCAACGATCTACCCGCAAATTCTTTCGACCTCATCATTGCATTAGATGTGCTTGAACATGTCAAAGACTTGCCGCGCACATTGAATGAACTTCTCGCACTTCTCAAACAAGGCGGGCAACTGATCGTCTCCGGACCTACAGAAAACATCCTTTACCGCATCGGCCGCATAGTGGCCGGTCCTGAATATTCTGGCGCATATCACGAACGCGGCATTGCAGAGATCAAAAACGAGATCACTCGCATTGCGCGCATCAACCCCATCGCCACACTTTATTGGCCGATACCGCTCTTCGAGATATTTACGGCAGAAAAATTGTAAACACTTTTTCTGGGGAGATGTATACTTAACCCAAGATGGATTTCCAACCCTTCATTCCAGGATTGAAACCCGCAGACCCGGGACCGCTCTCGCGATTTCTGCCTGCGCTCGAAGAGGGAGTGATCTCAGTCTGGCTCTCGCTTCAGGCCCTACCCATCGACACGGCTCAGGGCAAGCCTGGAAGCTGGTTGCTCGACCCATTCGGATTCTCCCCACTACTCGTCCTCGAAGCCGCGCGAAGCGGATACCGTGTGCTGGTGACAGTCAACAACCCGGTCACGCGTTTCCTGCTGGAGACATTCGCCAAGCCTCCACCCGAATCGGAATTCATCGCCGCGCTGGCTGACCTGGGCGCACTCAAAAAAGGGGACGAACGACTCGAACATCATTTTCAATCCCTTTACTTCACTATATGCGAAAATTGCAAACAACAAATCCAGGCGCATACCTTTTTATGGCGCAAAGGAGAGACCGCGCCCTACGCCCGTATCTACGAATGTAAACAATGCGGCGACTCTGGCGAACGTATTGTGACCGATGAAGATATTGAACGCGCAAAGAAAATCGCATCCACGGACGCTTTGCATCGTTCACGCGCTTTTGAACGCGTGGTATCGCTAAAAGACGACGACCGCTTTTATGCAGAAGAGGCAATTCAACATTACCTGCCGCGTCCGCTTTATGTGTTGACCACGATCATCAACCGCCTGGATGGCTTGAATCTATCCCCAGAACGAAAACGCGCATTGACCGCCCTGACCCTGGTGGCATGTGACGCGGGCAACACGCTCTGGGCACATCCGTCTGAAAGACCAAGGCCGAAACAGTTAAGCACACCAGGTCAATTCCGCGAGCATAACGTGTGGATGATGCTCGAGCGTGGATTAAGCCTATGGACGGGAACAGGCTCAACAGTCCCGTGTGAGGCGTGGCCGAAGAAGATTCCAGAAAGCGGCGGGATTTGTATCTATGAAGGTCGTCTCAAAGACCTTGCGCATGAAGTCAAAAAAGAAATTCCAATTGCTGCGGTGATTTGTTCAGTGCCGCGTCCAAACCAGGCATTTTGGACTCTCTCCGCTTTGTGGGCAGGCTGGTTGTGGGGCCAGGAAGCAGTTGAGCCGTATAAAAACGCGCTGCGCCGCAGACGTTACGATTGGGCTTGGAATGCAACCGCCCTGCATGGGACCTTCAATCACTTAAATAAGTTGCTGGCAGATGGCGTGCCGATGTTCGGTTTGATTGCCGAACCTGAGCCTGCCTTTATGACCTCGGCCATCACTGCCGCGCAAGCGGCGGGATTCAAATTGGAAAGCGTGGCGCTGCGAACGGAACATGATCCTGTGCAGGTGACATGGAAGAGCGCGCAAAAAATAAAAGCTGGGAATACAAATGTTGAAACTGTGCGAAAAGCCATGCGCGAGTATTTATCCGCGCGAGGTGAGCCTGCTGGATATTTACACATTCATTGCGCGGGGTTGATCGTGTGTGAGGAAGCCAATGCGCTCAAACAGCCAGAGCATGAATTTGACGAGGCATTGCGAAAAACACAAAGTTTGTTTGAATCTGCATTGAAGGATGGCAAAGAGTTTGTGCATTATTCGACAGGCGAGAATGTGGATACAGGGATGTGGGGGTTGGATCCTTCCACCGCGCCGCCCCTACGGGAAGCACACGGCTCTGCTCACAGTATCCCGGCGATCTTTCGGGAGGATGAAAACAACGAATCACTTACAGACCGCGTGGAAGTTGCCATCGTCACATTTTTGTTTTTGCAAAAGCAAAACGAGGCTGTTTATCTTGAAATCGAAACGGATTTGTATCCACGCTTCCCGGGATTACTGACACCGTCCAAAGGGATGATCTACGCAGTGCTGAATTCATACGCCAGGAAAGATGGCGCGCGCTGGAAACTGCGCGAGGAAGATCTCGCCCTGGCACGGCGCGCTGAAATGAAAAATATTTTCGGAACCCTTGAAACTCTTGGAAAGAGATTGAACTATCAATCGCAAAAAATTGACGAAGAATTGATGTGGAAAGAAAATAACAAGACCGTCAGAAAATTTCATGTGCTGGCTTCGGCTTTGGTCAGTCGCGCATTGGAAAATGCGGATGAACAAACTGTGATCATCATCCCCGGCGGACGCGCCGCCTTGGCCGCCTATAAACAGGAACGCGATCCGTCGCTCAAGGCGCGTTTGAAAAAGTATCCGCTGGTGAAATATCGTTTACTGCGCAACCTTTTGGAGGTCCAGATGTTGACGCGTGAAACGTTTGAAGAGCAGATCGCCAGCGACCCTGTGGAAGCGTCCACGAGGCAGATGATGATGTTTTGAACTGCCGATTCAAAATCCTGTTCGAAGCGCAATCGGCTTCAAATAAGAATCAAGCAACGCATCCATCTGTTCAAGTGACTCACAGACAAAAAACATTGGATTAAAAGCATAGACTGTTTTGGGGATTTGAGAAATCGTTTCAATATCAAACGGAGCCAAGATCACCTCACCGCCGAAATATCCACTGCGATCGATTCCCAGCTTGTCGTAAAGCGCGTGAATGACATTCCAACCCTGATCTTCAGATGACATCTGGCCCTTTTGATGCAGTTCATTGATACCGGCGGTGATGCGGTTGATATTCTTTTTATGGGTCAGGTAATTATCTTGTAACTGCTCAAATACATCCCCGCTGTAATCCAGCACATTGTCGCGGCCAAGCCGGTAGAACTCCATGATCGTATTCGTAAGCTCGCTCCGCCCGGAAATAATCCCCGCGCCAAATACTTTTATACGGTTGTCTTCCATGACCAATCCGAATTCGGTGCTGTACCATGCCAGGCGTTTAATGACCTCCCTCTCTGCCTGGGTTGCATTTACGTAAGCTGGGGCAAATTTATCCTCGATGCGCGCATAAAAACCCTGGGTCAAAAAAGGCAGATGACCGAAAATATCGTGGAACATATCCGGTTCCGGCGTAAACAACATTTGCCCACGTGAACGCAGATAATCGGTGATCAGGAAAATACGTTGGGCAAACATCTTATACCAGTCATCGGCAAGGGTATAACGGACAGCCGTCCGCTCGATGCGCCATCCAGTCTGAGGGGTAATATGTTCGTTGAGATGCCCCACCGTAGGGATGCGACGTGGATCGAGTTGCAACAACTCCAGTCCATTCTTGAATTCCTGGCAGATATGCTCCAGCAAATAGGGCTGATGAATTCCAGTGAATAGTTCAGCCCAAATTGCATGTTGTTCATCGGAAAAAATAATTTCCTGGTTTCCAACAGTATATTCTTGAGCTGGATCAATGTGTTGCTCGGCGATATCACCGGTGTAAACTGGCGGGTTTTGATTTTTTGTCATGATTTTCACCTTTCAAATAAAGTAACAGGCCTTGAGCCATAGGATATTATCACCTCCAAAATCGGACGTCAAGAATAGGACAAATCTGGTCTAATAAACTGCGCATTGCTTTGACCGATGACAGCATGATAAAATCTTAACCGTATGAACGAGAAATCCCTGAACGGGAAAACCATTTTGATCACGGGCGCCGCCAAACGAGTGGGTCGTATCTTTGCGTTGGCTTGTGCCAGCGCAGGTGCGGATATCGTCATCCATCACGGACATTCGGAAAAAGACGCCTTGAAAGTGAAAGATGAGATTGATGCACTCGGACGAAAGGCTCACGTCCTCGCCTCAGACCTCGGGAAGCCTGCTGAGGCTACGAGACTCATTTCCCAGGCAAATGAATTTTCCCCGCTATTCGCGCTGGTAAACAGCGCCGCCATCTTTGAACCGCTTTCCTTCAATGAAACGACGCTTACAGATTGGGAGCGTCACATGGCGATCAACCTGACCGCGCCATTTTTATTGAGCCAGGAATTTGCGAGACAGACTAAAGAAGGCCGCATCGTCAACATTGTAGATTGGCGCGCTTTACGCCCCGGTGCAGACCACTTTCCCTACACCATCAGCAAAGCCGCCCTCGCCGCGTTGACTCAATCTCTTGCAGTTGCATTAGCGCCGCGTATTACAGTCAACGGGTTGGCATTGGGAGCCATTCTCCCGCCGTCCGATGGAGCCGTGAATGACGACATCATTAAAAATGTCCCAGCCAAACGATGGAGTGAACCGCAGGAAGTTGGTGAAGCCTTGCTTTTCCTGCTGACAGGCCCAGCCTATGTCACCGGAGAGATCATTCATGTGGATGGCGGAAGGCATTTAACATAATCGTCATTGCGAGGAGCGCTCTCCCTGGCACCGCCCGCCAGGGCAGGTGTGCACTTTGCGACGAAGCAATCTCCAACACGGTGAGGAAGAATGCTCACCGCACTGGCGCGCGGTGCAAGTGTCGGGCGGGAGAACACCGCCCTCGCAATGACGAAATGGAGAACCCATGGATAAAACCTTTATCAAAGATCTGCTAGTGCGCGGCATTATTGGGATTCGTGATTGGGAGCGTGAAAAACCGCAGGATATTCTGATCAACGTGACGGCCTTCAGTGATACCTCACGCGCGGCAGAAACCGATGATATTGCATATTGTGTGGACTATAGCGTTTTGGCAAAGAAAATCCAAATCCATGCAGAGACATCGGCGCGTTTGACCGTCGAAGCACTCGCAAATGATCTTGCAAAAATATGTCTTGAGCAAAAAAGTGTGAGAAAGGCTATTGTCCGTGTGGAAAAACCCGGGGCAGTGCGTTTCGCAAAATCTGTCGGCGTGGAAGTAGAACGCAAGCGTGATGACTGATCTGCATCAAGCGTATCTCAGCCTGGGCTCGAACATTGAAGCAGAAAGCCACCTCCCGAAAGCAGTTCATTTGCTGCGGGAGGTTGGAAAGATTGTATCTGTATCCAGGGTATGGGAATCTGAGTCGATTGGTTTTGAGGGACCCAATTTTTTAAATGCCTGTGTTTTATTCCTGACCCGCTTGCAGCCTGTTGAATTAAAGGAACAAGTCATCCGACCGATTGAAGCAAAACTGGGACGCATCCGCAATGCGGAGAAAAACGCTCCGCGTACCATTGACATTGACATTGTGCTATTCGATGAACAACCGCTCAACACGGATTTTTGGGATTATGCCTTCGTTACAGTGCCGCTGGCAGAATTGACTCCAGACTTTCAACATCCCGTCAGACATGAAAAATTATCCCGAGTCTCCGAGCAGTTACAAGGCGGTGTCCTGAGCGTGTCGAAGGATCAGGTATGGATCGCGCCTCGTCCGGATGTGGTTATATCTTGAGTGGGCCTGCCCCGCGACTTATATTATCCAAAAATTCCTCACGCGTGGCGATCTTGGTGCGGAAAATTCCCAGCATGGTGGAAGTGGTCATGCGCGCATCATGCTTACGAACGCCCCGCATCATCGAGCAAAGATGAAGGGCTTCCACCACCACTGCTACACCTTGTGGCTTTAGCAGGTTGTTGATGAAATCGGCGATCTGGCGAGTCATCCGTTCCTGCACTTGCAAACGGCGGGCGTACATATCCACAATGCGGGGAATCTTGGAGAGACCGAGCACCTGTCCGCGAGGAATATAAGCCACATGCGCGCGCCCCATGAACGGAAGCATATGATGCTCACACAAGCTGTAAAATTCAATATCGCGCACAATCACCATGTCATCATAGGTAACATTAAAAAGCGCATCATTGACGATCTTTTTCGGGTCCGCGCGGTAGCCGCTTAATAATTCAGGATACATGCCTGCAACGCGTTTGGGCGTGTTCAACAAACCTTCACGCTGCGGGTCTTCTCCAAAAGCGAGCAGCATGGACTGGATTGCGATTTCTATCGCGTCCGTATCAATATCGCTTTCAAGAAATTCCTGTTCGTTCGCATCATCGTCAAGATCATGTTTTTGCATTTTTTCTCCAAGCAACGGGAATGAATTCTCTGATTTTATCTGATTTGTGGAATTATAAAGCCTCTGAAAGTTCGATTTTCAGAAGCTTCTTCTATGGTCATCACTTTATACTCTTAACGAAGTTTCGAAAAAGCCCCTTCTGGTCTCACACCCTCAAGGACATCCGCTAATCGGACAGTGGAACCCTGAGATAAATGTGTCCACCCATTCCACCAAGCATCTCGCGGATCATATTTTCAAGAGCCCGTTTGACTCGTATTCGTTCTTTGATGTGCGGAGTATAGGGATTGTATGTCACAGGCCTGCCAACTTGCACAGTACGGCATACGGCGTGAACCGCCAGCGGATAAAACCGCAGTAAGCGACCCGTGTGCTGAAAATAGAACTCGCCCAATCGCACAAAACCTTTTTTAAAAGGAGACATCTCAAATTGAGGGTCAAGCGGTTGCGTTGGATCTTCGGGGAATATCAGCACAAAGCGACCCTGAGCCAGCAGGTTAACGCTTTGCTCGAAGGTGGTATGAAATTGATCGGGGTTTGGATATACAGGAATACAACCCATCCTGTTCAGCATTGGAACGGAAATCTTCGAGATGGCTTTTGCCACCCATAAACTAAACGGCATGGGTAAATGTAATTGCCTTTCGACAAAATCCCAACGAAGATATTCGGGGGCAAGCTTTGCGTCCAGCATGTCGGATGTCACCCACGGGTAGAGTCTGAGCGGCACAGACGAAACCACTGCAATCGGCCCCAGCACTCTGACGTGATTCGCAACCAGGATCGCAGGACCCTGCTCAGGCAAATTTTCTTCTCCCGTTACTTCTCCTCCCCAAATGAAGGCCTGAAATCCTGCGGCGAGAAAACGATATAGCAGCTCTTCTTTCATGTTTGCCTCCATGAATAATATACAGCATTTGAAGTATGGTTACAACATGGTCATGTTAATGATGACCTGAAAGTTTTCAAATCCTGACGAGAATATGGAACTCGCCCTTGTTTTTATCTTCCCCAGCGAGGCTGCCACTCTGAAATAGGATTGTTTGTTAAACGGGTCAATCCTGTGCCGTCCGGGTGGATAATGTAAATTTCGTTGTTCCCATCTCGAAATGAGGCGAAGGCGATCCAATTCCCATCCGGTGACCAGCTTGGGCCGAGATTGTCCCCGCCGTTGGTAAGCTGTACCAAACCCGTCCCATCCACGTTGATGATGTAAATATTGTGATCCCCAAATGGACCCGCATAAAAGGCCAACCTTGTCCCATCGGGTGACCAGGAACTGCGCCCTCCCATGTCCTGAACCTTCGTCACCTGGCGGAGGTTCGAACCATCCGTGTTCATCACAAACAACTGCCGCTCCCCCGCGCGCGAGGAAGCAAAAGCGATCATCGCACCATCCGCTGACCAGGTTGGATCAATATCGTCAAAGGTAGTGATGGCATGAGGGTTCGACCCATCAGGCTTCATCACCCAAAGCCCGTTCCCATCATTCGTAAAGACGATCCATTTACCGTTTGGAGAGAGTTCCGGCGCATACAAACTGCCGATATTCCTCGTCAGGCGCTTCAACTCATGTCCATTGATGTTGATGGAAAAGATCTCAAACCCGGCCTTGAGGCGCGAGGAGAGATAAATCGTTTGCCCGTCAGGCGAAATGGAGGCATAAAATGCTGTCGCTTCAAATTCCGTCAGTTGTTTGCGGTTCGTTCCATCGGCATTCATCAAACAGATCTGGTCTATCTGTTTGATATAACAGGTGAAGGCGATCTTGCCGACTGGAGGTGTATCCCCGCCAAAACTGGGGACGGGGGAAGGAATCAGCGTCAGCCGTATGCTCCCTGGCTCAATCGTTGGCGATAAAGTGGGTGTGGAGAAGTCCAATGCTAATGCAGTTGGCGTTTCCAAAGGCAGGTTGACAAGCGGAGTCGGGTTGGGGCTTTGATTGGGAGGGTTTATCCAGATGTAGGAAAACACCCCGGCCAAGACACAAATTCCCAGCACGCCACAGCCAATTCCGCCGAGCAGGATTTTGTCAAACGTGGAAAGAAGTTTGCGAGGTACAGACATGGTCAAAAAGAGATTGTATTCGATTATTGGGTAAAACTAAACCAACTTGCCCCGAGTGGATGCCTGTGCTGAGCCTGTCGAAGCATCCCTCAGGGGCGAGTTTTGTGTCGGTGAGTGCTAACCTCCCCATGCATGGACATTCATCGGTGTTTTCATTGCAACGTAAAAAAAAAGGCGGTGGACTCTCTTCTCAGAAAGCCCACCGCCTTTTCCTAATCCCTAATCAGTAATTCCTTTTCCCCTACACCACTATACTCACCAAGCGCCGATTCGCCACAATCACTTTCTTTGGCTCTTTGCCTTCCAGATACTTCTGGACAACTTCACTCGCCAGCGCAGCGGACTTGATCTCGTCCTCTGTGGCCTCCGCAGGGACAGTGATCCTGTCACGTACCTTGCCGTTGATCTGAACGGGCAACTCGATGGAGTCTTCTTTCGTGGCGGCTTCGTCCACTTGCGGCCAGGATTGTTGGTGGATGGAATACCGCTTGCCCAACTGTGACCACAGTTCCTCTGCGATGTGCGGTGTGATAGGAGCCATCATCTTCAAATAGATATCCTGTGCTTCTGACCATTCCGTGGTTGCGCGTGCCGCGCCGGCTTCACGGGCCTTGTACATTTCATTCATCAACTCCATCAATGAGGAAATGATCGTGTTGAATTCAAAGTTCTCGAAGTCATGTGTCACCTTGCGCAGGGTCTGGTGAACCTTTCTTCTTAAGACCTTTAGGGTCTCCGAAGACCCTAAAGGTCTATCGGGAACAGGATCGGTGAACAACGTCCACACGCGGCGTACCCAACGCACGGCTCCCTCAATGCCTTGCGGGTCCCACGGCGCGCCCATTTCCCATCGCGCAAAGAACATGATATAGGCGCGCACACTGTCCGCGCCGTACCTGTCCACCAGCACATCGGGAGCCACCACATTGCCCTTGCTCTTTGACATCTTGTCGTTATCTTCGCCCAGCACCATGCCTTGATTACGCAACTGCATCATCGGCTCGTCACCTTTGACAATGCCCGCGTCGCGCAGCGCCTTGTGGAAGAAGCGCGTGTACAGCAGGTGCATGGTGGCGTGCTCGATGCCGCCCGTGTATGTATCAACAGGCATCCAGTAATCGTACTCGGCTGGATCGAACGGACCCTGATCATATTTCGGCGACAGATAACGCAGGTGATACCACGACGAGCACATGAACGTGTCCATCGTATCGGTTTCGCGCGTGGCAGGTTCGCCGCACACTGGGCAGGTTGTGTTCTTCCATGTCGGATGCAGTTTCAATGGGCTCTCGCCCGTTGGTTTCCATTCAACATCTTCGGGCAACAGCACAGGCAATTGATCTTCAGGCACAGGGTTCCATCCGTGTTGCTCGCAGTAGATCATCGGGATCGGCGCGCCCCAATAACGCTGGCGGCTGATCAACCAATCACGATAGCGGTAGTTCACTGACTCCTTGCCAATGCCCTGCGGTTCCAGCCAATCGATGACCGCGCTGATGGCAGGGTTCTTGCGTCCCTTTTCTGTATTGACTGGAGTCCCGTTGAAGAATTCGCCTGAGTTGACCATGACGCCGGGTCCTACATAAGCGGCTTCCATCGTCTCACCCTTCGCTTCGGGACTGCGCTCGGGCTGGATCACTGGGACGATGGGTAGTTCATACTTTTTGGCAAAAGCAAAATCGCGTTCGTCGTGCGCAGGCACAGCCATGATCGCTCCCGTGCCGTAAGACATCATCACATAGTCCGCGATCCAAATTGGAATGCGCTCCTGATTGACAGGGTTGATCGCATACGCGCCCGTAAATACACCCGTCTTTTCCTTGTCCACAGCGCCGCGTTGAATATCCGTTTGACGCGCGGCTTGCGCCTTATATTCTTCGACCGCGGCTTTATTCTCGGGCGTGGTGATCTTGTTCACCAGCGGATGTTCAGGCGAGAAGACCATAAACGTTGCGCCCCACAACGTATCAGGACGTGTGGTAAAGACAGGGATCATCACTTGTGATTCAGGTGTAGGGCCGTCTTCAGTCCCCATGCCCTGCTCCTGGATTCCCATTTTCCCAACGACCGATTCCCAATCCAGGCGGAAAAAGACCTCCGCGCCTTCAGAGCGATCGATCCAATTTGTCTGCAAAGTCTTGACCGTCTGCGGCCAGTCAATACCGTCGAATTTCAACAACTCATCGGCATATTGGGTTGCCTTGAAGAACCATTGGTCCAAATCCTTTTTGATCACAGGCGTGCCGCAGCGTTCGCAGTGACGGTCATCGCCCCAGACCTGCTCGCGCGCCAATGTCGTATTGCAATGCGGGCACCAATCTACGGCAGACATCTTGCGATATGCCAGACCAGCCTTAAACAATTGGATGAAGAACCATTCCGTCCACTTGTAGTATTCGGGCGATGCAGATACAGTCTCGCGTTCCCAATCGAACATCGCGCCCATGGTCTTCATCTGAGTACGCATGTGTTCGATATTCTCGAACGTGCGCTTCATCGGGTGAATGCCTTCCTTGATGGCGGCATTCTCCGCGGGCAGACCGAACGCATCAAAGCCCATGGGGAACAATACGTTGTAGCCCCTCATACGCATGTAGCGCGCGCGCGCATCCGCAGGCGTCATCGCATACCAGTGACCGATGTGCAAGTCGCCGCTGGGATAGGGAAGCATGGTCAACGCGTAATGCTTCGGCTTGGATGTATCAATCACTGCGCGATACAACTTGTCCGCTTCCCATTTCTGTTTCCATTTTTTCTCAATGGCTTGTGGGTTATAGGATTTATCCTTTGCCTGCGGTTTTTCTTTCACAGTTTCTCTTGCAGGCATGATTGCCTTTGGCTTTTCCTTCACAAGCACAACCGCTTTGACCGGCTCGGTCTTGGGCATAATTCCCCTGCGCGGAGAAGGCGGATCCATCACAGCCATTTCCTTCACAGGCTCAATCGCCTTCGAAGATTTTGTCGCAGCGGGTTTCCTGGCCGCTGTTGTTAGAGGGGCGTTTTTCGCAACAGTCTTTTTCGCAGGCTTCTTTGCAGCGACTTTTTTAACCGCGGGCTTTGCAGCCTTCACAACTTTCTTTGCCACGACTTTCTTCACCGCGGGCTTGGTTGCCGTTGCGGTTGATTTCTTCTTGACTTCTTTCTTCTTTATTTCTTTCTTTTTCGTAGTAGCCATTCTTACCTCATTATGGTTGTTGTCATCGAGATTCATCGTCCTGAGCGAAGCCTGTAGTCGAAGGACAGTTTCCTAGGGAAATTCTATTTGCAAGCAAGGAGGCGCGGAAGCAAAGGCCCCTGTTTCCAGAAAATGGTTTTGATCCGATTGTTCATTTGTGCCTCCTTGTCTTCTCTGGAGTCCGTCAGCTTGTTGACGAATTTCGTGGAGCAAGCTCCACAACTCCAGAATTAAACAAAAAATCCTTCATCCACATAGAGGGACGAAGGAATGCTCCGCGGTACCACCCAAATTACGTTAGACAACTAACGTCACTTTGTAGCTATAACGGGCTTTCCCGTCGCTGACTACTTGATTCACCAGCAAAGTTTCCCTGCGACTGCGTCAGGGTAAACAGGCGAGTTCGGCCTTTTATTTGCGCTCCCGTTGGGCACTCTGTTGGGCTTCCACCTCACTTTCCCAACTCGCTGACGGGATGACCTACTACTCCTGCCATGACTTTTACGCGTAGGTCACGTTTGCAAAGTCCCCGAATGGGGGATACGTGACTTACTTCAATTGTGGACCCAGAGGGATTCGAACCCTCGACCTTCTCAATGCCATTGAGACGCGCTCCCAACTGCGCTATGGGCCCCTTTTCGATTTTGGATTGTTGACACTTGCACTTGCGTACGGTGCAAGTGTTTCAGATTTACGATTTGGATTGGGTCTGACAATCGTCAATCTAAAATCGTCACTCGTAAATCTGTGGACCTGAGGGGATTCGAACCCCTGACCTCCTCAGTGCGATTGAGGCGCGCTCCCAACTGCGCTACAGGCCCAATTATTTTATCCCGTGTATTCGCGGGGCAAGGCGAAGAACATTCTACCTGAGGCATTTGGGAATGTCAATGAAAACCGTAATTCATTATGTGTTTGAGAGGATGCACATGCTCTCTACTTGGCGCCGCCTGCCAGCACCGGTATATCCTATCGCTGTGATCGCCCAATGCAAGGCGTAGACTCCTTCGCGGAACGCACGCAGAGACACGCACTAATCTTCGCAGTTATCAATGTTTTTACTTCACTATTTCTCCAAATACGAGTTCCAGGAAATCCTGGGTCAGGATCAAGGGTTGCGGTTTCAGGTCGGGAGTGATCAGTCTCATCCCATGTAGGTCAATGCCCGGGTAAACCACGGAGCGATATCTCTCTCCGCTGGCGCCGTCACAAACAGGAGCAGATCCGCTATCCAGTTCGCCCGCCAGGCACCAGACCGGAGTCGAGGCGAGGTCTCTTACCACTGCGGCAAAGTCCATTCCTAAATAATTGCCCGGAGACAGCGAAAATGCGCCCACGCATCCGCTTCCCGCCTCCTGATTGTATAGCACACAGCCATCCGGCGCACCGTCCGCGCCGATGCTGGCGCCCATGGACGCCATGCGAGTTGCGTCCACACTTTCCAATCCTGCTGCTGTGATGAAGGCCGCTTTGGCGTCTTTCGCCCAGTTGGATGAACTGCCCAGCCCCTTTTCGCTTTCGCCATAATCGCGGAAATCAAAAGCGAACACGGCAAACGAAACCTCCGGAGCCATGGGTGGGAACCAGGTGGAATCCAACCATGGCGTGGACATGCCTGCCGGCAAACCAGAACCGGCGTTCGTGCAACGCTCGAGCGCGGCGGGATTCTCGTCGCGGCGGTTTTGCAGCCAGAGGGCTATCTCGCACCAATCAGTCAGGTCGCCGCCCGCCCAGTGCATCAGGATTATGATCGGCGCGTCGGCATACTTCGACGGGTAGTAATAACCCACCAGATTTTTTCCATCTTCGGCTTGGAATTCTTTGCGCTGTGGGTCGGCGCTTAAATTGGAAAGCGGACGCGATGGAATGACTACTGTTGCCGTTGAGGGAACTTCCGTTGCCGTGAACGCCTCGGTCGGTGTGGCTGGCTCTTTTGCAACTTCTGACGCGGGGACAGGGGATGCACATGCGGCAAGCAGGAAGATCAGCACGATAAATAGATAAAATGGTATTTTCGCTTTCATGGCAGTATCTCCTTTTAATATGAAACCGCTGGCTTGAAAATAGTATAGCAAAATTCCAGGTGTAATTCAAATATTAAAATTAACATGCTGTTTTTCACTTGACCCTCACCTCATCTAGTCCTACAATTCAATTAGCGTTTATCGGGAATCGTGAATTGTTGACCGTGTATACACTTCCCGAATCCCAATTCCCGAATTACGGAGACCAATAATGTCCGATTTTTTATTTCGTGGCGATCTCGCCAAACTTGACCCTGACGTTTTCGATCTGACTCAACTGGAAGCTGAGAGGCAGGCCAGGAAGCTGATTCTCATCCCAAGCGAATCGACTGCGCCAATGGCGGTACGTGAAGCATTATCGTCCGCTTTCCAAAATATTTATGCCGAAGGCTACCCCGACGAAGAGTCGCGTTGGATGACCGAGGAAGAGATTCTCGATTATCCGGCGCGGCTTGCTGATTATCGCCGCAGTGGTGACCCTCGCTATTACAAGGGCGTGGAGTATGCAGATGCAATAGAGGCGTTGGCTCGGCGGCGCGCGGCAGAAGCCTTCGCGGCCAACGGTTACAAGGCTGACCAGATTTACGTGAACGTGCAAGCGTTATCAGGCGCGCCCGCAAATAATGCCGTCTATCAGGCGTTGATTAATCTTGGCGATACCGTGATGGGACTGAACCTCCTGCATGGCGGACATCTCTCACACGGCTCGTCTGTCAATCGCTCAGGCAAATGGTTCAAGGCAGTACATTACACGATTGACCAGAATGAGAAGCTTGATTATGAAGCCATTCGCACATTGGCTTTGGAGAACAAACCCAAACTGTTGATCGCGGGCTATTCATCTTATTCATGGGTTCCCGATTGGAAGAAGTTCCGCGAGATCGCGGATGAAGTCGGCGCGTATTTCCTGGCGGATATTTCCCACATCGGCGGACTAGTCGCGGCGGGGGTTGTGCCATCGCCAATTGGATTTGCTCATGTGGTGATGTCTACCACGCACAAGAGTCTCGACGGCCCACGCGGCGCAGTGTTGATGACAACTTACGCGGACATTGCAAAGAAAATTGATAAGGCTGTCTTTCCCGGTGAGCAGGGCGGACCTCACGTGAATGTATTCGCTGGTTTGGCATTGACCTTCAAACTCGCCCAGACCAAACAATTCAAGCAGTTGCAGGCACAGACGATCAAGAATGCGGTTGCAATGGCAGATCAATTCAAGAAGCGCGGATTCCGCGTGCCGTTCGGTGGAACGAATTGTCACATGCTGAATGTGGATGTGACTTCGGTTGTGGGTGAAGATGGCACGCAGTTAAGCGGTGATCAAGCCGCACGCATCCTCGATATCGTGGGCGTGGTGGTCAATCGCAATACCATCCCCGGTGACAAGAATTCGGCTGACCCATCGGGTATTCGTTTGGGAACGCCGTGGTTAACACAACGCGGATTCAACGAGAAGACTACGCGTGAACTGGCCAATGTGATGGCAGATGTGCTTGAAGCCTGTGCTCCTCATTCAGTGGATACGGTGAAGAAAGGCAAACAGCGCCGCGCCAAACTTGATTTTGACACGTTGAACGTTGCACGTTTGAAGGTTCGCAAGTTGGCGGAGTCTGCCGGCATTGATTTCAAATTCAAGAAGACTGGCTACCCACACTTTTATTACATTGATGACAAACCCCACCTAGCCTCCCCCAAGGGAGAGGGACAGACAGCGGTGTATGAGTTGAGCGGTCAGCGCGTGCGTCAGGTCTTGGATTTCGCTGTGTCTTCCGATCTCTCTGCGTTGAAGAAAGGCAAGACGCAAGTAACTTCCATTGCAACTCCCAAGGGCGTTGTCAAAGGGATGTTGAAGAACGTGGATAACACGGCATATCAATTGGCAGTCCCTGTCAAGAATGCATCCGCAGTAGCCACATGGCTGCGCGATCTTTCGGATGGATACATGTCGTTCAATTTGGATGGCGAAAAAGATTTCAGCGCGAAGCGAATGCCGGGCGCATTTGTTGTCAGCGAAGTCAAAGCCAAATTAACAGCGACAGTTCCCCCTCTCAAAGGCGGAGTCAAACCCTGGTTTCTCGGAGTCAGCTCCCAGTTAAAGGAAGAGGCGCTGCCGCCTTTCGTCTGGAACGAATCCGAAGGCGAATTAAAAAAGACGGCGTTGAATCAAACCCATCGAAATCTGGGCGGCAGAATGGTTCCATTTGCGGGTTGGGAAATGCCTGTGCAGTACACGGGGATTTTCGAGGAGCATCTTGCCACGCGCAATGCGGCGGGCTTGTTCGATGTTTCGCACATGGGGGTGTACGATGTGCGCGGCGCGGATGCGGCTGCGTTTCTCGATACGGTCTGCGGCAATGACTGCGGCGGGTTGCTGCCAGGCGAGTCGTTGTATTCACATTTCCTCACGCCCGATGCGGACGTGATCGACGACACGCTCATCTATCGCCGCGGCTGGGATAATTATCTCGTGGTCGTGAACGCGTCGAACGATGACAAGGATCGCACCTGGCTCGAAAGTGTGCGCGATGGCAAAGTGAAAATTGATAACGGCCGACCGTGGGCACGGACGTATGGATATAACGCCGAGATCCGCAACTTACGTGACCCGAAAGCTGGTTCTGCCATGCGGGTGGATATTGCCCTGCAAGGACCGAAGAGCCGCGACATTCTGCTGGCGATGGGCGTGGACGATAAGACTCGTGCGCGCATCATGAAGTTGAAGAGAACGGAACTCTGCGATGCAGTGGTTGGTGGGTTCGACCTGATCGTTTCTCGCACGGGTTACACAGGCGAGAAGATGGCCTTTGAATTATTCGTCCACCCCGAACGCGCCGTGGACTTCTGGCTCGCGGTCATGAAAGCTGGCGAGCAGTTCGGCGTCAAGGCGATTGGCTTGGGCGCGAGAGACTCGCTTCGCACCGAAGCAGGCTTGCCCTTGTACGGTCACGAAATGGGACTCGGCTCTGGCAAGTTTGACGGTCGCGATCTCGGCGTGGCGGAAGGCGGATTTGGTTCATACGTCAAGACTTACAAGCCGTGGTTCATCGGTCGTGACGCTTATGTGGCGCGTGAGAAAGAACGCAAGGGCGTGGTCATCCGCTTTACCTTCGATGACCAGCGCGTCCGCATGGCGCATAACGGTGACCCGGTGATGAACGCCAACGGCGAGCGCATTGGCTTCGTCACATCCTGCGCCATTGATGGTGTCAGGTTCATTACAGGTCAGGCGTATTTGGACTTTGCTTATACAAAGGAAGGCACGCCGATCCTCATTCATCAAGGAGCGGCCCTTCGACAGGCTCAGGGTGAACTGATGGATCGTCCCGCCACGGCGGCGAAGGTAGTGTCGAGGTTTGCGAAGTTGTAAGAGCAAGTGAATAGAGAATAGAGAATGGGACGGCGGAGGGTGGGACGCCGTCCCTAAATAAAGTTATTGAACAAGAAAAAATATGTCAAATCATTCAAAAACATTAGTGCCGTTAGAATCTTGGTCTTACAATTCTCCAGAAATCAGATATAGGGGAAACTCTGTGGATATTGGATTAATGGCTGAGGCATTAATCTATTACGATCAAGTTTTTCTAAACATCACCAATCAGCCGCAACTTGCAGAGTTCATCAACTGGTTTGTTGCACAAAAGAAATACGCGGACTTATTAGCGTTATTCCGAGACGAGACAATAAAACTTTATGATTACAGTTTTGCAACAGCCGCCTTTTTAGACGCCGCCAGTAATAGTTACATGATAATGAATATGCAGGATCCTATTCAAGAAAAGCCTAACACATTCGAGCAAAGATTTCTGTACCACGAAAGTCTCAATTCTTGTTTTCGAAATTCCCGCGACAGAATCAAGCTATATAAGGCACTTCGGGGGAAAGTTGTTGAAATAAAGGCAAAAGATTTTGGGCATTCAATTGAAAATGCAAGACAGGACTATCTAGACCCAAGAAGAAGTGCGTTATTGTTACAGGCACTTGTTGATGAGGCATACCCATCTCTCGGATTAGGCACTCCTCCAACGGTTACAGCAACTATCGAAACTCTTCCTGGATTCAACAGAACCATTTACAACATTGACTTTGAAAATATAAAGCGGTTACTTGGTGTTAATTTAAATTTTCATGGCGGAACACCTTTAACGGGAATAGCACATTGCAACAGGTTGATATGGTCGGCTGCTCAAGAAAAGTGTGATTTATATCTGGGTAATCCAATGGCGAATCTTGTAGGTGATAAGTTATATGAAAGCCGCTTAAAGAATACAAAGATAAAAGAAAATATCGGCCAACTCAATCAAGAAGTTGAGTTTCCTAACATTCGAAAATTGGTAAATGAAGGGAAACTGGATTTATCAGAAATTTTGAAAATAAGGAAGAAAGCAAAGAGATTTCGTGATTGGCTACAATCCGAAAGTGATCGTGACCGTAATACGATCATTGCTTATCACAATGAAGTTGCTAAAGAAGCAGGAATAGTTTCATTAGGCAGAAAAACATTGCGAATGTTTGGTATTTTAGGCATACCGCTTGCAGAGGCATTTATTGCAAAAGCCTATCCAGAAACTGTTCTGATGACTGGTAGCATTAGTGCAGGTGCTGTTTATCTCATTGATGTAGCCTCCAAAATTGGCGAGGATTGGAAACCAGTTGTATTTGGGAATTGGGTAAGAGACAGAATTGAAAAAGTGCTGAAAGAATAGAAATAGCAATATTCCATGCTCGCCCACGTTGTTAGGGTGTGGGTGGGTGGTGCCCCCTCTGCCCTATCGGGCATCTCCCCCAAATCCGACATTGAAATTATTTATGCGGATTCAGTGTCCATTGTTGTCGGATTTGGGGGAGATCGTACCCGTAACGAAGCGGAGTGGTAGACTTGGCGAAAATGAATTCACAAAGGCGAAAAAGTATAAGAACGATTATGGACTTGTTGTTGTAAGTAACTTGGAAGCACTGCCTAAATTGACGTCCATTTTCAATCCTGTAGTAAGTTTCGCTCTAAAAAAACAGATAACAACGAATAAACAAACCTCATATCATTCAACATATATGACTTGGTTGTTTATAGGAGGTGATATGCATATTCAGGCTGATTTCAAGCATGTTGTCGGTGAGGTAAAAGAGCGAAATCAACTTTACAAAGCTTTAAATGAAATTAGAGAAATTGCGTTGATTACTAATTCAAAGGATATGCCTGATGATGTAAGAGAACAATTTGTGTTAATTGTTCAAGAATGTAATGATGCTTTAAAACCAATAAGTTATAAACAAATATTCAAAGCGCTAACAAAACGAATGAATTTGAAGTAGATCAGGGTTGTCAATGATATGTTATAGGATAGATGTTTTATACAGGTCATTTATAGTATTCAAAAAATTGTTCGAAATAAAGAGCGCGACAAACAAGTTACAAAGAACTGCGGCCAAAAAGGTGAAAAGTGATTCGATTGTGGGAATATGATATCAAGAACTATTTTGAAAAAAGTATAAAAACTATTCTAACAGCAATCGGCAAAGAATAATCATGTAAGTCTTTTCACCTCCAACAATAACCGATTACAATTGCGCCCATGACCTACCGACATTTCAAATATGAGGGCTGGCTCTACGTCTTCGCTTTTCTGCTAGCCCTCGCACTGCGCCTGACCCAACTCGGCGCCATGCCCCTCACCGACGCCGAAGCCGCGCCCGCCCTGCAAGCCCTCCAAATCGCGCAAGGCGCCAGGCCCGCGCTCAGTCCCCATCCCTTTTACATTTTATCCACCTCAGTTCTTTTCTTCCTCTATGGCGGCGGGACAAATTTCCTCGCCCGACTGATTCCCGCTCTGATCGGGAGTCTGCTCGTTTTTGCGCCCCGGCTCTTTGATGAAAGACTCACGCTTCGCCCCCGCCCCAGCCTGCTCCTGGCCTTCTTCATTGCCCTGGACCCCGGCCTGACAACGCTATCAAGGCAGGCCGCCAGCCCGATCTTTGCGATTGCCTTTTTGCTTTTCACATGGGCCTTCATCAACAAAAACAAACCTAGCCTGGGAGGCTTCTTCGCCGCCCTGGCCCTGCTCAGCGGACCTTCCATCTGGCAGGGCTTGCTCGGACTCGGACTCACCTGGGCTATCTTTCAGGGATTTAATTCCCGTCGCTCATCAAAATCTACCGCCGATCTTGAAACCATCTTCACTGATTCAACAACTACCGATTACCAATCTCCAATCTCTAATCTCCACGGAGAGCGTCCAATCCCCAATCCCGAATCCCCAATTACCAAATACCGATCTTCCCTGCTCCCTTTCCTCGTCACCTTCATTACCGCCGGCACACTTTTCTTTATCGTCCCCAATGGATTGAGCGCCGCACTCGCCTCCATCCCTGCATTTATCAAGGCATGGCTTACTGCCTCGGATGTCTCTGCCGGCAGGTTGTTCCTTTCTCTTCTTGTTTATCAACCGCTGGCCTTTTTACTCGCATCGATCGCCCTTATTCGCGGCTGGGTCAATCGAAGTTTCCGCATTATTCCATTAAGTATTTGGCTGCTCGTCTCGTTATTACTGGCAGTATTCCTGCCCTCGCGTCAGATCAGTGATCTCGCGTGGACTCTTATTCCGCTTTGCGCGCTGGCCGCAATGGAATTGGCGCGCAGCTTTAACATCTTCCCCGAAGAGCGCAGCGAAGTGATCGGCGTTGTACTTTTGACTGCATTTATCTGGCTCTTTGCCTGGTTGGATTTTTCGGGCATGGTTTGGCTTTCTGCGAATTCGCGTGAATATGTAATGCGCTTCTGGCTGTTGTTCGGCGCATTGGTACTGCTTGTGTTAAGTCTCCTGCTGGTTGCGGCAGGCTGGTCCATTCGCACGGCTCGGCTTGGCGGCGTGTGGGGATTGGCGCTTGTGCTGGGTGTGCTTGGTTTTGGTGGCACGCTCGGCTCGGCAGGCTTGCGCGGATTGGCCCATCCAGAGTTTTGGTGGCCTTCAGCCATACCCATGCAGGCAGACCTGCTGCAAGCCACAGTCCGTGAAATTTCAGAGTTCGGCCTCGGCAATGATTTCTCGGCGCCCGTTGTGATCACAGGGATAGATTCTCCCGCGCTTGAGTGGGCCTTGCGGGAACATTTCATAAGCGTCGTCGGATCTCTGGATATTTCCAGCGCCCCCTATTTCGTCATCACACCCTATCAAACAGACCCGGTCCTCGTCGCCGCCTACCGCGGACAGGATTTCACCTGGCGGCAAACGCCGCTATGGAACGCCACACTCCCCAATGATTGGATCCGCTGGATCACTTTGCGTGAAATGCCGCAGAGCGGTGAAACCATTATCCTTTGGGCGCGCGACGATCTCTTCCTCGGTCAATAAAACATGACACCACCCCCCTCCATCATCGCCCTCGACGGTCCAGCCGCATCGGGCAAATCCACGCTTGGAAGTAAACTGGCTGATTCGCTTGGTTACCTTTTCTTTGATACCGGCGTCATGTACCGCGCCATCACATGGATCGCCTTACAGCATGATATGAACCCGCGCGCTGAAACCGAGATCACCGAATTAGCACAGAAAGCGCAAATAGATATTCGTCCGCCTTCAATAAAAGATGGCCGCGCTTATGACGTGATGATCGGTGAAAAAGATGTGACCTGGGCTATGCGTGACAGTGAAGTGGATGCAAATGTCTCAGTTATCTCTGCGTATGCGGGTGTGCGTCAGGCCTTATCCGAACAGCAGCGCCGCATTGGGCTGCGCGGCCAGGTGGTCATGGTCGGCAGGGATATAGGCACTGTCGTTTTACCGGAAGCAGACCTAAAGGTCTATTTGGAGGCGAGCGCCGAAGAGCGCGCCAGGCGCCGGTATGATGAGATCATCGCGCGCGGTGACAAAGCCGATTATGACGATATCCTGAAAAAAGTGATCGAGCGTGACCACATCGACTCCACTCGCGCCGTTGCCCCGCTGCGCCCCGCTGATGATGCGGTCATCATCGACTCGGACAAACTGGATGCAGACCAGGTTTTCGCGCGTGTCCTGGAATTATGCAAGTAATGAAATCACGAATATGTCCAAGCCTCACATTCCCTTTAAAAATTCTTTCAAATGAAACCCTATCACGTTCCATTCCATATTCAAGTCAACCGTGGTTTTTTGCGTCCCGCTATTCGCACCTTGTTCCACATTCTGGGGCATGTGAAAGTTTTTGGCAGGGAAAATATTCCATTTGGGAAACCGTATGTGATCGCGATGAATCACATTTCAATTTTCGACCCGCCTTTGGTGGTTACCTTCTGGCCAGAACAACCCGAGGTGATCGGCGCAGCGGATGTCTTCGAGAAAAAAGGACAGGGGCCACTGCTTGTGATGTACGGCGTTATCCCTGTCCATCGCGGTGATTATGACCGCATGCTGCTCGAAAAGGTTTTGGCGATTCTGAAAGCGGGGCGTCCGTTGGTAATCGCTCCCGAAGGCGGGCGTTCTCATGAGCCGGCCATGCGGCGCGCCATGCCGGGTATTGGCTATATTGTTGAACATGCGCAAATACCCGTCGTACCTGTCGGGTTGGTTGGCACAACCGATGATTTTTGGCGGCGTGCCAAACGCGGGGAGAAACCCAACCTTGAAATGCGGATCGGCAAAGCCATTCACTTTCCACCCATGACCCAAAAGGGCGCGGAGAGAAGGGAGGCGCGTCAACGCAATGCAGATTTGGTCATGCGCAATATTGCGGGGCTTTTACCAGAGGAATATCACGGCGTCTATGCAGGACAAGCCATTTCTCCCATCTAAACCTGTCAGCGAAGGTTGGCGGCCTGAATTGGTGCGCCTTCCACAAATGACATTTGCGCGCCGCGCTTTTCGCGCCTTCTCACATGGATTAATAAAACTCATTGCAAAGATTTGTTTGAATGTGACCGCAGAGGGATTGGAAAATTTCCCACAAAAAGGACCTTTACTTATCGTGATCAACCATATCGGCGATGCCGATGTGCCTGCCATCATTTCGACTTTGCCCTTTCCTCCTGATGCGCTTGGCAAGATCGAATTGTACGATCTCCCCCTTCTCGGAAAATTAATAGGCTGGTATGGCGTGATCTGGCTGCATCGCGGGCGCGCCGATATCCGCGCTTTGAGGGCCGCGTTGGATGGTCTCACTGAGGGGCGTGTGCTTGTGATCGCGCCCGAGGGTAGATACTCCGTTACGGGTGCGTTGGAAGAAGGGAATGGTGGAGCGGCATTCCTTGCCTATAAATCAGGCGCACCGATTTTGCCGATGGCCATCAGCGGTTCGGAAAACGAAAATGTCTATGGAAATATGAAGAGATTACGCCGCGCGCGGGTGCATGTCAAAGTGGGGAAAATGTTCAAGTTGGAGGAGCAGGCTGGGGGTCGGCAGGAGGCGGTGGTTCAAGGCACGCGTCAGATCATGGCGGCCTTGGCCAATCTGCTCCCGGAGAAATATCGCGGGGAATATTCCTGATCTGCCGAAAAAAAGGATTTGGACTATAATCCGTCCTTGTCCCATTTGAAGAACGGGATGATTTTGCAGATAACTTGGACAACATGATCAATCAGGAAGATAATTCACAAACATCCATTATTGAACGTACGACGGATTATATGCCCCGAAAAAGCTGGCGTTCCTGGCTGATCGGTCGTCCCTTATCCACAGCAGATGCCCCGCATCAAACCATTGGGAAAAGAGTCGGGCTGGCTGTATTTGCATCAGATGCACTTTCATCAAACGCTTACGCTACACAGGAAATTCTCGTAATTCTCGCCATTGCAGGCGCTCAAGGTTTTCGTTATGTTTTTCCGATTTCGATTGCAATTGTGGCGTTGCTGGTGATTGTTTCCATCTCGTATACACAGATTATCCACACATATCCTGACGGTGGCGGTGCGTATATTGTGGCGAGAGACAACATCAGTGAATTGGCAGCATTGATCGCCGCTTCCTCACTTTTGATGGATTACATCCTGACTGTTTCCGTATCCATTTCATCCGGTGTGGCGCAGATTGTTTCGGCATACCCTGAAGTTTATGAATACCGTGTAATTATTGCTGTGATTGCGGTTCTCGTAATGATGTTGATCAACCTGCGTGGGGTAAGAGAATCCGGCGCAGCGATAGCCATTCCCAGTTTTCTCTTCATTATCATCATGTTCGTTGCTTTGGGAGTGGGTATGGTGAAGTATCTTACAGGATCGCTAGGTGTCGTATTGAACCCGCCTGAAATGGTTCATGTGGAGGGCGTTCTAACTGTGATAACGCCATTCCTGATCCTTCATGCATTTTCCAGCGGCACAGCCGCCCTGACAGGTATCGAAGCAATTTCAAACGGTATTACTGCCTTCAAGGAACCTCGCAGTAAGAATGCGGCCATTACATTAACCTGGATGGCTATTATTCTTTCATCGTTGTTCCTGGGCATATCCTACCTTTCGATGAATATCCTTGCCGTCCCATCCGAACTTGAAACAGTCATTTCGCAGCTGGCTCGTACAATATTTAATGGGCAGGGCTTCTTTTACATCACTGTTATTTTTGCAACGACCATTATTCTACTTCTTGCAGCGAATACTGCCTTTGCGGGTTTCCCGCGTTTAAGCGCGCTCATGGCAAGGGATGGCTTCCTACCCCGTCAATTAACCTATCGCGGCAGCCGCCTTGTTTATTCGCGCGGCATTGTTGCCCTGGCAATTATTGCATCCATTTTGATCGTGATATTTCAGGCAAGCGTGACGCGTCTTATTCCGTTATATGCTATTGGTGTTTTCCTCTCCTTTACTTTTTCACAATTTGGCATGGCGTTGCGCTGGTGGAAATGCGGGAACCTGAAACCTGGTGAGGAAGTTGTTGAGCGCGGGTCCACACTTCGATATGATCCTCTTTGGAGGGTCAAAATGATCACCAATGGTTTTGGAGGACTCTGTACTACAATCGTTATGATGGTATTTTCGGTTACAAAATTTCACGATGGTGCGTATGTTGTCTTGATACTTATCCCCGTGCTGGTTGGCGCTCTCTGGCTGGTACATCGTCATTACAAAAATCTTGCAAAAATACTTTCACTTGATAATTTTGGAGTCATTCCACCTCACGCCATCCGCCATCGTGTGATCATGCCGGTCAGCGGCGTGCATCAGGGTACACTGGCTGCCCTTCGTTATGCGCGCATGTTGTCGGACGATGTGACCGCGGTGCACGTCACGATTGAACCGGAAGAAGCTGAAAAAGTCCGCCAAAAATGGGAAACCTGGGGTGAGGGAGTTCGCATGGTGATGTTGGATTCCCCATACCGCCTTTTTATTGAACCGATCCTAGGATATATTGCCGATATTGCAGAACAACGCCAGCCCGGTGAAACCATCACGATTGTAGTGCCCGAGTTCGTTTCAGACAACCGCATGACTTCCGCATTGCACACCAATACGGCGGAAATATTACGCAGTCAGTTAAAGCATTTGCACGATATTGTGATTACAAATGTGCCCTATCACGTCCATGAAGATGGCGGGCATGAAGGAGTTGTAAAATGAATTTCATTGTTGTCGGTTGCGGCAGGGTCGGAGAGCAATTATCCTTCGGCCTATTTACAAATGGACATCAAGTTGTGGTTGTGGATAGCGATCAAAAAGCTTTAAACCGCCTCCATCCGGACTTTCGGGGGCGCACCGTTGAAGGAGAAGTTCTCTCATCTGACACCTTGTCCCGTGCCGGAATTGACAAAGCCGATGGCGTTGCCGTCGTCACCAATTCAGACACCATGAATGCTGTGATCGGACATACCATTCGTGTGCATTATCCCAATGTGAAGCAAGTGATTGTCCGCAATTATGACCCAGCCATGCGCGAAATGCTTGAGGCATTTGGATTGCAGATCGTTAGTTCCACGGCCTGGGGCGCACAACGCGTGCAGGAATTGCTGATTGATCCATCCTTCCGCGCAGTGTTTTCCGCCGGCAATGGCGAAGTGGAAGTGTACGAGATGTACATCTCCCCCAAATGGGATGGAATGATCGTTTCCAGCTTGCTGGACGGCTGTAACAATATCATCTGCGCTGCGTTAACCCGTGCCGGCCGTGCAGAATTACCAAAAGCGGATGCAAAACTTAAGAGTGGCGATGTGCTTACCGTCAGCGCAACTTTCGAAGGCGTAAAAGCCCTGCGTGTAAAGTTGCAGGAAGGCCAGGAGGCTTAACATGTATGTATTTATTGCAGGCGGCGGGCGGACAGGCGCTCAACTTGCCTCTCAGTTATTGGCGCAAAACTATCAGGTGCGGCTGGTCGAGCATCGCCGTGAATTGCTTGGTCGCCTTCATCACGAGCTTCCCACTGAAGTGATCTACGAGGGACAGGCAACCGACCCGGCTGTCTTGAAATTGGCTGGTTTGGAAAAAGCGAACGTGATCGTGGCTTGTACCAGTGACGATGCCGCCAACCTCGTATTATGTTATTTGGCGCGCACGATGTTTAAGGTCAGGCGTACGGTGGCCCGCATCAATAATCCGCGCAATGCCTGGTTGTTTGACCAGAACTTCCACGTGGATGAGACCATCAATCAAGCGGATGTGATGGCGCACCTCATTCAGGAGGAAATGTCCCTAGGCGATATGATGACCCTGCTCAAACTGCGCCGTGGACGGTATTCGGTGGTGGAGGAGAAAGTCCCCCCCGGCGCAAAAGCAGTTGGCGTGCATCTCAAAGACCTGGGCTTGCCCGACCAATGTGTGATTGCCGCCATCATCCGCCACGGACAGATCACCCTGCCGCGCGGTACCACCGCGCTCGAAGAAGGCGACGAAGTGCTGGCAGTCACAGACAGCGAAGGCGCAAATCAATTGGCAATATTGCTCGAACCGCCTTCAAGACATGTGATTAACTAAAAAATTCACCCGATGGGCTTTGAGCCATCGGGTAAATTTTTATATGTAACACCTTATTCTGAGCGGAGCGACACTTGCGCCGCGCGCCAGTGCGGTGAGAATCTCCAACTCTGCGAGCGAGACCCTCCGGTCGCAAAGCCTGTCCTGAGCTTGTCGAAGGGAACGCTCCCTCACATCGTCCCGACACTTGCGCCGTACGCCAGTGCGGTGTGCTCTTCGGGAGGGTGACACATTAGTTGTTTTTTTTACTTCCCAACCATTTCCTTCACCTGCTCGATATACGCCAGGCTCTGGTGCCGGAAATAAGTATTGTATAACTCGGCATAATGTCCGTTTTGATTTAACAGACTGTCGTGACTGCCCTCTTCGATGATCGTGCCTTTTTGCATGACGACGATGCGGTCTGCGGCTTTGACGGTGGACAAGCGGTGCGCGATCAAAATACTGGTGGTGTTCTTCAGGATCAAGTTCAACGCCTGCTGGATCTGCCATTCAGTGAACGGGTCAATGCTGGCGGTGGCTTCATCGAGAATAAAGAGGGCAGGGTTTTGAACCAGCACGCGCATCAACGCCACGAGCTGGCGCTGTCCCATCGAAAGCCGATTGCCGCGCTCACCCACTTCGGTGTGCAAACCTTCGGGCAATGTCTCCAGCCATTCGCCATCGCCGATTCTTTTGGCGAGTTTGAGCATTTCCTCTTCAGGGACGCCTGGCGCGGCATAACGGATATTGTCAACTAATGTGCCTGAAAACAAAAATGGGACTTGTGAAACAATACCGAGCTGCCTGCGGTATTGGGTCAGGTCAAAAGTACGCAGGTCGCGTCCGTCAATGAGCAGGCGTCCCTGTTGATATTCGTAGAAGCGCGCGATCAATTTTGCAATGGATGACTTGCCCGCGCCGGTATGTCCTACCAGCGCAAGAGTCTCTCCGGGTTGTACGAGCAAGTTGAAGTCCGTCAGAACCGCTTCCTTATCCGAATAACGGAAATGAAGCGCATCAAAATGGATCTCGCCTTTCAGCCGCGGCACATCCTGTTTTTCATTCTGGATCACGTTCGGGTCTGCATCGATCAAGGCGAAGACACGCTCCGCGGCGGAAAGTCCACCCTGGATCTGTGCCCAAAACGAGGTGAGATTCAAAATGGGGAAGAAGAACTGGTCTAGGCTGATGATGAAGAGATACCAGGCGCCAATGCTGACCATACCCTGCGCCGCGCTCATGCCGCCGATATATACCAGCACGCCGACGAAGATGCCGCCGATGGCATTGAGCACTGGGAAGACCAGCGAAAGAATGAAACCGCGCTGTACGTTGACGTGATACGACTGCTGGTTCGATTCATCAAAAGATTCGAAGATGCCTTCTTCCTGCCGGAAATTTTTCGCAATCGAAATGCCGCTGATGGTTTCCTTGATGGCGGCGTTCACATCTGACATGGCTTTCATGCCTTTTCTTGTAATGCGGCGCGCCAGCACGCGAAAGCCGGATGCAATCGCGAAGATGAATGGCAGGAAACCGATCAGCAATAACGCCAGACGCCATTCCGTGCGGAAGAGCACCACCGCAATGATGATGGCTTGAAAGATTTGCGCGGCCACATCAGTGATGATGACCACGAGTTGACCGAAATCATTTGTATCGGAGGTGATGCGCGAGACGATTCTGCCCGAGGAGAATTGATCGTAGAACGAGAGATCATGCTCGGCGGCGGCGCGGAAGGCACGCGTGCGCATGTCCAGCACCACATCGCCGACGGCGCGCACGATCAGACTCCGCCTCAGCCAGTTCAGTCCCCACAAGCCAATTCCCACGCCGACAAGCGCGACTCCCACCCAAACAATGGATATGATGGTTGGCTGTACCTGGATCAAATCCACCATGCGGCTGACAATGACCGGCAATGCTGCGCCGATGAATGCCAGCACGATGATGGTGATGGATGCGTACACAAGCCGCGAGGTCTGTGTGTTGAAGTAGTTGACCATGCGGCGCACCAGCACACGGTCGGTATACTGGCGGTCATATTTTTCGTCGTTAAGTCCTGCGAAGAAACCCATAGTTTAGTGTCCAGTAATCAGTAATCAGTAATCAGTGATCAGTAATCGGTGAACAGTGTATCAGTGACAGGTCATCATATTGTTTACTGATTACTGTCCACTGTCCACTGATCACTCCCTGAATATCCTCGAATACGCCTCGGAGGTCTGCATCAACTCATCGTGTGAGCCGATGGCGGCAATGTGTCCCTTGCGGAGGACGATGATCAGATCGGCCCAGCGGATCTGTGAGAGGCGGTGGGTGATGATGAAGGTTGTGCGCCCGCGGGCGGCGTTGGAGATGGCGCGCTGAATCTTATCCTCGGTGGCAGAGTCGATGGCGGAGGTGGAATCATCCAGCACGAGAATGTGCGGGTCGGTGAGAAAGGCGCGGGCGAGTGCGATGCGCTGCTTTTGTCCGCCGGAGAGGGTCACGCCGCGTTCGCCGACAGTCGTCTCGTAGGTCTGGTCGAAGTCGAGGACGAAATCATGGGCCTGCGCGGCGATGGAGGAAGCGATGACTTCCTCACGGGTTGCGTCAGGTTTGCCAAAAGCGATGTTATCGCGCAGGGAGCGCGAGAACAGGAAAACATCCTGCTCGATGATGGAGATCTGCTCGCGCAGGGAGGCGAGGTTCCAAGCGCGCACATCCACGCCATCGACGAGAACCTGACCTGAGGAAACATCGTAGGTGCGGTTGATCAACTTGACGAGGGAGGTCTTGCCCGCGCCCGTCTGCCCGACAATGGCTACTGTTTGACCAGGCTTGACCTTGAAGGAAATGTTTTCAAGCACGTTGTCGCCTGCCCCCCTCTCTCCCGGGGAGAGGCGTTGCCCTGAGCCTGTCGAAGGGGGCAGGGGGTGAGGGTAATGGAAAGAGACGCCGCGAAATTCGATCTCGCCGCGCAGTTCCGAGGTGCGGCCGGAGGCGTTTTGGTCAAGGAGCGTCTCGCGCTGGATCAACTCCAAAATGCGGCGGGCGGAGGAAAGTCCTGAAGAGATCTGGGAATATGCCCAGGTGGAGGTAAAGGTTGGGAAACCCAAAAGCTGCAACATGCCAAAGTAGCCAACCACCGCGCCGACGTTGATCAGCCCCGCGCGGAAGAGAAAGAGCGCGTGGACAAGTCCGCCTGCATACGCCAGCCCCAACAGCAGCATGGCAATATATTTCGCTTCGAGATCGCCCTGCAGCACAAACGCATTACGGACCTTGCGCGCGTTGACGACAAAGCGTTCCACTTCCGCGCCTTCCTGCGCCGCGCCCTTCATGATCTCCACGCCATCCAGCGACTCGGAGAGATGCGTGTTCATCGCGCCAAACGTCGAACGGACTTCATCCGTGATCGGCGACAGTTGTTTGAGATACCCCGCCAGCGCCACAAAATAGAAGACGGTGAAGATGAGCGGGGTAATGATGAGCGCAGGGTGATAGCGCGGCGCAAAAAAGATCGGCATGAGAATGAACATGAACGAACCGACCACCAGGTTCACACCCGGGCTGAACATGTAGTTCACTTCGCGCACATCATTGGTGGAACGCGCCATCGTATCGCCGACAGGCTGAAGGTTGTGGAAGGTCATGCTCTTGCCGAGCAGGGAAAGATACAACTCGTCACGAATGTCGCGCTCTATCTTTTGCGCCATCAACTCCGCGCCGAAGTTTCGCCCGAGCTGCAGCACACCGCGAATGATCTGCGAAAACCCGATGGTCAATGCCAGCGGCAGCAACACCGAAGTTTTGGGCGGACTTTCCAGCATGGCGTTGAAGGCATCGCCTGTCAGCACCGGCACCACCGCCGCCAGCACGGCATTGCCAATTGCGCCGAGGATCATCATCACCACGATCCACGAATATGGGCGGATGTGTGACAGGATCCACCGCACAGGTGAGGATTGGTCATATTTATTTTTTCGATGCAGAGTAAATTCTGCAGGGGTACTGAGGGTAGTCATAGAACAATTGTACCATTTTCAAAAATCACATCTTCCGCAACCCCCTTCCCCAAACAGGGTTATTAAGTACGGGCTGGCAATCCGGCTGGCCTCTTTCATCTCAAAGGAGAGTGTGAAATGTCTTTACCTCAAACGATTTCCGGTTGGTGCATGTGGCTGTACTTCCTGTGGGTCGGCATCGGCGCTTTTGTGGCGCTCCCACTGGCTGGTGTGATCGCTGGCATCCTCGCCCTGGGATATGCCATCTTCTCACTGCTCGGCAAGTAACCCTTCACCTACTACACAACCTCCCGTATGGGAGGTTGTGTCATTTAAGCTCAGAAAATATTTTCGCACAATTCAGCGAGTAGTTCCAATCCAGGTTTGGATAATCCCACCACGCAGAGAGGACAGCATGAGCCAGCGCCCATTGGATGGTCATCTCCCGCTCCCAGCCCAACCGTTCATGGAGGATGTCCACCCGCCTCTTTGTCTGGACCTTGAATTGGTCGTTGTCCATTAGGCTTCCCCACGGGTTGAGCATCAGCGGACCGATCTCATATCCCGCGGGCCCGATGACTCCCTTGGGGTCGATCACCAGCCAACCCCGCTCGGAGGAAAGAATATTGAAATGATGAAAGTCTCCATGGATCAAACAGTGTTCATCCGCAAATAATTCTGGCAGGGAAGACTCAACCCGTTCCAGAATTTCCGTCGGGAAGGGGCCCGTCCCACCCTCAAAATGCGGACGGATTTCCTTCAATCCATCGAACCAATCGGAGAGTTTTATAAATTTATGGAATGCAGGAGCAAGCTCCTGCGCCAGTGGCAAGCCGCTGGTCTCCAAAGGTCGCCATAATTTTTGCATCACATCCACTGCAATATGCGTGCGTTCGTCGTCATCTTCCAATTCGGAGAGCATCTTCCCCGGCTTGAGCCTTTCCAGCAGGAACATGCCTTTTTCCTCGTCGCATTCCAGTAATTGACAAACGCCCTCGCCGTTAAAAAACTTCAACGCCTCCATCTCACTGTTCAATTCCTTGTGCGGCACGCCGATCTTAAGGATTACTTCGTCCTGAGCGGAGCCGCGCGCATTTTGCGGCGTAGTCGAAGGACGTTTTGCGAACGCGACAAAATTGTAGGATAGATTGGGAACAGGCTGAACATCCTCCGCCAACCCCCAGCGGAGGGATGCTTCCGCGATCAATTCAGGCAGACGTGCCAGCATGTCACGCCCGTCATCGCCAAAGGCGGTTTGGATGGTGCGAATAAAATCAGGGGGAAGATTCATAAAAAATGCAGGGACACGGCATAAATGTAGGGACACGGCGGCGCCGTGTCCCTACACATTACGACGGAAATATCTTTTCAAATACTTCGGGACAATATTTCTGCATACAGATCCAGGCTGGGACGGCGGAAGCGCTTTTGCGTATCCAGGTCGAGTCCGCGCAGGCAAAGGAGTTCATCGGCGATGATGCGGATCTGTTCATCGTCGAGCGAGCCTGTCATTTCCTTGCGATAACGGGCAATAAATGGAACGGTGTTGCCTTCGTCCAATAGGTTGATGACCGCCGTCACCTGCGACGCTTGGCATGAAGTTGGGAGGCGTTCTGTTCTGCGTGAGTCATAGAGGGCGATTTTATCATAGTAGAACAAAGTTTCTTTTACATATATGGGTGAATCAAAAAGGCATGGACATCTCCTTCCATGCCTTCTTGATGATTTCAAATTATTGTTCTTTATATTTGACCAGATGGGTGCCGAGAATGATCACCCAGACCAGCCATAACAGGCTGCCATATAGCCCTGCCCAATCAAGAACTGGAAAATCAGGGATGACAGTGGCGAAAAGCTCTGTCTGGGCAAGTAGATAAATTGTGGAAGCCACCCAGCCCAGCCATGCAACCCATTTGTTGAACAGGCTTGACCTGTAAATGATCACGCTGATCATAGTTGACCAAAGGATCGTGAATATCTGACCAATATGTTCACCCAGAATCACGCCGCCATATTGATGCACAGCCATGAACAGGGCGGAAAGAGATTCTTTCGTAGCCGAAGCAGTTGACGGGTCGGTATAGAGGCGGGAGATGATCGGTACCACGAAGACCCAGCGTAAGAGTCCAATGACTTGAACGATGGCACCGATCACGCCAATCGTTGTCGCAGTTTCAAGAAAAGGTGAATTTTCCTTTTCGAGAACACGCTTGAGCATGATCATGCCGAAAAGCATCGGTAAACCAACCCAGGCAAAGGCGAGCCAGGTATATATCAACGTACTGCCTCCTGCTTGGAATTTTGTGAGGATCTCTTCGACAGGAAAACGCAGGATATCCGGATAATCGAAATTGATGATCAACAGGGTGTAGGGAATGTTGATCAGGATTGCGCCGAGGATAAAGAATAAACCAGTAAGCTGACGAAATTGTTTTGTTGACATTTGATTTCCTTTAAGCAAGATAAGGTTGGATGACTCTAAATATTAAGTTCACGCCGCGCTGCATTTCCGCCTCATTCACCTTGAGTCCATTGACCTCCAGATTGGTGAGCCAAAATTCACTGATCAGCCAGCATATTTCCTGAAGTTCATTGACGACTTTTGGATCGTCCGGTAAATCAAGCACGCCTGCCTCTGAAAACATATGGAGCAGTTCATGGAACCCATCAAACCCACGCTGACGAACGGCAAGAAAGCTTGTGCGCAGTTCCGTGTCCTGACGCAGCAGGGCGACCAGTTCGCGATATAGAAAACGATATTGCCAGATGATCTTATAGTTGGCTTCAATGACCGTTTTCAGATCGGCCATGACCGGGGCATGATCCTGCGGGATTGATTCCAGAGTTTCCCAGATAATGTTCAGGCGCTGAAACAATTCACGGATAATTTCCTGCTTGTTATGAAAGTGATAATACAAATTTCCCGGGCTAATGCCTGCAGCTTCTGCAATATGGTTGGTGCTGACAGCCGCTGTGCCTTCCTTGTTGAATAGGGTAAGGGCGGTATCCAATATTTTTTCACGTGTGTCCATGATATTTTCCTATAGAGTATTTACTCTATTATTTTAGAGTAAATACTCTAATTTGTCAAGGTCAAAAAGGGCGAGATAATACCACTTCATGGCACAAGTCTCGCCCCTACGAAGTCAAGAGGGAAATAATTTATCAAACACTTCAGGACAATACTTCTGCACCATCTCGGATGAAATGCCATTCTCCTTGCAGATCTCTGCATAAAAATCAACAGAAGGACGGCGGATGCGCTTCTGCGTATCCAGGTCCAATCCCCACAGGCCGAAGCGCTGAGTCCAGCCGCGCTCCCATTCGAAGTTGTCCACCAGTGACCAGTGGAAATAACCCTTCACCGGCCAGTTGAAATTGACCGCGCGCCAGACCTGGTGCAAATGCCCCGCCAGATAGCGCGGACGGATGTGATCGTCAAAATCTTCCACACCGTTCTCGGTGATGATGATCGGCAGGTTGGGATAGGTGCGCGTGATCCACTTGATCGAGTCGAAGATGCCTTCGGGGATGTTGGCAAGGAAGTTTGTATCGCTCATGTCGGCGTTTTTGGGATAGCCGCTGTTCGAGAATAATTCACCGGGACGGGTGATATCAAACCAGACCGTATCCACCGAGTAATAATTCAAGCCGAGGAAATCCTGCGTGCCTTTGGCTTCGGGGATGTTGACATTACCCACAGGAGATTTCATCACCCCTGTTGAGATCGCGGACGGAAAGCCCATGTTGACACCGCTGTAACGAATGTTCCGCATCACAATATCCAACGGCGACCAACTCAAGCGCGGAACCATCGGGCGATAATGCAGGGCATAGCCAACCCGCGCCTCGGGTTGCAACTCATGGATGGCACGATACGCAGCGGCATGTCCGCGCAGCATGTTGGCAAGTACACGCATCGACAACTTGATATCCCGCTTGCCAGGTGGGAAGGCTCCCGCCACATAGCCGCTCAGCGCATACACATTCGGCTCGTTGATGGTTACCCATAGGTTGGTGTATTCCTTCAACGCATCCACCATCTTGCGGACATATTTATCGAATAAAGGAACAATCTCTTCCGATTCCCATCCTCCCTTCTCGCTGACCCACAACGGATCTGTAAAATGATGCAGCGTAACCAAAGCCGTCAGATTGCGTTCCCTCAGTCCGCGCAGCATGGAGCGATATTTCTCGATGGCTTCCTCATCCCAACGATCAGGCGTCGGCTGGACGCGGCTCCACTCAATCGAAAAACGATGTGCATTCTGTCCCGTTTCGGCGGCGCGGTCAAAATCCTCGCGCCAGCGTCCGCCCCACCAATCGGCAGCCAGACCAGATTTATGGACGGTGTGTCCCGCCTCTTCCCACGCGTGCCAATTGTTGTTCGTGTTATTGCCTTCCACCTGATGCGACGCCGTCGCCGTCCCCCACAAAAATCCTTTTGGAAAATGATATGTTCCCTTGGGCATGTTTGTCTCCTGTGATAATGTCGCTGCGAGCGTTCTTTGCGAAGCAGTCTCCTCTTTGAAGCGGGAGATTGCTTCGTCGGGAAGAGCACGAGCCCTCCTCGCAACGACATGTTATTTCGTGCGGTTTAGATACGCCAGATACAACGCCACCGACCCCGCCACGGCAGCATTGAGTGATTCGATTTTTCCGCGCATCGGCAGCTTCAAAACGATGTCACATTTCTTGCGCGTGAGTTCATGCAGACCTTCGCCCTCAGAGCCGACGACGAGTCCCACAGCGCCTTTAAGATGACGTGAACCCGCTTCGACCTCCGCCCCGGCCTGGTCCAAGCCTGCGAGCCAGATGTCTGCATCCTTGAGAGCGTCCATCGCCTGCGAGAGATTCGATTTGGCGATCAGCATGTGCTCGCTCGCCCCCGAAGACGCATTCACCGCCGACGGAGTGACTTCCACCGAGCGCGCCAACGGGATGATGATGCCATGCACACCCACCGCCTCCGCCGTGCGGATCAGCGTGCCGAAATTCTGTGGGTCTTGCAACGAGTCAAGCAAAAGGATGAACGGCGGTTCGTCTTTGATGCCATCCAGAATTTCGACCAGGTCCGAATACGGGTAGCCGCTCACTTCAGCGATGACACCCTGATGATGCTGGTTGACCTTATCCAGCCTGCCGCGCGGCACGCGGTTGACCTTGATCTTCTGCTGCTCTGCCAGTTTGACGATCTCCGCCAGTGTGCCTTTCTCCTGCGCCCCCTCGGCAATTTCGATGGAAAATATCTGCCTGCGCCCGGCGCGCAGGGTTTCATGTACGGCATTACGAGAGTAGATGAATTCTTTCATATTTCCTGATTATAAGTGACTGTCACCTTAAAGGTGACAGTCACTTGATCTGACCTGATTCACTTGGGTTTTGCGCTTACTCCCACCGCCATTATGTACCATCTTTACAATCTTGAATCGTCACACCGGGTTCTTTACGCAGATTTGACCAGTTGAAACGATAGATATACACGCTCGCCGCTGACGAAGCTATTGTATATGGTGGAGCCTTCCACACCGGCAAAGGTTTCCATGATGGGATGTAGGATTTTGGGAGCTAAGCGGTGGGCGAGGGTACGGAAGCGGTCTGTGGTGCGCTGCAAGGCGCTCACCACATGCGGGGTAATATCTGTTTTGGATGCGATCTGAAAATTGGCTGCGATGTCAGTCTCCCATTGCGAGAGTTCCTCGCGCGGGCGGAAGTCGGCATACAGCAATCTTCCGCCGGGTTTTAGCACGCGACGGGCTGAAGCAAAGAAAGCCTGCTGACTCGGATAACAGTGGGACGCCTCCACATTGATGACCGCGTCGAAGGAGTTTTCAGGGAAGTCCAGCGCTTGTGCGTCGCCCGTGTGGAAGTCAATGTTCAAGGGGGCATGGGTTTTGCGGCAAAAATCAATGGCTTTGGGATTCTGGTCAATGGCGGTGTAGGAATCTGGATGATGGTAGCGGGTGGTAAAGGAAGCCCCACCGCCATGTCCGCAACTGACCTCGAGTACTTTTTTTCCGCCCAGCGGCCAGCCCCCCGCCACATGATGATATAGCTGAATGGCAGGCCGATTGATCTCATCCTGTGGGTCAAGCGGCAGGGTCTCCCCTTTTGGCGGCCAGTAACCGTAGTTTAGAAAAGTGACAGCATCACTGCCGATTCGTCCGCTAAGGTATTGGTACCAATAGTTCCAAAACATTTGTCTGGGGGATGGCATGATATTCTCCTACCGGTAAAGAATTGCCTATGTACCACTATGCTGAATTTGCAAACGGGTTAACGTAAAAGTGCAATTTGTGCCGCCGTGCTGTCCAAAAATTATCCCCACTTCCAGGTGGTGCCATCCTTGCTGTCTTCGAGGGTGACACCCATCTCTTTTAATTGGTCGCGGATCTGGTCTGAACGGGCCCACTGTTTTTGCTGGCGCGCTTCATTACGCTCTGCGATCAAGGCATCGACCTGCGCTTCCTGCTCGCTTGATCCTTTTTTATCTTCCAGTTTCAAGCCAAGCACACCTGCCAGTTCGCGGAACGTACCCTGTGCCGCCGTAAGTTGTTCGCTGGTTGCGCCGTTGTCACGGGCGGTGTTGATGAATTTGGAGAGTTCGAACAGGGCTGCAATGGCGCCCGCAGTGTTGAAGTCACTGTCCATGGCGTTGGTGAAGTTGGTTTTGGCGGATTCGCTGGCAGCGGCGAGAGCGGAAACTGTATCAGCGGCGAGTCCCTTTGCGGAGAGAGGGGCAGGCTTGAGCGCAGATTTGAGGCGTTCGACGTTTTTTTCAGCGGCGTCGAGTGTGTCGTCATTGAACAACAGCGGGGCGCGATAAGTTCCGTTCAAGACCAACATGCGCATCACATCGGAGGAACGCTTCGAAAGAAACTCCTTGATGCTGACGATGTTGCCGAGTGACTTGGACATTTTCTCGCCGCCAAGCTGCAACATGCCATTGTGGATCCAGTAGCGCGAGAATTCCTTGCCGGTGTAGCTTTCACTTTGTGCGATCTCGTTTTCGTGATGCGGGAAGATCAGGTCATTGCCGCCGCCGTGGATGTCGATCTGTTCGCCGAGTTCGGCGAGGTTCATGGCGGAGCATTCGATGTGCCAGCCGGGGCGGCCTTTGCCCCACGGGCTGTCCCATGAGATTTCGCCTTCTTTGGCGGCTTTCCAAAGCGCGAAGTCCATTGGGTGGTCTTTGGCTTCACCGACTTCGATGCGCGCGCCTGCCTGCATATCATCGAGCTTGCGGCCTGAGAGGCGGCCGTAGTCGTCATCGCTGGTCACACTGAAATAAACGTCACCATTCGAGGCGGCGTAGGCATTTTCTTTTTGGATCAGCCCTTCGATGAATTCGATGATGAGCGGCATGGTCTTGCTAACCTGCGGGTAGGATGTGGCAGGCAGAACGTTGAGACTCTTGAGGTCGGCTGCGTAATCCTCGATGTAGCGTTGGGAAAGTTTGAGCGGGTCTTCGTTGAGTTGTTTGGCGCGGTTGATGATCTTGTCGTCCACATCGGTGTAGTTCATGACGTGCCTGACGGTGTAGCCGCGATATTCAAGATAGCGGCGGATGATATCGAACACGATGGCAGACATGGCGTGCCCGACATGCGCGTCGTTATAAACCGTCACGCCACAGACATACATCTTGACGAGATTCGGTTCGAGGGTTTTGAATTCTTCGGTCTTGCGGGTGAGGGTGTTGTAGATTTTCAGCATGAGTTCTCTTTTACAAAGGTTTCAAAGGTGCGAAGATCCAGAGGTTTCAGAAGCGCAGAGGCTTCGAAAAGTTATTGACGATGGCGGTTATTTTATCCCATAATGCCCACGGTCACAAATTGCGCTTTCCGCCCTCTGAAAAAGCGCAATTTGTGACCGCGCTGGGTATACCTTGTGAATTAAAACAAAAACAGGACGCTTCACGCGCCCTGTTTACTGATCACTGTTTACTGTTTACTGGTTACTTTTTCCCGCGTTTGCTATTATCTTCATCCACACGTCCGAAGATCATGCGTCCGGCGGCGGTTTGCAGGACTTTGGTGATGTTCACTTCCATGTACTCGCCGATGTATTCCTTGCCGTTCTCGACCACGACCATCGTGCCGTCGTCCATGTAACCCACGCCCTGACCATGCTCCTTGCCTTCCTGCATGATGTTGATGCGCAGTCCTTCGCCCGGTAAAACGACGGATTTGACGGCATTCGCCAGTTCGTTGATGTTGAGCACGGTCACACCCTGGATTTCCGCCACGCGGTTGAGGTTGTAGTCGTTGGTGAGGATCGGGCTTTTGAGCTGCTTGCCAAGCACCACCAGTTTGTCGTCCACTTCGCGCACGCCTTCCACATTAATATCCGAGATGCGGACGAGCACGTTGGGCAGTTTTTGCAGTTCTGCGAGCACTTCCATGCCGCGGCGTCCACGCTGGCGGCGCATGCCATCCGGGGAGTCGGCAATGTACTGGAGTTCGTTCAGCACGAAGCGGGGGATGAGCAGCGTACCGGGCAGGAAACCTGTCCGCGCAATATCGGTCACGCGCCCATCAATGATGACACTGGTATCGAGCAAAATGGTGCGGTTGAGGTTGGTCCATGAGGAGGAGCCGCCGCCTTCATTACGTCCGCTCAGGGCGCTGACCAAGCCCATGATATCACCCTGCCGCATGACAAACAGGGAAACGCCAAAATAGGAAAATATCAATACTCCAATAAAAGGCAGGATCTGACCAAATGGCTCGGGCAAAAGGGAAAGGGGAAATGCCAGCAATGCGGCGATCAACAAGCCGACGACCAAACCCGTCAGACCGGCAAACAAACTTTCCGCCGACATGCGTCCCAGCAGGGATTTCATCGCCCGCGCAGGGCGGGTGGTAAAGTAGGGGGTCAGGATCAAGCCCGCCAGCGCACCGACCAGGCTAAAGAGCAGGGTGTTGCGAATGGCTTCCTCTTGATTGTAAAACCGCGAGAAGTCAACCCCCCATAATCCCCCGGCAACTGCCAGTGCGATCATACCGATAATACGAAGGATAAATTCAAAACTCATTAATAACTCCTTTGAAAATAATTGCAATGATGTGTCATCATAGCACGACTGGGATAGCCCGTCAATTCCGTCAGGTCTGGTGATTACCCACAAGTCTGTATCCGCCATTCAAAACCTCAAAGCAAGAGCATTTTGCCGCGAATTTGTATCTTCTCAAAAAACAGGGGCGGAGACCCTAAAGGTTTCCCTCGCTGGCCAAATTATCTTGTCGAACAGCGTATTTTGCCAGCAAAGTACCCAATCTGACAGAAAAACCTTTAGGGTCTGGGAGTTCACCCCAAATTA
>JAUXUL010000024.1 GCA_030680795.1 Anaerolineales bacterium | reverse complement strand
AATGCTCGCCCAGGCGCTAAAGAGGAAATTCGTTCCATGCTTAATCGCGGCTTTGCTCGCTTACGCCGTCGACCAGACTTGCTCCTTGGTTTCTTTCACGCCGCTGGTCTTTCTGTTAGGCAACTTCGGTTAACCTGAATAGTACAGGGAAGCCACTTCAACAGGGCTCAGTGCGCCGCTTTCTGGCTGGCACAATGAGTCGGCTAAAAGCCGACTTTCACGACCTGATGCAGGACTTTAGTCCGACGAACATAAAGCCCGGCTTATTTTTTACAAAGATTTTACGCTTGCAAAATCACGCGCTCACAATGATTTTATATTCTACATGATGGAGGCCACCATGAAACGTTCACTGATCACGTTAACTGCGCTCATCATTCTTTCGCTCGCCTGCAATATAAGCACGCCTGCCGCAAAAAATGTCCCAACGACGAATCAACCTGTCGACGCCGCGACCAGTTCTCCAGTTAAAAATGACGCGGGCGAAGTCGTCCTGCTCTTCACCATCGGCATGCACATCGAGCCAATGGGTGAAACCGCGCAGGGATTCAGCGGAGGCAAAGGCGATTATCACCAGCCTGCCTTCTTCAATAATCACGTCAAAGATATTCTCGCGGTCACCCGGATCGTCGAAACGCATGGCGGGTACATGACCATTCAAATGCAATCGCCTTTTACAACGGTGGCAATTGAATCGGGTAATACCATTCTTACCGACCTTGCCTCGCGCGGACATGAGATGGCGCTTCACTTTCATGAGGACGCGCATCTTGGAAAGAACTCTGCCGCGTTGAGTGTTCAACAATGGTGCGATGTGATGAACCAGGAAATTTCTTTTATTACGCAGGCGAGCGGCGTAACGGACATTCGCTATTGGAGCGGCGGGAATTTGTTTGTGAATGTTTATGAGGCCGCACAATGCGCCGGGCTGGATGTCAACAGCGATTGGAAGAATCCAAAGATACAGGAAACACCGCTTGAGTTTGTGGGTGTCAATCCCTGGCGGCCTGCCGGCGGAACAGATGGCATAACTCTCACCGCATTTACGCAGCATGATCCCAACGGCGCGATCATCTTTTTGCCCGAAGGCCAATATGATGCAACGAACTTTGCATCCATGCGCCGCAGTGACGACGCGGGCGGCGATGAAGCCTACTTTGAATTTCTAAATGAAAGTTTGTATGCCTCGCTTAAAGCCGCCGACCCAAACAAGGTGAATGTCTTCCACTTCACCGTTCATCCGGGGGAATTTCGCGGCGATCCGCAGCATCCGTTTGAAGTGATCGAATATTTTTTAACCGAGGTGATTGATCCGCTGGTTGCATCAGGCGACGTGCAATGGGCTACCTTCTCGCAAATGGCAGATGCCTACGCCGCGCAAAAATAAATTAATTACAAAGTCCGTGAGGGTTTCAGTGAAATCTTTCCCTTCGTGCATACTTCGACAGGGTTTAGGCTCAGCTACCAGCTCGATATCGGCTGCACCCTTTGTGTTTGTAAAAAATGAAGCCAAAGCCGTAATCTATTCTGTCTATGAAGAGCTGGTCTTTTATCTCGCCGTGCATTGGATAGTGTTAACTTTAGAAGATATTGTGTGGACGGCAAAATTGCGTTATTGATTATTATTAGGCAAACATAGAATGGATGGATTCCGTCCTTTTGTGTATAATCTTATTGCCCGCCCCGATAGTTCAATGGATAGAACAAAGCACTCCTAAGGCTTAGATGTAGGTCCGATTCCTACTCGGGGCACTTAGAAATTTTAGTGAGAATGTTGAATTTTATAAGAAATTTCTAACCTCAAAAGGCTTGATTTTTTTTTGGTGTCGTAGTAATATTGCCAATGATGACCGCCAGGGTGCCCCCCTCACCCTGGCGGTCATCATTTAAGTTCAAAATCAATACCGACAAAAAAACGGAGGCTTGAAAGCCTCCGTTTTTTTGTCCCTATTTTTTCGAGTTTTTTATCATTTGTCTGGCGGTCTGCAATAATTCGTGCGCAGAGCGGAGCGTACCTTCGCCTACCTCGCCAAGCATCTGCGAGAGTTCCAACAGGCGTGGTTCGCCTTCAAGCAGTTCCACGCGGGTGAGCGTTCGGCCATTATCCACGATTTTTTGCACTTGATAATGCTGGTCACCAAAGGCTGCCAGCTGGGGAAGATGCGTCACGCAAAAGACCTGATGTGTGCGCGAGAGATTCCATAACTTCTGACCGACAACCATACCCACACGCCCGCCGATACCCTGGTCAATTTCATCGAAGATCAAGGCGGGTACTTCGTCTGCATTGGCCATCACATTCTTTAAACCGAGCATCAAACGCGAGGTTTCACCACCTGATGCGATCTTTGCCAGCGGCTTGAGTCCTTCGCCGGGATTCGGGGCCACGAGAAACTCCACGCGGTCGAAGCCGTTTTGGTCAAAGGCGATGCGGGTTCCATCTGCAAGCGGCGCGCCGTTGGGGTCAGGCTTGGTTTGGAAGTCCACGCCAAATTTCGCAGATGCCATTTTTAGGTCATTAAGTTCAGCCTCAATTCCCTTGACCATTTCAGCGGCGGCGGATTTGCGTTTTTCAGAAAGGGTATTGCCTTGCCTGGCAAGCTTTTCAAGCAGTTTGGCTTCCTGCATTTCCAGCGCAGCGATTCGATCCGCCGCGCCGGTGATGGTTTCCAATTGCTTGCGCGCGTCCACTCCATAGGCGATCACCGCAGGGATACTGCCGCCATATTTTCGCGTGAGCGAATGGATCAGATCCAAACGCTCTTCAACATCCTCCAATCTTTTGGGGTTGAATTCGATCTCTTCGAGGTAACCGCGCAAGCCGTGGATGATGTCAGAGATCGTATCCAACATGACCTCCGCCTGATTGGCCAACTCAGCCTGACCTTCATCTATTTTTGCCAGCGCAGCCAGGGCCTGCGCGGCCTGGCCAACCAAATCCGTAGCGGCGGGTGTTTCAGGCGAGCCTTCATCCAGGACTGCCAAAGCCTCCTGTGCATTCTGCGCCAGCGACTCGGCATTCGCTAGTCTATCGCGTTCCTTGCGAAGTTCCTGGTCTTCGCCGGTCTTTAATTTTGCGGCTTCGATTTCCTCAGCCTGATAGGTGAGGGTTTCCGTGCGGCGCTCTGCATCCGCTTGCGCTTTTTGCAGATCACTCAGCTCGCGGCGCAAGTTCAACAAGGCCTGGTAGGTCTGGCGGTACTCATTCAGCGGTTTCGCAACCTCCGCGTAGCGATCGAGCAGGCCGAGGTGTGCGCGCAGATCGAGCAAAGACAAATGTTCTGCCTGCCCGTGGATGTCAATCAACAATGCGCCGAGTTCCTTCAACAATCCAACATTCACCGTACGGCCATTCACACGCGCCACACTCCGTCCCTCTTTGCGGACTTCGCGCATGAGCACCACATAATTGGGATCGTCCATCAACTCTTCGCGTGTCAGGATTTCGTGTACCGCCTCTTTTTCTGGGCCCTTAAGCTGGAACACACCCTCAACAAATGCGGCCTCTGAATCAGTGCGGATAAAGGTCGTATCCGCTTTGCCGCCGATGAGCATGACCACTGCATCGAGGATGATGGATTTCCCCGCGCCCGTCTCACCTGTGAGAATGATGAGACTTGGGCCGAAACGCAAATCCAGTTTATCTATAATGGCAAAATTTTGAATGTGGAGTTCAGTAAGCATAGGTTATAGTCGAATCCCTGAGATGCGAGTATAGACCAGCGGCGTTGCGATCACAAGGTAAATGACCACACCGATGACGCCATAGATATTTCCCGTCAAGAGCAGGACGATCACAACCGGCAGAGCGCCAAGCGCCACACCTGTTGCGCAGGCGATGAACAACGGTTTTGAACGACGCTTATTAATGACGGCTAAAGTAAGGTTTGAGATCAATGTTCCTGCGCCGCCGCCGATGCCAGCCGCAAGGAAGAACATGAAAAATCCGATGAAAGACCCGATAAAAGCGACCAGGGCACTGGTGATCAATGAAAGCATAATGGTGACGCCCAGGCCTGTCAAATAGTCGTACCACATAGCAGTATCAAAAGCCTTTTGATGGGTACGGACGCAATCCCTGCATACGTAGCCGGTAGGTGTCCGCACAGCGCAGGATGCACACATTGGGCGGTCACAGCGTTTGCAACGCAGGCTGGTCTCGCGGGTGGGATGAGCATAGCAATAGGTAATGGTCATATCGGTCATCGTGGAAATCCTAAAGAGTTTTCGTTCATATGAGCAGTGATATTGCGATAGAAATATCCCGGGTCCCCAAAGCGGACAAATTGCGCGGACACATCGGCGGCAGTTACATTGACGCGGTCATCTTCCATCAACGGTGTCGGTGGTTGACCATCCACACTGAGAACGGCGTTTTCACTCTTAACCACAATGCTGACAGAAGATCCTTCTGATAAAACAACAGCGCGATCCACTGAAAGATGCGGCGCAATGGGCACCAGTAAAATATTACGCAACTCCGGCGGCAGAATTGGGCCGCCCGCTGCGAGAGCATAAGCAGTTGAACCTGTGGCGCTGGATGCGATCAACCCATCTGCCACATAGCTGGTCAGTTGACGAGTGTCCACAAAAGCAGTCAACCGAACGGGGCGCAGGTTTTGTCCGCGTGCAACCACTACTTCATTCAATGCGTTTGAATGACCAAGACTCTCGCTAGCGCGGGTATGTTCGGCGCGTAGCATCATGCGGTTCTCGATCCACGCTTCGCCATTTAATAATTTTTCAAAGTACCCGCGCCATTCCTTGCGGTCAACCTGAATGAGAAACCCCAGCCTGCCAAGGTTCACACCTAAAATCGGCACGCCAGCTGGCGCACATAAATGACCGGCTCGTAAGACACTGCCGTCACCACCAAGAACAATGAGCATATCAAACTCGCCTTTTTTTACGCGTTTGCGAAGTTCTTCATCGTACAAAGAACCATGGGGTGCATCCATGCCTTTTTCATTAAGGAAGGCAGACATGGCTTCTGCTTCTGCAAAGGCTTCAGGCATTTTCGGATATGCCGTGACACAAGGTCGTTTGGGGATGAAGGACACAGACATGACGAAATTATACCTTTTGTGGATGGCAGGGGCACAGCAAAACTAGAAACGAATTTAACGATTATCCATCAGGCTGTGCCCCTACACCAGGCTCTGATCGCAGACATTGCGAAACCCGCATCTTTTACAACGAGAGGCCTGCTCATGCGAACGAGGGAAATCTCCCTTCAGGTCATCCGCGCGCAAATCTGCCAGTAATTCGACCAAAGCAGATTCCAACTCCCGCGTGTAATCAATGGCGAAATCACGGTTCTCGTAATGGATGATCCCATGCGGCGGGCGTATGTTGTAGGTTTTCTCCACCAGCAGGCAATAGGCCGCAAGTTGATAAATATGTGAATCGTAGGGCGCTTCCGGCGCGCGGCCTGATTTGACCTCCACGGGAACGATCTTTCCGTTTTGCTGGACAAGGTAATCAGGTTTGCCTGACAACTCCAATGCAGAGTAGAAAAGAGGTTTTTCCACTTTGCCCCACCCGTGCGTATCCGTGTAGATGATGCGGCCAGCGGGCAAGCCTGCTTCCTTCCGCTGAGTTGAGGATCGGCGGAAAAAGAAGAGGGCGAAGATGAGCAGGACGAGGGCGAGGTAGAGCATGGGAAAAAGGATGAAGGATGAAAAGTAGAAAGTAGTAGTTACGTGATTTTTTCTGCCAGCCTTATGATTCTGCCCAGACGTGTAAATGCCACGCCGGAAAGGTCATCATTTCTTTTTTTGAGGACTTTGATGAATTCGTCTTTATTGGATTCATTCACAGCAGGTAATATCCGCTCTGCATGTTGCGGCACTTCCTTGGGACGGCAGGTTGATAAATGCTCGAGCAAATAAGGGAAGATGGCATTGTTGTAATTCTCGTTCGCGGCGGCGGTGTGCGCCAGAGCAGAAATTGAATTGTCAATTGTGATAACCGAGCCTGCCTCTTTGGCTTTCTTGATCTCGTTCAAATGCTTGAAAATAAAATCGGGGTTGACCCTGGCTATTTCCGCGAGCGCTGTCATTGCGCCCCAGACCATGTTGTTATGCCTGCTTTTTAATAGTTTTATAAAATCTTCGGCGTATTGTGCGATGAGATTTGGTTCAATGGCGCCAATCTCATACATGACGTGAATACAATCCCAGTGAATATTTTTATTTTCACTCCACATATTTTCGGCAATTTCACGAATGCCTGCTGTATCATTTCGTGCAACAAGGTCACGCGCCAAATCGAGATTGGGCGTTCTATCACGACGTGTTTGTAAATAAGCCAGACGTTTTAATAAATCAGACATGGTTTACCCTTATCGTTGAACCTTAAACGCGATGCCCTGAGCTTGTCGAAGGGTTCAACATGATCATGATTGCCCGGTGCAATATGTCACAAGCAGGACAATTGCCGCAAGAAACAGGAGCAGGCCAAAGGCCCGCGAGAGAGACGATGTGAGGACTGTGCGTCCGTGTTGGTGATGTAATTCCGTTCCTGCGGCGAGTTCAACTTGATTCTCCGACTCCACACCTTGTTTGCGATACCCCCAGGCGCGGCGGCAGTATAGGTAACTTCCAATTTCAGAAGCGCGGATGATTGGCATTGGCACAGTATAGCACAAATTTTCTATGGAGTTATGATAAACTTACAGGCGCAAAAACTATTTTCCCTTGCAGAGGAAATCCATGTCCAAACGCGAAATATATTCGATTGAGATCGCCGGCATCAAACGTGAACTACCCCTCTTTGAGATCAAGCCCGGTTTGCGGATCGCCATCCTGAACATTCTGGGAGATACAGAACTGGTTCAGGCTTGTGCGCGTGAACTTGCCAAAAAACTAAAGGATGTTGATTACGACATGCTCGTCACGGCGGAAGCCAAGTCCATTCCGCTGGCGTATGCGCTTTCAGTGGAAACGAAAAAACCTTACATCATTCTCCGTAAGTTGTACAAGCCGTATATGGGCGAGTCCATTCAAGCGGAAACGCTTTCCATCACCACCGGTCAGCCGCAGGTTTTGATTTTGGATGAAAAAGACCGTGAGTCGATTAAGGGTAAAAAAGTATTGATCCTGGACGATGTCATCAGCACAGGTTCCACTTTGCAGGGCATGCGCATGATCCTGAACAAAGCCGGCGCGAGCGTGGCAGGCGAGGCAGCGATACTCACCGAAGGTGATCGCGCGCAATGGATGCACATCCATTCACTTGGACATTTGCCTATGTTTACGGAGTGATTGGGTAGACAAGTAGACACGTAAAACATAAGACCCTGAAAAATCTCAGGGTCTTATGGTACCTGTGTACCTGTGTACCGTTATACATTTCACTTCATCCTTGTTTTTTCTTCCCCTCCATACCCTTCAACCAACCTGCTCTTCTGCACGCGCTTCATTTTTTTGATGTCACTCTCTCTTTTCATTGCGGACCCATTATCAGCCTGCGGTTCGAGATAGACCAATTTCACCGGACGACGGGTTTTTGTGTAACGCGCACCGAGGCCTTGATTATGTTGTTTCACGCGGCGTTCGGGGTCGGTCGTCCAGCCGGTGTAGTAGGTTCCATCCGCACATTCGAGGATGTAACAATAGCAGGTCATTTATCTTTATTATCAGGCTTGCTGAACATCGTGCCGAACAACCTTTCCCGCACGGATATTTTTTCAACCGGCTCACGTTTCATTTCCATCCAGTTTGCAGTAAAGCGTTCGTTCAGCCAGTTTTGGCGTCCATCCTGCGCATTTTTCAAACGATCTTTCAAGGATTTTTCATTGGCATCTTCAACATCATAACGCAGTTCAACCAGGGCGGTGATCATCGCATCCAATTTTTGCAAAACATTCTCGCGGTTTTGCAAGACCAGCATCTGCAATGCCTCGGTATCATCCTGCCCCGTCATCGCAGATGTAGCGGCAAAGTAAGCACGGCTGGCCGCTTTACGGGTTTCCCGCCAGCCAGGCTGACCCATCGTCGCATTCAACAGGGATGCAGAGACCAACTGCGGCAGGAGATGCGCAGACGCCATCAAACCGTCTGACTCAATAATGTCGGTGATCATGACATTTCCACCCGTTAAACTGACAAGCCCTGAAACCAATTGAATTGCTTCGCCGGGCGTTCCATGAGGGGCTGAAAGCAGGAAAATGCTCTTCGAGAACAGATCAGCTTTGGCTGAGTCCAGCCCCGTTTTTGTCTCGTGTAAATAATCAGGACTGATCGCGGGGACGAGTCCTATGTAGTGAACTCCATTGGGCAAAATTTCCTGCGCCCATTTTGCAACCTCGGCTTTGACCGGGATTGTATCCACCACTACTGTGCCTTTTTTCAGATCCTGCGCAATGTGCCCCAAAGTTTCACGCACCTGATGCACAGGCAGGGCAAGCACCACCAGGTTCGCATCCTCCACAGAACTCGGAAGGTTGTGATTGGTTTTGTCCACCACTCCATCTTTTTGCGCAAGCCGCTCAATACTGAATTCCTTATCGTGACCGACGGTTGTAACCTTGTCTTTATGAGCTGCAAGCGCCAATCCAAATGACGCGCCAATTTGTCCAAGACCAATAATTGTGATTTGTACAGGCATATTACCCTCGCAAGAGTTTGATGACGAGATTATACTTCCGATGCCCCCTTAAATGACGAGAACCACGGACGCCGACCGCGGTTCTCTTTGAAAGGAGGAGAAGAGAAATCACCTTACGCCAGTAAATTTATCATGTTTGTCTCCAAACTACTTGACGGGAAGCCTACGACTACCCTACGATTGTCCGACAATTAACCAGATTGGAAACGTTTTTCGATTTTTTCTGATGAAGGACAGCAAAAATGACATCCTCTTCTCCCAAAATTTATCTTGGCGAATTGAATCACACTCCTCTTGGGGATTTTCGCCTCGCCGCCTCCAATTTTGGCCTGCTTGCCGTTGAATGGGCAGATTCTCAACTCAAGCTGTATTCGTACTTATTCCGCTTTAAACGGACTATTGAACCAAACCAGAAAATGATCCAACCTTACGCAAAAGAATTGAGAGAATATCTTAAAGGCAAACGCCGCGATTTCACCTTTGCGATTGACTGGGAACTCCTGCGTCCATTTCAACGGAACACGCTACACGCCATTTTCGACATTCCCTACGGCGAGACTCGCACCTATGCTGATATCGCCATGCGGATCGGGCATCCCAATGCCTATCGCGCCGTCGGACGAGCCAATGCCACCAACCCCATGCCGCTCGTCATTCCATGTCACCGCGTTATCGGTAAAGATGGCAAACTCCACGGCTATGGCGGTGGAGATGGTTTGCCTACGAAAGAATGGCTTTTGAAAATGGAAGGCGCTGTGATAGCATGATAGACTTAAAGCCGTGGATATCCTTTCCCAACTTTTCTGGACATTCCTAAAAGTAAATTTACTTAGCACCTCTGGTCCCGCCTCTGTGGGACTGCTTTATCACGAAGCAGTTGGCAAACTTGTGACGGAGGGTCAATTTGTGCAAGCAGTTGGACTTTCATCTGTTTTGCCGGGCAGTGACGCGCTGCAACTCGCCATGTATATCGGGTATGCCGCCGGCGGGATTCCCGGAGGGTTCGTCTCACTGGCTGCATCCATTTTGCCTCCCACCATTATCATTCTCGGTGTAACCATGATCCTGCACCGCCTGCGCCGCGAATCATGGATCAGCAATTTTGTGGAAGGGCTCGCCCCGGCCATCTCCGTATTGATGGTCTTCACAGCCTGGAAGATCTTTGATAAGGGCAGCGGTGATACCGGCTGGTTTGGCTGGCTGCTTGGCATTGCCAGTTTGATAGCCATGTGGTTCAAACTCCCTGAGCGCATTGTTATTATTCTGGCGGGTATGATCGGCATTATTTTCCTATCACAATGAATCGAATCAAATTTTCAGTCTGGCTCAAATTATTATGGCTATTCCTCAAAGTCAACCTGCTTTCCCCCTCGGGTCCGGCCTCCATAGGCTTGTTATATAAGGAGGCAGTCGGCACGATCATGACCGAGGTGCAATTTGTGGAAGCCGTTGGCTTTTCAAATGTACTGCCCGGTAGTGAGGCATTGAAGCTTGCCATGTTCGTCGGCTTTGCGGCCGGCGGGGTGCCAGGCGTATTCACTGCGCTGCTTGGCGCAATCCTCCCGCCCACCGTGATGATGCTGGTCGTTTCTGCGATCCTGGAGCAATTTCAACAGGAGGACTGGCTCAAAGGATTTGTAGCAGGCATGAGCCCGGCGGTGGCGGCCTTGATCATTGTCGTAGCGTGGGAACTCTTCCGCGTCGGTCAAACAAAAAAAATCGGCAGGCGCACTTTATTCATCGCCGTATTAAGCGCCATTGCCTTTTGGTTTGACCTGCCGTCTCCCCTGGTCTTACTTGGCGCAGGGATTCTGGGCGTGATCCTATTTCGTTAAGTGAGATTAATTATGCAGCCTGAATTATTGATCGCAACAAATGGATATAAAGGTACATTGCCAGCCATTGAATATGGGACCTGGCTGGCCGCCACCCTCGAAATGAAGGTTACGCTTCTCGGCGTGACCGAGACACTGAATCCTGCCGCGATAGATGACCACCACCCATTGGAGGATATCTTCGCGCGCGCTGTGGAATTATTTCAACAAAACCATCTGGAATACAAACTCGAAGTGCAGAACGGAAACGCGGAGGACATCATCCCTCGCAAAGCGAAGCAGGGAGAATATATCAGCGTGATCGGGCCCCTGGGACGCCCGCAGATCCGCCGTTTGTTAGCCGGACGTTCCATTCGGCATATGATGGAAGAGATCGAACAGCCGATCTTTTATGTGCCTGTTGCAAAACTTCCCTTACATAAGGTTTTGATCTGCATTGGCGGACTTGGGTACGAAGTGAATGCGGAACATATCGCCATGCAAATGGCAATGAAAAGCCGCGCCGAGATCACTTTGCTTCATATCGTCCCGCCCATGGACATGAATTACCCCACAGCAAAGACCGAGAGCGAACATTGGCAAAACCTCACTGAAACAAATACTCCCGTTGGACGTAGTTTGCGCCTGGCAATGGAGATCGCCAAGAATGACGGTTTAACCGCAAACGTAAAAGCACGCCAGGGTAATGTGGTGGAGGAGATATTGGCTGAAGTTAAAGAGGGGAATTACGACCTGCTCTGCATGGGTTCGCTTTACAGTTCGCACGCTTTACGTCAACTCTACATGCCAAATGTAACCGCCGAGATCGCTGATGATATTAATTGCCCCGTGTTAACAGCAAGGTATAAGAAGGATTAAAGTGGGGGTTGATATGATGGGAACTCAACTGCCTCTAAGGTGGGAAATCATAGCCCGAAAAGATGCAAGGGCATTTTCTCTCCCTCGCCAGAATTAAGATACGGCTGCGATCAGGAGAATACAACCTTGCCTTAAAATCTCACAACCCCGGCGTGTACTTCTCTTCCCATTCCGCAATGGCGGCGCGGATGGCGGCTTTGATGGTCTCATCGGGAACGTCATCTACGCTGGGGAATTTTTGCAAACCTACATAAACTTCCACAGCGCCTTGAAGTGATTCCTGCAATCGTATCCCCCCCCCGGCAAGCGGCGTGTTCATCAATCGTGATTGCAAAATGAAGTCGATCTGTCCCACAATGCTTAGGGATGTTAATGGTTTATCTTCTATAGTTTTCTTTGCGGGAGAGAGGATCGCGCCCAGGGTTGGCTTAACCGGTTGGACAGGGGCAGGCGGCGAGGGACGAGAGACCGGTCGTTGGACAGGAGCTGATACAGGAGCAGTCTGAGCAGACTTGGGAGCAGGTTGTTGAGGCTGCCCGCCTTCGAGATAGGGGCGAAGAATCGTGAGCAAATCTATCAAACGCTTTCTCTTGTCCGGGGATAATACGCCGCTGACAGGCAACCCGTCCATTTCAAGAATGGCCCGCCCATTTTCATTTTTGATCCGCAACAGGTCGGGGTCATTCTGTGCGGCCGGCGCATTGAGTGCAAGTTGTTGTTCAGCTTGCGCGATCTTTCTCTCCGCCTCTTTTTGAGTTTGCCCTGCGCGGGCTTCGGCTTCTTTTATTTTCTTCCCAGAACGATTGTTGGAATCAAAAAAGCCGATCGCCCAGCCTAGGATCAATGCGCCAAGCGAAATAAGAATTGGGGTAAGAGTAAATCCTTCTGGCATAGTATTACCTCAACCGTTGACATTTCGGACAAACATGCGTACCGCGCTGACCAACTGTAAGTCTTTGTATTTCGGTACCGCAGGCGAGGCAGGCCCCGCCCGCGCGGTCGTACACGCGAAAATAATTTTGATAATCGCCTCCGCGATAGACCCAATCTATGCTGGCGCCGTTGCGGCGGATGCCTTCCTTAAGCACAGACTGGATCGCTTCACACAAAGCCTCAGCCTGCTTCTGCGAAAGGTCATTCGACAACGCGAGCGGGTGCAGTTTCGCCATATGCAAACATTCATCCGTATAAATATTGCCAAGCCCGGCGATAAATGTTTGGTCGAGCAGCAATGGTTTTAGCTGGCGTTTACGTTTACGCAGATTTTCAAAAAGCCATTTGGATGTGAATCCGCTTTCGAGAGGTTCAGGGCCAAGTCTTGCAAGCACGCTCCCGGGATCTTTAGTGAACCATACGCGGCCGAACTTGCGAGTGTCACTGAAGGCAAGATATTTCCTGTTCGAAAGGTGCAGCAGGAGCCTGTCATGTTTTTCCGGCCCGGTTTTACTTTGCCTGATGATTATATCGCCACTCATGCGAAGATGAATGAGCAGATGGAAATCCTTTAGCGCAATATCTAGATACTTTGCGCGGCGCGTCACATCCTTGACCTTTTGCCCCTGCACCTGCTGCTTGAATTGTTTTGCAGATGGTGTTGCAAGTGCGCGCGCCCAGAGCAAATCGGCAGAGAGGATGGTATTGCCGATCAGTTCTGGCCTTATTCCGCGTACGATGGTTTCAACTTCCGGAAGTTCGGGCATGGAATCTAGGGTCAGGTATCAGGTACAAGGTGTCATGTAAAGTACAACTTGATACTTGAAACCTGACGCCTGGCACTGATCTATTCGTTGAACATCTCTCCAACAGAGCGGCCTTCATGTGCGCGTTTGATCACTTCACCCAACAAAGAAGCCACAGAAAGCACAGTGATGCGGCCTTTGAGGTACTCCATCTTTTCAGGCGAGAGAGGCGAGGTATCCGTTGTGATGATCTGCTTAATCGGCAGGGAGGCCAGGCGCTCTGCGCCGTCACTTGAAAATACGGCATGCACGAATACAAGATAAACCTCGCGCGCGCCTTTCTGCTTCACAAGATTGACAGCCTGGGCAATCGAATTGCCTGTATCCACTTCATCATCCACAATGATCACATCGCGGTCTTTCACATCGCCGATCAGGGTCAGCGCTTCGGCTTTTGCATCGTTGCCAAGGCGGCGTTTTTCAATGAAGGCAATCGGCATGTCCATATCTGCCGCGTAATTGCGTCCCTTCTTTGCAAAGCCGAGGTCCACTGAAACGACCACTGGGTCATGCATGTTTGCGCGTACATTTTCATTGATGTGGCTGATGAGTAAATGTGAAGCGGTTAATACATCACCGGGGATGGAGAAGAATCCCTGTACCTGCCCGGCGTGCGGATCAAGGGTCATGTAGCGGTCTGCGCCAGCCACTTCCAGCATATCTGCGACCAAACGGGCAGTGATCGGCACACGCGGCTGGTCTTTTTTATCTGAACGGCCATAACACAAGTATGGCACAACCGCCGTAATACGCGCCGCAGAATCCAGCCGCAGGGTTTGGATCATGATCAGTAATTCCATTAAGTTGCGATGCACAGGCGATGACGTGGCCTGGATCACATATACATCCTGTCCGCGCACGCTTCCGCTCAACTTCACAAAAATATTCTCGTTTGGAAATTCGATCACCTCGCGTCCGCTTAACGGCTGCTCGAGATAATCTGCGATCTTTTGAGACAGCTCAGGCGCGCCGCTGCCTGCGAAAAGTTTTATCCCCCCATACACTTTCAACTCGTGATGAACATGCTGCATACTCTACTCCTCCTTCCTTCGAGACACCCATTCAGAGCGCAAAACACTCATAAAAAGGACGTCTTCATATTTACCGATTTTATAGACCGCCTCGCGCAAGCGTCCCTCTAATACAAAGCCGGCTTTTTCATAGGAACGCACGGCACGGATATTCTCGGTATACACTCGTACATACGCGCGGTTCAGGTTCAAGGTCTCAAAACAATGGCGCAGGAGCAGGGTCATCACTTCGGAGCCATAGCCCTTATCCCATTCAGATTTATCGCCAATCATAATTCCAAGTTCGGCGGAACTGTTCACATGCTCGATCCCAAACACGCCGCAATTGCCGATCAACTTCCAACCCTTTCCTTTGCGGACTTCAATCGCAAGGGGTTTTTCCTTTGGATCGCGCTGTTTCATTGAATTGAACCAATTCTCCTCATCCGTCATGGACATTGGCAGATAAAGGGCAAGCCCGCGGGTCACTTCGGGATCGTTCACCCATTCATAAAACTTTTTTACATCCTCGCGCTCCACTGCCCGCAAACGCACCCGCTCACCATAAATCATGCTCATTTGGATCTGCCTTTCAACAACTTCTCCACCGCTTCCCACGGCGAAATATTTCTTTGGACAATTTTATCAAGGAGGCTTTCATATTGTGCCTGCGGGACTTTTTCGAGGAACTGATTCCATAACGCTTCAAGCATCAACGCCTCCAACTCGACCTCGAGCCTGGTTCGCTCACGAAGGACCCAGCCCCCATTCTGATGGAGGTGCGCCACATGCCGCGCAATCGCCTCTGCCAGTTCCACGATGCCTTTGCTTTCAATCGAAACTGTCCTCTGGATCGGAGGAATCCACATCAGCGCAGAAGATGAATCTTGTTTAGGAGCAGGCTCGCCCTTAGTTTGATCGAAGGGCGTCCGCATGGTTGAACCGTGATGCCTGAAAACTCGTTCCGTTGGGTGCGCCAATTCCAACATCGACTTCAATACCTTCTCGGTATTATCCACGCCGGGCCGATCTGCCTTGTTGATCACGAGAATATCCGCGATCTCAAGTATGCCTGCTTTAATGGCTTGAATATCATCACCGAAACCGGGTGCTTCCACAACCAAAGTGGTGTGCGCGAGGCGGGCGACATCCACTTCACTTTGACCCGCGCCGACCGTTTCAATGATGACGACGTCAAACCCAGCCGCGTCAAAGACCTGCACCATATTGGCTGTGGACTGCGCCAGCCCTCCCAATGATCCGCGCGTTGCCATCGAACGGATGAACACCTCGGAGTCACCGGAAAGATCGCGCATCCGCACCCGGTCGCCTAGCACCGCGCCGCCCGTGAATGGGCTGGATGGATCCACCGCCACAATCGCCACACGCCAGTCTTTCACTTTGCGATAAAGCAAGGCCAGTTGATTCACCAATGTAGATTTACCGGTACCTGGCGCGCCCGTCACACCAATCAGATGCGCTTTGCCCGTATGAGGAAATAATTCAATTAATGCAGCGCGTCCTTCAGGCGTGTTATTTTCCACTTGCGTAAGCAGGCGCGCCAGGGCAAGACGATCACCGTTAAGAACTGCTTGAGAGTAGGTCATGAAAAATTTTTATGTTTCGTCATTGCGAGCCGCCGCTCCTGTTCTTGGGTGGCGAAGCAATCTCCACAATTGTCACAGAGATTGCTTCGGGCAAAGAACAAGAGCGCCCTCGCAATGACGAATGTACTTAAGAACAAAACACAGAGCCTTTGCTCTGTGTAGTATAAGGCAGGCTAGCCTGCCATTGCCTTCTGAACATCACGAACAATGTCTTCGGTGGAAGCGCCGGGACCAAAAACACCAGCCACTCCCATCTTTATTAAGCGCTGCAAATCTTCATCAGGAATGATGCCTCCGATAAAAACCTTCACGTGACTCTGCTTGTTGGCTCTGAGCAATTCCATCACCCGCGGAGTTAATGCCATGTGCGCGCCTGAGAGAATGGAAAGCCCCACCACATCCACATCCTCCTGCAAGGCAGCTTCGGCAATCATTTCGGGAGTTTGGCGCAGGCCGGTGTAGATCACTTCCATGCCGGCATCGCGCAATGCACGCGCCACAACCTTCGCGCCGCGGTCATGCCCATCCAGCCCGGGCTTGGCAACCAATACACGGATCCTTCGACCCTGCTCAGGACTAGTCTTCTTTTTGGTCACTTCTCCTCCGAGGGAATTGTTAACGAGATTATACTATGTATCATAAACCAAGCATTAATAACTCGCTTTACACACCCAATCGTGATTCCCTGAACGGAGCGAAGGGTCTCTATTGCTGAAATACAAGATGCTTCGCTACGCTCAGCATGACAGTGTGCAAGGTAAGTTGTGAAACGAAAAAGGACCGCATCTCACAGCAATCCTTTTCATAAGTTACATCCCATCATCCTTTGGCGGTGCGGTGGCACCGTAATCCAGCACCTGGCGCATTTGCGTGCCGCCTTCGGGGGGACCAACGATCTTTTTATCTTCCATCATATCCACAATGCGGGATGAGCGGGTGTAGCCGATGCGTAATCTTCTCTGCAGCATGGAAACGGAGGCGCGTCCCTCCTTACGGACGATTGCGACTGCTTCATGATAAAGCGGGTCGCCATCCACTTTCTTCATCTCTTCCCATAATGGTGTTTGCTTTAGCGGGACATTTTCGGGGACAGAATCCGCGGGCATGCCGGCAACTGCATAGGAACTGCCTCCGCCGGCCTGTGCGCGCCAGTATTCCACCAATTTTTGAATTTCATGGTCTGAAACAAATACTCCCTGCAAGCGGGCGGCGGAAGGCGCATCGGGCGCTTGATACAACATGTCACCGCGCCCAAGCAATCTTTCCGCGCCGGGTTGGTCGAGAATAACACGGCTGTCGGTGTTGGATGCCACAGCGAAGGCAATGCGCGCGGGAAAGTTCGCTTTGATGAGACCCGTCACCACATCCACTGACGGACGCTGCGTAGCGAGAATCATGTGAATGCCCGTCGCGCGTGATAACTGTGCAAGGCGCGTAATGGTCTTTTCAGTTTCATCGGGAGCGATCATCATTAGATCTGCCAACTCATCAATGATGATGACGAGATACGGCAGTTTCTTCTGTCCCTGCAATTTCATTTTGGCGTTGTAGTCAGTGATATTGCGCGAGCCGGCTTGTCCGAACAGATGATAACGTTTATCCATTTCGCGCGTCATCCATTGCAATGCACCGATCACGCGCTCCATTTCAACGACCACAGGCCCGAGTAAATGAGGGATGCCGTTATAGCCAGTCAACTCCACGCGCTTGGGGTCAACCAACACCAAGCGCAGGTCATCGGGTGTATTGTAAAGCAGCATGCAGGTGAGAATGGAATTCACGCACACAGATTTACCGGAACCCGTTGTGCCTGCGATCAGCAAATGCGGCATACCTTCGAGGCTGGCAATAATGGGAAGTCCCGCCACATCGCGGCCTAACCCAAAGTTCAGAGGCTTGGTGTTGCGCGTGTAGATCTCACTTTCCAAAATATCGCGCAGGGCCACCATGGCCATCTCTTCATTGGGAACTTCGATGCCGACGTAACTATGCCCGGGCACCGGCGCTTGAATGCGGATGCGCGGCGCGGCTAATGCGAGCGCAAGATCATCAGACAGGGAGGCGATCTTGCTCACGCGCACTTTCATCCGCACCCCGCCTCTGGACTCAAGAAAAAGAGGTTCCACTCCGAACTGCGTGATCGCCGGCCCGCGGCTGATCGCAACTACCTGGGCTGGCGCTCCGAAGGAGGCTAATGTCTCTTCGATTAATCGCGCGCGCTGCTGGATGAACTCTTCATTGATGGATGGGGCATCGCCTGAGTCAAGGATGTCGCTGACGCTGGGCAATGTCCAGTGGATGACGGATGGGCCGCTTGTTGTCCGCAAAGGTTGGGCGGGAATGGCGGATGTCCTCACTTGAGGCAGTGCCGAGGCATCTATCGGGGTGAAATCATCTGTCGCAGCAGAAGCAGGTTCGAGCGGGGGCGGGGGCGCGATGGGTTTGTTCAGCAACTCTCGCAGTTTTACAGTCAACGGCGCGAGCCAGAAGAATAATTCCGATACGGGTTTATCCAATGTAATTGCGATGCCGATGATGAGCCAGGCCAGTAATGCCACGAACGTACCACCACCGCCAAGCCCTGCCCAGAGGATGCGTTGGAAGAGTCCGCCGAGTGCGCCGCCGCCCGCGCCTGCCAGGGCAACAGCTTCGGCGGATTCAGCAGTGGCGACAAAGGAATGTATGACGGTGAGAAGCCAGAGGAAAAGGATGAGACTGCCGACAGTGCGTTCAAGAGTAAGCGGAGGGATGCGTTCGATCTTGCGAAAGACAAGCCACAGACCAAAGAGGAGCAAGCCGAGCGGGAGGATGTAAACACCCCAGCCGAAAATTTGTGAAAGAAAAAATATTGCCCCGCCAATCAGGGCAGAACGATTGGCGGAAATTAACCCCAAAAAAATAATGATGCCAATAAATGCAAGGATAATGCCGACGACATCCAGTTTGCGTTCAGCGGAGAGGTTTTCCCACCAGGAAGGTTCACGCAGGGCATACGCAGCATTGCGCGGCGCACGTTTATTGCGCGGCGGTCCTCCTTTTTGGGGTGGGAGGGTTTTACCCGCAGGTTTTGTGTTCTTTTTGGGAGGGGTGGAGGGTTTGAGGAGAGGCATGAATTGCGGGAGTTGGTAATTGGAGATTGGAGATCGGTAAGTGGAGATTAGAGATTGTTCTTGTGGTTAAATACCGTTAAATGATTATAGCACAAATGGTCTGTTTTCTTTACAGGGTATCGCATCACTGTTAAACATAAGGTGTCAATAATGCCTGGTATTCTTGCGGAAAATATACTAAATTTTTGGACTAGCGATAAGGTACAATTGCAGGGTAAAAATTCTCAATATTAATAATGTCGTTGCGAGGAAGGTTCTTGCTCTCCCCGACGAAGCAATCCCCTGTTATTGGGAGACTGCTTCGGCTAAAACCAGGAGCGCCTCGCAGCGACATTGGCTAGTATTATTGTAAGGACTCAACCTTGTTCGAAATCCTTTTTCTTGGCACTTCTGCATCCGCGCCATCAGCAAACCGCGGACTTTCGGGGCAAATCGTTTCTCATAATGAGTATCGGTTTCTGATTGATTGCGGCGAAGGCACGCAAAGACAGATTCTTCAATCCGGCATTGGATTCAAACGTCTGACACGCATTTTACTTACCCATGGACATCTCGATCATATCCTTGGGCTGGGCGGTTTGCTTTCCACACTCCTGCGCTGGGAATCCATTGATGAACTAAATATCTTCGGCGGGCGGAGCACGCTCGAGCGGGTGCGAACGCTTCTTTATGATGTTGTCCTGCGCGGCAACCAGCCTCCCATGCCCTTAAAAATAATTGAGGTCAAACCCGGTATTGTCTTTGAAGCTGACGATTTCACCGTAACTGCTTTTCCCGTTACACATCGCGGGCCGGATTGCCTGGGTTATGTGTTTGAAGAGAAAGCACGCCGGCCTTTTCTTTCACAAAAAGCGGACGAACTCGGCGTGCCATTCGGACCAGAACGCGGTGAGCTGGTGGCCGGTAAGGAGATCATTCTGACCAACAGCAAACGCATCACGCCGGACGATGTGCTGGGTGACTGGGAAAAGGGCAGTAAACTCATCGTTGTGGGGGATGCTGGCAGGACAGATAACCTGATCGAGGTCTGCAAGGATGCGGATGCCCTGGTGATTGAGTCCACATATTTAGATGAAGAAGCAGATATGGCAAAGCAATTCTCTCACCTGACTGCCCGCATGGGCGCGGAACTCGCCATAAAAGCAAGGGTCAAAAAACTAATTCTTACGCATATTTCGCGCCGCTACCGCGGAAAGGACGTGATTGCGCAAGCGCAATCAGTTTTTCCGAATACGGTTGTGGCACGCGATTTTGATACCTTTCAGATCAAGAGAGAAATTTAAGATGGCAGAGAAATTCACGATCGGGGTACTTACTTCCGGGGGCGATGCGCCCGGCATGAATGCGGCCATCCGTGCTGTGGTGCGCACAGCGTTGACGAATAACATGGAAGTCATCGGCATTCAACATGGTTATGAAGGCTTGATCAACGGCGAATTCCGCCCGCTGGGACTGCGCGATGTAGGCGGGATCTTGCAGCGCGGCGGAACAGTTCTGCTCACCAGCCGTAGCAAGCGTTTTATGGAACCTGCCGGCCAGCGTGACGCGATTCGCAAGATGAATGAGGCCGGCATGGATGCGTTGATCGTAATCGGCGGCGAAGGTTCGATGCGCGGCGCGTATGCGCTTTCACAAAAAGGCCTGAAGGTCATCGGCATGCCCGGCAGTATTGACAATGACATCTGGGGCACCAACATTGCGATTGGCACGGATACCGCCATGAACACCATCATGGAAGCGGTGGATAAATTGCGCGATACGGCCTCATCCCATCAGCGCGCATTCCTGATCGAAACGATGGGACGCAACTGCGGCTACCTCGCGGTGATGGCGGCCATTGTCTGCGGCGCAGAAGTGGCGCTGATCCCCGAAGTGCCGATCACCGCAGATGAAGTAGCTTTGGCAGTTGAAGAAGCCTATAAACGCGGCAAGACACATGCCATTATCATCAATGCTGAAGGATCCGGTATCCGCACAATTGATCTTGCCGAAAAAATTGACAGCATGGATGTGGGCTTCAAAACACGCATGACCATTCTCGGTCACATTCAACGCGGCGGCTCACCGACTGCATACGACCGTCTGCTGGCCTCGCGCATGGGTGTAAAAGCCGTGGAAGCGCTTGCGGAAGGTAAACATGGTGTCATGACCGGGCTCAAAGGCAAAGGTGTGGATTACATTCCGCTTTTGGACGTGATCAGCAATAAGCGCCAGGTGAATATGGAGTACTATCACATGGCGAAGGTCCTGGCAAGATAGGGTTGAAGAGCGGCGCTAAAAGTACGCGGGATTTTCTGAAGCAGCAGGGTCCGAGTATTTGAGGAGTAAGATGGTATTTAAGAGTTCACCATGACCATATCCTACGACGCAATCATCATTGGCTCAGGCGCGGGAGGATTGACCGCCGCGGTCGCATTGGCGCAGGCGGGGAAGAAAGTGCTGGTGCTCGAACAGCACGACTGCCCGGGCGGGTGGACTCATTCGTTCACGTTGAGCGGCTATCGCTTCAGCCCTGGCGTGCATTACATCGGCGACTTGCATGAGGGTGGACATTTGCGGAATATTTATGAAGGACTTGGCGTTTCGCAAGACCTCACGTTCTGCGAACTCAACCCGGATGGTTATGATCACATCGTCGTTGGTGATAAGCGCGTGGACTTTCCCAAGGGCAAGGAAAATTTAATCGAACGGCTCAAGAGTCATTTCCCGTTTGAGGCAAAGGGTATCGATTCGTACTTCGCCGACCTCGTCAACATGACGGAGGGACTCAGAAATCTCGGCAATTTGAGCAACCCGTTGAAAACAGCGAAGGGTGCGGGCAACGTCCTCAAATGGGTGCGTGCCACCGGCGCGGACCTGATCAACGCGCACGTCAGCGACCCCGTTTTGCGCGGCGTGCTGGCGGGTCAGGCAGGTGATCATGGACTGCCGCCTTCGCAGGTCTCGGCATTCATGCACGCGGGTATCACCCATCACTATCTCGACGGCGGCTACTATCCGCTTGGCGGCGCGTTCACGCTACCGCGCGCATTCGTCCGGGCGTTGAAACGCGCGGGCGGCGAGATCAGGCTGCAGTGTCGCGTGAAACGGATTCTCGTCGAAGCGAAAAAAGTCATCGGCGTGGAATTAGATAGTGGCGAGGAAATCCGCGCGGATGTAGTCATCTCCAACGCAGACCCTGAGATCACGTTTGGTCAACTCATCGGGCGCGATCAGCTCTCGCCGAAATTAAAACGCAAAGTGGATTCGGCCAAGTATTCGACATCCTGCCTGAGTTTATTTTTCGCTACCGACATGGACCTGCGCGGCGCGGGACTCGACTCGGGCAACTTCTGGTACTACGACCACGCCGACGTGGATAAGATCTACTCAGACGGTCTGACCGACGCGGCACTGAACGCCGATACGCCGTCTGGCATGTTCCTGACCACGACCACGTTGAAAGACCCGTCGAAGATGCACTCGGGACATCATACCTGCGAGTCGTTTGCGTTCGTGGGCTATGAGGCTTTCGAGAAGTGGGCGCACACCAAATACGGCGCGCGCCCATCGGACTACGACGCGATGAAGGAAGACCTGGCGTGGCGCATGGTGCGTGGACTGGAAAAACACGTTCCCGGGTTGAGCAAGCACATTGTGTTTTACAGCCTCGGCACGCCGCTGACGAACGAACATTATCTCAACGCCACGCACGGAAATTTATACGGCATCGAGAAAAGCCCGTCGCAGGTGGGGCCGTGGGCATTCTCGCCGCGCACCGAGTTCGACGGTTTATACCTGTGCGGCGCGAGCACGCTCAGTCACGGCGTAGCAGGCGTGACGCAATCGGGCATCGACGCAGCCAAAGCCGTGCTTAACTGCGGCACGAACGATATCCTCACCCAGCACGGCCCGAGCCTGACATTTTTGCCATCCGAAGATACAAGTCAATGGCCTGAGCATTTGAAGAAGAAGATGGAACGCGGGGAGGTGGCGAGGGAAGAGGAGGAGATGGAAGTGTGAGAGAACACTGGGTGTAAAATAAATCACTGTGATAATTTCTGTTAATCATTGATTTGAGGGTCAGTATGTCGCTTATCTCATCCTACTCTACAAGTTATGCCTTGGTGATTGGAATCAATAATTATTTGCATGCTTCACCTCTTGGGTACGCGATCAGCGACGCGGAAGCTGTTGGCAAAATACTCCAAGATCGTTTCTCGTTCCCGAACGAGAATATCACTTTGCTCTTTGACAAGGATGCGAGCCGAAATAAAATCTTGAAGGAATTCATGTCATTTACATCAGACGCCATCAATGAAAATGACCGCATTTTTATTTTCTTTGCTGGACATGGGTTCACCACGAAGTCACGAAGGTCTGATGTAGGCTTTCTGGTACCACAAGATGGAAGTACTGATGAATTAGGTAGCTTAATAAGGTGGGATGAACTAACTCGAAATGCTGACTTAATCCCCGCAAAACATATTCTTTTTGTAATGGATGCTTGTTATGGCGGGACGGCAATTACAAGAGCTTTGCAGCCTGGCGCTATGCGCTTTTTAAAAGACATGCTTTTAAGACCTTCACGACAAGTTATTACAGCGGGAAAAGCTGATGAGTTAGTCGCCGACTTGGGAGGACCACGCCCTAATCATTCCGTATTCACAGGACATTTCCTTGACGCACTTGATGGAAACGCAGCGGATACATATGGAGTAATTACCGCGAACGGTGTTATGAACTATGTTTATCAAAAAGTTGCGCAAGATAGGGACTCGTATCAGACCCCTCATTTTGGATATCTTGATGGTGATGGCGACTTTATCTTCTCCGCTCCAATTCTCTCAGAACTACAAGAAAACAAGGAAGAAGATAAAGATATATTAATTGCTGTATCTTCTCCATTAATGGAAGATGGAGAAAACGAACACATGAATACAATTGATAAAACTAAAGAGTTTCTTTCAAACTCACTTTGTCGCATAAAGCTGCACGATCTGGTAGCTGAAAATACTAGAGCCGCGCTGACAAAATTATCGGATGAAGAATTCTCACTTCAAACCCAATGGAGTGTCGATGAATTTTCTGATCGCCTAGAAAAATATCAGATAGTAGCGTCTGAACTTTTGTCAATTACTTCACTTATGGGCTATTGGGGAACAATTGAGCATAAAGAAATAATGAGTTTGCCATCAAAGCGTTTAGCTAGTCGACTTCAAGTGACTTCTGGTAATACTGTTTGGATTGCATTACGGTGGTACCCAATTTTGCTTCTTACATATTCGACTGGGTTAGCTGCTGTTGCAGCCAATAATTATGAAAACCTGTATGGGTATTTTTCCTCAAAAGTAACAGACCCATCAAGCGGAAATGTTGAAACACCTATAATTCAAGCTTTGTATAATTCAGTTGGTAATTTGCATGACGCATTCAAATTACTACCTGGGCACGAAAGACAATTTGTTCCTATAAGTGAATATTTATTTAAATATTTTCAGCCGCTACTCGATGACTTGCTTTTTCTTGGCAGCGATTACGAGGCGACCTTTGATCGATTGGAAATACTCATTTCCCTAGAACATGCATACGAACGAGTCAAAGGAGGACATAGATTATGGGGACCAGTTGGAAGATTTGGCTGGAAGACTCAGCATGGCAATCAAGCCAGTCCTTTACATAGACTAATCAATGAAGCAAAACTTTCAGGAACGTCTTGGGCTCCTCTCAAAGCTGGATTTTTCGATGGTTCAAGTGAAGTGTTTGAAGAAATTTCGTCTCAATCTTTAGAACAGATATCAAAGCGTGGGTGGTATTAATCGAAAACCTTGCTAGGCTTTTCATGGAGGCCGTTTGGTTGGGCGAGAGTCCACGCGGGAGGGGGGAATGGGGATACAATTGCTCACTTTACATCGGTATCAATAGTGGTATCATAACTCCATGTCAAAGGTTGAAGACCTCATTGCTGAAATGCGACGCAATCCCAAGGGGATCCGTTTTCGAGACCTTTGCAAAGTGTGCGATGCCTTCTTTGGTGAGGCACGGCAAAAAAGCAGCAGTCACAGAATCTACAAAACGACCTGGCAGGGTGACCCACGAGTCAATATCCAGAATGACAAAGGAATGGCAAAGGCATATCAGGTAAAACAAGTGTTGAAAGCGATTGAACGCCTGGAGGCGCAAAGTGATGTTACAGAATGACCGATATACTTACCGCGTAACCTGGTCAGAGGAAGACAATGAGTATGTCGGCCTTTGTGCTGAGTTTCCAAGCCTGAGTTGGCTGGAACCATCGCCGGAAGAAGCCTTGAAAGGCATCCGTCAGACAGTGGCTCAAGTTGTTTCAGACTTGGAGGCAAGCGGAGAACCTGTGCCTGAACCAATTGCAATCAAAAAATACAGCGGGAAGTTTATGGTGCGGATACCGCCAGATTTACATCGGCGGCTGGCTATCGAAGCGGCAGAATCTAGGGTTAGTTTGAATCGTCTTGCCAGTGACAAGCTAAACAGGCAAGAGGCATAATTTACAGGAAAAACAAAAAGGCAGCGCAACAACCGCCTTTTTGTTTGAATTTGCTTCCAGGCAACTGTAAACAGATGAACGGATGCCGTTTGGCTGGGCGGGAGTCCACACGGGAGGATAAGTCCAAGCCTGCCTGTCTACCCTGACGGGCATACATTCGCGATTTCGGGATTAAAAGAATTCAGAGGTCTGTGCGTAATAAAAGTGTGGGGACTTAATATCACTGGACCCGTGAAAGCATGGGTCGGGTATACTCGTGGAAATGTGAAATAACCCGCCGAAAGTCTTTGAAAAAAGGTTGCCCAAGCTGCCGTTGAGGGCGGCTCGAGTATTATTTTCGATTGAATGCTTTATTAGCAACTAAACCTGAGGTTCGCGGTATGCGTTATTTTGTAAAAGTTCAAACAGTAGTTATCGATGCGGGTTTGGTAGTTAAAGCGAAAAGCTTCGCCAAACAAGTTACTCCTACGATAGGCTCTCCGGGCGGTGGCTATCGGGATACGAATCAATTCAATCTGCAGAAAATTGAAAAAGATCATTTTGTTAGCAAGATCGGAGAGGAAGCTGTCAGAATTGTTTTTGAGCAATTGGGCCGGCGGGTCCAGGGACCCGATTACCAAATTTATAAAGAGAAACAAAAATCATGGGACAGCGATTTGTACATTGATGGTCGGGGGCTGGCAGTTAAGACACAAGCGGCTTCATTAGCCAAAAAATTTGGATTATCCTGGACTTTCCAGGCAGGAATTTATCGCAAAGACCCGATTTTGAACAACTTGGATGCCTGGGTGTGTTTTGTTGAATTTAATGAGACAACTCGTCAATGCGGAGTTTATCCGCCATATCAAATAAAAGAGTTGACGTTTGGAGAACCTAAACTCGACAGGTTAAAAGGAGGCAAGAAGGTGGTTTATGCAGAAAGCCTACCTGCCCGCTGAGTTGTGAAAGATTCTAATAAGTTTAGAGATATTTCTTTGGGTTTCTCAAAAAGTGCGTCTTTTCGAGAAACCCAAACAGAACATCAACTTGAAATTAAAATTACAGGCAATTAATGATGAGCATAATCAAAAGCCCCTTACGATACCCTGGTGGAAAATCCAGAGCAATTCCAAAAATACTGGAACAATTACCGGAATCCTTTTTGGAGTTGCGGGAGCCTTTTGTGGGTGGTGGTTCTGTATTTATATATATAAGACAAAAATTTCCTGCGGTTAAGGTCTGGATCAACGACTTAAATTTTGATCTGTATTGTTTCTGGAAAATTACCCAAGCAAATACGGGAGAGCTTGCTGGCAGGCTTAAAAAAATAAAAAATGAAACAAAAAATGGGAGAGGGCTATTTGATGAATTCAGAGGCAGCTTAAATGAGCATTTATCAGATTTTGATAGAGCGTTGCGTTTTTTTGTCTTAAATAGGATTACTTTTTCTGGTACAGTTGATTCAGGAGGGTACTCAGAATTGGCTTATCACTCAAGATTTACACATTCGTCAATAAGCCGCCTGCTGCCACTGGAACCTTTGCTTCAAAATGTCAAAATAACCAATCTGGATTATAGAGACGTAATCCATGAACCAGGAAATAATGTGCTTGTTTTTCTAGACCCCCCCTATTTGGCAGCTACAAAATCCCGCTTGTATGGAAAAAATGGCGACTTACATCTGGGTTTTGATCACGTTCAATTTGCTGCTGAGATGAAAAATTGCCGACACAATTGGCTTATTACTTACGATGATTCAGCGGCAATACGGCAAAATTTTTCCTATGCAAATTTATATGAATGGGAACTCCAATATGGAATGAACAATTACAAACAAAATAATGCAGCCAAAGGAAAAGAATTGTTTATCACCAATTATCCTTCCAAATCTGTGTAGTTTGACAATGTCAGATTAAGATTTTTCGCCCTGAGCGGAGCGTTCTTCAGCGTAGTCGAAGGGCGATTTGCAGGGAAATATCCTGCGACTACGCCCCACAATGAGCGTGCGGCTCCGCTCACATCCCCGGTTTTTTCTTCTCATGCTGCCTTGTCTTCGCAAAAGCGCCCTCACTTGATCGTCACCTGAATCACCGCTGTATCCACCACTTGATCTTCCCGCACGACAACCAATTGCACAGCATACAAACCGCTTAACCCTTTTGTATCCCATTCAACCAGTACGCCGCGTTCAACGGGAGTGGTAACATCCCCGCCAAGTTGAATCCATTCCTGTGGATTTAGTCCTTTGCCAACTTGCACACGATAATAGGAAAACTCGTCTCCTGAAGCAGTGCCGATGATCTGCACCATGCCGTTTACATCTGCAAACAACTGCGGAGAGGTAATATTCGCAACGGCATTGACCGGCGGCGACTGGATCGCATCATACGAGGTTGGAGGCACATCCAATCCAGCATTCAACGCCCAATCCCGCGCACTTTCAGGGACAAGCATATACACACGTGTATCAATTAACTCTGGCGGTGTGAAGACCGTCGCGAGCAGACCCGTTTCACGGTTGACAGAAAACTGGCGGTACATATTATCCGCCTGGATTGGCTCACTGCCTTCCAGAAAAACTTCCGTCACCAAATTCGGACATTCACGCGTCGGCAGCATGCCCGAAGGATCGCAGACCGTCATGGCAGTCACACCCGGTGGCGCAGTCCAGCCATCTGCCGGCTGGCCTTCAGAAACAGTTTGCATCAAGGCATTCCACAACACAGCTGGGAAACGCGGCGTCACCTTATCCCCTTCACCGCGCACGCCTGTCCATGTCACCACCACATAAGATGGCGTAAACCCAACCACCCAGGCATCGCCTCCGTCAACGGTTTGTCCCACCTTTACGCCGGCGGGCCTACCAATTTCAAGCGCGTTCGGCCTGCCCAACGATCCCCAGCGCGCAGGCTCATCACTCAAAACATGCGTCATCAAATATGCCATTGCGGGCGTCACAACCGTTTGCGCCTGTGGTAGAGACCAATCCAGCATCACGGCCCGCTCCACACTTTCCACGCGCAATGCAGCCACCGGCATAAATTCATCGTCCACGTTCTGACCGAAATATATGCCCTGAGTCCCAAACACGCCATACGCACCCGCAAGTTTAAGCATACTTACGTCCGCATTCACATCAATACCAAATGACGCTGCAATTTTCGTCACATTCTCAATTCCCATTTGCGTCTTCAAGGTTTCGACAGGTACTTGATAATCATTCGCCAAAGCAATTTTTAAGCGCAGTGGTCCATGATATTCGCCGTCAAAGTTTTGGATGACTCCCTCGCCGGGAATGTCCCACGTCAATGAGCCGGGACTCAAGCCTCGCGTGAATCCTGTCAAATAGACAAACGCATCCAAGCTGGATCCGGACCTGTGTGCGCTCACGAGAGGAGTTTCCACGCCTTGAATGGTTTCGCCAACCAGCGCCAGCACCTGACCCGTATGTGGGTCAAGGATCAACGCGCTGGCGGATGAATCCATAAATGTGACTGCGGGCGGCAGGGACGGTAACAACCTCGCAGAGTCACAATCCCTTTCGGGCTCGGGTAGACCTGCCAGACGGGCGGCATATACTTCGGTTACGCAGGAGGCCTGCATTTGCAGGTCATAATCCAGTGTGGTGATGATGGTTAATCCGCCGCGTTCAATGCGTTCCCGCGGGATCTGCGAGTCTAATTGGGATAGGACCATGTTCACGAAAGCAGGAGCAGGCGCGGGCTTGTCCTCCCGAGAGAGCGTCGGGACAATGTGAGCATCGTCGAAGGATTGAATCGTGGGAATCTCTGCCAATGCCAGCACTGTCACTTCATTACTTGCCAGCCCAAGCTCATTCAAAATATAAATCACTTCGCGTCCGCGTTGCAATGCCACTTGCGGCGCATTCAGCGGATTGAGGGCGGGCGTTTCGCTCACCGCCGCAAGTATCGCAGACTCAGCCAGCGTGAGTTGGTCGGCAGGCTTGTTGAAATAAAGCTGGGCGGCGGCTTCCACGCCGTAGGCATGATTTCCAAAATTTGCGCTGTTCATATACCATTCGATAATTTGCGCGCGCCCAAATTGTGATGTGATCTGCGCGGCAAGCAGGCGCTCGCGGATGGCGCGCCGCAAAGAAGGCGGTTCGTTGTAAAGCATTAAACCGTTGACAAGTTTCTGCGCGATGGTGGGATGAAGTTCGGGATCGTCATATCCCTGGATGGCATACCCCGAATGGCTGAAGAACTCTGGATCAGCAACGGCAATGACGGCATTGATCAAGTTTTCAGGAATATGCTGAGGGTTTTGTTCATTGACGGGAATGTAACGGCGCGCCCGCGTTGTGTCATCTGTTGCAAAGGTGGCCAGCAATTGCAAGCCCGTACGGTCATAGATGCGGGTGGGTTGAAGCAGCAAGCCGTCGGGCGGGTTTAATAAACGCGGCAGAATTTCAGTGGATGGAAGTTCGCGGGTGACATCCGAATAAGCAAATGCGCCAATGATGATGATTGCCGCAAGAAGAAACGAAACAAGAATGCCCACGCTGAGGATGAATCCGCGCGTTTGCGCTGATCTTTTGTTTTGTCCTTCAAGCCTGCGTTCACGGCGGGCGCGTAGGATGGGGAGTGTGGATGGCATGGGTAAAGTATACAGGTAAACAGGTACAAAGGGTATCAGGATGTTCCTTCAAAATTATTTACTCGGTTACCTGTTTACTTGTCCTCGGTATTCGCGTTAAAATGGATGTGAAATCAAAAGGAGGCATATATGGCTTGGGAACGTAAGATCATGCGCATCGTGCGCGTGCGTAATTCACAGAAAAAAGGGGTTCTGGCAAAACTGCTGACCGCCATCGCTGAGGCGGGCGGGAGCACCGGCAGTATTGTGCTTTTAACGGAAACCTCGCAAAACGTAGTGCGCGATATTACCGTCAATGCCGAGGATGAGACGCGCCTCGAAGCGGTTTTGGAAGCCATGCGGAATAACGAAGGCACAAAAGTGATCGAAGTGCGCGACGAAGTATTGGAACTTCACCAAAAAGGCAAGATCGCCATCCGCTCGCGCTATCCAATCGAATCGTTGACGACCCTGCGGCGCGTGTATACACCCGGCGTGGCGGAGGTCTGCCTGCGGATTGCCAAAGACCCGTCACAGGCGCGATTGTATACCAGCATCAGCCACATGGTTGCGATTGTCACGGACGGCACGGCGGTGCTTGGACTTGGGGATATTGGCCCTCTGGCGAGTATGCCGGTGATGGAAGGCAAAGCCATGTTGATGGAAACGCTCGTAGGTCTTTCGGGTATTCCGATTTTGTTGAATACAAAAGACCCGGATGAAATTGTCAATGCAATTGCCGCGATTGCCCCGACCTTTGCTGCCATACAACTTGAAGATATTTCCGCGCCGCGTTGTTTTGAGATCGAGCAAAGATTGCAAGCCATGCTGGATATCCCCGTCATGCATGATGACCAGCATGGTACGGCGGTGGTTTGCACTGCGGCGTTGATGGTCGCTTCGCGCGAGACAGGCACAGACCTGAAAAAGGCGGTCATCGGGCAGATTGGGCTTGGGGCGGCTGGTTATGCAATCGGTCAAATGATGATGCGTTTGACCGGCAACCCGGTCTATGGCGCGGATTTGAGTCCAGATGCTTTGGAGCGCTTTGAAAAAGCCGGGGGCATCAAATCCAACTTAATAGAGATCATGGAAAAATGTGGTATTGTCGTCGCAACAACCGGCGCGCCGAATCTCATCAAGCCTGAAATGGTGCGCAAGGGACAGATCATCCTTGCCCTTTCAAACCCGAATGCAGAGATTGACCCAGAAGCTGCCATGCAGCGCGGCGCGGCTTTTGCGGCAGATGGAAAATCAGTGAATAATGTTTTGGGATTCCCCGGCATCTTTCGCGGCGCAGTCGATTCTTATGCGCCGTATATCACCCATGAAATGTATTTAGCCGCCGCAAAGGTAATCGCAGAAATGACCCCGCCCGGCGAACTGGTGCCAAACCCATTGGACAAAAAAGTACATCATGCTGTGGCGCGTGCCGTGGCAGAGATGGCGATCAGGCAGGGCATTGCCCGCGCAGATTATGTGCCTTACGTGGATGAATAGACGATAGACCGTGGACGATGGACGATAAAAAACAACCTGCTCTTTCAAAGAACAGGTTGTTTTTTTACACATCACGAATTACGCCTCACGCACTTACTTTATGCCCATTCTTCTTCAAAACCTCTTTCAATGTTGTGCCAAGCCTTGTAATTCCCTCGCGGATGGTATCCGGTGCAGAAAATGAGAAATTGAGACGCATGGTATTCTCGCCGCCGCCATTGGGGTGGAATGCCGCGCCCGGCACAAAGGCCACTTTGCGTTCTATGGCAGCTGTTAGCACCTCAGCCGCATCCACATGTTCCGGCAGTATTCCCCACAGGAACATGCCGCCTTGCGGCTTTGCCCAGCGTACCTCTGGCGGGAACATTTCATCCATCATTTCGAGCATCACATCGCGGCGTTCCTTATACGTGGCGCGGATCACTTTGACATGTTCGTCTAAAAACCCGCCTTTTGCCACTTCGTACGCCACATGCTGATTAAAAGACGAGGTATGCAAATCTGCGGCTTGTTTTGTCATCACCAGTTTGCGGATGACCTGCGGCGGCGCGACCACCCAGGCCAGGCGCAGGCCCGGCGCAAGCAATTTTGAGAAGGTGCTTAAGTAAATTACATTGCCGCTGTATTCGCCGTTACCATCGTTACGGAAATGATTATCCAGGTAAACGACTGACGGAAGATGCTCACCGTCATAACGCAGCTGACCATATGGATCGTCTTCAATGATCGGCACACCATATTGGTCTGCCAAGAGAACCAATCTCTTGCGGCGTTCGAGGCTGAGAGTCGAACCAGACGGATTTTGAAAGTTCGGGAGCACGTAAATGAACTTCGGTCCGATGCGAAGCGCTTCCTCCAGTTTATCCACGATCATGCCGTTTTCATCCGAAGGGACGGAAATATATTGCGCGCCATAGGCATTCCAGGCCTGCAAAGCGCCAAGATAGGTAGGCGACTCCACCACCACATAATCGCCGCGATTAATGAACAATCTGCCGATAAAATCCAGCGCCTGCTGCGAGCCGGATGTGATCAAAATATTTTCAGGTGTGATCGGCACTGTGTACCGTGCCGTATGCCGAGCGATCATTTCACGCAAGGGGCGGTATCCCTCGGTGGTGCTGTATTGTAAAGCCTGCGCGCCATGGTCACTGAGCACGTAGTTACAGGCCTCTTGAAATTCCGCAAGTGGGAAAACCTCGGGCGCCGGCAAGCCTCCCCCAAACGAGATAAGATCCGGCTGTTCGGTCAACTTCAGTAATTCACGGATCACAGAACTCCCCATTTTTTGCATACGGTGCGCATACCGATATTCCCACGGTGTTTGCATTCTTACTCCTTGATGAAGAGACGAAAAAACCTGACAGGTACACAGGTACCCATCAGGCTTGCTGACTGTAAGGCGGGAAAACGCCAGAAAGAGGCAGCCCCAAAATCTGTATCACGGCATCCTTATCTTACACATTTAATTGAGATGGCGCAACTGTTCAAAGTAACAGTCAATTGGTTGAAAACCATGATAAATTTCCTGCAATGATCTTTTCAAGGGAAGTGCGCGTTCAAGACTCCAAAGTCAGATGAAGAGCCGCCTCGGTCCCGACCCAAACATGCTTCTGTGCCCCATCATTTAATTTCACCTGAAGAGATTCCGCTTTGCAAACATAGTCGAGGGGTGATTAGATTTTTATATGGGAGTTGTGATGATAAATAACACCGCGAGCAGAAACAACAAGCTGGTGAGTGTGCTGGAACCCCAAACGATAAAGGCGAGCACGCGTTCACGCTCCCAACGATAGAAATACAAGCCTGCGATCCAACCTGCGACTGAAAGCAGAAGGCTGGCAACGGGGAAGATAATGAGCTGCGAGGACGGCACGGTTTCAAGCGCGCTGCCAACAAATTGCAGGCCGAGCGCAACTTGCGGCGTGGATGGGATGATGAGACTTGCCCAGATGAACAAGCCTAAATTCAAAAATAATGCGCTGAGCCAAAGGTAACGCGCGAGCCCGCTTTCCCATGCCTGTGTGACCACGAAGGATGGATACACTGATTTTGCTTCAGTGGGTGTGATGCTTCCCAATTCGGTTGCGCGCGCAAAAGTTTGTGCAAGTGCGGCGGGGTTATCGGGTGAGATCACAAAGACACGTTTCGCCGTGGCGATCAGCAAAAGTTTTTTCGCGTCTGCCGCGAGAAATTCAACCACGCCCAGGTCGGGGTGACGGCGCACACCCAATAACCCGCCAGGCAATGGAAGCGAGGGCAGCGAAAGCGGGTGTGTCAGGTCATTGGCAGGGCGGATCCATTCGATGTCTGTGAGCGGGATATCTTCCACACGCAAGCCCCAGTTGATGGCGAGACTGTCACGGTCCATGTGATAATCTGCCCGCCATAATGAGTAAGTGCGATACACAATCAATGGGATCGGCAGGAACGCAGCCAGCGAGACCAGCAGCGAAATCAAAAAAACGGGGCCAACCTCTGCGCGGGTCAGGGTTACGAAGCTAAGAATGGCAATGATCACCAGTACTAGGAGGATGAGTCCGTGAATGATCAAGCCGCGTTGTTTGGGTGGAGGAAAATGTCCGATGTTCATTGTTAAAGGATGAAGGCTTGTATTGAGCGAAGTCGAAATGATGAATTATGAAAGGGGTTGTTCGTTTTCCATCTATCATCTAAGCCGCAACAGGCATTTGTTGGCGGTGGGATGATTTGGAATTTGTGACCGTGAGTTTATAAGACTGAACAAGCGCTTCTGCTGGAATGCCAAGATTTTCATGCAGGCGTTGAATCATGGATAAAGTTAAAGGCCGTCTGCGGTTTAAGATTTCAGAAACGCGCGCCCGGCTGCCTATAAAAGGTTCAAGGTCTGCGCGTGATAATCCGCGACTCTCCATGTAATACAAGATTGCTTCAATTGGGTCCGGCAGGGGAATTGGATAATGTTCATCTTCATAGGCTTCCACGAGAATCGCAAGGACTTCATACCGGTCGCTTTCGGGTGTGCTTGGGACGGCATCAAATAGACGCTCGACTTCCTTTAGCGCCTCTTCATATTCCTTTTCTGTCTTGATTGGCTTGATATCCATTTGTTCTCCTTATTAAATTTTATTCGCATCTATGCGGTCATATTCACTGTGTGCGCCAACGAAGCGAATAAAAACATCACCTTTTTTATAGTGAACTACCACTACAATTCGATATGTATTCCCTTTTATGTTAAAGATGATGCGATTGTTTTGTAAAAAACTGGCAGCTTGATAAATGGCTTTAATATCGGATGGCTTCTTCCAGTTTGCATGCTTTACATCTATGTACCATGTTTGCAAGGGATTTTGCGCATCTGGATGTTTTTCCCAGAATTCGCGTAATATCTTTCGGGAGAGAATGCGCATAAAAGGATTATATCACATTGTTCCCAAATTGGGAGCGAGAATACTGGCTTTTATGAATGAAGTTGCATCTTCGATTGGAACAAGTTGATTCGCTTTGTCTGTTCTTTCTTTGATTTCGATGTTCCCGTCCTTTAGATTTTTCTCTCCAACTGTCACACGGATCGGACAGCCGATCAGATCCGCATCGTTGAATTTGACACCGGCACGTTCATCGCGGTCATCGAAAAGGACGGAAATGCCTGCGCTCTGCAAGGCGTTGTAAATCCCTTCGGCTTTTTCCACTGTGTTGACCGCCTTGCCAGGGATATGCATGAGGTACACGTCAAAGGGCGCGGCGGATTTGGGGAAGGTCAATCCTTTTTCATCGTGGTGGGTCTCTGCGAGGGCGAGCAGGATATTCTCGAAATTAAATTCAGAGCGCGCAGCCAGGTTGAGCGTAGGGAGGGTGGCAAGCGGGCTGGCACAGTGTATGCAAGATTCACCCGCTTTGGCTTGGATTAAGTCCGCGGCAATTTCGGGAGAATAATCTCGTCCGCAATTTGTGTTAAGCAAGTGATAGCCGTCCTCGTTTGCGCCCGCCGCCAGATTTGGTGATTGGGGGATGATGTCGTCCATGACGATGAGCGCATTCTTCAATCCAACGGGTGACGCGAATCCCGCTGCTGCGCCTGCGTTTGTGATTTCCTCCGCTGTTGCCATGCGGACTTCGCCAATGATGTTCTTAAGTTTTGCTTCGCTCAGGGTCATGTCACCGCGCACGACAACGAAGATGAATTGATTATCTGATGTGCGTGTGTACATCAAGGCCTTGGCGGTTTTCTCCTTAGGGATGTTCAGGAAGTTTGCGAGGGACTCAATCGTATTGCAATCGGGCGTCAATACTTTTTCAATGGGAAGCTGTTCTTCCTGTGAAAAAGGCGTTTTCTCGAATTGTGCGAGTTCGAGGCGTTCAGTGTAATTGCACGAGGAACAATGGACGATTTCTGTTGAACCTGTGGAAAGTGAAAAGTAGATTTCAGTTTTGTTGTGGAGGAGGGGCAGGGTGAGATGAAAGAGGAAAGAGGGGTCGGATGATAAATTTTGTATATGTGAAATCGCCTGCTTTCCAAGCGGCAGGATTTCATTTTCACGAGTCAAATATCCTGCACGGACGAGGAATGCGAATCCCTCCGTCTGCGCGTTGTTGGGGGCTTCACGCTGGGTTTGGATTTTGAGTTCGGCGTATTTCATGTTTATAAAAAGACCCTGACGGTTTTTTATAACTGACAGGGTCTACTTATTAACTTTTTACGGTTTTCTTCTTCCGCATTATTTTTTGAGTCGCTTCAATGATAGGTGCAGGTTCAGGGAGCTGTGCAAATGACTCTGCCTGGGCGTCCTCTGAAGATGAGGATTCGGGAGCAGGCTCAAGGTCCAGCTCGACCGTTTCTTCCATCCTGATCTGGCCGCGCAGAAAAGCGCCCTCTTCGGTCACGAATGCAGTGGTAACCACGTCTCCCCAGACACGTCCCGAGGCGCGGATTTCCAATTTTTGGGTGGTGATGTTGCCGCGCACCGCGCCTGCCACGATGACGGTGTTGGCGCGTACGTTCTGGCAGGTGACACGCCCCGTCTCACCGACGACGAGCATTCCGCGCAGGGCGATCTCGCCTTCGAAGGCGCCTTCAATGCGGATGCCGCCTGAGCCGTTGATGCTGCCGTGCCAGACTATGCCTGAGCCTAGTACGGAAGTGATGCGTTCGACGGCTTGGACGGGTTGCGGGGTGTCGGTGGGGGTGGTGCTGCGTTTGAACATGTCGAAGTAATTTTACCTTAAAAGGATGGGACGCTAAAAAGGCTGTGAACGCCGTTTTTTTTCTGCGTTCATCTGCATAAATCAGCGTCCTAGTCTTAAGAGTGTAAGGAATCAGTCCCAATCCTTATTCTGGATGGTAGGTTCTCCCTTTCCAAATTACACCTTTTCCTGAAATCACCCTCCAGGCCGAGGTTAACATCATCGCTGCGAACACACCTGCTCCGAGCGGAGTAGTCAGCGCGTACCATGAGGAAATATTCATTCCACGCGCCGCCTTCGCACGGATATAGATCAAATATCCCCAGACAAGGATCGATTCAAGGATCACAGCCAGCGCCATCCACCCACCGCCTTTGAGAAACCAAGTCAACCCAAGTAGGGGCCAAACAGGCAGGAAGAGCGCCGCAATTAATGCAAGCATTGCACCAAATGCGCCAAGCAATAACATAGCTGTACGGCCGCGTAAACCGAGGTAAATATTTTTCGTCCAGCCTGCCCACATGGCTTCAAGGGATGTATACATGCGGGTGCTGACGACCTGCGTCCCGTCAGCCACGATCAGGCGATGTCCATTCCATTTGACCTGCTCGGAAATGGCTTTATCTTCCACGATTTGACTCTTCACTTTTTCATGCCCGCCGACGGCAGCATAGATACTGCGTTTGATCATGATAAACTGTCCATTGGCAATCGCATCGCGGCGGGATGGGTCATTGACTTTGCGCGGTGAGAATCCAACCGAGAGCGCAGTCATCACCAATGGCATGACAACTTTTTCCCAGAACGACCCCAGGATTTGTTCGGTCATGACTGTGAAAAGGTCTGCTTCTGTTTCGAGGGCTTTGGCATGGCAGGAGGAAATAGCTTGAGGTGCCAGGAAAGTGTCTGCGTCCACAAAACACAGCCACGCGTCTTGTGCGGCCTGGGCAACTGCTGAGGCTTGATGCAATGCATGGGGTTTGCCAGCCCAGCCTTCAGGTAAGTCTGAGCCGCTGATTATTTTGAGCGTGTCATCCTGAGCCGCGAGCCTCAAACGGCGAGTATGGCGAAGAATCTCCGCAGTCGCATCCGTGGAGCGATCGTCCAAAACAATGACTTCGATGTTTGGATAATCCTGATCAAGCGCGGCTTCCACACATCTGCGAATATTATTTTCTTCATTGCGCGCGGGGATGCAAATGGAAATGAGCGCAGCGCCTGCGGCGGGAGGCGGCGCGGGCGTGACGACGATATCAAGATGATACTGGCTGTGAATCCAATAAATGGTGATGAGACCGAGGAAAAATAATATGCTGGATGCGATGAAGTAAGGCATAGGAAATTTTTTCTAAAGTCAAAGGTAGAATATCTGACAAGCGACATTTGATTTCAGGCTATTTTTAATGAGCTTCCGCGATCTGTTTTCTCAACTTCGATGCGATTCGGGAATGAGTCTTTAAGTTCATCAAGATGGGTGATGACAAGAATTTTTGCAAAATCATTTTTTACAGTGTTGATAGCCTCGATAAGTCTTTGCCGTCCTTGCGCATCCTGTGAGCCGAAGCCTTCATCAATGACGAGGGTTTGCAGACGCGCACCTTTGCGTTGCGCGAGGATTTCCGAGAGCGCAAGACGGATCGCAAAATTGACTCGAAAGGCTTCGCCGCCTGAGTACATTTCATAATCACGCGGACCTGCCGAATCGCTGATCTGAATATCAAGTGTTTCCTTTAGGTCGTCACGTTTTTTATCTTTGTAGGCTTCCTGTGTGACAAAGCGAATGGACATGTGACCAGCGCTCAAGCGGTCGAGCAGGTCGTTGGCTTTTTGTTCAATTTGCGGAAGAGCCTGTTCAATCAGAAGCGCGGGCACACCATCTCTGCCGAAGGCGCGTTCCAACGTTTTGTGGTGCGCGATTTTTTGGCTCATTTCCTCGCGCTGGATTTCATAATCCGCTTTGCGTCCGCGCAGTGTTTCAAGCGCTTTTACTTTTTGTTCGGCGCCGCCCAATTCGCTGCGGCTTTGGTTTTCATTTTCACGCAAACGGAACAATTCGCGCTCTGCCTCGTCCAGGTTTGGTAATTGCGATTCGGCATTTTCAAGCGCAGAGGCGGCTTTGTGATAGGCCTTTTCCTGGCTGGCAATTTCAGTTTTGCGATTTTTGATTTCCGACTTCAGGTTTTCGATTTCTCCTTCGATTTGTTTGCTCACTTCACGTGCGGATTTCAGGTTGCTATGTTCTTCTTCTGCGCTTCGCCCCTCATTTTCATTCCTTCTCAGCATGTCATGCACAGTCGCATCATAGCCAAGTTTCGCCAAGTCCTTATCCAGTATGGCGAGTCCCTTTTGCGCGTCGCCTGCGTACTTTTCGGTTTCAAGCGCCTTGTGTACTTCCTTTATCCGCTTTGCGCCTTTTTTCTCCCAATCTGCGTTTTGTGTTCTGACCGTTTCCAGCCGTATCTCAAGTTGAGAAACTGAATTTGAGAATTTCACACGCTCATTCTCTGCACCGGCGAATTTTGCAATTTGCGATTCGGTATTTGCGATTTGCTGTTCGATTTCCTCGATTTCCTTTTTGTTCGCGCGGAATTGATCACCCTTCTGCTTGCCTTGCCTGCTCAAATCTTTCAAGGTCGTTTTGCGATGGTCTTCGCTCAGTTCCTGCCCGCACAAGGGACAGGCGGCGCTGTCCGCTTTCTCAAGCGAATCGATCCGCGTTTTGTATTCTTCCATTTCCTGGCGGAGTGTTTCATTTTCAACCTTCAAGCCCGCGTGCTTTTCGCGCGCTTCATTGCGTCGAGTTTCCATTTCAATGCGCTTTGCGATTTGGGTTTCGATTTCATTTAACAATTGTTTCGCAGTGTCAATCTGCTTTTCCAGGTCGCCGATCCCTGATAACTGATCCCTGATCACTGATAACTGACTACTCAACACACCGAGTTCCTGTTCCAGTTTTGCCTTCTCCACTTCGATCTCGCGCAACAAGGGATGACGTTTTTCATCATGTTCGCGGAATTGCGCGGCGAGGTTGTCCAGGTTTTCCACTTCGGTGCGCGCTTTTTGCCAGGCCTTATATGCGGACTCGATTTCTTTTGCACGGCTGATCAAGTCGGCGTATTTGACTTGATCGCGCGACTTTTCTGCAAGACGTGGTTCAAAACTTGCCAGGGATGCGCGCGAATTTTCAAGCGTTTTGGACAAGGTCTCAACCATTTTGCCTTGTTCTATCAAAACCGCCGCTGTTTGTTTGAGATTTTCAAGGGTTTTTTCCTGTGCGGCGCGCGCAGAGGTCAATTGTTTTAGGTTGCTTTCGAGTTCTTTCAAACGGGATTTGCGCGCATCTTCCTCGGCCAGTTCCGCATCAATTTCTGCTATGCGCCCATCCAGCTCGTTGACATCCGCTTCAAGCAATTTTCGTCTTTCAGCCGTGCGTTCCTTGTACATATCCCAAATCTCCAGCCCAAGGATCGTACTCAACACGGCTTTACGTTCGCTGGCTTTTTTTTGCGTGAATAGGTCCGCTTTACCCTGCAAAAAGAAGGAGGCATTGATAAAGGTTTCGTAATCGAGCCTTAAAGTCTGTTCGATCCGGGCCTGGGTATCACGGGTTGTCTTTTCGGTCAGCGGCTTCCACTTCCCGCCCTCCGTCTTCTGCTCCCCTCCGTCCAAAACCTGAAACTCGAGCACAGCGCTTTTACCGCGCGGCAGGCTTCTTTGCACGCGATAGATGTTGTTTTCGTAGGCAAAGGTCAACGCAACTTCTGCGGCTTTCACTTCCTGATTTATATTAATAATATCCGAGCTTTTTCCACGCGCTTCCCCAAACAGCACCCAGGTGATCGAATCCAATAAAGATGATTTTCCTGCACCATTGTTCCCAGAGATGCATGCAAGATCGAATGAATTAAAGTCCAACTCAACGGGATCACGGTAGGAGAGAAAACCTGAAATACGAAGATGAAGAGGGATCATAACGAAGTGTATCCTGTGGAAGAGGCCAAGGATTCCTGTGAATGCTGTTGGATTATAATCGAAGCGTTATGTTAGAGTTTGATACGCCCCGCGCACGCCGCCGCATGAGGATCCTTGCGGTCATTATTGCCACCATTCCCTGCTATTGTGCTGGATTTATTGCGCTTTCATTTGCTCCAGATAAACGCGCAACTGCTACGCAAACCCCAACCATTACTGAAACCCTTATCTCACCCACCCCAAATCCCAGCCTGACACCAATTGTGACAAGCACCATCACCCCGACATTAACTGAAACACCTACTCTCACTGCAACCGCCACGCCGACTGTTTCCTTTACACCCTCTGCGACAGACACACCAACGCTCACAAGCACGCCATCCAATACGCCAACCTTAACACCATCCAACACGCCAACGCCATCGAACACTCCGACCTTTACACCCACACAACTACCGTCCAATACTCCCCCTCCCTCACCAACTGCCTTTGGCGGATAACTTCGAAAGACCTTGAAAGGTCTTTCATCATGATCGCGTGAAAATCTTTAGGGTAAAAAATGAGTGACATCCTTCCATTCCTAAAATCAATCATCTCCGTCGCCGGCTTATCGGGACATGAAACGCCAGTTGCGGATCTCATCGAACAAAAGTGGACTCTGCTGGTGGATGAACTCACCCGCAGTAACCTCGGTTCAATTCATGGACTGAAAAAGGGTTCGCCAACTACGGGCGTTCGCTCCGCTGACAAATCCCTCCGCCCCTCCGTATTGATCGCCACGCACATGGACGCCATCGGTCTGATGGTCTCACGCATCGTGGACGGATTTATCTACGTCACCAACATCGGCGATGTGGATTCACGAGTCCTGCCTGGCACACCAGTCATTGTCCACGCTTCAGGGAGCGCAGAAGAGTTATATGGTGTGATCGCCATGCCGCCAGCCAATCTTTTGCCTGAAGGTCAGAGCGGCGGCGCAATTGCCTTGAAACATCTCATGGTGGATACAGGCCTCACGCCGAACGAAGTCTCGAAGCGAGTCAGGATCGGGGACAGAGTCGCTTTTAACACGGAACCAGTTGAAATGTCAGGTGGATGCGTCAGCGGTCACACGCTGGATAATCGCGCATCCGTCGCGGCGCTTACGATCTGTCTCGAGGAACTGCAAGCCAAGTCGCATGTCTGGGATGTGTGGGCGCTGGCATCCGTTCAAGAGGAGGTTTCCTTTGGCGGTGCGTTCACATCCACATTTCAATTAAGACCCACCATCGCCGTCGCAGTGGATATGACCTTTGGCAAAACCACAGGCGCAAGCAGTTATCAAACCTTCCCGATTGGCAAAGGTGTCACACTAGGCATTGGGCCAAGCATCCACCCGTTTTTGTATAAGCGCTTCAAGGAAGTTGCTGAACGAATTGAAATTCCCGTTGCAAATGAATTGATGCCTGAACATTCTTCCACAGATGCCGACGCCATGCAATTGGCCGCCGAGGGCCTGCCGACCATGGTTTTGAGCATTCCACAAAGATACATGCACACGCCCGTGGAGTTGGTGGCAGTGAAGGATATTCAACGCGCAGGGCGTTTGCTGGCTGAATTCATCGCTTCGCTGGAAGGGGATTTTATCGAGAAGATCGTCTGGGAATAGCCCTCACCCTGTCCCTTTCGCGAAGGGAGAGGGGACTCCCTTCCCCTTCGGGGAAAGGGTTGGGGATGAGGGAGCGTAACTTCGTAAAGTGAGAATAAACATGCTTTCCATTGGACAACCACAAATCAAACTGCTTGAAAAACTTTGCAATGCCATGTCCGTCTCTGGGGACGAGGGCGAGGTGCGGCGCATTGTGTTGGAAGAAGTCAAACCTTACGCAGACGAAGTGAAAGTGGATGCGCTCGGAAGCGTGCTTGCGCTTAAAAAAGCGGGCAAAAAAAGGATGAACAAAAAACCACTGCGCGTTTTGCTCGACGCGCACATGGACGAAGTCGGTTTCATGATCGTGCATGATGACGAAGAAGGTTTTTTTCAATTCTTAACCGTCGGCGGAATTGACGCGCGTTATCTGGTTGGCAAGCAGGTTATCGTCGGCAAGGAGCATGTCCTGGGCGTGATCGGCGCAAAGCCCATTCACCTGACCACTGACGAAGAGCGTAAAACCCCCATTGAAGTTGATGCGCTGAGAATTGACCTCGGTCCCGAAGGAAAAGCAAATACTGGCGACAGCGCCACCTTTGCGACAAAGTTCAAACGAGTCGGCCCCTCCATTATGTCCAAATCCATTGACGACCGCATTGGCGTGGCGATCCTGATCGAATTGCTGAAAAATGCCCCGAAGAATATTGAGCTCTGCCTATCCTTCAGCGTTCAGGAGGAAATTGGCTTACGCGGCGCAAAAGTTGCTGGACATTATTTCAATCCCGACCTGGCGATTGCCGTTGATTCCACACCGGCGCGCGACCTGCCCGATTTCGATGGCCGTGAAAACTACACCTACAACACCAGGCTTGGGCTGGGTCCTGCCATATACATGGCGAATTCATCCACGGTGGACGACCCGCGTCTCGTAAAATTTCTTGAAGACACAGCCATCAAAAACAGGATCCCGTATCAATTCCGACAGCCGGGCGGAGGCGGCACGAATGCGGGCGCAATTCAACGATCCCGCGCGGGTGTACCTGTGGTCTCGGTCTCTGTGCCGCATCGTTACACACACTCCCCCATCAGCGTTGCGCGCGTGGAGGATTGGAAGAACACCTTGAATTTGCTTCAAGTTGCGTTGAAAAACATGACACATGATTTGGTAAAAAGGTAACAACTAAAAATTTGCCGTCATTGCGAGCCCCGATAGGGGCGAAGCAATCCCCAACTTTGCGAAAGATTGCTTCGGTCACTACCGCTCCCTCGCAATGACGAGGAACTTATTATGAATGGATTAATTGCTTTACTCGGTTCTGGCGAGTATCTTTCGATAATGGATGATGTGGATCAATATCTGCTTGCAAACTGCGGCGCAGACGGGCGCAAGCCGCGCGTCGTCTGCCTGCCGACTGCCGCAGGGCGCGAAGGTGAGGCAAGCGTAACGCGCTGGTCCAAAATGGGCCTGGAACATTTCACCCGCCTCGGCGCGGACGTTCAAACTGTTGCGGTCATCGACGCAGAATCTGCCAACGAGCAGAGTAATGCATCGGCGGTGGAAGAAGCGGATGTCGTCTATTTTTCAGGCGGCAGTCCTGCTTATCTTCATCAGATCATGAAGGACAGTTTGGTGTGGAAGTCTGCTCAAAAAGTTTGGGAGCGAGGCGGGGTGTATGCGGGTTGTTCGGCGGGCGCAATGATCCTTGCAAAGGAAATCCCCGATTTTCGTGCAATGGGCTTGCGTTCCATTTCTGCGTTTGGGATTTTGCCTGTTGCTTTCGTGATGCCGCACTTTGATGCAATTCCATTGTTTGGAAAACCGCTTGTGGCGACTCTTCGCAAACGATTAAGGGTCGGCGAAATGATGATTGGGATCGCCGAAGACACAGCCATTGTCGGCAAGGTGGGTGAAGAGTGGACTGTGATGGGAAAATCTCATGCGCATGTTTTCACGAGAGATGAAAGCAAGCGGTATGGGTCTGGTGAAAAATTTTCGTTAGGATAATAATCAATGAAACAATTACTCAAAACGCTCACTGAAACTTTCGGACCGTCGGGTTATGAAGATGCCGTGCGCAAGGTGATATTAAAGGAAGTAAAACCGTTCGCAGACGAAGTGCGTGTGGATGCGCTCGGCAATTTGATCGTCCGCAAGAAACCAGCCAAGGATTCCAAAAATCCGAAACGAATTTTGCTGGCCGCGCACATGGACGAGATCGGAATCATCGCCAGCCATATTGATAAAAAAGGTTTTGTACGCTTCACCAATGTCGGCGGGACCTTTGGCAGGTACACGCTTGGGGCGCGAGTGCGCTTTATGAACGGGGTGACAGGCGTGGTCGGATATGACCGTTTGGAACAGTTGGATAATGCCCTTCCGATCAATAAAATGTATATTGACGTGGGCGCATCCCGTAAAGAGGATTGTCCCGTCAAGGTGGGTGAATTCGCCGCGTTTGAAAGAGCCTACATGGAAATGGGAGATCGTTTGGTTGCCAAATCCATGGATAACCGCGCGGGTGTGGCGGTGTTGATAGAAACATTGCGCGGGATCAAGTCCACACCGCATGATCTGTATTTTGTTTTCACCACGCAGGCGGAAGTCGGCGGGCGCGGCGCGGGTACGGCGGCTTATGGCATTGACCCTGAGATTGGCATTGCTGTGGACGTCACAGCCACAGGCGACACACCCGCTTCGATGAAGATGGTAATGGAACTTGGCAAAGGTCCATGCGTTAAATTCCGCGACCCGGGCATGTTATCTGATCCGCGTGTTGTGGATTGGATGGTCAAGACGGCCGAGAAAGCGAAAATTCCGTATCAACGCGAGGTCTTGTTGGTGGGCAGCACAGACGCGCGCGAGATCCAAATTTCACGCGCAGGGGTAATGACGGGGGCGCTGTCCATTCCATGCCGATATGTCCATTCCGCTTCGGAGATGGTGGATTATAACGACTTGAAGAATTCGGTGAAGTTGCTGACAGCCATGTTAAAAAACCCCATTCCCGTAGGTTACGCTTAAAGCGTGACAGAACCTTGTCTGAAAATCCGTCACGCTTTAAAGGGTCACGTTGCAAATGTGACTACAACCAGGCCCATAGCATCCAAAGCACGATCATAATAACCCCAATTCCAAGCTTTGCCGCAATGGCCCAACCCCAGCCGGTCATCCAGGCTTTGGTATTGGCAAAGGCGGCCGGTCTATCTCTCAAACGCCGCCATTCAGCGAGGAATAATCCAGCGGGTGCGGCGGCCATACCCCCCAATGGGGTGAAGAGGATGCTCACGAGAATACCCGCCGCAAATGCCCAAATGATCGAACTCCAGGGCACATTTTTCTCGCGCACATGTTTGGCAATAATAAAACTATCCGCGATATTGCCGCCAATCATTAGCAGTGTGATGATCGTGAAAAGCGCCCAGCCCACCCAGGTTATGCTGTCACTGGCAGATTGAACGAGGGCATAAATCAAGGTTCCAATCCACATGATCGTCAGCCCGGGGAAAACGGGAATTAATAATCCCGCCAAACCCGCAAGCAATACGAACAGGGTTAAAGTTTCCAAGGCTACTTGTGCAAATAATTCCCAGAAAACAGGGTCCATTTAATCTCCTTGAATGTGTGCGTAGGTCAAATTGGCAATTAGACCTATGCCTTGATCAGATCAATCCCGCCCATCCACGGGCGCAGAACTTCAGGGACAACAATCGAGCCGTCGGCTTGTTGATAATTCTCCATGACTGCGATCAGCGTGCGCGGCAAGCCCAGCCCTGAGCCGTTCAACGTGTGCAGGAATTTTGCCTTGCCGCCATCCGCAGGACGATATTTGATGCTCGCGCGGCGCGCCTGGAAATCGGTGTCATTTGAAACCGACGAAACCTCAAGCCACTCGTCGCAGCCGGGCGCCCACAGTTCAAGGTCATACGTGAGCGTGGCGCCGAAGCCGATGTCACCCGTGCATAACTGCTTTACGCGGTAGGAAATTCCCAGCAAAGCACAGGTTTCCTCCGCATCCCTCAACATTTTTTGATGCATGGCTTCCGAGTCTTCGGGCTTGCAATAAATATACATCTCAACTTTATCAAATTGATGCCCGCGTTTGATGCCGCGCACGTCGCGCCCGGCGCTCATCTTTTCGCGGCGGAAACAGGGCGTGTAAGCGGTATATAACTTTGGCAAGGCGGCTTCATCGAGGATTTCATCCATGTGCAAACCTGTCAATGGGATTTCCGCAGTCGGCACAAAATACAGGTCTTCCTCGTGATCCTTGTATAAATTATCCGCAAACTTTGGCAGTTGACCAGCGGCATAGACCGCCGCAGTCTTTACCATGAACGGCAAATATTCCTCCTGATACCCCTGCCCGCTGCTGGTATGCAGGTCAAGCATCCAGGCGATCAAAGCTCGCTGCAGGCGGGCACCCGCTCCCTGCAAAACGTAAAAGCGCGAGCCGCTCAACTTCGTGCCGCGTTCAAAGTCAATGATGCCAAGGGCAGGCCCGAGGTCCCAGTGAGGCAGCGGTTTGAAATCAAATTTACGCGGCTCTCCCACCGTCTTGATGACCACGTTCTCGCTGTCATCTTTTCCATAAGGCACACGCGCATCGGGGATGTTTGGGATCGAGGCTGTGAGCGCATTCAATTCAGATTCGACTTTAGCGACCTGCTTATCGAACACTACGATCTTATCTCCGACTAGGCGCATCCTTTCTATAATGACTTGCCGGGCTGCTGCGTCTTTAATTCGCACCATTTCCTTTGAGACAGCGTTCCGATCCGCCTTGAGCGCCTCCACCTGCCCGAGCAAAGCGCGGCGCTTTTCATCCAACTGAAGAATTGAATCAATTGGTGAAGAATCCATTTGACGATCTTTCAACGCCTTGCGGACGATATCCGGTGTTTCGCGAATGAAATTAATATCCAACATGATTGCACCTCCGTGCGCATTATGGACGATAGACCATAGACAATTGACCGTTATTCGTGGTCTGTGATCTATTTTCTGTCGTTCAAATAATAAAATACGCCCCCGGTCCATTTGCAGGACGAAGGGGCGTTTCGTGGTGCCACCTGCTTTCATTGCTCTTTCCCTCTCCCTCTGGGAGAGGGCAGGGTGAGGGCAATCTCGGAGTACGCGCTAACGGGCGTTTCCCGATTCTCTTATGGCAATTGCCTCTGCGAGAACAACGCTGGCAAAGGGGATTTCATCATTTGGCTGATCGTCTCGCATTCACCGACGACTCTCTGAACGGTTGCATGATTACTTGTCTTCGCGCTAGTCTGATTAAGTGCGATTATACGCAACATGATTATTATGTCAATGCTGTTCTTAGTATAAATGTGTTGCTTATGCAAAGTTGCTTGACAAAACTGCAAGATGTCACACTGAGCGGAACGAAGGGTCTCTACGATGGCTACGAGTCTCTTCGGTCGCGGCGAACACGCTCCCTTAGATTTACAAATAATGGACTTTGCAAAAGCCATGTATATAAACGTGAATTCGACTTTCAAGTGGCCCCCTGTGGGGACTTTGGCTTTAAGCAGAAAGAGTCATCTTCTGACGACTCTTTTTTTCTTCTGGTGCCCCCACCTGAGTACACTTTATACGGTGTTGTAGTATCCAGCGGATATGTATACTCAATCCGCGCTTGCTTGTACCCCAATTCAATTTTGGAAACAAAACGACGGAGTACAATCTTCATTGCAGGAATATCGCCTTTTTCCAACCTTTCCAATACCTGATTTCTCCAAGTGTCTAAAGCCAAGGATAAAGCTTCTGGAGATATTTCCACTTTGGAAATATCTTTCTTTGCTTCCAATTGCTTAAGTTCTGCTTCCACCACAACGCGCTCAGCTTCTCGTTGTTTCAATCTCCCCAAAGCCGCCCCAGCCCCAAATGATTCCGCCAGATCAAGCAGATTTTGAATTCCCCGATCAATGGCCCGCAAGGCTATTTGCTTCTCTAAAATCTCAGTTTCCAAACTTCCCGAATCTTCCATGCGTGAGCGAAGCTCTGCCATTAGTTCTTCAAAATAAGTTGGTGTCAGGACACGGTTCAAAACTGTATCCAGAATTGCTTCATCCGCCTTTTTTGCCCCTACTCTTCTCGCCTTGCAATCATTGAAGCCCTTTTTCCTGTCTTTCTCGCCACACACATAATACGGCCACTGATGATCCTTGTGCCCTGTGTGATGAATGATGGCCGCCCCACAGCGCACGCAAACAGACATGCCCGAGAGTAGTGATGGGTTACCCTTTCGCCTGGGATGGTCGGGGTGTCCTGTTTTCCCATGCCATGGACTGGCTGCGATCAAAGATTGCACCTTTTGCCACTCTTTTTGTGTGATCGCGGCTTCATGATGATCAGGAACCTCTAGATCGCCGCATTTTCCAATTCCAAGATAAGTCTTGTTATTGAAAAAAGTTGGCCAGCAATTTATGGATTTGTAAATCTTCCCCCCAGTCGCACGGGTGATCTCAGAATAGGATTTTCCTTCT
>JAUXUL010000021.1 GCA_030680795.1 Anaerolineales bacterium | reverse complement strand
CAAAATCCACGCCTTTGGGACGTTGACCTAAGCCCGCACAGTCCTGTTCAGCCGCATTCATAGCGAATAATCAGGCGATTGACCCACCATCGGACTTGCGTTCTGTCTGAAAACATGGTTTTTCGACAGTCTCGTTGGGCGCTGGCGAACATGAAAGAAATATCAATTGGAAAGAGATAAATTATGGAATGGATTCAACCCACAATTACAATATTAAGTCTTGTAGGTGGAATTTTGGCTTGGGTGGCAAAAATAAGATGGTCAAAAGAATATTCTGTTGCTAAAGATGAAACCATTAAAGCCAAAGAAGCCCAAATGCAGGCAATTGAGAGGGAATTACAGATTTATAAAGAATTAACTCCTATGAAAATCAAGGAATATTATTTATCTTCAAAGGAGCTTTACGAAGTTAAAATCGATGGGCTAGAAAATAAGTTGAAAACAGCACAGGAAGAGATTCAAGATTTACAAAAAGGTGAAGAAAAAGAAAAAATAAAATCAGAAATTGATGCTTTTACAACTCAACTACAATTTATAAAACATCAACAAGAATTTGCGCTTAAAAAGCAAATACAATTAAAGATAGAAGAAGCCGAATATCTTTATAAAAACACGATGGAAGAATTAGAATTTGAGCGTTCTTCACAAGTAGAGGAAGCTACTAGAAAGCGAGACGCATTAGGAATTGTTAAAACAAATCGTAACTATCAAAAGAAAGCCGATTTTGCTAAGAATAAGATGATACGCGAAACTGAATATCTTAACAAACAACTAGAAAGCAGTGAAGAAACAACAAATTAACGATTGGCAGAGTTCTTATTGCACCAGTAGAAGCCTTTAGAAAATCGCGCCCAACAAAGCGTGCACCTGACGTGTGGGATTCTGCGGCACCTACGGCAAGCATTTTTCCCTGGGCGATCACCAGGACAGGCTGGCTTCGAGTTTATACTGCTCCCAAACTGAATCTACGCTTGTACTGAGCCTGTCGAAGTGCCCGCCCACGGGTGCTTCGCAAAAGAGGGCCGCTTAAGCGTCTATTTACCAACAAACTTTAAGTGCTCCCAATTCAAAACAACTTAAATACTGCAGTACTCGCCAGCAGGAACAATACCTGCGGGGCAAAACTCATCACAACAATTAAAACTGCGGTGACGGTTGTTGTGAAACCAAGCCAGGGTTCGCTTTCGGTGACAGGTTCGCCTTCACGCATGTACATATTGACAACGACTCGCAGGTAATAGTACGCGGAGATAAGCGATGTAAACACACCGAGAACTGCAAGCCCGATAAAGCCACCCTCAATTGCGGCGCGGAAGAGATAGAACTTACCCACCATGCCCAAAGTAGGCGGGAAGCCGATGAATGAAAGCATGAATACTGTCATGGCGGCAGCCAGGGCAGGATATTTCTTCGCAAGGCCTGCGTAGTCGCTGAGTTCGAGTCCCTTGTCTTCAGCTTTTTCAAGGGAGATGACCACTGCCCATGCGCCGAAATTGGTCAACATATAGGTCATAAGGTAGAACAATCCCGCCGCAATGGAAATGGATACGACATCTTTATTTCCATAAGAAACAAAAGCCATCAGGATGTAGCCTGCGTGCGCAATGCTGGAATAAGCCAACATGCGTTTGATGTTGGTCTGCGAAATGGCAACAAAGTTACCCACGGTCATGGTCAAAGCGGACATTGCCCAGAGGATGTCTGTCATGTCTGTGGAGATAGATGGGAAGGCAGTGGCAAACACGCGCAGCAATGCGACAAAACCCGCGATCTTGGCACCCGAGGACATGAATGCCGTCACCGAGCTGGGTGCACCCTGATATACGTCCGGAGTCCACATGTGGAAGGGAACCGCGGCAACCTTGAAACCGAAGCCGACAAGGAGTAGAGCCGCCCCGATGGTCAGGAGCAGGCTGGGGGTCCCATTTGAAGCAGCGGTGAAGATCCCGCTAAAAGATGTAGTTCCCGTCGCTCCGAAGACCAGGGCGGTCCCGTAGACAACAAATCCAGTTGAAAATGCGCCGAGCAGGAAGTATTTCATTCCGGCTTCTTCGGATTGGAGGTTGGGGCGCGCGAACGCAGCGAGCACATACAGCGGAATGGAAAGCAGTTCAAGCGCGAGGAAGACGATGATGAGGTCTGCGGCTTGTGCCATCAACAGCATGCCGATGATGCTGAAGAGCATAAGGGTGTAGTATTCGCCGCGATCAATCCCCATGCGCTTTATGTATCCGTACGCCAGAGCGATACCGAATAAACCGCTGACGAGGATGAGTACGTTGGTGAAGGTGGAGAAGCCGTCAAGGGTCACCATGCCGTTGAAGCCTGTGCCTTCACGACCGATCTGCGTGAGGGTAAAGCCCAATGTGACAGCCAGACCTAACGCCGCGAGGAATGCTGTGATGGCTTTGCGGTCCTTCGGAATGAAGAGGTCAACCAGCAAGAGCACACACGCCCATACGGTCAGGACGGTCAGCGGGAGGAGAATGTAAAAATCAGTTTGCGTCATGAACGCTCCAGATCCATGTCATTGCGAGGAGGGTGTTCTTCCCGGCGAAGCAATCTCCTTGTTAGTGGGGATTGCTTCGTCGCAGAGTACGCTCCTCGCAATGACGAAAAATTACTATAAAGGCAACGCAGATAAAAGCTTCTCGACAGCAGGAGCTATCAAATTGAAGAACGGCGCAGGGTAGAGGCCGATCCAAAACATGAAGATCAACAATGGAGCAACGGTGAGAATCTCACGCCAATTGAGGTCTTTGAGTTCATGGTGATGTGTAATCTCGCCCGCAGGGCCGAGGAACATTTTCTGGAACATGTAGAGGATGTAGACCGCGGCCATAATGACACCGATAGCGGAGATACCCGCATACCACGGACTGCCGATGGCCTTCGAGCCGAACGCGCCAAGCAAAATGGTGAACTCACCCACGAAGCCGTTCAAGCCTGGCAAGCCCATGGATGAAAGCGCAGAAATCAACATGATCGTGCCGAAGACCGGCATCACTTTCCACAAGCCGCCATAGACTTTGATCTCGCGCGTGTGAGTCTGTTCGTAGACCATGCCGACGAGGAGGAACAACGCGCCCGTGCTTAATCCGTGATTGATCATTTGCAAAATAGCGCCGGATACGCCCTGAGCGTTGAGCGCGAACATGCCGAGCATGACGAAGCCGAGGTGACTCACAGAGGAATACGCGACCAGTTTCTTGACATCCGCCTGCGCATATGACACTGCCGCGCCATAAATGATTCCGATGGTCGCGAGGAGCGCGATCCACGGGGCGGCTTGGACGGTGGCGTCTGGGAAGAGTTGAATATTGAAACGCAGGAAACCGTAGGTACCCATCTTGAGCAGGACACCAGCAAGAATGACAGAACCCGCAGTGGGCGCTTCCACGTGGGCATCCGGCAGCCATGAGTGCAAAGGCCACATCGGCACTTTGATGGCAAATGCGGCGGCGAAGGCGATGAAGAGCAACATCTGAGTCTGCGGGTTAATGCTTGTTGCATACAAATCGGGCAGGCGTGCAAGCATGGTTGGAAGATTGAATGTGCCAGTCTGGATGCCGAGGAAGAGAATGGCAACCAGCATCAAAATGGAGCCAGCCATTGTGTACATGAAGAATTTCACCGCCGCATAAATACGGCGCGGACCGCCCCACAAGCCGATCAGGAAGTACATCGGCACGAGCGTGAATTCCCAGAAGATGTAGAACATGAACAGATCCTGCGCGAGGAACACGCCCGTCATGCCAACTTCCAGCAAAAGGAAGAAGACCATGAAATCCTTCACGCGATCTTCCACCGCAGTCCATGTGGACAGGATGGAGATCGGCGTAAGGAAGGCGGTGAGCAGGACCAGCAAAATGCTCAAACCATCCACCGCAAGATAATAGTAAATGTTCCAGCCCGCCACTTGGATCCATGGATATTTGGCTTCCAGTTGCAAATCAGGGTTGGATGCAGTGAATAGCGAAAGCACCCAAAGTGAAATGCCAAACGTGATCAGGGTTGTGACCAGCGCGACCCACCGGATGGCGTTCTTCCACCCGGAATTCATAAAAAGGATCACGAGTACGCCCAAAAGCGGGAAGAAGGTCAGGAGTGTAAGAGGTTGTAAAAGAAATTCCATGTTCTATCCTCGAAGCCCTCACCCCTTGCCCCTCTCCCAAATTGGGAGAGGGGTTGGGGAGAGGGAGATTTTTATTTCAATATCAAATATCCCAAAATCAAAACGACACCCAACATCACTGCCAGCGCATACGAGCGCACGAATCCGTTCTGGACCTTGCGCAGGGTCGCTGAAACTGATTGAGTTGCATCGCCCAGCCAGTTTGCGAAAGCGTCAATGCCTTTTTGATCAGCGTAACGATCCAGCGCAATTTCGCTGAGCCAGTTGTAAGTTCCCAGAATAACCGTATCATGTACAAAGTCATGCCAGAAGCGCCAATCAATCACATCCGCAAGGAACTGCGATATCTTATTGAACGGGTTGATAAAGACGGCAAAGTAACCCTCATCCACAAACCATTTGTTTTCCATGCCCGTGAAGATAAAACCGAGCGGCTTTTTGAGCGGGTCGGGTTGATGCGCTCTCAATGGGTTGCGTCCGTAAATGAACCATGAGATCAAAATAGCGAGCAATGCCAATGCAGTTGAGATGCCCGCAATTTTCAAATCAAGCGGAAGACCCTCGACTTCGCCAAGCGTATATCCCAGCCAGTGACCGAGATTATGGAAACCTTCGAATGGAAGATTCAACGCGCCACCGAGAACCGATAAGCCTGCGAGGATCATAAGCGGCACGGTGATTACCTTCGGGCTTTCCTGCGCGTGTGCGGCGGCGGCGTGCCTCGGCTCACCGAAGAAGACCATCCAAATTTGGCGTCCCATGTAGAAGGCGGTCAGGAATGCCGCGATGGTCAGGAGCCAATAAATATTTTGGAAATGCAAACTCGAATCCAATAGAATTTCATCCTTCGACCAGAAGCCTGCAAACGGGAAGATGCCTGCCAGCGCAAGTGTACCGATGATGTACAGCCAAAACGTGACGGGCATGGACTTGCGAAGTCCTCCCATGTTGCGCATATCGCCTGGGTCGAATGTTTCGATAGGCTCAACACGGCGCACTTCGCCATGATGACTGTCATCGTGTGTTTCTTTGCTTGATTTCTTTCCCCTGGCAGGCTTGCCCTCATGATGACCATGAGCCAGATGATGATGTCCACGCTCCATGCCGAGAATAGCAGAACCGGCCGAGAGGAAGAGCAAAGCCTTGAAGAACGCATGTGTAATCAAGTGGAACATCCCCGCAACGTACGCGCCCATCCCAACTGCGGCAACCATGAAGCCAAGCTGTGAAATGGTGGAATAAGCCAAAACTTTCTTGATATCATATTGTCCGACTGCAATTGTCGCGGCGAAAAGCGCCGTACCAGCACCGACCACTGCCACAATATATTGCGCCTGGGGCACAAGCGTATAAAGCGGGGCGGAACGTGTGACGAGATACACACCAGCAGTCACCATCGTGGCTGCATGGATCAAAGCTGAGACAGGTGTTGGACCCGCCATGGCATCTGGCAACCAAACATAAAGCGGGATCTGTGCGGATTTACCTGCCACTCCCACCAACATAAACAATGTGATCGCCACGATCACCCACGGAGCGGATTCTGCAACATCGGGTGCGGCTTTGAAGACTTCATCAAATTGGAAGGAGCCGAGATACCAAAACATCAGGAAGCCCGCGATCAGAAAACCGAAGTCGCCGATGCGGTTGACGATAAAGGCTTTCTTCGCGGCATTGGAATTAGCCCACGATGGACGCGCAAGCGTATCCATCTCGAACCAGAAGCCGATCAGCAGGAAGGAGCACAAACCCACGCCTTCCCAACCGACGAAGAGCATTATGAACGAGTCACCGCTGACCAAAATCATCATGGCGGCGATGAACAGGTTCAGGAAAATAAAGAAACGATTGAAGCGTCCTTCATCATTCTTGAAACGCACATCTTCGTGCATATATCCGATGGCGTAGATGTGGATGAGGGTACCCACGCCCGAAACGACGAGCATCATCGTGGTCGAAAGAGAGTCGATTCGGAAAGTCCAATCGAGGTTGAGGGTGCCGATGTGGATCCATTCAGCCAGACGCCAACGCACCGCTTCTCCGTGATTGATCGAGACCGAATAAGCCAAAAGGGCTGAGACGACGAACGCCGCACCCGATGCAAGGCTTGCCACTGTGCCAACCATCTTTTCGCTCCACTGCCTGCCGAAGATCAAATTGATCAGCAAGCCTGTTACGGGCGCAAAGACCAGCCACGGGGCTAAAAAGAAAAATCCGTTAACTACTGATTCGCTTAAGTGCATAAAGTTCTCCGAGTATCCCGTCATTGCGAGGGCAGTGTTCTTCTGCCCGAAGAATCTCCCTCAACGTGTTGGGGATTGCTTCGTCGCGAAGAACAAGAGCGCTCCTCGCAATGAAGAAAATCGTTATCCTTTCAGGGAATTCATCTCATCAATATTGATGTTCTTCTTGGTCTTGAAAATTTCGACGATCAACGCAAGCCCTACCGCCACTTCCGCAGCGGCCACTGCGATAACGAAGAACACAAAGATCTGACCCGTGAAGAACGGTTGTTGACCAGCAATTTCGTAGGAACGGCCAAAGGCTACGAAGGCCAAGTTGCCCGCGTTGAGCATCAACTCAATGGACATGAAAATGATCAACGGGTTGCGGCGGATGAGCACACCCAGCGCGCCAAGGGTAAATAAGATCGCCGAAAGGACGATGTAATAATCCACTGGAACCATTATCTCTGCTCTCCCTTCACCTGTTTGGTCAACACGATCGCGCCCACCATCGCGACCAATAACAAAATGGATGTCACCTCGAACGGCAACAGGAACTGGTTGAACAGTGTCATTGCCATCTCACGCAGGTTATCCATTGAATTCACTGCGATATCTGGCGCAGTAACGACCAAGTCTGACCGCGCGCGTGCAAACACAAGGTAGATCGATTCGACTGCGAGGATAACTGCCAGCAAAATCGCAAGCGGCCTCTGCCACGGCAGTGATTGGGCAGGCGCAAGGCTTTCCGCGCCCAGCAGCATGATCACGAACAGGAACAAGACCATGATCGCGCCCGCATACACCGTGATCTGCGCCATGGCAATGAACGGCGCGCCAAGCAAAAGATAGAACACCGCCACCGTCACAAAATTCAGCACGAGGAACAAAGCCGAATAAACTGCGTTACGGCTGAACAACATGCCAAGCGCGCTTGAAATGGCAACGAGGGAAAGAACGAGGAAGACAATTAATTCAGAAGTCATAAGCACCTTTGGAAACCAGGCGATTAGTTGATCAGGTAATTAGGAACCCCTAATACCAGATCGCCTAATTACCTAATCACTAATTCCTAATCTCTTGGATCCTTCATTTCAGGCACCGAGCGTGTGAACACACCTGCGTCCACTTTGCGTGGTGTGAGCATATCCACTGTTGGGACAGGCTCAAGTAATAAATCCTTGGTGTAGATCGCCTGGCGGCGGTCTGTGAACGAGAGTTCGTAGTTATCGCCCAGGATGATCGCTTCGGTCGGGCAGGCGTCTTCGCAGAAGCCGCAATAGATACAACGCAGCATATTGATTTCGTAGGTGGAAGCAAACCGCTCTCCGGGTGAGAAGCGTTTTTCATCTGTATTCTCAGAGGCTTCCACGAAGATCGCATCCGCAGGGCAGGCCGCCGCGCAGAGCGAACATCCGATGCACTTCTCAAGTCCATTATCATAGCGCTTCAGTACATGGCGGCCACGAAAACGCGGATGCATTTCACGCTTCTCTTCGGGGTATTGAACGGTTACAGTCCGTTCAAATAAAAATGAACGGAGCGTTTCACCGAGGCCGCGCCCAAGCTGAATAACTGGGTCAAAAACGCCCATGAGATTTTCTCCTCAGATCACGATAAATGAACATTACCGCCACCATGGCACTAATAATAGAAAGGACGGGGATGCTCCAAAAGTACAATTGATTATTAAATTCCTGTGCGAGCAAAATACCCGCAGCAGTGATGAAGGCCACAACCAATGAAAGGGGCAAAAGGATCTTCCAACCAAAGGCCATTAAACGGTCATAACGAATGCGCGGCCACGTGGCACGCACCCAGATCATCGCAAAAAGCAGGAGGATTACTTTGCCAAATAAATACACAGGTCCAAGCAAAGGGAATTTATCCACACCCGGGCCAAGGTATCCGCCAAAAAACAGAGTGGCCATGATCATACAGATCACGATCATCTTCTGATATTCCGCCATAAAGAATAACGCAAACTTCATACCTGAATATTCCGAGTGGAAACCAGCGGTCAATTCCTGTTCGGCTTCAGGCATATCGAACGGCGCACGGTTCACTTCAGCAAGTGTTGCGATCCAAAAGATCAGTGCGCCCACAGGCTGGATCACAACGAACCAAATCCCTTTTTGCGCATTCACAATATCAAGAAGATTCATGGAATTGCCCATCACAATCGCAATCGCGAAACAGAAGCCAAGCGCCAGTTCATATGAGATCATCTGCGCGGAGGCGCGTATACCGCCGAGCATGGCATATTTGTTATTGCTCGACCAGCCCGCCAGCACTATACCGTACACCGCTATCGAAGCGATGGACATGATATACAGAACGCCCACATTTATGTTTGAAATATGCAGCAATATCTCGCGGCCAAATAAATTGAACGATGTGCCGAGCGGTATCACCGCCGCAAGAATCAGCGAAGGCACAACAGTAAATACAGGCGCAAGCACAAACACAACCTTATAAACCCGACCCGGCGTAAGTTCTTCTTTAAAAATCAACTTGACCGCATCTGCGATTGGTTGAAGCAAACCCTGAGGTCCCGCGCGATTCGGTCCCACGCGCACCTGCATACGTGCCAGCGCGCGGCGTTCATACCACGTCAGATATGCAAAGCCTGTCAACAAGATCAGGCAGAGGATAAACCCTTTAAGTACCCATTCAAGCCAGATGGTCCAATCCATGTCACTTCACCTTCGCAATCACAGGTTTGCGGATCGCAATGCCCATACTACGCGGCACCAGCACCACACCTGCCGAGATCGTATCGTCTATCTTCACAATCACTTCACCACTCACACTATCAAAACTGATTTTCACGCGCGCACCCGCTTCCACGCCGAGCCTCTTTGCGGCAGATGAATGCAAAGTGACGGTCGCTTCACCGATACGCTGATCCAGCAGCCGCGGTGGACCTGCGGCGGTCACACCGCGATCATACAATTTATTGATAGGCACAGCCAGCAATTCTTTTTCTTTGGGACGAAGAGCCGCTTCTTTCCTGACCTTTGGAATGCGTACCGTTTCGCCAGCCTGGGCGGTCGGGACAAGTTGTACACCCAAACCCTGCGTGTTCTCATACGTTGTGCCGCCGTAATACAAGTCACCGCGCCCAACGATCGGCCATTGACCATGTACTTCGGCGAGTTTTTCATAACTCAGATCTGTAAATGCAGCGAGTGAATTTGCGAGAATGTCAAACACCACCGAAACGGACGAGCCCTCAAGGATAATGCCCATATGCCTGGCAATTTGTGATGCAATGGAATAATCAGGTTTTGAATCACCCTTCACTGGCACAGCCGCATAAAAGCGCTGCACACGGCGCTCGCCCGAGGTGAATGTCCCTTCACGTTCTGTATAGGCCTGCGCAGGGAAGACAACATCCGCAATTTCAGTTGTCGCAGTTTCAAGAATATCCTGCACTGCCACGAAATTTGCGCCTTTAAGAGCCTTCGCCAACGCAGGTGAATCGCCAACGGGGTCAGCGCCAACGATGTAAACTGATTTTCCTTTGAGCACCTTTTCCAGGTCAGGCTCAGGGCGAAGCCCAACTTCCCATGCGCCCTGATCGTTGACTCTCTGCCAGACACCAACCAAACCGTTGTTCGGCTTGCCGATATGATCGGTCTCTTTCAAAAGTGCGGCACACGCAGATGCCAGGGTGGATGAACCGTTCAAGCCAAGTCCCTCGCTACCGTAGAACACAATGGCATTCTTCGCCTTCGCGAACTCATCAGAAATTTTGCTCTTCCTGCCAAAGTCATTGATCGTCTTTGCTTCATCGCCATACGCGTAACGAATGGTGAACTTTGCAAATCTATCCAGCTTGGTTTCGCGCGGATTCGCCACGATGAGCGCCGCCCCACGGTCAGCCGCTTGTTTCACGCGCAGCCACCAGATTGGCGCTTCTTCATATAGATCGGAAGCAACGACCAGGATGGCATCGCCCTTGCCCAACTTGCCGATGTTCGTGCCCTGTCCCACGCCCACAAGCGCGGTCACGTCACCGCCGCCCATGTCAGAATATAAAATTGCCCTGCCGCCCGCAGTATCTGCCAGCGACTTGAGATTGAACAGGTCTTCGTTCGCAAGCCTGCCTGATGCCAGCACAACAAAATTCTTTTTGGCAGAAGCGAAGTTCTGCGCGGCGAGTTTCGTCGCGGTATCCCATGAAGCCCGCGCTAATTTATCATCTTTACGAAGGAGCGGTTTGATGAGGCGCTTCTTGCTTTCGGTGTAATGATAGGCAAAACGTCCCTTGTCACATAACCAGATTTCATTTACTTCTTCGTTCTGGCGCGGCATGACACGCTTCACAACAATGTCACCACCAGCCCTGGCTTCGCGGCGTGTGTTGAGCGTGGTATTGCATCCAACCGGACATTGCGTACAAATGGAAGCCTGCGCTTCAAGTTCCCACGGACGCGCGCCAAAGCGGAAGTCCGCCGTGGTCAATGCGCCGACGGGACAGATATCGGTCGTATTGCCCGAGAAAACAGAATCAAATCCGGGGTCAGATAAAGAAACGATCTGTGTATTTCGTCCGCGCTCATCGAAGCCGAGCACTGCCTCGCCCGCCACTTCATCCTGAAAGCGGATACAGCGCGCGCATTGAATACAGCGTTCGCGGTCAAGCCAGATTAATTCGCCAAGCGGAACCTGCTTTTCGAGATGCAGTTTCTCATCATAGATGAAGCGGCTGTTTCCAGGGCCAAATGCCATCGTCAAATCCTGAAGCGGACATTCTCCGCCCTTATCGCAAACGGGACAATCCAACGGATGCGAAGTAAGCAGGAATTCAACCGTGCCCTTCTGACCGTCCATGGCTTTATCTGTCGTAGTCATTACAACCATGCCCTGTGAAACGCGGTTGGTACAGGCTGTTTCAAGTTTGGGCATGAACTGAATCTTGGGCAGGCCGTTCTCCATTACAACCTGCCCCGTGGCATGATCCAGCATCGGTCGGCCAATTTCAACCAGGCACATACGGCACATGCCAACAGGTTCAAGTTTTGGATGATGGCAAAAGACAGGGATATCAACGCCTGCCATCTTGGCCGCATCCGCGATCAAAAATCCATCTGGAACCGTTACTTGCTTGCCATCTATTGTTAGCGTGACTTGTTTCGTCATTAATGCTCCAAACTAATCCTGAAGTTCTTCCGGCTCAATGCCAGCCTGCTTGAAAATATCTCGTAATGTTCCTAGCGGCAAATCTTTTCGATGAAAAGGCACTACAGCCTTTTTTCCTGTCACAGGATGGATGTAAATTCTATGACTGCCTTTACTGCGATCAAGAACAAAACCTTTCCTTTCAAGAATCTTGATAACTTTCTGAGGCGTCAATGAAGGAAACTTAGGCATGAGCGGGAATGGTCAATGTATATTCCAGAACTTCGCTTTCTGTTGGAATTTCTTCGCCATGCGCCACTAAACTTTCAATGTAAAGTTCAATGGCTTCCCGTGCCATGCTCATGGCTTCATCCAACGTCTCGCCAAAAGTTATGCAGCCAGGCAGCGATGGTACATTAACAGTAAAGCCGCCTTCCGGTTCTTTTTTGAGAAACACCCTATAACTTAAAACATTCATATCGTCCTCCAACAATTATGCTTTTACCACTTTTTTGAAATCCTGCGGAAACCTTTCAATACCAGTAACCACAGCCATCGTGGCGAATTCACCCAGCGCGCATAAACATGTACCCTGCATTTGTTTGGCCACATTCAAAAGCAGGTCTACATCTGCTTTTGAGCCATCGCCAGAATGAATGCGCTCAGTAAGATGCTGCATCCAAAAGGTGCCTTCACGGCAAGGTGTGCATTTGCCGCAGGATTCATGCTTAAAGAAATGTATCGTCTTATTAAGAACCCAGTCAAGGCTGACAGTGTCATCCAGCACAATCACAGAAGCAGACCCAAGGTCCGCGCCGAGCGTGCGGACACTGGCGTAATCCATCGGCGTATCAAGGACTTTATCATCCACAATGATCAGGGAGGAGGATGCGCCCGCCGGCATGATCGCCTTCACCGGGCGTCCTTCCTGAACGCCGCCCGCATATTCATAAATCAACTGGCGGAAGGTTGCGCCAAAGGGTAATTCATAATTACCGGGTTTGCGAACACGTCCGGAAAGTGAGAAGACCTTTACGCCCGCGCTATCCAACGTGCCCATGGATTTGTACCAATCCGCGCCGTTGACAAGGATCGGGGGAACATTGGTAAGGGTTTCTACATTGTTGATAACGGTAGGCTTGCCATATAAACCAAACGAAGGCGGGAACGGCGGACGTACGCGAGGCTGTCCGCGTTTACCTTCAATCGATTCGAGCAAAGCAGTCTCTTCTCCACAGATATAGGCGCCCGCGCCGAGATGAGTAAAAATTTTCAGCGAGGTTTCTGTGCCAAAAAGATTGTCACCGAGATACTCGGCGTTTTCCATTTCCGCGATCTTTTCATCGAGAAAGGCGGCTAGTTCCCAGAACTCACCGCGCAAATAAACATAAGCCACCGTCGCGCCGACTGCGTAACTTGCCAGAGCGAGTCCTTCCAAAAATTGGAAAGGATTGCTCTCCATGATCTCGCGGTCTTTGAACGTGCCAGGTTCGGATTCATCCGCATTGGCAACGACATAATGCGGCCAGTTCTTGTTATCCATGAATGACCACTTCATGCCGGTGGGAAAACCCGCGCCGCCGCGTCCGCGCAGATTAGAAGCCTTCACCACATAGGTCACTTCGGCGGGCTTCATTTTGGTCACGGCTTTTTTGAATGCGTCAAAACCGCCGTTCTTTTTGTAGACATCCAACTTGTTGATGTCAGGGATGTCGCGATGACGTAACAGGATGTGAGACATTACTTCACCTCCCTGTCAGCTTGTTTGAGAGCCCCGATCAATTCCATCGTTCGATCCAACGTCATATTTTCGTGATACTTGATGCCGTCCGGTCCCTGTGTCTGGAACAACGGAGCTTTGTCGCACGCAGCGAGGCACATCACACCTTCGAGAGTGACCAGTCCATCGGGCGTGGTTTCTCCAACCTTGATACCGAGATTGCCACATAAATTTTGCAGGAACTCATCGGCGCCACGCAAGGCGCAGGGCAGATCCGTGCAGACTTGCATGCGATACTTGCCTCCCTTCTCATCATGGTACAACGTGTAAAAGCCAACGATCGAAGCCACTTCGGTCTCGGTGATTTCAAGCATCTTCGCAATATCCTGCATCGCGGACTTGTTGATATAGCCTTCGTCACGCTGCGCAAGGTAAAGAAGCGGCATCACAGCCGAGCGTTTGTGCTCAGGCGGGTATTTCGACAAAATTTGTTTTACTTCCTTTGGATACTTATTCAAAAACATAATACCTCATTATTTTCCCTCACCCCAACCCCTCTCCCTAAGGGAGAGGGGTTGGGGTGAGGGAAGGCTCATCTGTCAATATCTCCGAGGACAATGTCAATGGAAGAGAGAATGGCAACCAGGTCAGCCACCAAATGTCCCTTCACGATCTGTGGGAGCACAGCCAAATTATCAAATGAAGGCGTGCGTAAATGCACGCGCAGCGGCTTTGGGCCGCCATCTCCTTCGAGCATTAATCCCAACTCGCCGCGCGGTGATTCAACCGCGCTGTAGATGGAAGCCTTTGGCGCAGGGAAGCCTTCCGTCCACAATTTGAAATGATGGATGAGCGACTCCATGCTCACGCCAATTTCCGAGCGCGGCGGCGGGACGAATTTTCGATTCTCAGACCGCACAGGCCCGAGCGGTAATTTGTTCAAGGCTTGCTCCACGATCTTCAATGACTCGCGTAATTCATCAATGCGCACCAAATAGCGCGCGTACGCATCGCCTTCAGTGCGCGTCGGCACATTGAAATCATATTGTTCATACCCTGAATATGGGCGCACTTTGCGCAAGTCCCAGTCCACGCCGGAAGCGCGGAGTGCAGGACCAGTGACGCCATATTGAAGGGCGACTTCTTTACTGAGGCAGCCAATAGCAACCATACGGTCAATGAAGAGCGGGTTCTTCGTCAACAAGGATTCGTATTCATCAATGCGCTTGGGAAATATCCTGATAAAATCACGCACTGCTTTTTCAAATTCCACAGGCACATCGCGCCAGACACCGCCCGGGCGAAAGTATGTTGTCATCATCCGCTGGCCTGAGACCAATTCAAAGATATCAAGAATTTGTTCGCGTTCACGGAAACAATACAGGAACATGGACATGGCCGCAAGGTCGAGTCCTGAAGTGCCAAGCCAGACAAGATGCGAAGCAATGCGTTGAAGTTCGGTGAGGATCACGCGCAGCCCTTGCGCGCGCGCTGGCACATCCAGGTCAACCAGCTTCTCCACTGCAATTACATACGCAAGGTTATTTCCTATCGTGTTCATGTAATCGAGGCGGTCGGTCATCACTTCGGCCTTTTGATAGGTCTTGGCTTCCATGTTCTTTTCAATACCCGTGTGCAAATAACCGATGTCGGGAATGCAATTGACAATGATCTCCCCGTCCAACTCAAGCAGAAGCCGCAAAACACCATGCGTGGATGGATGCTGCGGGCCCATATTCAAGAGCATGGTTTCGCCTGTCAACGCGCGCTCTGATACGAGATGCTTGAATTTCTCTATACTGACTTCTTCAATCTGACTCATATCTATTCCTTTGCGTACGGCTTTCGCAGATCGATCTCATCAAAATTAAAAGTAAATTGTGGTTCTTCATAACCCAGCGGAAAATCCTTTCGAAGCGGATGCCCTTCCATATCCTCAGGGCTTAGAATGCGGCGAGGATCGGGATGACCATCAAACTCGATTCCGAACATATCGAGAAGCTCACGCTCGCGCCAATTCGCCACCGCATACACCCGCGTCGCAGTAGGGATACTGGAGCTGCTCCCGTTGAGCGGGACTCTGATCTGCACTGAAAGATTATTTACAAGCGAAGTGAGTTGATAGATTACATGAAAACGCGGCGCGGTCTGCGGCCAGTAATCGGTGGCGGTTAACGCCGAGAGTAGTTCAAAATGAAATTCATCGCGCAGGATGGTGAGCGCTTCAACGATCTGATCGGGTTTCACGAAAAAATGTACCTCGTCGCGGAACTCTTCATACGTCGCGCCGAATTTATCCTGCACAGCTTTTACAATGGGTTCTAGTTTTTTATCCATAGTCTCTACCCTGACATTGCGAGGACGCTCTTGTTCCGCATGTTTTCGCGGCCCGAAGCAATCCCTAATTGATGAGGAGATTGCTTTGTTGGGAAGATCACCCTCCTCGCAACGACATCTACAGCAATTACGTTAAGCCAAATCCTTGAACTTCTCACCCTTCACTTTTTCACACAAAGTGAGCACGCCATGGATCAAAGCCTCGGGGCGCGGCGGGCAGCCCGCCACAAATACATCCACTGGGACAATTTCATCAACACCCTGATAGATGGCATAGTTATTGAAGACACCGCCGCACGAGGCGCAATCACCCATGGCGATCACCCACTTAGGTTCGGGCATCTGGTCATATAAACGGCGCAAGACGGGGCCCATCTTCTTCGAAACACGTCCCGCCACGATCATCAGATCCGATTGCCGCGGGCTGGCACGCATGAGTTCCATGCCGAAGCGGCTCATGTCATAATTTGCGGCCTGCGCCGACATCATCTCAATCGCGCAACAAGCCAGGCCGAACAACATCGGCCACATGGCGCCAGTGCGTGACCAGTTAACCACACTTTCAAGCGTGGTGGTGACCACGCCCATATTTCCAAGTTTTTGCTCTACTCCCATTCCAAAGCTCCTTTTTTCCACGCGTAAATGTAACCGATAAGAAGTACAACAATAAAAATGATCATCTCGATCAAACCAAAAATGCCCAATTTGCGAAACGCGATCGCCCAGGGCAAAAAGAATACAACTTCAATATCAAACAGGATGAACAATACAGCAATCAGGTAGAAGCGAACAGGCATGCGCCGCGTCCCTGCGCCGTATGGATTCATGCCCGATTCATAAGGCATGGATTTTGCTTCTGAATTTTTCTTCGGTCCAAACAACTCCCCCAAACCTATCGCAATAAACGCAATCAGCGTGGCTACTGCGATCATCACTGCAATGGCAATATACTCCAGCAACATAGACACCTCTTTGGTGTGTAAAATCAGTGCGTGAAATCTGGCACGTTCGGCGTAGTATATCATAAGAGACTTTTGAAGAATAGAGAAAGTGCTACTTTTCACAAAAATGGTGATATTAGTCATATTGGGGATGGAAATAGTGATTTTATAAAAATTATCATAATTCCCCAAACTAATTTGTGCAGCTCAAGTATGAGGCCCACAAGGGACTTCATGTTTCATCTCTCAATCCCCCAAATAATCCCTCAACTCACGGCTGCGGGCCGGGTGACGCAGCTTCCTTAAAGCCTTTGCCTCGATCTGGCGGATGCGTTCTCGCGTAACATCGAAATAACGAGACACTTCTTCAAGTGTGTGTTCCTTGCCGTTTTTTAAACCAAAACGTAATTCCAGCACTTCGCGTTCACGTTCTGAAAGCGCTTCAAGCGCGTGCCGCACCTGCTCGCGCAGCATCTCACGTACGGCGGTGTCCATTGGGGAAGAGGCGTCCTCATCTTCTATAAAGTCACCCAACGAACTGGAATCCTCGTCCCCCACAGGGCCTTCCAATGAAACAGGTTCCTCGGCAGAGCGAAGTACGCGAATCACTTTTTGCGAAGCGCTATCAAGCCGGCCCTGCACTTCGAGGTTGATCGGTTTGTTTTCAGAGTGAGCGCTCAGAATAGCCTGCACATCAGAAGCCGAAAGATAGCCTACTTCAAGCGCAAGTTCGGCATTCGATGGGTCTCGCCCCAGGACCTGGGTGAGCTGTCTCTGCGCGCGTAAAATGCGCGAAACGGATTCAAACAAATGCACGGGAATACGGATCGTGCGGGCCTGTTCTGCAATCGAACGATTAATGGATTGACGGATCCACCAGGTTGCGTATGTGCTGAATTTAAAACCGCGCCGCGCATCAAATTTTCCGATGGCCCGCAACAAACCCAAATTTCCTTCCTGAATTAGATCAAGGAAGGAAATGCCTCGCCCAAGATAACGCTTAGCAACGCTTACCACCAAGCGCAAATTCGCACGGATGAGCGCCTGGTTTGCATCCACAGCGCGGACGTGAATTGCGTCCATTTCGCTGAACAATTCTTCATCCGCTGGCAGGTTGCGGTAGAGCGTGCGCTGGGCGGGAAGCGCATTATGTTCGCGGACATGCATCAGCAGCCACTCAGCAAATTCAAACGGAAGCAGTTGCAGGCTGAGAAAGACGCTGTAGGCATGTCGGGCAAGGTTATCCCAAAGATGGTCAACGCCCCAATGCCCCTGATCCAAATATGCACGGAGATAGGAGGGGGAATCAAATTCCCAACCCGCGTGCAGTGATTGGGATTCGGCGACCAGCATGGCAAGGTTTGGGAGTTCATGGTCAATTCGCTCGGCATCTTCGATCAGACGCTCCCAAGATGTGAGCATTTCGGAGATGAGCGCATGATAAATGGATGATGCCGGCGAAACACCTTTGCGCTGTTTCAATTTGCGCAGCGTGCCAACCAACCGATCTGCTTCGATCAGTGTGGCAAGCCGAAACTCGCTGTCGGAATTAAGCAGTTTGACAAGCCCGATCTCGCGCAGATACAAACGCACAGGATCTTCAGAAAGCTCGGCTGCAGGTTCGTGCAAACGCAGCGGTACTACATCCTCAAGATCTTCCTCCTGCTGCGCGAGCAAAGATTCATCAGGTTCAATGGCATCATCCAGCATGGAATTGAGCGTGAATTCTTTTTCCTCAATCATGGTTTCGACCACCGCTCCCATGGAAAAGGCTGCCACCTGCGGTTTTGTCTTGCGTGTTACTGAAACCTTTTTTATATTCAGTTTTTGTTTTATTTTTTCTTTGGTTATCGGTTTGCTTTTTGCGGGCATTGGTTTCCCTTTCCCAGCTCGGTGTCTCACCATCACACGAAAAGCCTGCCGCTTATTGGATAAATTACTAAACTTTTCGGTAGAAATTAAGAGAATAAATCATAATTCCGGTTTGGTTATTTATGCGGCACTCTGTAAAAACATCACGCTATCGCCTTGAAGATATCCTTCGTTTGGCCTGATCCAGACTATGAAGCAGGCGTGTAAATTGTATCGCTTGTTCCTGATATATCTTGATGTTTGTACCGCCCTGCTGTTGTTCATCCTCTTGCAAAAAACGTAATTGATCGACATTGACCATCGCATGGGCGCGGCGCAAATCCAAAAAGCGTGCCAGCAATTCCTCGAGCAACCGGTCGTCAACAGGTTCGAGCTTCTCCGTCTGCCTAAGCAAGTCCTGTGAAAGGGCGGTCATCGTCTCTGGCAAATGGCTCATCATATAATTTTGATGCTCCTTCTCGTCCTGTTGGACCGCCAAACGCACCACACCAAACAACAACTGATGGTCAGTATACTCGAAGTCCTCCGCCGCCAACTGACTCAAGCCGAACTCCTGCAATTTTCTGTCCAACAGATATAACAATTCAGGTTTGCGGAATAAAACACCCAAACAATAAGATTCGATTTTCAATCTGGGATTGACCGCCACAATCGGCATTTCCGCCTTTGGGTTTTGTTCCGCCGCCCGAGGCTTGCGCCTCACTACTCGACCCTGAACCTGCGAGGCCATCAATGAGCTTTCATTTACCCGTAACATTCGCGCCAGTGCCTGACGGTAGGTATCGCGCTCCATTGCATTGGGCAGGTCTTCAATTAAAGGTAGCACCTGAGCGGCAATTTGATTTTTAACCTTGGCATCGTTCAAGTCCTGACCGGCCGCCAGCGAATCCATCACATGCGTGACGATGGGTTTCGCGCCTTCAATAATGCGCAACCATTCTTCTTTGTCGCGGGCCACAATTTCATCCGGATCGAGGTCGTCAGGTAGAGCGGCTACGCGCAGATCGGCTTGCAGGCGCGCTTCGTTCTTTAATAAGCCTCGCGCATCAAAACCAAGTTCACCTTCGCGATCCATCGCAGAACGCGCGGCATCGAGTCCGCGCAGCACACCTTTTTGACCGGCAACATCAGGGTCAAGCGCCAGAACGATCCTGCGCGTGGATCGTTTGAGCAAACGCAATTGATCTTCCGTCAAAGCCGTGCCCATCGGCGAGACGACGTTCTCGTACCCCGCCTGATGCAAGGCTATCACATCGAGATAGCCTTCCACGATCACGGCCTGGTCGGCGGCGCGAATCGGCTTACGCGCGCGGTCCAACCCATAAAGGATCTTGCCTTTTGTAAAGATCGGTGTTTCGTGGGAATTCAAAAATTTTGGCACATCATTTGGGTCAACGATGCGCGCGCCGAAGCCAGCCATCTTCCCATTTTCATCACGGATCGGAATCATGATGCGGTTGCGGAATTTGTCGTAAGATCTAGGCTGAAGACTTAAGATTTGAGATTCGGAATCTCGCACGGTGAGCAATCCCGAATCAATTAGGTCCTGTTCAGAATAGCCGCGTTGAGTGAAATGTTTGAGAGCGTTATCGTAACCCACGGGGGCATACCCCAGGCCGAAAGTCTCGATGGTCGCCTCGGTTAATCCGCGTTTTTCGCGCAGATAATTGAGAATCTCTTTGTTGTTAAAAAGATGGCTGAGATAAAAAACAACCGCATCTTCCAGCAACTTGCGGAGATTCTCGTAGGCTTCCTTTAGTTGCGGAGTTTCTCTTTGATATTCTTGAATTTCCACGCCCGCGCGCGCGGCGAGTTTGTTGAGCGCTTCCTTGAAATCGAGGTTCTCGCGCTTCATCACGAACTTGAAAATATCCCCGCCCTCATTGCATGCGCCAAAACACCGCCAGGTCCCCGTCTCGGGCCAGACGACGAAGGCCGGCGTGCGCTTGTTATCGTGGAATGGACAAAACCCCGTGTAGTTCTTGCCTGCGTGGCGCAGTTTTACGCCGGCCTCGGAAATAAGGTCAACGATATCAATGCGGGATTTGATTTCGTCAATAGTTGACATAGGGGTAGGTTTGCACGTTCATACGTTGGAACGTCTGCAGGTTGATTATAGACGCATTTGATGAATTGGCAAAATAAAACCGCAGATGTGCAGAGTTCGCAGAGAATTTCTCTGTGTTCTCCGCGTCTCTGCGGTAACTTTGGATACAATGCTATTACGCCGCAACAGGCACGAAAATACTTGGCTCCGATGTTATCTTTTCCGCGCGGGATTTTACGCGCGCAAGGACAACCGGCTTCCCTTGACCGCTTCGCTTTTTGAGCAATTCAAGATTGAATAAAGTAATCTCTACATCATCTTCAGGCAATATCACAAGCTCAAAATCATCAGGCAAACCATCAAAAACTTGCGGGTGGTCGAGCAGGTATTTCATAATCTGTCCTGACAAAGAGATATTGCGTTCAACAATATCTGATTTTAATTTTCTAGCCATTCTTCATACCTCCGACAGTATTCCTGCCAGTTAGCTTTCAAATCGTCTAGTCCATAGTTCATACCTTCTTCGTAACTTCCAATAGGAATTCCAGTTTTCTCTGTTTCTTTTCTCGGATGTATTTTATCACGGTGAGCAAACCCATGCGCTGTATCGAAGCGAACAACAGGCAGCCATCCATTATCCTCGAAATAACACTCTAGTTGCACTACAAATGACAAGACGCGACCATGTTCCAGCTCAAAACGCACTCGCAAAACATTGTTACTGTCCAAAGCGTGAACATAGGAAATAAGACGCATGAAAATCTAAAATCCTTCGAGTTTGCTCAAATCCGCAATCCCGCTCGATAGCGCCGCGATTCTTTGTAATAAACCAAGTCTGTTTTCTTTGACCTTCGTATCCTCAGCCATCACCAGCACTTTGTCAAAAAACGCATTGATCGCACGAATCATCGGTACAAAAGCGTTCAGGAAATCATCCACATTGCCTTCGGCGCGTTTTTCTTTTTCTGCCTTCTCTAAGGCCTTGAACAAATCCTTCTCTTCTTTCTCGACAAAGGCTTTTTCCGCGACTTTGAAAGTTTTCTTCTGGTCGCGTGTAATTCTCACGCACCTTGCGAAGGCAGGCAAAATCTCATGCCAGTCCTTGCGCTCCACCCACGCCTGCAATTGCTTGACCGCACGCGTGGAACCCGCAGGGTAGTTTGATTGCTCCGCAAGGACAGCCTCGACGACATCGTGTTTGTATCCACTATCCTTCAAAACAACAGACAAACGTCCTGTGATGAAATCCAGGATTTGTTTTTGTGCTTCATCTTTGACTTCGATCGGTTGCGTCTTCGCAGATTTCTTCACGGCTTCAGCGAGATCGAAGTCAACATCATGCTCGATCAACGGCTGGACGACTCCAATCGCTGCGCGGCGCAGACCAAATGGGTCTTTTGCGCCGGTGGGAGCCAATCCCGCGGCGAAGAGACCCACTAATGAATCGAGTCTGTCAGCTAGGGCAACGGCGAGACCAACTTTAGTTTGCGGCACGGTTTGATATTGCTCGCCAATCGCAACAGCCACATCTTTTTCTTCATCGCTTCTAATTGCATATTCTCGTCCAATGATTCCTTGCAGGGAAGTCATCTCGGTGACCATTTGAGTCGCCAGATCGGCTTTCATCAAATGCGCGGCGCGGCGGGCAAAGACCGCTTCATCTTTTTCAAGCCCCAGCATTGGAATCAACTCATTGACAAGATTCTCGATCCGCGTGGATTTATCCATCATCGAACCAAGCTTGGTGTGGAAGGTGAGACCGGAAAGTTGTGAGCGATAATATTCAAGCGGGTTCTTCACATCTTCACGGACGAAGAAATTCGCGTCAGCGAAGCGCGCGCCGAGAACGTGTTCGTTCCCTTCTCTTACCGTGTCGATATGCAAATCGTCGCCGTTGCGGATGGCAATGAAATGGGGTAGTAGGGGCGACCCGCCAGGGTCTGACGATACGCCTGATTGCGAAGAAGCCTTGCCAGACTCATTGACGGATTGCCCTTGAAGGGTCGCCCCTACGCGTTGTACAGGGAAATATCTTTGATGTTTCTTCATCACCGAGATCAACACATCACGCGGTAATGAAAGAAATTCTTCGTTGAAACCGCCCATGACCGCGGTGGGCATTTCGATGAGATTGGTGACTTCGTTGAGCAGATTATCATCCATGATAGCTTCACCACCAATGAGAGACGCGGCTTGGTTGACTTGTTCAACGATGGAGGCTTTGCGTTCTTCTTTATCGAGCAGGATGCCTGCTTCGCGAATCACATCGAAATATTTATCTGCGGAAGGGATGGTGATATCGGGTGAACCGTAGGGGCGCAAGCCACGAGAGATGTTGCCAGAGACGACACCCGCATACTCAAACGGGATGACCATGTCGCCGAGCAAGGCCACGTACCAGCGAATGGGACGTGAGAAAGCCACGCCAGTGTCATTCCAGCGCATGGACTTTTCGAATTTGATACTCTCAACCAGTTTCGGCAAGGCTTTGGCGAGGACTTCGGGAGTTGGGCGTCCCTTTTGTTTGACAACAGCGGCGACATATTTTCCGCCGTCGATCTCGCGGGCTTCGAGCGTGGCAGGATCGAGATTATTTTTCTTTGCAAACCCAAACGCAGCCTGAGTCGGTTCTCCGTCTTTGTCGAAGGCTTTATCAGCGGGCGGACCTTTGACGAGGTCTTCGCGGTCTGGTTGATTCGGGGAGAGAGAGTCAATAGAAAGGACGATCCTGCGCGGGGTAGTAAAGATGCGCACATCGCTGTGTTCAAGTCTAAGTTCACTTAACAAAGAAGGAATCCGCTGGCTGAGTTGTTCGTAAGCAGAGTCCACATCGTTGGTGGGAAGTTCCTCGACGCCGATTTCCAGTAAGAACGACGATGGACCGTGGACGGTGGACAGTGTCGCTTTTACGGTCTTCGGTCCACGGTCTATGGTCTTGAGTAAAGGATATTCAAGTGCTTTACGCTGCTCCCCATAAGCCACCGCCACCCCCTGCGCCAATTCTCTAATTCTCCTAAAAAACGCCTGTCTTTCAGCAACACTAATTGCCCCGCGTGTATCTAAAATATTAAATGAATGCGAGCATTTCAAAACATAATCGTGCGCGGGGACGATCAGACCAGCCGCGAGGCAGGTGTCGGCTTCGGCGGAGAAGAGATCGTACATGGCGCGGACGCGTTCGACGTCGGCGGTCTCGAAATAATATTTGGAGTGTTCGAACTCCTCCTGACGGCGGATCTCGCCATAAGTGACGACTTTGCCGTAGTCCTTGCCCTGGGGGAAATGTCCCCAGGGTTCGTCCCAGATGGCTTTGGCGTTGTTGAGCGCGATGAGGATGCGTTCGAGCCCGTAGGTGATCTCAACCGAGACGGGGTCGAGCGCCACGCCGCCCATCTGCTGGAAGTAGGTGAACTGCGTGATCTCCTGCCCGTCGAGCCAGACCTCCCAACCCAAGCCCCACGCGGA
>JAUXUL010000018.1 GCA_030680795.1 Anaerolineales bacterium | reverse complement strand
TCCGCCCGAAAAATGGGCTGACCCTGATTGGGGCGAAGAAGTCTTCCTGTGCAGTTACGTCCACTTTACGATGCCGCAGATCTTCGACCTGCTCGAAGAAACTTTGCAAAACTATCCGTTCTCCGTCATGCAAGCGGACTTTGATCCAGATTATGGATTCTTGACCACCTTCAGTTATGGCATCTATGTTGGATACGGACTGCTGAGGCCGCAGATCAGCGAGTGTTGTAATGTTCTAAGTATAAAAAATTTTCAGCCAATGGTTGATCAAAGGACGCCATAAAGAGGATTTTGTGTTCTTGTTTATTTGTCCATGCAAGGCATATCCAATTACAGGGCACTCATTGACGGGACTGTATCTCTGCGGAAGTGGAGTGCATGGCGGAGGCGGAGTCAGCGGCGCGGCTGGAAGAAATGTGGTGAAGGTTTTGAAGTAGTAGGATTTCATAGGCACTCTCCATTTGTGTCACTCTGAGCGGCAGCGAAGAGACTCGTATACTGTGTGGGAGATGCTTCGCCACAAAGCGGCTCAGCATGACACGGGAAAGTGTGTCACCCTGAGCGATAACGAAGGGTCTCTTGCATGGCGTGGAGGAGATACTTCGGTCGCAAAAAACGCTCCCTCAGGATGACACGCATGCCCAGTAGTTGTAGTCGTAAATGATTTTGATTTCTTGGATATTCATGAATTCATCTCCTTTGTTAGTATAGAGCGGGGACATCAGAATGTTCGGCGAGTGGTTTTGGGCATTTCTCACATATAAGAGTTCGAGGTTTTCTTTTGTTTATTTGAACCACCATTCTGTGGGAGGCTCTTCTAGTATCCCTTGCAGATCTAAAGGATAAGAGCCAAAACCATCTAGTGTTTGGAAAGAAAAAGTAGCATCTTCACCTCGGGTTATTAAGAGATCGTTAGTTGGAGAGGTAGTTGCTGTTATTTGATGCCAACCATTGCGTCTTTCTTGAGATGGACTACGCCAAACTGCTTTATTCATGAGGATGTCATAGGCAGCTTGCTCCATTCTGTGAATAAATGGACGCACATGTGACTCGAGGGTAAATCCCACATCAGTGTCTGCGTGGGTGGCAAGGTCTCTTAAGCTAAGCCAATTTTTCACCTCATCTCTTGTATATCCTAGGTCTGCTTGTTTCAAGAATTGACTAACTTTTTTTTCTAATTTACGATATGAAAGCTTAAATGCGCGTTCAAACAAACGGATGAACTCATGGTATTTTCCTGTTGCGTGCTGATGTGATAATGCTTCCGAAAGAAGTGCTACACCATCACTTCGGTCTTTCAGGCTTTGAAGTATGGTGGCGTCAAGAATAACTTTATGCCTTGCCATCGTAGTCCCATGACTCTCAAGGAAAATACCATTTGTAGTTGCAAGCCAACTTCTTTCCATATCACTCTCAGGTATTAAGGCAACGTAGGGGTAAGGAGATGCAATAACCCTAGCGCAGTGATTGGTAACGGAAATTAAATTAACTGCATTCTCAATTACGCTTTCTGAAAGTTTCCGAATGTTGGTTTTAAAAACAATTTTATTATTTTCATCTAGTTCAGGGAGTGAGTTCATTTTTGTCTGACAATAGACAATTACTCTGAAAGAATTGGTTTCTTTTTGCACCAACTTGATTGTCTTTAGTTGAAATGGCCCAAACTGCATTGACCAAGAGCGATGGGAATCTTGAACAGGAGGCGTAAAATAAGCAATAACTGTTCTAACAAATTGCATATGACCTCATTAATTAGTTGTTACTCCGATGAACAACCCACCTGTAAACAACGTAAATAACAATGCGGAATTATAACCAAACGAGACAATCATTTTTAGGTGACTGTCTCGTGGATGACCTAACTCAACAACCCTCGCGCAAACGACAGAAACGCCTGCACATCGTTGAAATTCGTGACCATGCCCACGGATATTCTCACGGCTCCAGATGATTTGCCATCAATGCACAGGCGGAAGTCGTCAATGGATAACCTGTCTTCGTGTTCGGGGCGAGTGAAGCATACATCCAACTCCACGCGGGAAATGCCAAGGGCTACTTCGCCTGCGCCGGGATTGCAGAAACAACCTGTGCGAAGCGAGATGTTGACTTTGTTGGCTTCGCTTTCAATAAAGCGATGATCAAAGGCTTTGCCGTTCTTGTCGTAGAAATTAACCGTCACCGCGCCGCCGCGTCCTTCTGTGGAGTTAGGACCGAACAAACGCACCAGCGGCTCCCCTGTGCTGTGTTTCATTTGAGTTAAGTTATCCAACAGCCAGCCTGTCAGTGTTTTGACGCGCTCACTGATGAGGTCATAGCCAATCGATTCAATCTGCTTCAACCCGATCTCAAGGGCGGGGATGTTGAGGTAATCGAGTGTGCCGTCTTCAAAGGCGGCGGCGCCCTCGGCGGGATAATATTTATCCCCTTGCACCGATGCGACAGTGATCGTCCCGCCCGCAAACCAGGGACGATGTAATTTTGCCAGTGCAGATTTGCGCGCGAGCAACGCGCCGAGTCCCGTTGGATAACCGAATATTTTATAAAATGAGATCGGCACAAAATCAGGCTTGACCTTGCCCAGGTCAAGTTTGTTGGTTGGCACATACGCAGCGGCGTCCAGCAATACGTCCCAGCCGTGCGCATGGGCTTTCTCAATCCACTCCAGCGGATGTTTGACCGAGGAGAAGTTCGATTGCGCGGGGTATGCAAACAGGTTGTGTCCGCTCCCCGATGGCCGAGCCAGCTCAAGGTTAAGTTGCGAAGCGTCGACGCGCATATCCGGGAGCATGACCGGGATATAGGTCACATCCGCGCCGCGCGCATGGGCAAATTCCCGAATCCCATTGACCGAGTTGTGATTGTCGAAAGTTAAAAGATAACGTCCGTTTGAAAATGGGTAAGACTCGCCGATCAGTTTCAACGCGCCGCTGGCATTCGATGTAAAGATGACAAGATATTCGTTCGAGTCAGCATTGAAAAATTTTAAGACGTATTCGCGCGCGCCTTCAACGAGGTTGGTTACAGCAAATGAGGTGGGATTGGATGAATGCGGATTCCCAAATACATTCTCGCGCAGGAGTTGATGATGTTTTTGAATTTGCGATTCAGCATACATGCCGCCGCCGGTGTAATCAAGATAAATATGTTCGCCGCGATCAAGGCGTGAATAATCTTTTTTGCGAAGCGCATCTATAGATTCTGTTTTTGTGTAAGTGGGATATTGCTTGAGGAAGGTTTGAAATTCATTCGTGGTCATAGATAATCTCCTGCTAATATTATCGTCATTGCGAGCCGCGCACTTGCTCCTGGCGGTTAAGCAATCTCCAACACTATACGGGGATTGCTTCGGGCAAGAACAAGAGCCCTCGCAATGACAAAAAAATCTATACCTTCACCGGGTTGCTCAACTTCCCAAGTCCCTCAATTTCCACATCCACCACATCGCCGTTCTTCAACTCACCTACTCCGGCGGGCGTGCCGGTGAAGATGATGTCGCCTGGTTCAAGCGTCATCACAGATGAAATGTATGCGATCATTGTGCCAACATTGAAAACCATGTCACGCGTGGAGGCCATCTGGCGCATCTGCCCATTCACGCGGCAGGTGACCACCGCGTCGGATGCATCAAACTCGGTATCGATCCACGGACCGAAGGAACAGAACGTATCGAAGCCTTTGGCGCGCGTCCATTGACCGTCCGTCTTTTGCAGGTCGCGCGCGGTCACGTCGTTGCCGATGGTGTAACCGAAGATAAATTCCTTCGCAGTATCAGTGGTGACGTTTTTTGCGCGCCTGCCAATGACGACAACCAGCTCCGCTTCATGCTCCACCTGGCTTGATTGCGGCGGCAAAATGATATATTCGCCGTTGGCGATGATCGAGGAAGGCGGCTTCAAAAAGACAAGCGGAACTTTGGGAACTTCATTGCCCAATTCTTTGGCATGTTCCACGTAGTTGCGTCCCACGCATAAAATTTTACTCGGCGCACAGGGCGCGAGCATATTTAATTCCGCCGCAGGGATTTTTGCTTCACGGCGGCGATACTCGCCAAAGAGGTTCCCCTGAATTTCACCGATCTTGTCATCCAGCATCCAGCCGTATTTTGGCTCATCCTCATTTACTTGATAACGAACGATTTTCATTTGCTTTTTCCTTTACAAAATACTCCGTTGGTTGAGTAGAGCGGATGCTCTTCCCGTTCGTATCGAAACCACCAAATTGCTTCAAAAATTTACTTTCCTTCATACAAATTGATATTGATCCGATCCACATCCAGCAGTAGTTCGCTGACGGGTTTGTCCAACAGAGGATGAATATGATCAGGCGCAATGTCATTCAATGGCACCAGCACGAATGCGCGCCGATGCAAACGTGTATGTGGAATCACGAGCGCTGGCGAATCCAGGATCAAATCATCGAAGAACAAAATATCCAGGTCAATCAAACGCGGTCCGTTCTGAAAACTCTCCACGCGCCCCAAGGATCTTTCAAGCCGTTTCAAATGTCCAAGCAGCGTTTCAGGCTTGAGACAGGATTCAGCCATCACCACCTGATTTAAGAACGCAGATTGATCCTTGAAACCCCAGGGCGGCGTTTCATAGACAGGCGACTCTTTCTTCACGTTCATCAGCGGTGCGAGCTGACTGACCGCATTCTTCAAATTGGCAAGGCGGTTGGCCATGTTGCTTCCAAGCGCGAGGTAAACAATGTGTTCCATGCTTATCCGTGGATGGCATGATCATCAAAATGTTCAACTACATCTGCCGCGAGCCAGCCTTCAATATCCCTGTTCGTGAAGGCTTCCTCAGGCAGTTCGTTCACAAGTTTTATCATAGCCTGTCTTTTACTTTCAAATTGTTTTTGCGTTTCTGCATCAGAAAGTTTTTTATATTTTACGATCAATTCAGCATTGACAGCGTCTGTATCGCGATCCTGCCATTTGAAATTCGGGTCTTTCAAAATACCCGTGATGATGTGCTCACCCTCATCCCACCAGCCGATCACATGCCCAAGCATTTCACGAAAATTCCCGACGCCTTGTTTTTTTAGGAAGGCTTCTTTATCTCCGATCTTCTCAAAATCTTCAATATAGGGTTTCCATTCATTTTGAAGCATATCCAAAATAAGAAAACGGCTGGATGCAACCAGATGTTCGCGCGCATGATGGATAAAAACGCCATTGACCCACACACGCACACGCCGATTCTCCCAGGCCGCCTCATTCATGGACCTTAGGTCTGCCGCGGCTTTCTGACGCGTTTTCTCAAAATGGGCAAGGAACTCGGCTTCATCCCAATTTTTATATTTTGCAACCGCTTCGGCATTGAAAACATCGAAGTTATACTTTTTGCGTTCATATTCGCGTCCCTCGGCAATGGCATGGATGATCTCCATGCCTTCCTGCCACCACGCCAGGACATGCGCGAGCATATCGCGGAACTGTCCATAGCCTTGAGCCTTCACACGCTTGAGTCGCTCCTCAGCAGGCCAGCGATTAAATCTTTCAATATAGGTCGCCCATTCGATCTCTAAATATTTTAGCGCGCGTTCTTTATAGGTATTGGACATGCTGTTCTCCATGTTTGAGGCGACAGTCACTTCCAAAGTGGCTGTCGCCTATGATGCTATTTCAGTCAATGATACAACCTCCGCGTCCTTTAATGCGTGACGCAGATCTGCGCTCTTTAAGATGACCGCCGTATTTCGCATTCCCGACCCAATGGATATTTCCTGCTCCCGCATCGCGCCCGCTTCTATCAGGACCTTGAGCTGGCGAGGCAATCCGAAAGGCGCCACCGTCCCGACGAGGTAGCCCGTCACTGCGAAGACTTCCTCTTCCGTTGCCATCGAGATACGCGAACGGCCAAGATGCTTGCGCAGGCTTTTCCATGAGATCTGCGCGGGGCCAGCGACCAACACCATTATAAATTCATCTTCTGCAATGCGGAACAAAATACTTCGCACCACCTGCGAAGCCCGCTGACCGCGCTCACTCGCGGCCTGCTCAAACGAGGTGACCGGGTTTTCATGGCGAAATACTGAATGCGGCACGCCAAGTTTTTCGAGGGCAATGCTGACGGGAGGTTTTTCCATCAAAGTTTGTCCACTCCCAACAATTCTCAATATAGATATGTCACTGCGAGCGCTTCGCGCGAAGAACAAGAACGCCCTCGCAATGACATATTATTTCGTCTTCTCTTTATACTCGCACAACTTGTTGATCGGGCATTTTGGACAATTCGGTTTGCGCGCATTACAGACTTCACGCCCCAAACGGATGATGTTCAAATGCGCGGCGTAATACGTCTCAGGCGGAAAGATAGATTCAAGATATGGGTGCGCCTGTTCTACCGTCATTTTTTCGGGGCGCAGGCCCAGGCGGCCGGTGACGCGGTAGATGTGCGTATCCACCGGGAAGGCGGGCAGGTTCAATGAAAAACATAAAACGATGGCGGCAGTCTTCGGTCCCACGCCGTTGAACTTTGTCAGCCAGGCACGCGCTTCTTCGACGGGCAGACCCGCTAAAAAGTCCAGGTGGAGCGAGCCGCGTTCCTCGGTGATGGCTCGCAGGACTTGTTGCATGCGCGGGCCTTTTTGGTTGGCGAGTCCTGCTGGCCTGATCGCATTGATCACATCCTCTTCTTTTGCGTCACGCACCGCTTCCCATGTTGGGAATTTGGCGCGCAAGGAATTGAAAGCGCGGTCACGGTTAAGGTCATTTGTGTTTTGCGAAAGGATGGTGGAGACCAGTTCGTCCATGGCGGGCAGAGGGTTGCGCCAGATGGGTTCGCCGAAGGCTGCGAGCAATATTTCGTGGATTTTGATTGCGCGTTTCTGCAGATTTTTCATGGATGTCTTTATAACTGAAATACAGGCTTTGATCTTCCAGTCACAAGCCCCGCATAATTCTTCAATATTTTTTCGGGACCAAACTTCGCCAGAGATTTCAAATGTGATCCATTCAAGACATTCAACTGGCGCAAAATTTCAAGCGTGACAGCGGGGCGCACACGCGAACTCGATTCCATAGAGTCATTCATGCGCGAGGCATCGCCGTCGGTTACTTTGAAGGCAATGCCCACGCCTTTTTCGCCGTACACGCCGGGCATGAGACCGATGATCTGGAATCCTTCTGCGCCGCGTTTGGTGACGATCCTGCCCCCGCCGATCTTCATGAGTTCACAATCGAATTCGCCATAATTACTGACCATTTCGGGATGCGCGATCATGGCGGTTGTTGTCTTTTTGCAGGCAGCTGCGCGCGCTTCGCTCAGGTCACGCGGATCACAAATGCGCGCCATGCCAAGCGCGGCGTTGACCAATGGAACGGCAAAATTTGGCGCAGAACAGCCGTCAATGCCGAGTTCGATTTTGTCCAGTTCAATGCCGCACATTTCAGAGAAAGTTTTCAGGATCTCTTTTTGAATGAGGTGCTCAAAGGCGAGATAATTTTCGAGAGGCAGTCCGCGCATTTTGGCAAAAGCCAGCATGGCAGTATGTTTGCCGGAGCAGTTATTGAAATTGGAGCTTGGCGTGATATCTTCTTTAATCACCTGTTTCAATTTGGCTGCGTCGCTGGGTAAATGTCCGCCGCATTGCAGGTGGCTTTCCTGAATGCCAATCTTTTTCTGCATGGCCCTGACAGTATCCAGATGCATCTGCGCGGTTTCATGCGAGGCGCACGAAAGGGAAAGTTCCTTTTGTGTGAATCCAAAATGGTCCACGCCGCCCTGTTCAACGAATGGAAGAACCTGAAACGGCTTGGCGGATGAGCGCAAAAAGGCGACCATGTCAGGGTCGCCATGAGAGTGCAGCAATTTGCCGGTTGAATCGACAATTGCAATGGAGCCGGCGTGGGTCGCTTCAACAATCGAGCCGCGCATCAATTCAAGGATGGGCTGCGCTGAAGTCATCAATCCTCATAAGGCTGGGTGGAGGCATGGTGATGACGGGAATTGTAATGAAGCAGTCCATAGCGCAGGCGCTGGGCAAATTGTTTTTGGCGCGCGGCCGGGGCTTTGAACCAGGTCAACAGGGAAGCAACCAGTTTCTCGGTCGCGGCCGGATTCGGTTTCTTGGCCGTGATCTTATCCAGTTTATCGTTGATATGTTTGAGGAAGTCGTATTGCGATTTTATGGCGTTGGTGGTCACAATCCCGCCGCGGCTGCTGATGAAGGTATAGCCCTTAAAGGGAGGTTCAAGCAGTAGGTTTAAAGAATCAAGCCAGGCCTTAAGGTTTGAACCCGCCAGAAAAGGAGGCTGGTTTTTCAAGACCGCATCCCCAACGAAAACGATTTTTTCTTCGGGCAAATGCACCCAAATGGAGCCATTGGATGGGCCGGGATGATGTTCAAGATAGACGGGCGTCTCGCTCCAATGCAGGGTCATTGAATCTGTAAAGGAATTTTCAGGCGGTGCCCAACGGACACTGCCAAGCCCGGCAATGGCTTCCCAATCTGCGCCGGTCTCTTCACCCTGCGCCTTGAATGTGCTTGGGCGTGTGCGGAAGGTGTTGGTGGTCTTTTCGTGTGCGATGACGGTACAATCCATGGCGCGTGCGCCAAGCGTTCTATCTGGATGCGCATCCAGATTAATGAGGACACGTTCCATGCCGCCGCCCAGGTTCATCAAGGCGGCACGCCAGGAACGCGCATCTTCAGGAGACGGGGGCGCATCTATTTGAATGAGTCCACGTTGTGTAACAATTACGCCCAGCGTGACACCGGGATATTGGTCTTCGATCAGTATGTTATTTGCTACTTCCTGCATGATACTCCTGGTAAATGGGGAATAAAAAATTTGGTTAAATGATAAACGGGCGGAATATTTTTTCCTGCCTTATTTCATGGTTAATCTGCCAGTCTTGCGCCTCAGTTCGCCGGTCATCTTCTTATTTGCCACAGGCAGGGTCAGCCAGAAGGTGGTGCCATTTCCTGGTTCGCTTTCCATCCAGATCTCACCGCCATGTCCATGCACGGCAAGCCGGCAAAAAGCCAGGCCAACCCCCAGTCCACCGGGTCTGTCCTTGCCGCGCAGACGGGTAAATTTTTCAAAGACCCGTTCCTGGTCTGCGGCGGAAATGCCGCGTCCATTATCCCGCACCCAGAACTTCACAAAAACGCCATCGGTCGTTTGCGCGCCAATCTCAATGCGCCCTTCCACCGGTGTAAATTTGATTGCATTTTCTAGCAGGTTAATGAATATCCGATGGGCCATATCCACATCCACCCAAATGAGCGGGAGCACACCGACCGTTTTATTCTCGACGGTTTGCTGTCGTCCGCCTGCGGCTGGTTCCACATCACGAATGGCTTCACGGATCAAAGCAATCGGATCGACTGCGACCTGATCCACAATCTGTTGTCCCGATTCAAGACGGCTAATATCCAGCAGGGAATTCACCAGGCGCTGAATGCGGGCGGTGGAATTCTGCGCGATGCTAAGCATGGTATTTAGCGAATCATCCTCAGATATCAGATCGCCCATCATCTCAAGACTCGATACGATATTTCCAAGCGGTGAACGCAGGTCATGATAGATCATGGAGATCATGTCCTCACGCAGGGAATCCAGGTCCTTGCGTTCGGTAATATCTCTTAAGATCCATTGGATCGAGCCAGTCTCTTCAAATTCGACACGGCGCGCATACACCTCAATCGGGTTTGCGTCGCCAGCCTGCCGATGCAGGTTGGATTCATAATTACATTCCTGGTCGCGCTTGAGCGCTTCAAAATTCAAACCTGTTTTATTCCAATTGACTTCATGCAATTGGTCAATGCTCATGGTCTGCAATTGCTCAACGCTATATCCGCTCAATTTCACAGCCTGGCGGTTCGCTTCCAGGACCCTGCCTTCCCAGTCCGTGATCAGGATCGTATCGACGCTATCTTCAAACAACTCATGGTAATGCTGGTGCGTTTTTTGTAAACGATCAAAAAGTTCGGCGTTTTGGATGGTCGTGCCTGCCAGGTTCCCCAAGCCGGTCATTACTACCATCGCATCCGGGTCAAACGAACCGGAAACAGGATTGATGGCCTCCAGCACACCGATGACCTTTCCTTGTGACTGGATCGGAGCGATGGCCACAGCCCGCATCTCGACCCCTTCGAATTGATCCGCTTCACGATAACGAGGGTCCTCGGTGAAGGCTGGCACGACCAACCCATGCCCATCACTCGCCACCAGCCCTGTAAGACCATGCCTGGCGGGGATGTGCCAGCCCTTAATATTGACGGAGTTTTGTCCTGCCGCCGCATGGAAAACCAGGTCATTGCTTGTATGGTCCATCAAAGCCAGGGCCACCGTCTCTACCTGCAGAACCTGCATGGTCTGGTTAAGGATGCGATCCCACACATCCGTCATCTCCAGCGAGGAACTGATTGCCGCCGCACCCTCTGCCAGGGCGGTCATCACACGCGTAGTCCGCTGGCTTTCGGTATACAGGCGCGCATTCAAAACCGCCACGCTGGCCTGGTCAGCGATGGCTTGCATCAATTCCAAATGTTCTTCTGTAAATGCATTGGGGACCGAATGAACCAGCGTTAGTACGCCTACCAATTGCTCGCGGGCCATCAACGGCACACAGAGCGCAGACTTTTCGCCAGGCTTGCCAGGGGAGTCATCAGCACTTTGCAACCAACGCTTATCTTTGCTGGTGTCTGGAACAAGCGCCGGCTTACGGTGTTGCACCACCCATCCCGCAAGACCGCGCTCCACAGTAAAACGAAGCTGTTCGATGGTATGCTCCTGGATCTGTTTTCCGTAAATAATGGTGGCATCCACAGGCTTGCCAAGATCATCCATCACAACGATACTGCCGCCTTCCCCGCCCACATGTTGAATGGCGGCAAAAAGCAGGCGTTGTAAAACGGTGCGCAAGTCCAGGGCAGTAGCAACCTCACGGCTAACGCTGATTAATAGTTCAAGCAGGGAGCGAGTTCGATCTTCAGCCATTGTCGGGATAAAGTTAAGTATAGTCCGTTTGGTACAATTAATCCATGTCCCTTGATCTTAATCGAGTAAAAGCCCTGTGTTTTGATGTGGACGGCACACTCAGCGACACAGACGACTTATATGTACGGAAAGTCTCGCGTTTTATTCCACGCTTTCTCTTTAAAGACCCCGATCATTTTGCCCGCCGTCTTGTGATGTGGGTCGAAGCTCCCGGCAACGCCCTGCTCGGCCTGGCCGACACATTCGGCATTGACGATGAAATGGTGGCTGTCATCCATTGGCTGTCCCGCCATCGCAAACACTCCTCAAAAGAATTTCTGCTCATTCCCGGGGTGGATGAAATGTTGAAACAACTGCATGGGCGTTACCCCATGGCAGTGGTTAGCGCGAGGGACGAAGGCGGCACACTGGCTTTCCTCAAGAAATTCGATCTGCTCAAATATTTCGATGTAATTATCACAGGCTTGTCTGCCGAACATACAAAACCATATCCCGACCCAATCCTGCTGGCCGCGCAAAAAATGAAGACGTCCCCTGAAAACTGCCTGATGATCGGCGATACCACAGTGGATATGCGCGCAGGCAAATCCGCCGGCGCTCAAACGGTGGGCGTACTGTGCGGCTTCGGTGAAGAACCAGAGTTAAAGAAAATGGGCGCGGATGTGATCCTTGAAGATACAACAAAATTACTGGGCTTGTTGAAGCGCGAAAATTATGGATTTGACGCAGGATGCTTATGAAGATTTGACTTTCCTGTTTCTGGCGGGTGGATTATTGCTCTTTTCTGTGTAAAATTGCCAGATACAGCGAATGTGACATCGTCAAAATACTCAAACAATAAGGAAACAAAATGCCTCCACGCCCTCGATATGAAATGCCAGACTTTTTCCGCGACGCCCTCAATGCGCGCGGATTGATGGATGCCTACCTTGCCCGCCCGCCGTATCAACAGAATGATTATATTGGCTGGATCACACGCGCAAAACTAGAGACCACAAAACATAAGCGGCTGAATCAAATGCTGAATGAATTGGAAAAGGGTGGCGTATATATGAAAATGAAATGGAACGATAAGTAGGTCGGGCTCAAAGCCCGACTTTCCTTTTATATGGCAAAATAGAGACATGACCCAGAAAGACATCATCCAAAAAACAGTTGAATACATCAAACAGGAATTTGGGGATGATTCCTCAGGACATGATTGGTGGCACATCTATCGCGTCTGGAAAAATGCCATCACCATTTGCGAGCAGGAAAAAGCGGATATGTTCATCGTGCAGCTGGCCGCACTACTGCACGATCTTGACGATTGGAAGTTTAACGAAAGGGGAGATGAAACCCCGCTGCGCGCCCGGGCCTGGCTTGAATCCTGCCACGTGGACATTCCCAGCGCTGAGGCAGTTTGCGAGATCATCACGCAGATATCATACAAGGGCGCTGGCGTGGAAAACAAAATGGGATCGCTGGAAGGCTTCATCGTGCAGGATGCCGACCGCCTGGATGCCATCGGCGCAATTGGGATCGGACGCGCCTTCGCATACGGCGGTTATAAAAACAGAATGATGTATGACCCGCACTCGCCGCCCCAAATGCACGCCAGTTTCGAAGATTATAAAAACAGCAAAAGCGCCACAATCAATCACTTTTATGAAAAACTACTTTTGCTCAAGGATATGATGAACACACCTACTGCCAAAAAAATTGCAGAGCAAAGACATGCGGTGATGATGAAATTTTTAGATCAATTTATGAACGAATGGGAAGGCAGGGATGTAAGTGACAGTCAATTTTAAAGTGACTGTCACTTTTTCAACTCAAACACCAGTGCACTCTTTGACTCATACACCAGCAAATGTAAAGCCGAACTGCGCATTGAAACCACGAGGCTTCGCAAAGAGACAGCCAATTCACCTTCATCATTCCCAGGCGGGATCGTCACGATCAAGTAATCGTAGTCCACACCGTTGCGTGCGCTCCACTCGCTGACGCAGGACACATCCGCACAATGTTGAAATGCGACCAACTGTTCATACCATGGAAAGAATCCAGAGCCCAATGTCCATTCCAAACCCTGCATGGTCGTCGCGCTGTATTGATTCGTCAACGCGGGAAACCATTCCTGCAGCGGGTCGGACATTGAAAATTCGCGCCCCGTTGCAAGTAAAAAAGTTTTTTCGCCGCTCACATTTGACTTGACCCACTCGATCATCTCAAGGTTGTTTGCTTTCAAACTCGTATTGACCAATTGAAAATCAAAGATGCCTGCAACCAGGACGAAATAAAGCACCAAGCCAAATAACAGGATTTGAACCCCGCGCTTCATAAACGCCGCTTCAACCCTTCGGTCGAACTCACATCGTCCCGATGTTCCTTCGGGAGGGCAGGCCTGCCCTCCGTCCGAGCGGCTGATCCATGCCAGAAATTTGAGCAAACCTATCCCTGCTAACATCGACAGCGCCAGCAAAGCAATCCCATCTCCGCCGCGCGGGTCAATCAGATATGCAAGCGCAGCCCATGTGATTAAAAAGAAATCTCGCTGTTTGAAAGTAGTCCAAACGCCGATGATCGCAAATAGCAAAGTGGGAATAAATAAATAATCTCCAATCCCATCAAATCTTAGAATGGCAAGATACGATTCAAGAGTCCGCTGGCTGGTTTGGCCTGCAGAAACAAATGGCTGCAAGCCGTGACGAGTTAGCACAGTTAACCACCAGGGCGCAGTGACCAAAGCCAGGCCGAGACCGATGAAAAATACTGAAATGAATCCACGTTTGGTGAAGCCATAAAAAATAAAGATCAGCGTCCCGCCCAAAACCGCATGTAAAGCCGTTTGTGGGTGACTCAAGACCGCGCCCGCGCCGAAGAGAATAGCGAGTGCGAGATTAATATTACCTGCTCTCGGCGGCGTCCCTGCCGCCGAGGACGGCGGCTTGAGCATTATTGTTGCCTGCCACAACATGAGGAGCATAAATAACAACCCAAAAGAGCGCGTGATTCCGCCGCCCATCACCTGCCAGAGAAAAGAACGCGGCGAAAGCGCAAAGACCAGCACAGCCAGGGAAGCAGACATGCGCGAGTTGAGAGTCTCTTCGGCAAATTTGTAAAAGAAAAGGATGGAGAGGGTGTTGATCAATGCCGGGATGTAAAGCAGAACCCATAGTTCAGAAACAGGCAGAAGGTCCGAAAGAGATGCGGCGATATAAAATCCAAGAGGCGGATAGGCGAAGGGAATATCCGCAAAGTTATATGTCGTCAATTGCGGCAGGAGGTAACGATCAGCTTTCAGGTCACGGATCATTGTGTAGAACATGCCGCCGTCGTTGAGCGGAAATCCGTTTGAGACGACAGGATAAAAGCGAATGATCGCACCAAGCAGCAAGGCGGTAAAAAGTAAAAGTGTGGGGAAGTCGAGTTTGCGATTCATGTTTGGGTTTCCTTGAGCGGGATCGTTTTATGGATTTTAATGCTTTATGGCCTGGTTTGGGCCAGCCTTGACAGGAAGTTGTTTTCGCAGATAATTACGGCAATCAAAAAATTAAAGGCTGTGACAGAGGAAAGTAGGCTGGTAGAAACCGCCAGAGAGATGCAATGCGCTGCGCGTGCTGAAAGTTGCATTCGAAAGAACCCAGTTGAAGTTCCCTCTTGAGCCGTGAAGGTGAAGAGCGTGTCAGGTGTCAAGTTTCATGTGTCACGTTTTGTAGTCTGAACCGTTTTCTCAACGTTATTCGAGAGGCTGATGCTGGTCAGCGCAAAGAGAGTCATGTAAATGACTAACTTGGGTGGTACCGCGAGAACTCCCTCTCGTCCCAATTGTGGACGGGAGGGAGTTGTTTGTTTTTATGTCATTGCGAGGGCGGTGTTCGTCCGCCCGAAACAATCTCCGCCATAATGTTGGAGATTAATTCGTCAGGCTAAAGCCTTCCTCGCAATGACGAGTTATTGGAGGCACGTATGTTGGATAAATTGAACGAGATCGAAAAAGCCGCGCTGGAGAGTTTATCGTCCATTAGTGACCAGGCCGCTCTTGATGCATGGCGCGTGGCTAACGTGGGACGCAGTTCTCCGCTGATGGGAATCTTTTCCGAGTTTGGGAAACTCTCAAAGGAGCAGAAACCAGTTGTTGGATCCGCCGCGAACCGTGTCAAGGCGGCACTGGAATCCGCTGAGGAGGGAAAATCCAAAGAGCTAAAAATCGCCACATTGGCGAAATCCCTCGCAGAAGAAAAACTGGATGTGACTTTGCCCGGACGTACAGTGAAAGTCGGCAAGCTGCATCCAACCACGCAGCAACTGCGCCGCGTCCTAGACATTCTTGCGGAGATGGGTTTTCAGGTGTACACCTCGCGCGAAGTCGAGACCGATGAGATGAATTTCCAAATGCTCAACTTTCCGCCGCATCATCCCGCGCGTGACATGCAGGATACATTTTTTGTGGAAGCGGATAATCGTGGAGACAATCCCATTTTGATGAGGACGCACACCTCGCCCGGACAGATCCGCGCGATGCGTGACGCTTCGCGTGCCGCGACGGATCCACTGAACCCGCCGTCGATTCGGATTGCATTGCCCGGCATGTGTTTTCGTTATGAGCAAATCACGGCGCGTTCCGAAATTCAATTCAATCAAGTGGAAGGGCTTGCGGTTGGCAGGAACATCACCTTCGCGGATTTGAAGGGCACGCTTGCAGACTTCGTGCGCCGCATGTTCGGCGAGGGCGCAAGGCTTCGTTTCCGTGCGTCGTATTTTCCGTTCACGGAACCCTCCGCCGAAGTGGACGTGGAATGTTTCGTGTGCGGCGGGGTGGGATGCCAGGTCTGCAAGAATTCCGGCTGGCTTGAGATTTTGGGGTGCGGCATGGTGCATCCTGTTGTTTTGCAAAACGGCGGTTACGATCCGAAGGTCTACTCAGGCTTTGCCTTCGGCATGGGACCCGAACGTCAGTTGATGTTAAGAAACAAGATCAATGACATCCGTTACTTCTGGGGTAACGATGTGAGATTTTTGGAACAATTCTAGATAATTGGAGAATAGAGAGAAGAGAATAGTAAAAGAAAAGGAGAATGAAATGAGTATTCAAGGTTTGAAAAAGTTGCAGGTCTGGCTTCGGGCAAAGGATTATGCTGTGAAGGTTTATAAACAGGTTTTACCCTTGCTGCCCCCAGAAGAAAAGTGGAACCTGAATCAGCAACTCCGTCGGTCTTCATTGAGTATCTCTGCTAATATTGCTGAAGGATATGGTCGCTTTTATTATCAGGACAATGTCCGTTTTTGTTACAACGCGCGCGGTTCTCTGGAAGAAACCCTCAGCCACTTAATCTTTGCTTTTGAAATAGGTTTTATTCCCGCCGCTCTCTACACTGAATTGGAAAAAGAAGGCGAAGAAATTGAAAAAATGCTGAATGGCTATATCAGTTTCTTGAAGAAGAGCAAACAGGGAGCAAACGAACCTGGAGCGAATCATGTAGTTCGGGAAGAATCCGAACCTTATGAAATCGAACCTTTGGAAGACTCCGATGGCTCTGAAAACACCGTTCTCTAATTCTCTATTCTCTACTCTCTGGAGAAAATCATGAAAATACCTATATCCTGGCTAAAAGATTTCGTTGATCTCGACGGTTTATCTGTCGAAGACATGGCTCGAAAATTAACCCTCGCTGGTCTCGAAGTGGATGAAATTTTATATGCAGGTCTCGAAATGCCCGTTTACAAAGAAGGCGAGAAGCACGAATTCAAGACCAGCGGCATCGCATGGGACAAGGAAAAGATCGTCGTGGCTGAAATCCGTGAAGTGAAAGCGCATCCCAACGCAGATAAATTAACCCTGCTCGACCTGTTCGATGGACAGCAGGAGCAAGTCGTGCTGACGGGCGCGCCGAATATCTTTCATTTGAAAGGTACGGGCATGCTCGAGAAGCCGATCAAAGTGGCGTATGCCAAAGAAGGCTCGACCCTGTACGATGGTCACGCCGAAGGCTTGCAATTGATGACTCTCAAACGTGCCAAGATTCGCGGCGTGGAGTCATATTCGATGGTCTGCTCAGAAAAGGAACTCGGCATCGCAGAAGAACATGATGGTATCATCATCCTGGAAGATGAGGCACCAGTCGGTAGGCCTCTTGCCGATTACATGGGCGACGCAGTTTTAAATATTTCCATTCTTCCAAACATGGCACGCAATGCGAGCGTGATCGGCATTGCGCGCGAACTCGCCGCATTGACGGGGAGAGAATTGCGTAAACACGCGCAAGCGGACAGGTATACAAGTAAACACGCGCAAGCGGATACGTTGAAGCCTGTGAACGAACTTGTTGAGATTGAAATTACAGATCCCGAACTCAACCCGCGCTTCGTGGTTGGATTAATTCGGGATGTTGAGATCAAACCAAGTCCCTACGCAATCCAGCGCAGACTTAAACTCGCGGGGCAGCGTCCCATCAACAGTGTTGTAGATGCTACAAACTACGCCATGCTCGAACTCGGTGAGCCGTTACATGCGTTTGATTATGATGTGCTCAAAGAACGTGCGGGTAAGAAGAAAATAAAAATAATCACCCGCGCCGCCAAAGACGGCGAGAAACTCACCACCCTGGATGGCAGCCAACGCACGCTCACCTCGATGAACGTGCTTGTCTGCGATGAAAAAGGTCCGCTCTCCCTCGCGGGTGTGATGGGCGGTTCTGAATCTGAAGTGACGGATAAAACGAAAAATGTTTTACTCGAAGGCGCGGCATGGAACTTCATCAACATTCGCAGAACTGCAAAACAACATAATCTTCCATCCGAAGCGTCCTTCCGTTTTTCGCGCGGCGTGCATCCTGCACTTGCAGAGCAAGGCGTGAAGCGCGGACTTCAATACATGGCTGAGTGGGCTGGCGGCACGATTGCGCCCGGCCTCGTGGATGAATATCCGCTCAAGCCAAAAGACCCAACCATCACAGTCACGCCGCATGATGTCAAACGTTTGCTTGGTATTGATCTGACTGCCAAAAAAATCAGCGAGTTGCTCACGCGTCTTGAATTCAAATGCACAATTGACAAGGATAAGGTCAAATCAAAAACCCCGCCACATCGCATGGACATTGCCAAAGGCGTTGTCGGTCTCGCCGATGTGCTTGAAGAAATTGCACGCGGCTACGGTTACGATAATATCCCTGTCACTACAATGGCGGACGCGTTGCCTCCGCAGGTTGGCAATCCCGTTCACGAATGGGAGGAGCATTTGCGCGACCTGCTGGTTGCGCTTGGACTGCAGGAGGTCGTCACTCATCGCATGACCTCGCCCGAACGCGAGGGTCGCTTGTTAGGTTCGCGTCTCAGACCCGAACCTAACAACTATGTTCGCATTGCGAATCCCACCGCACCTGAGCGCAGCGTTCTGCGAAAAAGTCTGCTCACCTCGGTGCTTGAAATCGCCGAGAAAAACGCGCGCGCCGAATCCATTGCAATGTTTGAAGTGGGTCCGATCTTCGAGCCCAATGGCAATGACACTTCGACAAGCTCACATCGTCCCGATGTTCTTTTGGGAGAGCGAGGTTTACCGAATGAGCCGCGCGAACTCGCCATCGTGATGACAGGCGCTCGCCTCGCCTCCGCATGGGATGTGAAAGACTCGCCCGCTTTTGACTTCTTCGACATGAAGGGACGCCTCGAACTCCTTTTGAGCGGATTGCGCCTCACAGACATTTCCTACGCTGCGGCACGCGAAGCCTCCACACCATACCTGCACCCGGGCAAAGCCGCCGAAGTCAAGGTCAATGGACAGGTTGTCGGCCTGTTCGGCGAACTGCATCCCCTTGTGAAAGAAAAATTTGAGTTTGGCGAGTCAGCAGTCAGCGTGGCTGAATTTGACCTTGATCTCCTGCGCAGGTTGAATCCCACCTACGGCATAAAATCCGTTCCTGAGACGCCGCCTATTTACGAAGACATCGCCGTCATCGTGGATGATTCAGTGGAGGCGTCTGCAGTCGAAAGCCTGATAAGGCAAACAGGAGCAGGAACCGTCACCGCTGTGCGCTTGTTCGATGTCTATAAGGACGAAAAGATCGGGGTTGGGAAAAAGTCGCTGGCGTACAGTCTCACCTACCAATCAGATAAAACGATGACCGACGCCGAGGCTGCCGCAATCCGCAACAAGATCGTCAAACGGCTGGAACATGCGGTCGGCGCGAAGTTGAGAAGCTAGGGTTGAGTAGGCAAAGCGTATCGAAACCTTAGTACGAATGGGGTGCAAGTGATGCTTGCATCCTGTTTTTATTGCATGTATACTGGGGTAAACAAATATATCAAGGAGATGAAACGATGGATAACAAAACCAAAGGCATTATTGCCACGATTGCCTCAGTTCTGCTTTGCGGATGTCCGGGCTTGTTCATGCTTTTCTTTGGCGCGACATCTGTTTTAGCCAGCATGATGCCGGGCGCCGAGATTGACGTGATGGGAAGCAGTGATCCTGCTGCGGCAACGACCATGGGAATCGTGTTTTTGTGCCTCTCCATAATTTTCATTGCCATCCCCATTGCTGTCGGTTTTTTCATGCTTCGCAAGAAACCGGAAGCCATGCCCGCCAGTGACGAACCGCTTCCACCTGCTTCCTAGTTATTAGAAAAGTTCTCCGAGTTTAGCTCGGAGAACTTTTCTAATTTACGATGATGGTCAGCTTGAGGGGACAGAACCAGTTTTTCCCTACACTTATTCTCCACTCTGTCTTATAAGTTCCCGGCTCGGCAGGGGCTTTCATCTTGACTGTCAGATCAATGGTGCCGCCAGGCAATACCGAGGACGGCAAATCATAGATGGAAGCTTTATGAATTCTGTCGCCGCTCGAATAACGGTAATCCGTGTCTGATGAAAACCAGGCATTTTTGCCTATGTTCGCCACCTGCCAGGTCATGTCAAATACAGCGCCTGGCGAGAACACGCTGTCATTTTTTGGATTTTGTAAAATGATCTGACATTCATACTGCGCGCTTGAACTGCCCGGCTTAACCATTGTAGGGAGAACAGTAACGGTAGGGAGGAGAAAGATGAAGGTCGGTGTGGGCGTTTCGGTAGGTGTATGCGCCGGCAAAGGAGTGGCCGTGAAGGTGAGCGTGGCCGGCAACTTGAGCGCAGTTTGGGTCGCCGCCGCTCCAGCGGTTTGGGCGATCACGGTGTTGATCGAATTCGGGTCAAATGTGGGCATCGGCGCAGAGGCAGGCGCAAGGGTTGGCACGCATGCCAGCATGATCCCTGTGACGACCAAAACCACAAGCGCCCTGAAATTTCGCCGAATCATTTATTCTCCCCAAATCCCTTATTTCACAATGATAGCCACATACGGATAGCAAAGCTGTCCTTGCACTGTCCAGGTCATCACCTGGAAACCTTTTTCATCCGGCACAACTGCATCCAGATTGATTTCGTATGTTGCTTTGGGCTTCATTTCCTTGGGAATCTCAACGACTGTGAGGTTTGTCATTTTTGGGCCGCTGTAATATTTCACATCGTAACCAGCATCCCATGTCTTTTTGCCAGTGTTGACAATGGTCCACTTGATGTCAAATTTCGCGCCTTTGTTATATTCAGTATTATCCTTAGGTTTCCTGTTGATGATATCACAGGCGTAATCCGCTTGATATGACGTGCCGCCGCCGGTGGAGGGCGGATTAACCGGAAAAGCTGTGACTGTTGGGATGATTGCGGTCAGCGTCGGGAAGGCAAGCGGTGTGTTGGTTGGCGGTTGTGTAGATTCAGCAGTGGGTGTAATCAATAAGCTTTGTGCTGCAACTGTTTGCGCCACAGAATCTTCAATCTGCTGTCTGGCTTCCAGGGTTTGAGCAACAGCGGTATTGACCTGCGATTGCATATCCACAGGGCTTTGACCCGGCAAACAAGCGGTCAATATTAAAGCCAGGGTGACAAGAACGAACATTGTCTTACGCATAGTAGTCTCCTTTATGGAAAGGCCGGACAGGGTAGTATCTCTGATGGAAACCTGTCTGGTTTCTTGATAGGTTAATCTGATTTGCCGGAACCAATTCCGAGCGGTTTCCACTTGTTTTCATCTTTCAAACGATGCTCAATACCATCTCGGTTGTGCAGTTCGTCAAATCCTTCTGGCTTGATGAACATTTTATCGCCATCAAGCAAACCAGTGAGACCTGTCTGCCCGGGTTCCGGGCGCTTATTCTGACAGAACTTGCAGGTTTTCGGATCATGCGATTTGTACTCGGTCGGCTCTTCGTAAGTCGTCACATAGCCTTCATAGTTACGCACGATGACTTTGTGATCTGACATGCTCAACATGTAGTTCGGTGTGACAGGAATCTTACCACCTCCGCCGGGTGCATCCACGATGTATTGTGGAACGGCGTAGCCGGAAGTATGTCCGCGCAATCCTTCTATGATCTCAATGCCTTTTGCAACGGGCGTGCGGAAGTGACCTGAACCTTCAACGAGATCACATTGATACAGGTAATACGGGCGAACACGAATTCGAGTGAGCTTTTGAACGAGTTCACGCTGCATGTGGACACAGTCATTCACGCCGGCGAGTAAAACGGATTGGTTGCCCAAAGGAATTCCGGCGCGACTCATACGGTCACAGGCATCGGCAAGTTCCTTTGTGATCTCATTCGGATGGTTGACATGAATATTCAGCCAGAGTGGATGGAATTTGGCGAGCATGTCACATAGCTCTTGTGTGATGCGCATCGGCATAAAGACCGGCACGCGTGACCCGATGCGGACTATTTCAATATGCGGGATCTCGCGCAAACGAGTGAGCAACTCTTCCAAGATTTTTGGAGCCAGCACAAGCGGGTCACCGCCGGAGAGAAGCACATCGCGCACTTGTGGTGTGCGTTTGAGATAATCGATCTGCATCTCAAAATCCTGGCGGTTGAAGGTTTGACCGGGGTCGCCGACAATGCGCGAGCGCGTGCAGTAACGGCAGTACGAGGCGCACTGGGTTGTTACCAGCATGAGCACCCTGTCAGGATAGCGGTGAACAAGCCCGGGCACGGGAGAGTGGCGGTCCTCCGCAAGCGAGTCCTCCATCATCGAGGTGAACGCATTCAGTTCCTCCGCAACAGGAATGATCTGCTTGCGGACGGGATCATTCGGATCGTCCGGGTCAACCAAGGAAATAAAGTAAGGCGTCACATCCACACGGAACAATCCTTGCGTTTGCAAAGCCTTGCGCTCGCTGTCTGTGATGGGTAAAACCTTTTCGATATCTTCCGCTGTATTCAAGCGGTTACTTAATTGCCAACGCCAATCGTTCCACTTTTCATCTGGAACATCGGCGTAAATGGGCGCACGTTTTGAAATAATAGGGGTAGGCATGATTTTTCCTCCGAAAGTTAAATTCTTAAAGTTAAACAACACGCGGACTAAGCCTGTGTGGAGGGTCGTGGTCGGGACGAAAAAAGCCAGCGAACATCGGGGTCATATTAACATTGTAAAAGCAAATGGAAAGCGGGTCAATGAGTTTATTTTCGAGAGTACAATGGGGGCATACAGGAGATAACATGACCATCGAAGGCACTCACGGATTATGGGGCGACCTGCACCGCCCAGGTCTCACTCCCGAGCAAACCGATTTCAGCGTGATCGGCATCCCATTTGACGGACTTGCCAGCGCAAGAAAAGGCGCGGCGCTTGCCCCCGAACGCCTGCGATATTGGTCGCACCATTTGACTCCTTTTAGTGAGGATCGAACTCGTCTGAAAGATTTAACTGTCTGCGATCTGGGCGACATCCCAATCACGGATCCAATTCGTGACTTTGAGTTGGTCAGCCAAAAAGTAGCGACTCTGCCCAACATGCCGATTCTGCTCGGCGGCGACCATTCTGTCACCATTCCCATCCTTGAAGGACAACGTGAACGTTATAAAAACCTGCGACTCGGCGTGCTTTGGGTGGATGCCCATCCCGACCTGTGCGATGTATTTGACGGTTCAAAACTTTCTCATGCGTGTGTCATACGGCGCGGCATGGAATTTGGAATCGAACCGCATGATATTTGCATGGTCGGCTTGCGTTCCTGGGAAGACCAGGAAATTGACATCATTGAAAACGGCGGCGTTCATGTTTACACAGCCGCAGATGTGGCAGAACGCGGCATGAAACATGTAGCCGACAGCGTTCGCAACATCCTCAATGATTGCGATGCGATCCATATCTCGCTTGATATTGACTGCCTCGACCCATCCGCAGCGCCGGGCACAGGTATTCCTGAGTTTGGCGGATTAACCTCGCGTGAGGTTTTATATCTGCTCAAATCCATGCAAGGACTTCCGCTGGTTGGGTTGGATGTCGTCGAGATCGCGCCCCCACTTGATCCATCTGAAGCCACGGTCTTCGCGGGCTTGAAGATCATCATGGAATATATTGCTGTCATTGCGCGCGAAAAACAAAAATAAGGTTCAATTACATTATGGATATCAATCTTGAAGGTCTTGAAATAACCAATAACGTATCGGAAAGACGTTTTGAAGTAAGGATCAACGGACTGCTTTCAAAATTGGACTACCTTCAAGATGAAGGTACTTTTGTCATCACGCATGTGGGAGTCCAGCCCGAATTGAGGGGGCAGGGCGTGGCAGGGAAATTAACCCTGGCTGGGCTTGAATATGCCAAAGCCAGATCGCTGCGAGTGATCCCCATGTGTTCCTATGCCGCGGCATACATCCGCAGGCATCCACAATATGCTGAATTGACCAAATATCAAGGAAATTAACAAATCCTCGGCAGCATTTCCCCGGGCAACATATCCACTAATCTTGTTCCCCCGATCGCGGTTCGCATCCGAACCCGTGATTTTTCAATTCCAATAACTCTTCCGATTATGGTGGCATCCGCGCCATAATTTATTTTCTTCATCACATCCAAAACCTTTTCAACATTACTTTCTTTCACGAACGCAACCAACTTCCCTTCGTTGGCAACATACAATGGATCAAATCCCAGCATCTCACACGCGGCTTTCACAGCTGGTCTGACTGGTAATGCCTGTTCGTCAATTTCAATTGTCACATGGGATTGTTCTGCAATTTCAACCAATGAAGTTGCCAGTCCGCCACGTGTGGGGTCGCGCAGAACATGGATTTCACCCGCATTCATCATCGCCTGCACAAGATGATTCAAAGGGGCGACGTCGCTTTCAAGAGCCGTTTCAAATCCCAGATCTTCACGCGCAGACAAAACTGCAATGCCATGATCTCCTATCGTTCCCGAAATAATAATTACATCGCCTTCTTTTGCATTCGATCCAGAGATATTTATTCCATCGGGTATCTTTCCAATTCCTGATGTATTGATGAATAATTTATCCGCACCGCCTTTTTGCACGACCTTCGTATCGCCTGCCGCGATATAAACTCCCGCTTCCTTCGCCGCATCCTGCATGGACTTTACAACTTGCTGCAAAATATTAAACGACAAACCTTCCTCCAAAACAAAACCGCAGGTCAATGCAACTGGAGTTGCGCCGGACATCGCAAGGTCGTTAACCGTTCCACAGATTGCCAATCGTCCTATATCACCGCCTGGAAAAAACAATGGCGAGACAACATGCGAGTCGGTTGTGAGCGCATATCGTTGACCATCCATCACCACCACAGCAGAATCGTCCAATGCGCGCGGGGCGGCTTTTCCTAATGCGGGGAGAAACAGCCTGTTGAGCAGGTCGCGGCTCAAGGTCCCGCCTGAACCGTGACCGAGTATCACCGTCTCGGTTGGGCGGATTGGCAGCGGGCAGGTGTATCCTTCAAAATTCAAGTCATCCATAACTCACCTTATGCAGAACATCCCGAAGGTTTGAGTACATCAATAGCAATTTTCTTGAAAACCTTCGGGACGGTGCGAAGTTATTCATAAACCACATCCCGATGATATTTGTAATACGCCGCGCACGCGCCTTCGGCTGAAACCATCGGTGCGCCGAGCGGAAATTGTGGCGTACATTTCTTTCCAAATGCGGAACATTGCGGTGGTTTCTTCAAGCCTTGCAAAATTTCACCCGCGATGCACAGCAGCGACTCTTGCGCAAAAATATTTTGGACATCGAATCTTTTTTCTGCATCGAACATTTGGAATTCCGGACTCAAGCCCCAGCCACTTTGCGGAATGACTCCAATGCCGCGCCATTTTCTATCCACGGATTCAAAGACGCTTCGGATCGTCCTTTGGGCTGATTCGTTTCCCCCAAACTTGACAGCCCGCTGATACTGATTCTCCGCCACAGCATTCCCCGATTCCAATTGCTTGACCGCAGAATTTAAACCATTCAACAGGTCAATCGGCTCAAAGCCCGTGACGACGATTGGCGCATGATATTTCTCCGCGATGGGCGGATACTCGTGGAATCCCATCACCGCGCAGACGTGCCCGGCCGCGAGAAATGCCTGCACACGGTTTGACTTTGAACTGAGAATCGCTTCCATTGCAGGCGGCACACGGACATGCGAGACAAGTACGGAAAAGTTTTTGATGTTTTTATTCTTTGCCTGTAATATTGCCATTGCATTGGCTGGCGCAGTCGTTTCAAACCCAATCGCAAAAAAGACAACTTGCTTATCAGGATTTGCCTCCGCGATTTGAACAGCTTCCAACGGCGAATAGACCACGCGCACATCCCTGCCTCCCGCGCGCACAGCGAACAGATTTTTCGATGAGCCTGGCACGCGCAGCATGTCACCATAGGATGTGAAGATGACATCGGGCTGGGAAGCGATTGCTATAGCGCGGTCAATCTGCTCCAGCGGCGTGACACAAACAGGACAGCCTGGTCCATGCACGAGTTCGATTTGCGATGGGAGCATGGCGTCGAGTCCGTGATGCAGGAAGGCGTGAGTCTGCCCGCCGCAGACTTCCATGATGACCCAGTTTTGGGTCGTGACGGATTCGATCTCGCGCAGCAAGGACTTTACTTTTTCAGGGTTGCGGTATTCGTCAAGATATTTCATATATAGGATTAGCCTGGAGTGCGTCGCACCTTACTTAATGGGATGAATCCAATCGTAAAGATTCTTCTACTTAATGAGATTTGTCTCAGGGGCAGGTGCGACGCACAATCACGATATTTCATCTTCAAACTCGGAAATTTCCTTAATCAACTTCAAGGTTTCCTGCGCTTCCTCTTCGTCCATTAAACTGATGGCAAAACCGACATGGATAAGCGCGTAATCCCCGATTTTGGCTTCAGGAGTGTATTCAAGACAAATTTCCTTGACGATCCCGCCAAAGTCAATTTTTGCCATGCGGAGAGTTTCTTTTTGGTAGATCTCGGTTAATTTTCCTGGAATGGCTAGGCACATATAAACAACCTTTCTTTATGTCGCTGCGAGGGCGCTCTTGTTCTTCGCCCAGAGCAATCCTCTCGCAACAGGAGATTGCTCCGTCGCTCACTATCGTTCGCTCCTCGCAACGACATGGTTCGCAATCACAGCCTGGCCCAATGCCAGCCCGCCATCATTGGTTGGGACTTGTTTATGGAAATACACAACAAAACCTTCCTGCTCCAAGCCATCACCGACAAGGTCTAACAAAATTTGGTTTTGCCACACGCCGCCAGAAAGGGCAACTTCGTTTATGCCTGTTATTTTTCGCGCGTGTTTGCTGCTATCAACAGCAATTTTTGCAATTGTATTATGGAAGCGGGCTCCGATCATACCAGCAGATTCTTTTGCGCGGACATCTTGAATGATTGAAGTCAGTAATTCTTTCAAACAAATTATGTCACCCTGAGCTCTTCGACTTTGCTCAGGATAAACTCCGCGAACGGTCTCTGTTTTTGTTTGCGAGAGACTCTTCGGTCGCCCCGCTCCCTCAGAGTGACATACTTCAATAACATAAGGATATGGTTTTGCTGATTCAATATACGGCTTGGAAAGAACTTCCATCTCAATGGCGGCTTGCGCTTCGTAGGTGACATCATTGCGAATGTTGATGAGGCTGGCTGCTGCGTCGAACAAGCGGCCCATGCTCGAAGTCAACGGCGCGTTCAAGTTTTTTTGCACCTGCTGGCGGACAATATCGACGGCTTGCGATTCAATTGATTCAAGAAAAGGCAGGTCTGTGATGTCCAAGCCAAGCGACTCGGCGTAACCCACAGCAACGCGCCAGGGGTTGCGGATGGCAGAGTCACCGCCTGGGAGAGGCAGATACTCAAGGTGGGCAACCCGCTCAAAGTCTGCGTAGGAAGCGAGTAACACCTCTCCGCCCCAGATCGCGCCATCCGTTCCATATCCAGTTCCGTCAAATGACAAACCAATCACTTTACGGTTATCCAGTTTGTTGTCTGCCATGCAGGAGGCGATGTGCGCGTGATGATGTTGAACGGCGAGGCGTTGAGCGTGGAGCGTGGAACGTTGTGCGTAGGCGGTGGTGAAATAATTAGGGTGCATGTCATATGCAATGATCTCGGGTTGAATGCGAAAGAGGCGCGAAAGATATTCCACATTTTGCTCAAACGATTCGTACACTTCGGCATTTTCCATGTCGCCAATGTGCTGACTCAGGAATGCGTAACGGTCGCGCGTGAGACAAAAAGTATTTTTCAACTCGCCGCCGACTGCAAGCGTTGATTTGGAATCGAAGGGTAAAGAAACAGGATAGGGAGCGTAGGCGCGTGAACGTCTTAGATAAATTGTCAAAGGGTCGATGGTTATCTGCCTTTCGACAATTGATCCTTCGACAGGCTCAGGGCGACGCTTTCGACTATTTACCCTGACAACCGAATCATCACAACGAATATGGATATCACGGTTATGCAAAAGGAACGCATCTGCAAGCGGAGCGAGTCGTTCGAGCGCGTCTTCGTTGTTGATCGCAATCGGCTCTTCGCTGAAATTGCCGCTGGTCATTACCAACACGAATGGCGCGGGTTGCGCGGCAAGCGCAGGATCTGTTTGATTCAAAAGAAGATGATGCAAGGGTGTGTAAGGCAGCATCACGCCGAGCGTATCCATGTGCGGCGCAACCGATTCGGAGATTTTGCTTTTTATTTTTATGTTCAATAAAACGATCGGTTTTTCATGCCCCGTGAGCAATGCGAGTTCCTCTTCATTGACATCACAATATCTTTGAATTGCACCAATGTTTGCAAACATCAACGCGAAAGGTTTGCCCGCCCTGCCTTTTCTTTGGCGCAACTCCTCGATTGATTTTTCATCTGTTGCGTCACATGCCAAATGAAATCCGCCCAAGCCTTTCACGGCGATGATCTTTCCTGCGGACAAAAGTTGCCGCGCTTTTAAGACAGCGGACAAACGCAAATCAATATTTGAAATTAAGGATGAACCACTGGAAGAATTTCTCAGTTGAACAAAGGGCCCGCAACCAGGACACGCTATCGGCTGGGCGTGGAAGCGGCGATCCAGCGGATTTTCATATTCTGCGCGGCAGGCGCCGCACATCGGGAAATCCGCCATTGTGGTTATCGGTCGGTCATACGGCAGGTCCTTGATGATTGTAAAACGCGGTCCGCAATTCGTGCAATTGATGAATGGATACAAATAACGCCGATCTTTTGGATCGAACATCTCGCGCTCACAATCCGCGCATAAAGCGGTATCGGGCGAGATGGGCTGGAATGCGCCTTCGATAAAAGTTGAAGGTTGAATGTCGAAGGTCGAGTATTCGATGTCAAGTGATTTATCTTGCGCTTTGATGGAGTCAATTCTTGCCAATGGGGGCGCTTCGGTTGCAAGACTGTGGACAAAATTTTCGACCTTTGACTTTTGACCCTGCACTTCGATATCCACCCCCGCTGAAGAATTGCGCACCCAGCCGCGCAGGTCAAGACGGGCCGCCAGTCCATACACAAATGGACGGAAGCCCACGCCTTGTACTACGCCTGTCACATGGATGTGTTTTGCTGTGATCATTTTATTGCCTGTGAGCGACATTTATGTCGCCACCTTTACCTGGCCGACAAGCCAATCTGTCCAGGCGTCTATGCCTTCGCCTGTTTTACACGAGAGTGGGAATGTAACCACACCGGGATTCAACACTTCCAAGCCTTTTCGGAAGTAATCCATATTGAACGGCACATAAGGCAGCAGATCCATCTTGTTGACGATCAACACTTGCACGCCGCGATACATGCCAGGATATTTATAGGGTTTATCGTCGCCTTCGGGGATGGACGCAACGAGGATTGATCGTTGTGTCCCGAGATTGAAGCTGGCGGGGCAGACCAGGTTGCCAACATTTTCAACAATGAGCAAATCAATTTTAGTGAGGTCGAGTTGATCGAGCGCGCTGCGTAACATGATCGCGTCTAGGTGACAGTCGCCGCCCGTGTTGATCTGGATGGCAGTCTGCGCGCCAGCCGCAGCGGCGCGGTCGGAATCAATCGAGGTGGCGATGTCGCCATCTATCACAGCCACACGCAATATGTCTTTCAAGCGCGACAGGGTCTGCTCGATAAGTGATGTTTTACCTGCGCCTGGCGATGCCATTAAGTTGATCGAGAACACACCCGCAGACTCAATCCGAGCGCGGTTCTCTTCAGCCATATGATCATTGGCGGAGAGGATTTTTTCAACAATAGGAACTCGTGTGGTCATAGGGAACTCCGAAAAGATGAAGGATGAAAAATTTTTACGCAGCGCGTTTCTACTTGTTTACCTGTTTCCGTGTCTACGGTTTATCATTCAACATCAATACTATCCACTCGAAACTCATCGCCCTTGGTGATCTGCACGAATTGACTCTCGCAGTTTGGGCACGTGAAGTCAGTCTCCTTGGGATGAAAAGAGTGCTTGCAATTGGTACAGGTCATCTCGCCACGTATACGTTCAAAATGCAGCTGCGCGCCTTGTGCGATAGTACCGTCAGCAAGAAGATCCCAGTAAAACTGAACCGAGTCATCCACGATGGATGCAAATTCTCCGATCACCAGGTTAATAGCCGTGATCTGTTTTGCCCCCGCCTCTTTCGCATGGCGGAGGGATATATCCAGAATGCTTTGAGTTACAGAAAGTTCGTGCATGTCACCTGACTATAATTAAACTGCTTTTGACTTGAAAAAGAAGTGAGGAAAGTAACCGTATTTGCGGATAACTTTCCTCAGATTTGGAATAGTTTTCAGTCCAACTTAAGGAATGATGTTGTGTCCCCAAGCCTTAAGTTGCTCCACCATATTCTCCACAAGCGCATCTGCCTTGGACTCTATCAACGGAGATAGTTCCAGGCCGATTTCCATCCATTGAATTCAATACAGCTACCCCAATATGGCTAAAGGCACTCCAGCGAATGATTTTCTTCTCGACTTTCTAATTTCCTGTTTCAACAGATCAAGTACAACTCTTGCTGCAAATGGAACCGCATCTGCAACAGGCGCTGAAAGTTCTTCACTGAAATCATAAATTCGTCTTGTCGCAATTCCCACGATCTCCACCTCATCGGGCAGGTGCGCACCCATGCATCTGCCCAACTCAATCGCATTATTCAAGGAGGTATCATGCGTGCTGGTCGTATGAAAAGCGGAATAATTTGGCAGGTCGCTTAACTTCAAAATCAATATGGAGCCGAGCGGCTCATCCAATGCAAACGCATCAACCAGAATGGCGTGGTCATAGCCAATGAGATGTTCCATCAAGCTGATGCCACCCAGCGAGAGGCAATCCACATCAACCCCAGTCCCCTGCCCATCTCCCTGAAAGGGAGATGGGAGTTGTCGTTTCACTTCCTCCGCGACTCTCCACCCGACTCCGTCATCGCCAAGAATGGGGTTGCCAAGTCCGATTACCAATGTTTTCATGACGACAGCCTCGCCCTTCGACACGCTCAGGACACCGCTTCTTATCAAGCCTCAGCCTGTTCCTGTTTAGCAAAATTGTTTCAACACTTTTACAGGATTCCCATCCACAGCATGGATGGTGATCTGCAATGGCATTTGGCCCGGCAGTGAGTGGGTTGCGCACCCAAAACACGGATCATAAGCGCGGAAGGCCATCTCCACCATGTTGAGCAGACCTTCATTCACATTGCCGTCTTTAATAAGACTCGCCGCGGCTTTATGCGTGGACATTTGGATGGGTGCATAGTTATTGGTGGTGCCAACGATGAGATTCACTTTGGTAACGATGCCCCGTTCATCGGTCCAGTAATGATGCGTGAGCGTGCCGCGCGGCGCCTCGACGATGCCCACACCCTCCGTCGGAGTCTGGGTCGGCTTGGTGTGAATGTTTGGTGATGTGATCTCAGAATCAGTCACCAGTTCCACCCAACGTTCCGCTGCGTACAACAACTCGATCAGCCGTGCCCAATGCGTGGCGAGACGTTGATGCACAGGTTTACCTCCGAGGGTTTTGTAGAACCTGTCGTATTCTTCCTGCGCGAGCGGTGTTGCCATGCCGTCGGATGCGTTCAGGCGTGACAATGGCGTTGCCATATAAACACCTGAGTCGCTGCCATCCACAAAACCTTTCCAGCCAATATTTTTGAGATAGGGGAATTTGAGATAAGTCCACGGCTCGACATGTTCAGCGATATGCTCGGCGTAATCCTTCGGCGCATATTTGACGAACTCTTTACCATTGGGGTCAACCACGCGGACTTTGCCGTCATAGAAATTAACCTTGTTGTTCTCGTCCACCGTGCCCATGTAATAGGTGTGATGTGTGTAAACATCGCCGAGGATCAAATCAACGTATTGCTTGTTGCCAAGCACGATGTCATTGAAGATCTTGAGACTAAACTGCGCGAAGTCAATTGCCCAACGCCCCATCTCTTCGATCTCCTTGCGCTGTTCCTCGGTAATACCCTTGGTGATGCCGCCGGGAATCGAAGTGCATGGGTGCACTTTACGCCCGCCGATCATCTCGACCACTGTATGGCCATACTTGCGCATTTGGATGACCTTGCCGCCGATCTCCAATCCCACTTTATGGATCACGCCCAGGATATTTCTCTCTGCGACAGGCGCGTCGGGACCCATGATGAAATCAGGACCGCCCAATGCGTAGAAGTGTGTCGTGTGATCGGTACAATAGAACGCGCTGTATAGCAACTCGCGCAACATTTTTGCTGTGCGCGGCGGATCAACGTGATATGCCGCATCTGCCGCTTTTGCCGCCGCCATGTGATGCGCTTCGGGACATACCCCGCAGATGCGATTCGTGATCAGCGGCATTTCCTCAATTGGGCGGCCTACGCAGAATCGTTCAAAGCCGCGTAGTTCGGGAATCTGAAAATATGAGTTGGCAACATTTCCTTTTTCATCGAGGAATATTTCAATCTTGCCGTGGCCTTCCAGGCGGGTGATGGGATCAATTGATATTCGTTGTGTCATAGGAACTCCTTTGGAAAGGATGAAGTATGAATGAACACTTGCTTGCCTTCATCTTTCTTTGATATTTACTTTTCCAGCGACGAGGCATCGTCGTGCAACTCCTTGATAAAGTGAGCCCGTGCTTCCACCTCTTCCATTTTCAATGAAGCATACTGCGAGGCTTCCTTCATCAATTTTTCCACAACTTCGGCCGGCATTTTATTAATATCTTCCAATGAATAGCCTTTCTCAAAAAGATACTCTTTGATGAGGGCTCTTTCCAAAAGCGCGTTGCGGTCCTCAACGGGTTCGGTTTGTTCACTCTGTTTCGTAGTCATATCAGCCTCCATTAGGAAAGGATGAATTGTGAAGGATGAAGGATGAAAATCAGGAAAAAAGATTTTGGAATTCTGCCAGTAATGAAACCTGTAGGACGATGTTTTCTTCATCCTTCATCCTTTTATCTATCCTTTCACACCTTCCAAGCTTCCCTGTTTGCTTTGAGCAGGGAGCCCGCCAGGTTGAAGCGATACACCTGCCCGGTTGGGTCGGGAATGCCATCCAGAATATGATCGATCTCTTCTGGCGTGGTCGCGTCGATCACCGATGCAAATGCTGTGATCAAGCGCGCGCCGTAATCCATCACGCCTTCAGCAGGACCGTAACAGCCAATGCACTGCGCGCCCGCCTGTGGACAACGCGCGTTACAGCCACTGCGCGTGGCGGGACCGTTGCACGGAATACCTTGTTCGAGAATACAAAGGGTTGGGTCAACAGGGGCGATATCCTGAATGCGCTTGAATTCTTTGATCATTTTCACGTTGCGCGCGAGCGGACATTCATCACATACGGTTGAATCCCCAACGCCGATGGTGGCGCCTTTTGGCGGCAGTTCCGCTTCACCTTTGACAACTTTGATAACCAGATCGATCACCGCCGCGATCTGATGACTCTCAGGCGGGCAGCCTGGCATGTAGTAATCCACATCCACAACCTGATCTAGTGGGCGTAAAACCGGGAAGAGTTTTGGGATATGCAATTCACCTTCGGGCGCATCAAAAGTTGTCTGCGGATAGATCTCATTTGGATTATCGGTTGTGATGGTATTGAACGCCGTGTGGACAATATCACCCACTGGGCTGAGATTTGCCAAGCCAGGGATGCATCCCTCACACGCACACGAACCAAACGAGACGAGTATCTTTGATTTCTGCCGCAGGAGTTTGGCGATGTGCTCGTTCTCGTCATTGCGGATTCCGCCATTGAAGAGCGTGAGCAGGATCGAGCCATTTTCCATGGCTTCCACATCTTTATACTTGGCATCCATGGCCACAGGCCAGAATACAACATCAAAGTTGGCATCCACATCTAGAATCTTTTCATGAGTGTTCAATACAGCAATTTCACAGCCGCCACAGGAGGCCGCCCAGTACATTGCGAATTTAGGCTTTGCGTTAGCAGTCATGCCGGCACCTCCATTTCAGACGATGGACGATTGACTACAGACGATTCAACATCGTCCATGGTCTGTTGTCTATCGTCTGTTTTGCCCCAGTTAAGCGGACCCAACTTGCGAATCTCTTCCACGAACGCAGTCGTTTCGCTGGCAAACCTTGCGCCTTCCGCCGCGCTTGCCCAAACCAGTTTCACGCGTTCGGGTTCAATGCCCAAACCTGCGAGCACTCTTCGGAGTAAGAGGAAACGGCGCAGGGCTTTATAGTTCTGTTCAATGTAATGACATTCACCAGGATGGCAGCCCGTGATCATCACGCCGTCTGCGCCGCTTGAAAGCGCACGCAACACAAAGGTCGGGTCGAGGCGGCCCGAGCACATCATGCGGATGAGCCGCACGTTCGGCGCATACTTCATGCGTGACGTGCCAGCCAAATCCGCGGCGCGATAACTGCACCAGTTACAGGTAAAGCCGATGATTGTTGGTTCAAATTGTTCGCTCATAATAGTCGCTCCTTTCACACGCCAGCCGGTTCCAGGTTACGCAAGAGAAGACCGTCAATCTGCGCGATGATCTGCTCATTGCTGAAGCCTGTGCCGCTGATGGCACCCGCAGGACAAGCCGCCACGCAGGTTCCGCAGCCCTGACACAGCGCGGGGTTGATATCGGAAACATTGTCATCTTCAATGTATGCAATCGCGTTGAACGGACACAGTCCATTGCAAATGCGGCAGCCAGAACATTGGTCTTTATTGATGCTCGCCCTAATAGGTTCAAGCGAGATCACGCCCTGCTGAATCTTGCCCAGCACGCGAGCTGCTGCCGCGGCGCCTTGCACCACACTGGCGGGGATGTCTTTGGGCCCTTGCACACACCCAGCGATATAGACGCCGTCCGTCATTGTTGCGACAGGATCCAGTTTCGGATGTCTCTCGGTGTACCAACCGCTGGCGCCGCAGGCAATGCCGAACAATTTGCCGACTTCCTTGGCATCATGGCGCGGCTCCAAGCCTGCGGAAAGGATGACCATATCCACCGGGATGCGGCGTTGTTTGCCGATTAGCGTATCTTCAACCTGGACAATCAGTTTGCCTTCCTCTTCGGGAATGCGCGCCGCGTCGGTGATCTCCGCCACTTTGCCGCGGATGAAATGTCCGCCTTCTTCAAGCACGCGCTTGTAGAATTCCTCATAGTCTTTGGAAGGGGTGCGAATATCAATGTAGCAGTTGTAAACCTCCGCGCCGGTGCGCTCCATCACCAGGTGGGCAAATTTTAGGCTCTGCATACAGCAAATGCTGGAGCAGTATTTGTTGTAGTTCTCATCGCGGCTGCCCACACAATGAACGACGACCACCGATTTCGGCGCGGTCTTCATGTCGCGCAGCACGATCTTGCCTTCGGTGGGACCAGCCGCGTTGCACATGCGTTCAAACTCGAGGCTGGTGAAAACATTCGGGAGCTTGCCATATCCGTACTGCGGAATCCGCGTCGCGTCGAACAAATCATATCCGGTAGCCAGAATGATATTGCCCGCTTGAACTTCCAGGATCTCATCCTTTTGCTCAAAGTTGATCGAGTTGGGCTCGGTGGGGCAGAAGAGCTGGCAGGCCTTACATTTGCTATTTTTGAAATAGGTGCAGTTTTCAACATCCATCACCGGATATTTTGGCACAGCTTGCGCGAACGGTCTGTAGATGGCTTTACGAATACCCATACCCGCTTCAAAAACATCATCAACTACTTTCTTCGGGCATTTTTCCCAGCAGATGCCGCAGCCAGTGCAAGAATCCGTGTTAACATAGCTGGCTTTCTTGCGAATGGTCGCTTTGAAATTGCCGACGAAGCCATCCACTTTTTCAACTTCGCTCCAGGTGAGCAGGGTGATATTTGGATGCGCGCCTACTTCAACCATCTTCGGGGTCAGGATGCACGCGGCACAATCCAGAGTGGGGAAGGTTTTGTCAAACTGAGCCATGTGCCCGCCGATGGATGGTTCGCGTTCGACAAGGCAAACGTGATAACCCGCATCCGCAATTTCAAGCGCGGCTTGGATTCCCGCGATGCCGCCGCCCACAACCAGCGTATCCGCATGGATTGGAACTTGTATCGGTTCAAGCGGTTCATTATGAATGACGCGCTCAACGCCGCCCGAGATGGCTGCCTTCGACTTTTCAGTGGCAGCGACTTTGTCCGTGTGAACCCAGGAGACCTGCTCCCGGATCGAGACCATTTCACACAGATAAGGATTCAGGCCGGCACGTTCACAAGCCGTGCGGAAGGTTTTTTCGTGCAAATGGGGTGAACAAGCGGCGACGATTACTCGCGTCAGCCCCAATTCTTTGATATCGTTCTCGACGAGTTCCTGCCCGAGGCTGGAACACATGAATTTATAGTCGCGGCCAATAACTACACCTCGATGTTTCAAGTGTTCCGCAGCCCATTCAGCGACACCTTTCACATCCACCGTTCCGGCGATGTTTGTGCCGCAATGACAGACATATACACCGATTTTTTCGCTCATAGTTTTTCTCCTATTTCCATCCACGTTGCAAGGAATAGCGCATGATGATCTCCTAGTAAGCAAAGGCAAGTACGGGCTCCCCGGATACCAGTTCTTTGCCAATGCCAAGTTTTTCAGGCTTGATCCCCAGAGCCACACCCATGAGTTGTGTGAAGTACATAACGGGGATGGCGAACTGCGTGCCGAACTCGCGGTTGACCTGACCCTGATAAACCTCGAGGTTGACATTGCACATCGGGCACGTGGTCGCAATGACGTCAGCCTTGCGATTCACGGCATCCTGGAGCAGGATGTGAACCATATCCAATGCGGCTTTTCGATTCGTGATGATCAGGGAACCGCCGCAACAACGGGTCTTGGACGGATAATCCACCGGCTCCGCTCCCAACGCGGACAACAAGCTTTCAAAGAACTGGGGATTTTCAACGTTTTCTTGATCCTTCCTTGGCCGCAGAAGCTGGCAGCCATAATAGGGAGCGACGCGCAAGCCTTTCAAAGGATGGGTGATCTTTTTTTCAATTTCATCCAATCCCACATCTTCAATGAACACCTCGATGAGATGGCGTACTTTCATCGTTCCATTGACATGCAGGTTATCTGCTTCCAGGGCATAGTTGATATGTTCAGCCAGGTCGGGATCTTTTTTCAGGTAGGCATTCGTGAAATACGCATTCTTGTAGCAGGCGCTGCACGGCGCAACAAAATCGCTGAGTCCGTCTTTTTCTGCCAGGGCCAGGTTTCGAGCAACCAGTGTATGCGCCAGCAGTTCGTCCACAGGGAAATAAGCAGTGGCGCCACAGCAGTTCCAATCCTTGATCTCTTTGAGATCTACTCCCAATGTTTGCGCGACTTCGAGCGTCGAAAGATTGTAGCTCGTTGCCAGGCTTTCAAGAGAGCAACCGGGATAGTATGCGTATTGCTTCATGACGGCTCTCCTATTGGGATTATCCTGCGCACCATGTTTTGGAATTTCTTTAGCCCCTTGATCTTTTTGGGCAGCAGAGGCAGCCTCCCCTTCAGCATCAGGCCCGTGGCAGTTTGAGCCTCTTGAACGAGACCGCGGGGTCCATGTTTGAAGATATAGGTGGGCGCAAGCAGGGGCTCAAAGGACCTGCCGGAATCCACGATCATCTTTACGAAACTCTGCGCGAATACGGGACCGATCAGACCCTCCTGGTGCTGACCCTTCCACATGGAATAGCGCTTCAGGGCATACATCATATCTGCGATGTCAATCCCAGCCGGGCAGCGCACAGTGCAATGGTAGCAGGATGCGCAGGACCAGAAAGTATTGCTGGCTAACACCTCATCCCTGTAGCCGGCGTTGATCAGCCCAATAATTGCCCGAGGCGTATGATCCATGAACTCAACCGCCGGGCAGGTTCCCGAACAAGTGCCGCATTGCAGGCAGTCCTTGATCGGGTTACCGTGAGTCGCATACATCACGTTCGCGATTTCATTGCTGAAAGACAGTTCATTACTCATGAATTCTCCTCCTTTCATTCCTGGATTTTCGACTTTCTCTCTTCCGCCAGGCGCAACAGGGCTTTTACCTTTTCCAGCAGAAGTTTCGGCTCAACCGGTTTTTCAAGCAGTTCATCGTTTTCAACGAAATGCGGATGAACAGACTGGCCGGGGAAGAGAAAAGCGATCTGCTCCCGCAAGCCGGTAATGATCAATACTGGCATCTCTTTGAGTTTCGGATCCTTTCTGATCTTCCGCGCCAAAGCAATGCCCTCCGCTCCGCGGCCCATCATGATGTCAAGCAGGAGCAGGTCGTAGTGTTCTACCTGCAAGGCCTGGAACCCATCCTTGGGGTTATAAGCCACGTTCACGCTGTAGTTGGCTTTCTCAAGGATGGACTTTATCCCTGCAACAAAATCGGGATCGTCATCAATCATCATTATTTTGGTATTCATCGGATGTCTCCTTCAATCATGATTCCATAAAAGGTCTGTGGTCAAATTTTTATTCTCTATCGTACATCTCATAAATTGATGTCGTTGCGAGGGCATTCGTTGCCCGAAGCAATCTCCCCGTTCAGAAGCGGAGATTGCTTCGCCGGGAAGTACACCCTCCAACGACATGCGCAGGGCAAGTAATTAAGCATGTTCAGGTACCTTCAGGGCCGGCAAGCGGATCATAAAGGTGCTTCCTTTGCCCGGTTCACTTTCCACCGATATCACCCCGTGATGTGCCTCAACAATACGTCGCGTGATGGCTAATCCTATGCCGCTGCCTTTTTCAACAGCCTGATCCGACTTACCGGTATAAAAATCATTGAAGATGTACGGCAGGTCTTCCTTGGATATGCCAATACCGCTGTCAGTGACGGATATCAAAATATCGGTCTCGCCTTCCTCCGCTTTCAATAAGACCTGGCTTCCGCTTCGTGAATACTTGACCGCATTATTGAGAAGATTTACCAGCGTTTCAACCAGCGTTCCTTCGTCTCCATTGACGAACTTTAGCGGCTCTTCAATTGAGGGAATGATTTCGATATCCTTCCGCGTCGCATGAGGCTGAACAATTTCGACTGCTTTGGACACTGCGGAGGCAATCGAAGTCGGATGAAAGGTTTCCTGGATCTTGTTCACATCCACAGACAGCACGCGCAGCCATGTGAGGATCAGATTGATGAGATCGCTGATGCTGGTCTTCATCCGCTCGAAGCGCCCCTTCTGTTCCTCGGTGAGTTGATTCGACAATTCATCCACCAGCACAAACAGATTCTGCTGAACCGCCCCGAGAGGCGCTTTGAGCTCATGAGAAACTATCGCGGCGAATTGCTCACGCAGCATTTCTTTCTCCTTGCGCAGGGTGATCGCCTCGAGGGTCAACCTTCTCTTTTCCAAGCCTCGCCGCGCGATCAAGCGCAGTTCATCCGGCGTGAACGGCTTTGGGAGGAAATCGTAGGCGCCCTTCTTCATAGCCTCAACAGCCGAACTGACGGTGGCATAACCGGTAATCACAATGGCCACCATGTTGGGATCAAAATCATGGATTCCTTCAAGCACTTCAAGCCCGGAAATGCCCGGCATTTTCAGGTCAACAAAGACAAGGTCCGGCATAATCTCTTTGATCAGTTGCAAGCCCAAGGTCCCGTTCGAGGCGGTGACGATTTGAATGTCATCACCCGCCAGAATCTGGGTGCAGGAATCCAGGACTATTTCTTCATCATCAATGATGAGCAATTTCGATCTCTGGTTCATTCTCGATATCCTCTATCATCTCGCTCAACGGCAATCGCACAACAAATGTAGTTCCTTTGCCAACCTCGCTTTCAACAGAAATGGCGCCCTGATGGCTTTTTATAATTCCATAACTGATCGCCAGCCCCAACCCCGTTCCATGGGCGATATCCTTTGTAGTGAAGAAGGGCTCGAATAACTTATTCATGTTCTCTTCACTGATGCCGTGACCTGTGTCGGTGAATTCCACTTCAACAACCCCGTCATCAGAATTCAGGCGGGTTGCCAGGGTCAGTTTTCCGCCGCCATTCATCGCTTCGGCGGCGTTGATGATCAAGTTCATGAAGACTCGTTCGATCTGTGAAGGGTCAATCACAATCAAAGGCAGATTATCCTGGTAGTTTTCAACGATCTGGATGTTGTGGAAGGCGGCCTGATTTTCCACAAGAGAGATACAGCCTCGCAGGATGGAGTTGATATTGCTCAGGGTTTTCTCCGGCTTCCTCTGGCGTGAAAAATCCAGCAAACCGCGAATAATGTCCTTGCAACGATCGGCCTGCCCGGCAATTTTTTCCACTGAGATTCTTGTGGGATCGTCACAGGGAATCTTCTCCAGCATCAGATGAGAATAGGTGACTATGCCCGTCAGTGGATTGTTCAATTCATGCGCCACACTGGCCGCCAACTGGCCCACAATTGCCAGCTTTTCAGACTCCATTATCTTTTTAGTGGCGAACTCCTTCAACCTTTCGTCTCGTTCCCGCAGAACATCCGCCATCTGATTAAACCTGTGCGCCAGTTTCCCGAATTCGTCGCCGCTGGCCAAATCTACTTTGGCGTCCAGGTTTCCATTCGCCAGTTGCTCGGAGGCGGAAACGAGCTTCTTGATCGGTCCCGAAATATTGCGGGAGATCAGCAACGCGATCAAGGTGGAAAACACAGCCCCCGCTATGGTGATTCCCACAAACGCCAGCACCGTCTGGTTTTGGATGTCGGCGTATTTCTGTTCGAGAATGCCGACGTACAGGATACCGATGACCCTGCCGTTGATGTCCCGGATGGGTTCGTAGGCCGTAATGTACCAGTCGGTGACCACATAGGCGCGTCCGATCCACGGCTCCTGCTTGACGATGACCTGGTTGTAGACATCCTCCTGAATACGCGTCCCGATTGCCCGATTGCCGCTGTTGTTTTTCACGTTGGTTGAGACGCGCACATCGTCCTGGAAGATGGTGGCCGTGCCGATGTCCTTGCCTTCGTAGACGACATTCTGGAAGACGGTCTGTTTGATCTTGTCTACGATGTCGTAGTTTCGGTTCAACAAAATGCCGCCGTACACCATGCCGATGAAATGGCCTTCCGCGTCGAAGATCGGCGCGGCGGCTTTCAACATCATGCCCGCGGTCTCTTCGGTCTCGGGGCGGGGACGCGCCATCGGCGTTTCTACAAAGGTGAAGTAGGCTTGTTCCGCCAACGCGGGCGACTCGCGTTGAAGTTCCTCGGCGGATACGATGGACGTGCCGGAGGCGGGCGCCCATGTCATCAAAACCACCCGGGCGATCTCATCCAGGCTCTGGTCGTCACCCGTCATCGCCGGATTGGCGACGCGTAACGCCACCCTACCAGTCTTGTCCGTGATGGTCAAAACGTCAATGCCCTCGCTCTGCTTGAAACGCGACAGTTCGTCCACGTACTCCTGACGAATGTCACCGCGCAAAATATCGCCCATGAAGAGCCTGACCGCCGTGAATTTAACCGTATCTTCCACGTGCTGCAGGCGGTTCTGGTAGATATACCTGGCGGCATTGAGGTCGTTGCTGACGCGCTCCTGCGCCTCTGCAATGATTCGGTTATTAATGATCTGAATGCCGACGATGGTGAAAATGAGACTGCTCAGGAGAATGATGGACAGAAAGCTCAAGGTTAACTTTGTGGCAATCGGTAACCTGATGCTTTTTATTCTCGCGGAAGAAGCTTTTGCTATTGAAGTCATATCTTTTTCACCGAAGTCCTTAATGCATGATTCAATGCTGTTGGACTTATGATTCGATTCCTTTACAATGCCTCGTGGACCAACTCGATCAAATCCTTGACGAGGATCTTTTCTTCCAGACCCGCAGTTTTGACGGCATCGCGGAACATCACCAGGTCTTTAGGACAGGTCGTCACCAACGTGGACACACCTGACATTCCAGCCGCTTCTCTTACTCGACTTTCAGCGGGTCGCTCTTTAACGTCGGGTTGTTCCTCCATCCAGATTTTTCCGCCACCTGCGCCGCAGCAAAAAGCGCGGTCGCCGTGACGCGGCATCTCGATCAGATCGCAGCCGAGGGCGCGGATGACGCGGCGCGGCGCATCGTAAATCCCGTTATAACGTCCCAGATAACAAGGGTCGTGATAAGTAACCCTGTAATCCAGCTTCCTGTTGAATTGCAGTTTGCCTGATGCGATTAACTGGTCAAGCAATTCGGTGTAATGAAATACGAGACGATGATTTCCATTTGCAGAATATTCATTCTTGAGAGTGTTATAGGAATGTGGATCGGTGGTGATGATGGCGTTGTATTTGCATTTATCCATTGCCGCGGTGTTCTTCTCGACCAACGACTCAAACAAGCCCTCTTCACCCACACGGCGGACGTCATTGCCCGTGTTGCGTTCGGCGTCGTACAGGATTCCAAAATTCAGATCGGCTTTCTGGAACACTTGCGCCGTCTTGCGCGTGATGTCGGAAAACATAACGTGATACGAAGCATAGTCGCCAACGAACCACAGATACTCAACCGCTTCCTTGCGCGCATCCTTTATGACAGGCTGGATTGGCTGTGTCCACTTCGCGCGCATCCGTTCAGACTGGCCGAATGAGTTGCCATAGCGGCCCAGGTTTGCCAGCGTCTTTTGCAGCAACGCGTCAACTTCTCCTTCGTTAACCAGATAACGGCGCATATCAATGATTGAGGCAAGGTGGTCCACATAAACCGGGCAGACCTGAACGCAGGCACGGCAGCTTGTACATGCCCACAATTCCTTCGATGAGATCACGTCACCGTGCAGCTTATGTCCGCTGGATGTATCCCAAAGATGCGTTTTCAGGCTGATAATGAGATTTCTTGGCGAGAGACTCGCGCCACTGGCGAAGGCCGGACAATTATCCTGGCAACGGCCACAGCGCACACATGCTTCAAAATCAAGGAGTTGCTTCCAGCTAAAGTCGCGCCATTCCTTTACTCCAATCTGGTCGTCATTGCGAGCCGCGATCAGCGTGCCAGCGGGCTGTATCGTGCAGAAGAAAATATTCAACGGCGCTGCCAGAATGTGGAATAGCTTGGTGAACGGGATGCTTGCGATCAGGACAAAAGCCACCAAAATGTGAATGGTCCACAATGTCAGATGCAGGGTGCGATTGGTTGGATCTCCTGTTGCGATGAACCATGAAGCCAGCGCATTTCCCACCGGCGACCAGGGCGCCCACTCCGGCTTGCTGACCGCAATGCGTAACCCTTCCACAAAATAACCGCTGAGGGTGATGAGAGTCAACATAACGAGGGCATAGGCATCATCTCGATCAAAGTTTTGTGTGAGCGCCTTTTGCCAGGCAGTTGCAGACTGCAAACGTGAAGGGCGGATAAAGTAGCGCCTGTAAACCGCCATTCCCAGACCGATCAAAAGCAACACGCCAAAAATATCCAGGATCAGTTCATATAGTATGTACGCGCCATTAATAAGGAATTGGAAACCAAAGAACAGGTGGGTCACATCCCAATCCACTGTTGCGAGTGCGGTTCCTATAAAGAGCGCCACCATTCCCCAAAAGATTGTCAAGTGCATAATTCCCGCATAGGCATCCTGCGCCGTACGGACTTGTCCGAAAGCGTCCACCAGCACAGACCACAGACGTTCACCGATTCGGTCGAGACGCTTCTCCGGCTTGCCCATCCGCCAGCGTTTGACACGGCGGAAGACACCATAGGCAAATACGAGAATAGTCAGCAGTCCTAAAACGTACTGCCCAATTTCTGCCCAGTGGGGAATGTTCCAGAAAGTTTCTCGAAACGGCATAGTCTGTACCTTTTATAGTTTCAAGCTTTTTTTATCTCTCGAAGTTTTTCGGTAAGCGCCGGGACCAGATCAAATAAATCAATCGTTGTTCCATATTTCGCCACATTGAAGATCGGCGCGTTGGTATCGGTATTGATCGCGATAATGACTTCGCTCTCGCCCATGCCCTCAACATGTTCCGGGGCGCCGCTGATGCCCAACGCAAGATAGATTTTGGGTTTGACCTTTTTACCCGACTTGCCAACCAACCTGGATGTTGACATCCAGCCCTGGTCCACGACCGGACGCGATGCGGCTACTACGCCTCCCAAAGCCTTCGCCAGTTCTTCAGCGATTTCAATATTGTCCTGATTTTGGATCCCGCGTCCCACCGAGATGATGATCGGCTCCTTGGAAATATCCACATCACCGGCTTCCGGTTCGATATATTGCTTCAACGTGACTCGCAGATTGTCGAGGGACGGCGCTTCCATCTTGATGATTTCGGGCGCTTTACCGCTTTGACCTTCCTCCGGCTTGTAGCCGCCGGGGATCATGGTCAACAAAGTGGTTGTATCGGGTAAATCGCTTTCAGCCATGATCTTGCCGCCGCAGATTTGACTGATCGGTCTGCCATCTGCGCTGAAACTCTGACACGAACTGATCAGCGGCAGATTTAAGCGGGCGGATAACACCCCGGACACATCCGCGCCGATGGACGAACTCGCAAACAAAACCGCGCGCGGTTCTCTTTCACGGATCAAACCAGCCAGCGTTTTTTGATAAGCGTCTGAAGTAAATTCAGCGAGCGCGGGATGGTCCACATACAATACTTTATTGGCAGCCATGTTGTTCGCAAGACCCTGTGCGTCATGTCCCAATAGCACAGCGATCACTTCCCCGCCTGTAGTTTGAGCAAGTGCGCGTGCGCCTACCAGCATGAGATAGGAAATATCTGCTACCTGACCCCGCAGGTGTTCAATGACCACGTAAATATCCTGGTTCATCATGCGCCTCCTCTCACAGCACGCCGATCTCTTTGAAGATGCCGACCAACCTTGCGGCGACTTCATCCGCGCTTCCTTCGATCATTTCGGCTCGCGTGCCAGCCTCAGGCTTGAACATGCGGTGAATCGTTGAGCCGCCGCTGAGATCCGCTTCAGCCAATGGTCGTTCTTCGATGGTTGCCGTCTTCATTGCCTGACGCACCTTGGAAACAGCTACGTAACGCGGAGGCTGTTCCGCTGCCTGGATGCCCAAAACGGCAGGCAGTTTGATCTCCATCTCGGCGACCAATCCGCCGGGATACTCTTTGCGTGCCACCACTTTTCCATCCACTGTATTTACGCCGGATACGTAACCGACATAAGGCATATCCAAATATTCAGCCAATAATGCTCCCATTGAACCATCCAAATCGGTATTGGCTTGCACACCGGTCAAAATCAAATCCGCTTGAAGTTCTTTCAGGGTCGAGGCAACAGCGCGCGCCATGGCATGATTGTTCGCCTTCCCCTGAAAATCACCCGTAAGTTTGATCACCTGATCAGCGCCTTTGGACGCCGCGGTATAAAGCACGTCATCTGCTCCCTCAATATCCGGACCAAGGACACTGACCCGCGCCCCGCTGCGTTCTTTCAACAAAATGGCTTGCTCGATGGCATGGTCGTCAAACTCATTGATGATCAGGCGCAGAAAATCGGTATTCAGTGCTGTTCCGTTCTGGTCAATTTCAAGTTCTTCAACCAGGTCGGGAACAAGTTTGAAGAGGGCAACTATGTTCATGATGTCACCTCATTCCTTGGCTGTGCTACCCAATCGACTCAGCGAGCAGTTCAGCAATATCTTTCACGATCAACTGCCCGCCTATATTTAGGGACTTGACAGCATCCTCGAAGCGCGGCGTTTCATACGGGCAGGCCACTGCCAGGATGTTAGCGCCGGATTTCACTGCTTCCTGAATGCGCCACTCCGACATGCGCGCATGCGCCTTTTCCCATTGAAAACCATCCAGCCACATTCCGCCGCCCCCGCCGCCGCAACATAGACTGTTGGCATGGTTGTGTGCCATTTCCACCAGTTCCACGCCGGGAATGGCTTCCAGCAATGCGCGAGGCTGATCGAAGATGCCATTGGCGCGGCCGAGGTAACACGGATCGTGATACGTGACTTTGGCTTTCACTTCACGCTTCAACATCGGCTTGAGTTGTTCCAACCGCTCGACCAGATACTCTGTGAAGTGTTGAACCGGATAGGAAATACCCAGTTGTGGATATTCGTTTTTGATGGCGTTATAAGCGTGAGGGTCTGTCGTAATGATTTTATTGAATTGATACTTTCCGAACGCTTTCCCGTTCTTCTCCGCCAACATTTCGAACAAGCCGCGTTCACCTGACAGCCGCTGTGAATCACCATCGCTGGATTCATCGGGACCCAGGATGCCGAAATCCACGCCGAGAGCATTGAGGACTTTAGCAAGCGCCTTTGTGGTTGACAGAACGCGGGGATGGTAGGATGGATAATCCCCAACGAACCACAAGACATCCACTTGCTTTTTTGCTTGCGCCATGATCGCGATATCAGGCTTGACATCTTTCGCCCAGTCAGCCCGCTTGCGAGGCGATTCACCCTGAGGGTTGCCATACCGCTGGGAGTTTGCCAACGCAGTTTGAAGTTCCGCTGGAACATTGCCAGCCAGAAGCAATTCCTCTTTGACACTAGTCATCAAACCAAACGTAAGTGGAATCTTTGACGGGCAAACTGCAGTGCAGGCATAACAGGAAACGCACATCCAGACTGTGTCGGTCTCCAACACCTTGTTGAATCTATTCGCGCGTATCATGGCTATAAGTCTGCTGGGTGGGTAGGTCATCAAATAGCCAAAGGGACATATGCCGCTGCAATTTCCACACTCCAGGCAAACCCTTAACTGCTCGCCATCTGGTGTGGCCGCAAGGACTTTATCGTAAAACGAACGCTCTACTGCTTCCGTAGTAATCATGGATCAACTCCTACAGGCTTCAGAAAATCCTTGAGGATTTAAGTACACCGCGCATCTCGCACGAACTCTTTCATCTGTCATTTGGGGCATAAGTGCCTCCGTGCTTTGCAACTCAACCTGCCGCGTAAAGGACACGACAGACCTAAACCAATTATTAGCTCGCACGACCAAAGTCGCCCATTCACAATAAAGATGATGCCCCCATAAATAATATTAGTGAAATTCTTCACAATATATAAGTGCTTAACATACTCATACAATCCTGACAAAAATCACATTTCCCAGATACAACCCCAACGTGAACCTCTTTACCAAATTTGATCAAACAGCAAAATCCCAACCCAATAAACCCGCCTTTTTCTGCGTTTTCTTCGCGAATAAAAAAATGGGGTATATTTACCCACAAGTAATAATGAGTCCACTGCAAAACACTTTTTTTACCGCGAAGAAGCGAAAGACGCGATGGAATATTATTGACCGCGAAGAGAAAAAAATCTCAGAGATGTTCTTTAGATTCTTGAACTTCCCCTTGAAAATCTTTGCGGTCTTCGTCCCTTCGCGGTGAGAACAGGCTTTTTTCAATTCAAAATCAAGGAGTAAGAATGCAAACACCGTGGGAATATCGGTATGCGCACCGTATGCAAAAAATGGGGAGTTCTGTGATCCGTGAATTACTGAAGTTGACCGAACAGCCGGATCTTATCTCGTTTGGGGGA
>JAUXUL010000034.1 GCA_030680795.1 Anaerolineales bacterium | reverse complement strand
ATTCATCTGTTGCACTTACCAGTTGAATTCACAAAATCAAATCCTCCACGCCAGGCGGCAGAAAGCCCGCCAGCACACCCATCTTGCGGACCCTATGCGGGTATAACATTCCAATTAAATTAACCATTGCCGCACCCTGGCTGAAACCCATTAAATCGAATTGCTTCGCATCCAACTTAACCGAGTCTGTGTACTCGTCGATGAGGCGGATCAGCGCCGCGGCGGAGGGCAAAAGTGCTTCGAGGCTGGGCACGCCAAATGTTCCAGGTTGAGGCGGGCGCCAGGAGAATCCACTGGACTGAGCGGCATGAGGCGCGCGCGGAGCCATCATCCAATAATCGGGTGAAAGTCCGCGGGTGAAGACCCACATGGAATTTTCGTCGCCCGTCCAACCGTGAATGAGCAGGAGCAAACGCGGGTTCGAGGATTGTGACGGGCGAATACGCAAGGTCCAGTTGTTAAATTGAATGAGTTCGGTGTTAATCGCGGTTTGCACGTTTTACGATCCAGTCCAGCCCAAACAAGGCCAGGAAAATTAAAGCAATGGGGACGGTCGCGCCAAGCAGGCAAAGAAATCCCGAAACTGCTGCGCTGAAACCATAGATGGCCCAGATCAAAGCAAGGCCGAGGACAAACAACAAAACAAACGCGCCGATCAAAATGCGCGTGTTTGTATCTTTCGTGTATTTGCGTAAATCACGACTCATTAATGACTCCACTGCAAAAAGGTTTTCACACTTGCGCCGCACGCCAGTGCAGGTGAACACAAAGGCTTGTACTGAGCTGGTAGGTTGAGCTTGTCGAAACCCTGTCGAAGTGACACGAAGTACGCAAAGGTTAATAAATGACAGGCTCTTCCTTCGTGTTCCTTAGTGACCTTCGTGTTTAATTTGTTTTTTATTTACACTAAATAATTTGATCCAAATAGTTTTTTTCCGACACGCCTTTGCCATGAAACTGCGCGTTTGAGCTGCGGTAATACTTCTTTGACCGCATCCTCGCCAAGTTGTGCTACATCACGAACAACCACAATATCAAGCAAGTCGATCCCTTGCACTTTCGGGCGGATGATGACGTCTGGTTTATCCAATTCCAATCGATATTTCGCCACAGCACGGCTCCCGACTTCAACCCCACGCATGAATATATCAAATGATCGGGCGATATTCAAGCGAGTGATGTGGTTCGTAAACACACGTGGAAACATGCTCGGCAGGGGAATTCTATAGGTACGTACTGGTTTATCCATCGGATCATTAAGTACAACGGCAACAATGGGAAGATCTGGGGATAAAATGCGCGCCACCGAGACAGGCACCGGGTTCAAAACCCCTCCATCCATCAGCTCCCATTCATTCAAGTGATGTGTCGGAAAAATTCCAGGCAATGCAATCGTAGCCAGAATAGCGTCCTTCAACCAGCCTTTTGTGATGATCACCTCGCCGCCTGTTTTAGCATCTACTGCTGTGACTGCGCATGGAATGGACAAATCATCAAAAGTTTTCCTGCCTACGGTTTGATCCAGCCACTTTCGAACGCCTGAAAGCCCAAGTAAGGATGGACCATCTTCAGCGCTTCGCCCATATAAGCGGCTTTGGTCAACGGCTTCAAAAATATCCATCAATTTAGATGGTGAATATCCCAATGCATAAAAAATGGCGACGAGGCCGCCAAAGCTTGTCCCTGCAACCGAGCGGATTCTATATCCCTCTTTTTCGAGTCGGCGAAGTACGCCAATATGAGAATTTCCCTTGGCTCCGCCCCCGCCTAACGCCAATGTAATATCCATGTTATCCTGGGAAGTCCTTTCTTTGTGCCGTTGTATCAGACATGTCGTCCGAAAAGGATCATACTTTTTCGAATATTAATATTAATTCGGATCGCGGATCAGCCAAACTGCCACGCCTGCGCCAACAAAGGATGCGATGATCAATAGAACAACTAAAAATTGTGATGAGACTGATTTTGAATCTGGTTCGACAAAATCCACCATCTCTTGAGTGGCAGTTGCATCCGAGCCTGTTGGGACAACCACTTCAGGAATTGCGGCTGTTGAGGGAACTGCTGTTGTTGTAAACTGCGGCGACGGAGTTGCTGAGGGTATCGAAGGGGCCGGCTGTGTGGCGGCTTTTTGCACCAGCAATTCCTGTTCCTGATATACGATGAGATCCTGGCCGAGGTTGTTCAATGCCTGAATATTTTTTATGGTTGTGCCATAAGCAATGGCAATACTCCATAAAGATTGTCCGTATTGCACTTTATGGAAGACATCTCCATCCGGGCGGGAGGTGCTTATACTCACAGGTACCATATATTGACTGACACCAGCCGCTGCCCCGGATCCGCCGGGGGCGCTGCCAAGAATAGTGGAGGCGCTTTCCTGCATTTGACCGCTGCCAGTTACGGCGGCTGTATCAACTGCATAGTAATAGGCTTGCGATCCCTGTGAAATTCCTGCACCGATATGTGTAAAATTTTGTGAAAGCATTGTATTCATGTGAACATCGTCCTGCCAACCCGGCGGGACGCCATCCCAAATTAATGGGCTGCCAGTGCTCAAAATATTTTCCGAACGAAAACCGCCGAGAGAAAGATCACCTGCAAGCGGGAATCCAAGCGATAGCAATTGCTGGGTGTAACTCATCCCGCCCGGCCTGGAATGTGTCACCTGCCCAGTGGCCGCCATGTAATCGGCCTGCGATTGGGCTGACTGCATCAAAATGGAATGCCAGGTCAATTGCGGCAATCCATAGGAGATGCGTAAATAATTGACTGCTTCAATTAACTGACTGGGCGAAGCGATCTGGCTTTGTGGCTTGGGGCGCGCAGCGACCTCTCTTGGCGGCGACAGTCTAAAGGCTTGCACTCCCGAAAGTGCATCTGGACTATGTGAGCCGTGTCGCATCGTCCCCGAAGGGGGAAGTGTCAGCAAAAGAAGCGCAAGGAAAATAGTTAAGTTAATTGGCTTTTTCATAAATACGTCTGGCTTTTAATTTCAGGCAAGTAATTTCTTCAAGGCATTCAGCAAACCGTTCATATCGCGCCTTGTATTATATCCCTGGACGGACAGGCGAATTAATTTGTGGCCATGCCAGTCAATCAGCGGAATTTCGATGCGGTATTCATCATACAGTCTTTTCTTGAACGCGAGCATGTCAGTCTGGGCTGGGAGCGGAGATACTGTCATTTGGGCGAACCAGCCCTCGGCGGAGCGATGAAGCGGAGTTAGTCCTGTTAATGCGTTGATCCTGCCCCAGGTCTCAATTGCCAATTGATGGCAGTCGCTGCGCACTTTAACCCAATCATGCTGCTCTTGAAATTCAATCGCCGCAGGGACGGATAAAAAAGCGGCAAGGTCGCGCGTGCCCCACCATTCGTGCTGGTCAATGAAAGTGGAACCGCTCGGCGTTTCGGATTCATAGCCCCACGAAACAACCAAGGGTTTGAGCAAATGCTGCACTTCAGGGCGCGCATATAAAAATCCCACGCCCTTCGGCGCACACAGCCATTTATGCAAATTGCCGCCGTAAAAATCCGCGCCCAGCGCATCGAGTTGAAGCGGCAATTGACCCGGCACATGCGCCCCGTCAATGATGGTGATGATGCCTTTCGCGCGCGCGCGCTGAATGATCTCTTCAACGGGAAAAATCGTCGCCGTCGGTGAAGTGATATGGCTTAGAAAAACCACACGGGTGCGGGTTGTGACAGCCCCCCAAAACGATTCAACCAAAGCAGCCTGCGAAGCCAGGTCAACAGGCTGATTGATGTAAACAAAGCCGCGCTCTTTCGCAAGAAAACGCCAGGTGCGGTCCAGTGCGCCATATTCATGATCCGTGGACAGTACCTCGTCACCCGCGCCCAACTCCAACGAACGCGCCACGATATTCAAGGCAATCGTCACATTTTGAGCATAGACCAAATTCTCCGCGCTTGTGCCGAGATATTTTGCCAGAGCTTCGCGCGAGCTGCGCATCAGGTCATCGTGCTGCCTGCCCAAAAATTCAACGGGCTGATTTTCAAGTTCACGCTGCCAGCGTTGGTATGCCTTGAAAACAGGTTTGGGAGTCGCGCCGAAGGAGCCGTGATTTAGATAGGTGACAGACGGGTCAAGCAGAAAGTATTGTTTGAGATTGAACATGAGGATGTCATTGACTACCAGGAAAGCCGACGACCCCCAAGCCGGAAATTCACATGGAGATGGAATGATTCTTGTAGGACAAGCGAAAGTCCACTTTGTTTCCCACCATAGGTATTGGAAAGGTCATCAGTTTGTTCCTGCTTCATCTTGGCCAAAGATCACAGTTCGGTTGCGTCCGCTTTCTTTGGCTTGATACAAGGCTTCGTCGGCGCGCTGGATGATGCGCTCGACGTTCTCGTCCAATGGCTCATGCCGCATTTCGGCTATGCCAATGCTGAGCGTGATTGTGAACGGTATATTATCAGTCCCGATGCGCAGGGCCGCGACTTGCGCGCGGATGCGATCGGCGACGGGAAGCGCCTGTTGCGCGCTGGCATTAGGCAAGAGGACAATGAATTCGTCCCCGTCGTAGCGCGCGACCACATCGGGTACGCGCACCTGTGCGACGGCAGTCTGTGCCACCTTCACCAGCAGTTGGTCGCCGGCGGCATGCCCAAGGGTATCGTTAACCTGTTTAAAGTCATCCATGTCGAACATGAGAAAAGTGAGCGGGCGACGATAACGTACGGCGGACTGGAATTCGCGGGCGGCGAGTTCGAAAAGGTGGCGGTGGTTGCATAAGCCGGTCAAGCCGTCGGTAGAGGCCAGCAATTTTTCACGCTCGAGAGACTGCTGGAGTTCGAGGTTGACGGTTTCGAGCCCCTCTTTGGCGCGGCGCAATTCATCTTCCACCTGCTTGCGATCCGTGATGTCGTACATCACACCATTTATCAAGCTTGGACTGCCATCTTCTTTGCGGATTATCATTGTTTGATCGTGAATCCATACAAGTCTGCCATCGGTGGCAATCATCCGGTATTCGGAGTCAATTTCCTCGCCGTTCTGGATACTACGCAGGTACTCAGCCTTGGTGCGCTGGCGGTCATCCGGATGGATGTGATCGGCCCATTGATTGACATCCTCCTGTAACCATCCATGCGGAGTGATGCCCAGCAGCGTTTCGATCCGGGGGCTGACGTACAGCGAGTGACTAGGATCACCCGTGGCTTTATCAATATAGACGACGGCGGGAATCTGCTCGACCAATGTGCGGTAGCGCGCTTCGCTGATGTTTAACGCTTCTTCCGCCTGCTTGCGTTCTGTGATGTCGGTGATAAAGCCTTCGTAATGCAGGATGCTCCCATTCACATCTTTTACTGCACGGGCATTTTCCTGTACCCAAATATGACTGCCATCTTTATGCCTAAACTGGTTGAAAAATTTTTTCACTTGCCCTTGTTCCATCATCAGGCGCTGAAATTCGTGACGGTCGGCTGGGTCAACGTAAAACTGATTCTCAATACTGGTAATATTGCTAAGCATCTGTTCCGGCGAAACGTATCCGAAGATATGCGCCATAACCGGGTTGACGCTCAGGAAGCGTCCCTGCGGCGTGGATTGATAAATGCCGACGGTCGCATTTTCGAAAATGGAACGGTAGTTTGCTTCGGCGATCCCAAGGGCTTCTTCCACCTGCTTGCGCTCGGTAATATCGTGCGCCACCCACAAGGTGCTGTCTTCATCCAGCGGAGAGATGGACGTTTGGAACCACATGGTTTGACCATTGATGACAAGTTCATATTCGATCTGTGAGTTTTGTTTTGTGTCCAGGACCTGTTGCATCGCAATGCGAAAAACCTCGGCCTCTTCGACAGGGAAGACATCCTTTAGATTCTTACCGAGCAGTTCCTCGGGCGGTTTGACCAGCAGCCCGGGATTGGTAGGGGCGATCTTTCGGTAAACTCCCTCCCGGTCAATGACCAGCACCACATCGTGCATGGAGGCGAACAGGGTGCGTAGTTCCGCTTCAGAAGCCAAAAGCGCGTCTTCGATCTGCTTGCGGTCGGTGATGTCGCGCAACATGCCCTCATGATAAATAACCCTGCCCTGCTGGTCATGTACATAGGAACCGTGGTCTTCAACCCATATTACAGATCCGTCCTTGCGACGCATCCGGTAGACCTCCATCTCTTCCTGCCCGGTGTCCAGGACATGACTGCCTCTTTCTTCCGGCGCGAAGTAGAATTCTTTCCTTATGTCCACTTTCAGCATTTCCTCCCTGCTTGAATATCCAAACATCTTCACCATGGCCGGGTTGACATCCACAAATCTGCCCTCGTGCGTGCTGCGGTAGACACCATCCATCATGCGGTCGAACAGGGAGCGGTACCGTTCCTCAGATTCGCGCAGGGCTTCCTCCGCCCGCTTACCCTCAGTGATGTCGCGAAATGACCAGACCCGGCCATGAAGTTCTGTCCCTTGCTGCAGGGGCCGTGACAGGCGCTCAAACGCTCTTCCATCTTTGAAATTCAGTGTATCGATACTTTCTTCAGCCGAGTTGTAAAGTTCCTGGACTTTATCAAGAAAACCTTGCGGGTCAGATAATTGATCGAGAACATATTGAAGAAGGAGAGTGTCATCCTTCTTCGCCATCGTCGTCTTCGGAATCATCCACATCTCGACAAAACGCTGATTGGCAAAAAGCACCTCGTTTTCCCGATTGACCGCCAGAATGCCGTCCGAAGAAGATTGCAGAATCCCTTGGAATAAACGATAACGGTCTTCAGATTCGCGCAACGCCTCCAGTTCGCCTGCCGCTGCATCCGAACTGACGATAGGATCACCTGAATGTCGGCTGTCAACATGCACTGTCAGCTTTTTCTTCTTCGTGTCCCCTGGCTTGACGATGGGTTTCTTTCTTAGGGCCATTTTATTTTCCAGGTTGGTAAACTGTATCGAGCTATACCAGGGTAGTGCTAGTGTGCGGGGATCATATTGCTCTGTGCACGTCTCGACCAAAATGCCCGGTTTCGTTGATTGGCATATATGAGAAAAGCAGGCTGCCAAGCCCCTGAATACTGCCTGATATTCCTTACTCAAAGTATAACCATTTTTTTCAAATTCAACCTAACCAAAATCCATGGCCACACTCATCGCAGGCCTCCCCAACGCAAGTTGCTCCTTGCGTCGTCCTTCCCTGGCACCCCCGCCAGGGAAGGACGGCAGCTGGAGCATAAGTATCTGACAAGGCTTCGACACGGTGAGCGAGAGACGAACCGTCAGTCCAAGCCTTTGCGTGCACCCAACTCGCCAACAAGGAGATCATGTACGGTAGAGAAATCCGAGAAATAAACTTGCGGCCAAAGGCTTCAAATCCAATGCAAACTATGATACGCTTATCTCGAAAATTTCGAGTGACTAAATGACAGAGCCCCTTCACCTTCTTTCGCTATTGGATGGACGCTACGCTGACGCGACTTCGCCTCTGCGCAAGCACTTCTCCGAGTTCGCTTTTCTGCGTGATAGAGTCCGCGTCGAGTTGGACTTTTTATCTGCTCTTTCCAAAACCGGCATTTTCCGCCTTTTGACGGTTTCCGAAACTGTTCAACTGGAATCCATCCATGCCAATTTCTCCACCGCCGAGGCAGAATCCATCCGCACCTTCGAGCGTGAGACACGCCATGACGTCAAAGCCATCGAATACTTTTTGCGCGACAAATTAAAAGATACTTCACTAAATGATTTGCTCCCCTGGCTCCACTTTGGATTAACCTCCGAAGATGTGAATAACATCGCGCAAGCCATCTCGTTACGAGATTCGCGTGACGCCGTTTTACTCCCCGCGTTCGATACTTTGCTTCAACATATTTTGGAATTTGCCAAAACCTATCGCGCCTTGCCGATGCTCGCGCGCACGCATGGACAGCCCGCCGTCCCCACCACGCTTGGCAAGGAATTTGCTGTTTATTATTCACGCCTGAAAAAAACGCGTGACGAAATCTCGTCGCATCGCTTTGAAGCCAAGCTGACCGGCGCTGTTGGCAATTTCAATGCCCTACAAACTGCCGCCCGACAAGTGGATTGGCTTTCTTTCAGCGCGGATTTCATTCAAAGCTATGATCTCGTTCCCAATTTGGCCACTACTCAAATCCTGCCTTATGACAACTGGCTGCGTTATTTTGATTCTTTACGAATGGCGAATTCAATTTTTATTGATTTCTCGCAAGATATCTGGCGTTACATCAGTGACGGCTATCTCAAACAATCCGTTGTAGAAGGCGAAGTCGGCTCTTCGACCATGCCGCAAAAAGTCAACCCGATTGATTTTGAAAACGCAGAAGGCAATCTCGGTGTTGCGAATTCGCTTTTCTCGCATTATGCTCAAAAGCTGACCATCTCACGTTTACAGCGTGATTTGTCCGATTCAACTGTCCGCCGTTCGTTTGGCTCGGCGCTAGGTCACACTCTACTGGCGTGGATCAACCTTGAGCGAGGCATGCAGCGCATCGCTCCTGACGAAGAAAAAATTCACACCGATTTGAATTCTCATTGGGAAGTTGTCGCCGAGGGCGCACAGACCATCCTCCGTGCGGCAGGTCGCAGTGACGCATACGAATTGCTAAAACATCAGACGAGAGGCCGCGTCGTAACGGAAACAGATTATAGGTCATGGGTTGAAGCGATTGAGGTCGAGGATGAAATGCGCAAGCGACTGCAGAGTCTCTCACCAGAATCCTATATCGGGCTCGCCATCCAATTGACTGACCGTGTAACTGGTGAAAGCAGTTAGAGTCTATCCGAAAAATCAAAGCCTTAACGCAAAGACGCAAAGGACTTTTTGAAAAAGGTGCGAAGACAAGGAATAACTGGTTCGCTGATTAGAATTTTTTCGGGATTTACTAAAAATATTGGCGTCCCTGCGACTTTGCGTTAAAGAGTTTTCGGATGGGTTCTTAATGGAATCATCAAAATTGTTATAATCTCCCAATGCGTTTCAACCTATTTCGACAATCCGATATTCCCAAAAAATATCGCTCCAACTTCACAAACCTGTATCTTGACATTGCCTGGTTCGGCGTGCTGAGCGGCACTGCCATAAACTTTCTTAATGTCTACGCCACGCGCCTGGGCGCAACAGGCTTGCAGATCGGCTTACTAACTGCCATGTCTGCCGCCGTCAATCTTTTCCTGGCCATCCCCGCAGGTCACTGGATCAGCAAACGGCACACAGGTCACGCAGTCTTCTGGTCTTCCATCGTCTTTCGCATCGGCTACCTGTTCTGGATTCCCCTGCCCTGGTTCTTTAATCCACAAGGACAAATCTGGGCGCTGATCGTCCTGACCTTCCTTATGGCAATTCCGCTCACGCCGCTCGGGGTCGGCTTCAATGCGCTCTTTGCCGAAGCAGTCCCAGAGCGCTTCAGAGCGCAGGTGGCCGGCACACGCAACATCACATTCGCAATCGCATTTATGCTCACATCGCTAATTGCGGGTTTCATCCTAAAAAATGTCTCCTTCCCCCAGGGCTATCAAATCATTTTTGCGATCGGGGCATTCGGCGCGGCGATGAGCAGTTACCATATCTACCACGTCAAACCACTGCAGGATAAAAGCGCCGCGCCGCTCGCTTCACGTCCGCCTCGATCTGCCTCATCCCCGCTGGGGCAAAAAGCAGGGACTCCACGCGGCATGGCCTCCATCCTGCGCCTCGACATTTGGAAGACACATTTCAAGAACGTGCTGCTCGCGCTTTTCCTCTTCCACCTTGTACATTATCTGTCATCACCGCTTTACCCGCTCTACAATGTACGCGTCCTAAACCTCAATGACGGCCAGCTCGGCAATGGGACAGCCTTTTATTATCTGACAGTATTGATCGCGTCCACACAACTCAGGCACATTGTAAAGAAATATGGTCACAAAAAAGTGACGGGCTGGGGCGTGGCCGGCATGGCCACATACCCGATCATGCTGGCGTTTTCCCAAAACGTCTGGCACTTCTACGCGCTTTCCTTCCTGGGCGGGTTTTTATTCGCATTGGTCAACGGCGCATATGCCAACTATATGCTCGAAAACATCCCAGCAGATGACCGCCCCGCGCACCTGGCCTGGTACATCATCATCTTCAACCTGGCCGTCCTCGCCAGTTCCATCGCCGGCCCGCTCATCGCGGATGTGATCGGGCTGGCTCTCGCGCTGATCATCTTTGGCATACTCCGCATCGTCGCAGGTATCGTCCTGCTCAAATGGGGATAGAAAAAACTTTTCAAACACAAAGGGCACGAAGTACACCAAGGTGGGTTGAGTGATGGTTGTGGTTCTTCGTTTTAGATCATCACGAATGATGGTCGAGAAAAAATCATCATGTTGCGCCACACATTAAACCTTCGTGCCTTTTGTGTCCTTCGTGTTTAAGCATTTTTATAATTCATGCTAAAATCATCTCGTGACTGAAAACATCAAAGTAATCGCAACCAATCGCAAAGCCAGCTTCGAATACTTCCTCATGGAAAAATTCGAGGCTGGACTTGTCCTGCATGGCTCGGAGATCAAATCCATCCGTGCCGGCCAGGTCAGCATAAAGGAAGCCTATGTGGACGTGCAAAACGGAGAGGCGGCCTGGCTAGTGGAAGCACACATCGCGCCATACGAACAAGCGGGAAAATTCTTCAACCACGAACCCAAACGAAAACGCCGCCTGCTCCTGCACAAAAAGCAGATTCGCGAACTGTGGAACAATGTCCGCATCAAAGGTATGACGGTCGTACCAACGCGCTTATATCTTAAAGACGGGCGGGCCAAACTTGAGATCGCCCTCGCCAAAGGTAAAAAAGCCTATGACAAGCGCGCTACCATTGCCAAACGGGATGAAGCGCGAAGTAATGAAAGAGCCGCAAGGGTTAGGTAGTTCAGTTATCCATGAAGTCTCTTATTTTTAGCAACGGTGGCAGGACTTGCTGCGAAGCTTGCAGACCTTAAATACAGAGACCATGTATTCACATGGTCTCTGTTAGTAGCGGGGGCAGGACTTGAACCTGCGACCTTCGGGTTATGAGCCCGACGAGCTGCCACTGCTCCACCCCGCATCGTTTAGTTTAGCCCGCCGATATTACCAAGTAAACATAAAAAAGTCAAGCAATGTTGATAAATGGATGATGAGAAGGTCGGCGCGAAGAGATCAACCTTAATAAAGTAGTACCAGTGTGCACGCAGAGCCTTGGACTGAGCCTGTCGAAGCCTTGTCAGTATCTTATGCTCCAGCCGCCGTCCCCCCCCGGCGGCGTTTGCAGGGTAAATCTTGCGCCCCGTCCACAGGATGTTTCGCACACCTGCCCTGGCGGGCGGTGCCAGGGCAGGACGGGGCTAGGAGCAACTTACGGTCAGCCCGAAGATGTCCCCACCATAATAAAATAGTACCAAGGATTAAGAACAATTGTTAAGATTTAGTGTATAATGAAAACAGCTTAACAAACTTAAATTGAAACGCTACTTAGTTTGCAGGGAATCACGATTAGGTGTGTCAGGTCACTTAATTAAGACAGGCATTATCCAATCCTTATAATGAAAACCACAACGCTTCTGGTTATTGAAGTTAAACACGCAGAGATCCCTTCTTTTGCCTCCGATTTGCAGAAGAAGGGATTTGATGTACACATCGCTCAAAACGGCAGCAAAGCGGTGGCAGTACTTAAGGAAGTAAGCCCAAGCCTGGTTGTTATCAATGCGGCTTCATTAAGAAGCACAGGCCTGCGTATCTGTCAGTCCATTCGTGAAAAAGACGCAAAACTTCCCCTCATTCTTATTCTTGATGATGATAAAGAAGTAAGCAAGGATGCCGCAGACGCAGTCCTGGCATTGCCTTTTACAGTGCAAAAACTTGTCAACCGCATCAAACCGCTGCTGCCCGGTGATGGAAAAAATGTTTTGCACGTCGGCCCCATTCGGCTTGACCTTGAAAAACGCCGCGTACGCTGCCTCGGCAAAAGCACAAAACTCACCCCCCGTCTCGTTACTTTGCTGAATCTTTTAATGGATAAACATGGTGAAGTGGTGGAACGCGAACCGCTCTTCAAAAAAGCCTGGGAGACAAATTACACCGGGGATACACGCACACTTGACGTCCATATCTCCTGGCTTCGCCGCGCAATAGAGCTTGACCCCAATAACCCCAAATTCCTCAAGACCATCCGCGGTGTTGGCTACCGCCTAGACATATAGGGCGAGCCAATTGGTTCGCCTTTTCATTTAATTTGTTGTTATAATAGCAGAACTTTAGTTCTAAAAATCCATATGGAATAAATACAAAGGCTATGACTAATAAAATATATTTTGGAGATAACCTCCCTATTTTAAAGAGGATGGAAAGTGAATCTGTGGATTTAATTTATATCGATCCTCCATTTAATACAAAGAAAACACAAAAACGAACAACTGTTAAAACGATTAGAGACGAAAATGGAGACCGAAAAGGATTTCAAGGAAACACTTATCGAACCATTGAACTTGGAACTAAAGAATATGAAGATACTTTCGATTCTTTAATTGAGTTTTTAAGACCTAGACTTATTGAAGCACACCGTATTTTAACACCACATGGAAGCTTATATTTTCACATAGATTATCGTGAAGTTCATTATTGCAAAATATTATTGGATAAGATTTTCGGAAGAGAGAGCTTTATAAATGAGATAATTTGGGCTTATGATTATGGCGGGCGACCAAAAACAAAATGGCCAGCCAAACACGATAATATATTGTTTTACGCCAAAGATCCAAAACGATATATTTTTAATGCTCATGACATAGACAAAGAAGCATATATGGCTCCTGGGTTGGTTGGAGCTGAAAAAGCAGAAAAGGGAAAATTACCCACAGATACTTGGTGGCCTTCGTATACTGGCACAGATAAACCAAGGTCATCATCGGATACTTGGTGGTTTTTCTTTGCAAAAGGACAACAGAATGATACATGGTGGCAAACAATAATCCCAACTGGAAGTAAAGAGCGGCTAGGCTATCCCACACAAAAACCACGTAAACTTATTGACAGAATTATTAAGGCATCCTCAAACGAAGGAAGTTTTGTGCTAGATTTCTTTGCTGGCAGTGGAACTGTCGGCGAAAGTTGTGAAGAATTAGGTAGAAAATTTATCTTAATCGACAAAAACAAATCCGCTCTTGAAGTAATGGCTCAGAGACTCAATGGGTATTCAGATATTAAATGGATTAATTTTGACCCAAAACCACTCCAGACAGAAATCAAAATAAAACCAAATACAGAAAGCAATAACAAAACTCTTAGATTAAGTGATGAGTTCATTGTTTTTGCTACAACCGCAAATTACTTAAAAGAAGATTTAGAAGAATCTAGTGATATATGGAATAAAAGCCCTTTTGAGTGGGTATTGAAATTACCGCCAAGAAAAAAAGGGAAGCTTGGTGGCAAACTAGTCGCATCTTGGCTAACCAGCAAAGGATTGCAAGTTGATGCAGTAAAAGATTCTAGCGAAACCATAGTAATTAATGGTCACAAAATAGCAATTAAGTTTTCAACTCTTTGGACAAAAGGCTTTTACAAATTTCAACAGATCAGAAATACAGGCTATGATATGGTGCTATGCGTGGGACTCTCTCCATTTGATATTCATTGTTGGGTTTTTGATAAAAAATATGCACTGGCACATGCTACGAAACAACACAAAGGTGGTGCTAAATCTGAGTACTGGATAACAATAGACCCCAAAAGACCTCCTGAATGGGCTAAGGAACATGGAGGACCTCTAAGTCAGGCCTATAAAATATTAAGAAAGAAATCCAAAAAATGACACAACAAAAGATGACCCCCGATTTCGAGTTACTAGCGTCTGCTGCGAAGTTTATCAAAAAAGAATTCGTCAAAGAAAATGAAGCATGGAAAGACAGCCCGTTTGAGTGGATTCTGAGTTTACCTACTGGCTCTAAGGGTAGCTTAGGTAAACGTCTAGTTAAACAGTGGTGTGCCTTAAATGAATTAGCGGTTGATCGAAGCCCAGATTCTGAAGCTGACATGCTAATCAATAACCATAGAGTTGAAATAAAATTTTCAACTCTATGGAAAGCTGGGATATACAAATTTCAGCAAATTCGTGATCAAAAGTATGAATATGGCATTTTTCTTGGAGTATCCCCATACGAAGCTCATTGTTGGGTAGTAAGCAAGTCTATTCTAAGGCAACATGTTATTGGACATTTAGGACAGCATACAGGATCAGGAGGGCAAGAAACAGCTTGGCTCACAGTAAATCCAAAAAATATTCCTCCATGGTTAGCGGAATGCGGAGGAAGTCTTGATGAAGCCTATTCGGTACTTCGAAGCTTAAGTCACAGGTGATAAAAACTGTGCCCAGCTATTTGTTGGGCAGAGTTTTTATTTAAGACCGCGTCCATTCGGGTAGAGAATTGAATCTTGAATAAGAGCAGCCGGCGCGGGCGGAGCGAGCTGCTTGCCCTTCCAGTTGAGTATTGGCATAGCGAAGCGTATCCTTTAGAATTTGAGTTGTCAAATTTTCGGGTGGAGAGTCGGTTTGGAGGAGGAATCCCAAAAAATGCTAATAATGGATCTCAACCACTGTGCCAAGCCCGCGGGTGGCCACTGCATCATTGGTGTGAATGGGTCTTGCCCAACGGAAGAGCCAGTTGGCCTCATTAACCCGCATGTTAATACAGCCGCTGCTCATCGGTGTTCCAAAATTTTCGTGCCAGTATGTGCCATGAAAGGCATGACCCAAATTAGTAAAGAAGGATGTCCAGGGGACGCCGGGCAAAACATAATTATCTACATCAGCCAGCAAATTGCCGGTTGAAGTTTCGCCAAAATAACTATACCCCATGTGTTTCGCGGGATTTTTTTCCAGGATGGAAAATTTACCAGCCGGTGTGGTGGTTGGGATGCCCGTGCCGCCGGTCGGGTCACCGGGGACGCCGGAGGAGATATTGGTCTGGAAAACAAGATTTCCATATTCATATGCAAAGAGCATTTGAGATGTTAGATTGACCTCGATCCTCTTTTGTTCGTAAGGCACATCCGCTGTGATCGGATCCATTTCGGCAGATGAAAAAATTCGTAGATGAATGGCAGGGACAAAATAAGATACATTGGAATCAAGTTCGTCAAAAATTCGATACCAGGCGCCTTTGTATTCCGCCATTGGGGGACCTTCTTCCAGCGCTTCGACCCAGTGAACGGAACTGTAATACAAAGGAGGCGCCAAAGGCTGCCAGCCAAATGTTTTAGAAAAACGATAAGGAGTTGTAAAAGGGACGGAGACTTCCGTTAAAAGTCTTTTGCCTTCGGGGATGACGATGGGCGGTGTCTGGTAGATGGTCTTCACACCCTGCAAACGTCCGCGATGAAGATAGCCTCCCCACACCCGATACCAGACCGGGTTATGCGGCGGCTCTTGCGCGGTCACTTCCTCGTAGATATGCACAAGTTCATCGCGGTACCTGGTCAACTCGATGCGGCTTTTGTCCGTCGGCTCCTTGCGAACCGGCATCTCGCCCGTGGCGATGCGCACGACAAGACTATCGTCGAAACTGGTGAGGCCTGGCAGAAAAGGGGAAAAAGCCAGCCCGCCCAAAGTAAGCCCACCAAGTTTTAAGAAGTCGCGCCGTGAAAAATGTGATCTCATAAAGAAAATTGTACACCATAATGTTTAAGATTTAATGAGAATGTGGCCCCCATCGTCCTTTCCCCTTTGGGCATTTCCCCCAAATCAAGTGCGGCTTGGGGGGAATGAGGTGACAATAAAAACAAAACTGCCCTCCGCACTTCGCGAAAGGCAGTTTATATATTCAGTTTTAGTTAAGCTTCTACCGTTTCAACGATCATATCCTTGAACAAAATCTCAAGCGCCATTGAATGGCCGCAGCGTCTGTGGGTCAGGTAGAATTCGCAATCGCATGTAAATATACCGTTATCGTAAGTTACGTGGTGGTCGTTATTATCGCCATGAAAAGTAAGGTCAAACTGGTTGAAGCGGAATCGCTTTCGATCTTCTGCATATCGTTTTGCTTTTTCGAGCTTGCCGATCAGTCCGTAGTCCATGGTACAGGTCTCCTTTTGATTAGAGAATATAAAAAAAGGACACGCATGGATATTCGCGTGTCCGTCTCAACAATACCGGGTATTTCCGTGAAATAAGCGCATAATGGCATTACCTCGATGCGCTGAGTATAGTCCTTTTCAAAGCGCTAGTCAATAACAAAAATGGGTTCGGTATGAATTCGTATGGGTATTGTAGGGCAAAGGCAAGCTAAAGCGCCTACACGCATCACGCTTAATCTGAAAACTGATTCTACTTAAGGAACCTCTTCCCCGCCCAAACACTGATCAACGTCACAGTGGTATCGCTAAGTCGCGGGGGCTTCACGTTTTACTTCGGCTTCATCGTCACGTGTGCCTTCTTCGCCAGAGATTTCTTTACAATAACTTTCTTTCGTACACCATCTTTTTTCACGGTCTTTTTTATAATTGGCTTTGCCTTGGAAGCAGGTTTCTTCTTTGGCTTAGGTTTTACAGTATCAGCCTTCACAACAGGTTTCTTTGCTTTGGGCTGGACTTTTTTTTCAGCAACAGCCTTTTTTACCGGCGCTTTCATCTTTGCCGCAACCGCTTCTTTCTTCCTTCCTCTTTCCTTCTTCGCCTTCGTCGCAACTTTGCGAACAGCGCGTTTCTTCACAGGACTTTTCTCCTCAACTTTGGTTTCTTCAATAGTGCTGAAGAGTTCCATCCACTTCGCTTGCATAGACTGAACACCCGCGCCGTTCTGCGCCTCACACACTAATCTCCAATCTCCATTCTCTACGAATCTAAAATCCATGAAGACGTGGCATTGGTATGCGCCCAATTCGATGTACATGCCTTTGTCCCATATTTCTTCGCAGGAGCGGATATATTCAAGCTGGGCGACATAATCTTTAAAAATGACATATCCCACACGCGGCAAGCCAAGTCCCTCCGCGATGTTTTTGCGTAACGTCTTCCTTGAAGATTTATCAATGAACGCGGCGGAGGTTTTGATCCAGCCGCGCGTGTTGGCGAATTTATTGTGATAGATGACCAGTCCGCGCTCATCTCGCCCTGAGCCTGTCGAAGGGTCGTTAAAGCGGTTGGAATATGCGAAGACTTCTTCGTCCACGCCGCCGTTTGGCAGATAAAAGTCAAAGAGCAGGAAATGCTCCACATCGGCGAACAAGAATCGGCGGTGAAGGAGCGGGAAGATGCGCCATTCATGCCCACGGATGAGTCCGTCATCGGGGGTTTCATCCCATTTGGCGCGGCGGAATTCCATCCCATATTTTTCAGAATAGCCTTCCACTTGTCCATGGCCGAACATGGGCAAGCCCGGCAAAGTAGATAGCAAAGTACAAACACCGAAATATTTATCGCCATTGCCAAATTGCTCGACGGCGGTTTTTTCATCGGGATTGTTCATGAAGTTGACGTATCGCTTGAGAATCTGCGGATCGAACTCAAGTGTGTTCTTGATGGCCAAGCGATACTTGGCGTTGTCTTCATCGCGCAGCATGTGCATGAAAGCGGAGTTATAAACGCGGTGCATCCCCAGCGTGCGCACAAAATAACCTTCCATCATCCAGAAGGCTTCGGCCAGTAAGAGCGTATCGGGAACTTCCGTGGCGACCCGATCCACCACCTCACGCCAGAATTCCTCGGGAACCTTTTCATCAAACTCGGCTTTGGTCAGGCCGTATTGCGAACGGGATGGGATCGCTCCGCCGGCGCCAGGCTCCGGAAACCACAAGCGCTGGACATGTTTCCTGGCGAGGGTCATGGCCGCGTCAAAACGAATGACTGGAAAATTGCGCGCCACATGCAGGATGACTTGAATGACAGCTTCGCGCACCTCAGGATTGGTGTAATCAAGTTGAGCAGTATCATTCCATGGGAAGGATGTGCCGTCATTGCCATGATAGACGTATTTTGTTTCGCGCAAGCGGTTGTTAGTTTGATAGTTTGTTAGTTGAAAGACAACAGATGCGTCTGAATGATCATAGTAATGATCTTCCAAGACAATATTTACGCGTGGGTCGTCGGACAGGTTTTCGCTGTTGAAGGTATAGGAGGGATAGGGAGGCTGGTTGAGCGAGATAAACCAATCGGGATGTTCGATGACCCATTGTGAGTCAATGCCCATGTGGTTGGGGACCATGTCAGCCGATAGGCGAATGCCGCGCACCCACGCTCGCGAACGCAGGTTATTCAATGCCTCCCAACCACCGAGATCATTGGCAATGTCGTACGAATGCAGGGAATATGCAGATGCGACAGCGTCTGCCTGCCCCATACGCTGTTTGATGATTTGTGAGGCGCGGCTGCGTTCCCATAGACCGATCAGCCACAAGCCAGTGAATCCGCGTGAGGCCAGCAGATCCAATTCTTCGTCGGGGATTTGATCGAGGGTCGTTATGTCACGCTGATATTTTTTGGAAAGCTGACCAAGCCAAACGTAGGTATTCTTGGCAAGCAGAATCAGGCGCGGCATCCAGTCTTTATCCTGACTGTAACCCTCATACTCCGCGTGATCACTGGCAGTAAAAGTAGGCGCATATGTTTCAACATTGGATGAGTCTAGCGCTCCCTGCTGACGAATAATTTCCTCGCACAGATAATCCAGTCCGCGCAAGATGCGAACAGAGAAGGCTTCGCCAAGTAAATGTCCCCATTTTTGGACAATGAAACGCAATTGCCCTTCCAATGAATCAGGAGAGGCTTTGATCGGCGCGACGAGAATATCTGTCAGGGAATCGCCTTGTGAAGAATCGGTATTGCCAAATCCGGGCTGGCGGTCAAAGAACTCCAGCAAAGATTGCATGATTTCGAGGTATGCGGAATCGCGTATTGCTGTCTCATCAACCAATTCCTTGCAACGGTTTATGGACGGATTTTTATTGGCGGTATGGATCAACAACATATCTTCAATGGCGGTAACGCGCAGGTCACGGCCAAAATCCCCCAAGGTTGGAATATTCGTGGAAAGATAATCACCCGCCGTCAGTTCCCCGCGAAAGACAGCGACGGGAGGAAATTCCTCAGTGAATTTGTTGAGGATTAGGTTATATTTTGAACCGGGGTTGGATTGCAGCATGCCCATGGCGCGACCCATCACGCCGGTGTATCCGCTTAAAAAATGCTTGAGCAGGATATGATAGGCCTCATCAAGCAGGGAAAGCGCATATAGGTCAGTGGCAGGCACGGGCTCCGTGCGCAGCGCTGACATGTGGGCGGCAAATGTCCGGGCGGATGCCAAATCCGAAAAAATGACGTGCCCGTCCGGGCGGAAAAAATCCGAGGAAAAAATGTATTTGAGACGGGATAAACGGGAAATGAGCATGACAACAATCATAACCGATTTGCGAAATCTTTCGACAACAGACGGTTCTCCTTCAACATTCGACCATTGACTTGTTAGATTTTCTTCCGATACACACGATTATTTTTATATTCGACCCCGTTCAAATTCTTCAAGTCCGCGCGCATTTTCTCGGTGGTTTCAGCAACCTGTGTCATTTCCACATGCGCAAATTGACCGAACTCAAACAAGGTATTGCCCATCGCATAATATAACAAGGCATTGCCGCCGTGTCCCTGATGCTCAGGTAGGATGCCTATGCCGTTCCCAGAGACTGTATTCGTGCGGCGCATTTCCAGCAGAATATCAATCAACCCAAATGGAAACAACTTTCCCTTTGCGCGTTGAAGCGCGGCGGATACATCATGGAACGCAAACAAGAAACCGACCACATCATCGTCATGCGTGATGATCTTGATCAGGCGATGGTCTGCGATCGTCATAATATTTCCAACAACAAAATCAATCTCCCGCTGGGTGAGGGGATAATATTCCCAGTTACGCACAAAGGCATTGTTATAAGCCGCCCCAATGCGATCCGCCCATTGCAATAATTCCTTCTTGCTCTTGAATTTTTTCACCTCAAGATGCCCGCGCTGCATGACACGCTCGGCGATATTCTTTACTCTCTCGGGAAGTTGAAATTTATCGGCGGGCAGATAACACGAGACAAAATCCACCTCTTTGACAAAACCCTGCGCCTCCACCAATGACTGATAATAGGCGTGGTTGTAATTGAGCATGGTCATTGTCTGACGGTGTTCATGCCCAAAGACCAAAATACCATACCCGTCCAGTGGTCCCATCCCTTTCGGACCGATCAGCGTATCCAAACCGCGCGCTATTGACCAGTCGAATACTGTGTTGAACAAAGCAGTTGCCACATCCAGGTCATTTTCACATTCAAAGAAATAAAAATCGGCGGTTTTTTCGTTGTGATATTTATTGAAAGGCTTGTTCTCAATTGCGGCGATCCGCCCTGCATCGCGGCCGTCACGCACGGCAATGAAAAAATCCACGTCCGAGTGTTCATGGAATGGGTGCTTTTTACGGTTAAGTTGATTGTACGCATCCACATTCAGCGGCGGAACCCACTGCGGACAGCCCGCATAGATGCGAAATGGCAATTCCACAAAACGCCTGACCTGCTTTTTATTTTCTGTGCCCACTTTTTCGATGGTGAGCATACGGGGACCTCCTGAGAGAGAAATGGGAAACCTGCACCAAGTATATAACAACTGGTAAAAGCTGGGGGTGTTTTTAGCCGATGCTCCAGCCGCCGTCCCTTGCGAAGCATCCTGTGGACGGCGGCGTTTGCAGGGTGAACCTTGAGCCGAGGCTTGTACTGAGCCAGTCGAAGTGACGGCGCAAGGCGCAATTTGCCTGACATGTTTCCCTGGCACCGCCCGCGAGGGCAGGTGTGCATGCACATAAGAGATGGGTGCGCTATAAATTTGTAGATGAATTTCAGCCAATAGGTGGAAGGCCGCGAAAAGCCCTCACCCTGCACTCTCCCGAAGGGAGAGGGGGAAGCTGTCGCCGCGAGAAAACGTTACATTCGGGGTGAGGGAAAAGAGCAACACCAACAAACTTTGAGTGCTCCCTAAGAGATGGGTCGTTTTTCGATTAATTATTTCCATGCTATACTTGGAACATTCCCCCTAATCGAGGCTATATGACGGGTAAAACCCACCAGGAAATGCTGGCAAAGTACGCAGAAACAATTGTAAAAGTTGGCTTGAACATTCGCGCCGGGCAGCGGTTGATCATCACACTTGGAGCCACACGCGGCGTACCTCATCAATTCTCTCCGCTGGTACATGAAATCACCAAAGCGGCATATGCTGTCGGCGCAAAATACGTGGAAGCGCTCTGGGGCGATGAAGAAATGCTGCGATTGCGCGCGCAGCATGCACCCAAAGATTCCTTTGATGAATATCCCAAATGGCAAATTCATGCCATCATGAATATGATCGAAAAGGGCGATGCATTGCTTTCAATTACCGGATCAAACCCAGACCTGCTCGGAAGCCTCGACCCCGAAGTCATCGGAAAAATGCAAAGAATACATTTAGAGAATTGGGGTGCAGTCAGTGCGAAGGTGACAACGAACGCCATCAACTGGTGCGTTGTGGCCGCCGCCGGCGAAGCATGGGCTCAAAAAGTATTCCCCGATCTCAAACCAGAAAAAGCGCAGGAAAAATTATGGGATGCAATTTTTGAGGCCGCCCGCATTGACCAACCAGATCCGATCGCGGCCTGGGAAACTCACATTGCCAACATGCGCGAACGCGCAAAATATCTGCAGGCAAAACAATTTACAGGCTTACATTACAAAGCCCCGGACACAGACTTCACCCTCGGCCTGTCGGATGGACACCGCTGGATTAGCGCACAATCCATGGCGCAAAACGGCATTGCCTTTACCGCTAATATGCCCACCGAAGAGGTCTTTACCCTGCCAGATCGCAACCGCGGAGACGGCGTAATCACGGCCACTTTCCCCTTGAGCTATGCTGGCACCCTGATCGAGGACTTCCAGGTCACGTTTGAAAATGGGCGCATCACAAAAGTCAACGCCAAAAAAGGCGAAGCAGCTTTGCAAAAACTGGTGGATACAGATGAAGGTTCGCATCGCCTCGGCGAAGTGGCGCTCGTGCCAGCCAGTTCACCGATCGGACAGCGCGGACATCTTTTCTACAATACATTATTCGATGAGAACGCGTCCTGCCACATCGCAATAGGACGCGCCTACCGCTTCACTCTTACGGGTGGAGAGGAGTTGAACGACGAAGAGTTTATCTCCGCTGGAGGCAACATCAGCCTCAACCATGTGGATTTCATGATCGGTTCTCCAATGATGGATATTGACGGCCTCTATAAAAATGGCAGGCGCGAACCCGTCATGCGCAAAGGCGAATGGGCGTTTAAACTTTAAAATAAGAGAGTCATTTCATGCCCCGTTCATATAAAAACCAAATCCCAATCGCTTATCAACGCAGACCTCATCTCACGAAAGACGACAATTGGATCAGAGCCTTCCTAAAGGAGGCCAAAGTAGGACATATCGCCACATCCGTGGACGATCAGCCGTTCCTCAACCCAAGCACTTTCTGGTACGACGAGGAAAACCACCAGATCGTATTTCACTCCAATATTGCGGGGAGAATCCGCTCGAACATTGAGACCAACCCAAAGGTCAGTTTGGAAGCGAGCGAGTTGGGGAATATGCTCCCGTCCAATGTGGCGCTTGAATTCTCACTCCAATATCGCAGTGTCATTGTCTTTGGCACAGCCAGGGTTGTGACGGATCCTGTTGAAGCGCGGCGATTGTTATATGGCTTGATCGGCAAATACTTCCCCGCCATGACCGCGGGAAAAGAATACCGCGAGATCACAGATAAGGAATTACGCGCCACATCCATTTATGCAATCAAGATCGAAGCATGGAGCGGGAAAGAAAACTGGAAGCCGCGCGCAGATCAAAGCGATGAATGGCCGCCGCTGGACGGAAAGTGGTTTGCATGAAATCTCATCTTAGCTCGTAGATAGATCCGAATCTCTTTCATGGCCTGTGCTGCCCCATGCAAAATATGTGGGCACATGAAATACTCGTTCCCCGCGCGCCCAGGCACGTTGATCCAGGCGTTTCATTTTTTGGATGTTTTTATCTGCTATCACTCCCTGTAAATCGGATTCGATAATTTCCCATTCAAGGGACCATTCTTCGGGTGACGGATCGATGTCTACAGATTGAATTGTTCCCGTTTCAATTATATTTATCCCCGCCTCAAAGAATAGAGCTGCCAGTCGTGCTCCCGCTCCCGGGTCTGCACCTTGTCTCTTTAATGATTCCGTTTGCCATTTTCCCAACGGGATGAGTTCATCAGGCTTGTCAATGCGTGCTGTGTAATCGGGCTCGGCGAACGCAAGGATGTGCCCGCCTGATCTCGTTATGCGTTTCATTTCAAGTAAAGCTTGAATTGGGTCACGCACCCAGAGCAGAAGGAAGTGACAGTACACAATCTCAACTGAATTGTCGCGATAGGGGAGTTGTAACGCGTTCCCTTGTATCAAGGAGGCGGTCGGAACATGGATTCTGCATTGGGCCAGCGCAGCAGGGTCAATGTCCAGGCCTTGAGGCGGGATATGGTCAGGTAATTCGGAGAGGATGGCGCCTGTGCCGCATCCAATTTCGAGTACGCGTCGTGCCTCATATAACCCTGCTTTGTGGAAGAGGTAGGCCCGCAGGTCGCGAGTCCATTTCGCTTGTTGTATGTAGCGTGTGTGCCAGTTCATTTCCTTACTGCTTTATGAATAGATGGTTTTCCATTCATCCTTAAGGAAATTACCTAATACCTTATTTGCCATCCCTTGCGCAGGTAGGACATCGCCATCCGGCTCGACATACAACCACGCTTTGCCAGCACCTTCAGGGTTATCATCTTCCTGCGTTTCATAAGCAACCGGGTTATGATCGGAGTAGGGAACCGGCAGGTCAAACTTGAGAGTAAGCTCCAGTGAAGCGGCTTTTTCACGAAGCGTGTCATATGCTTCACGCAAAGAATCTTCTACGACTGTCATTGAGAAACTTTTCACTCCAAGACTTGCAAGTCGCTTCATGGTTACTTCTGAATTTATTACATTCTCATGGCTTATTGTGAGGTGAACCGTTACGAAGATATCCTCTAGCATGATTAATTCCAGCGCCTTCCACGAGTCATCCAGATCGGGTTGGAGAATAAAAAGAATGTGATCGAGCCCGGTTTGTAAGAGGATATCGAGATATTTTCTATCGGCGAGTTTCAATCCATCGGTGAGAAGCCCGCAGACCTGACCGTTCTTTTCCGCTTGAGCGATCAGCATGGGGAGATCCTCTCGCAAAGTGGCTTCCCCACCCGTGAATGTGATGTGAGGGATGCCGACCTGCCAGGCTTTATCAATGATCGCTTTCCATTCATCGGTGGTCAACTCGCGGTCTACACGTTTAGAGGGCGCATATTCTGCCTGAGTATTTTCGGGCAGGCGATAGGTCAGCGCGCAATCGAGGCGAAGCGGAGCGGTGAGATCCGCTGAATGAGGGGCGACCCGCGTGAAGTCAAAAAAAGAGAAGGGGTCAAGGTCCGGGGTTGATATCAAGGTTTGAATTCGATCCACGAAATCGTTGTAGTCTTCGAGCGCCATCCCTTTACTGACCCGATAGCGTGCTGCGATCTGTTTTGCTGCTTCTTCGGGTTCGGTGTCCTTGATGAAATGGAATGCGTATTCAGCCGCGGTAGGATTCAATTGCAAAACTGTGGAGGCGTTCACGATCAACACACCTGCGCCATTACTTTGCAGGCGCAGGTGGAGACGAAACGGATTGTTATCCTGTATGGCTTGCAGATGGTATGTGCCAGAGGGCAGGGCTTCGATCTTTGAGTAACGGTCGGCCAGCCGATTGAAAATATTCATTTTTACTCCAAACACTTTTCATCTATACGCATATACTCGGGTCAGTTCAGAACCGATAACGAAACAACTTCATGATTCACGCCATATTTTTCGCGATGACTTTCAAAATTAAGCGGGCATCCGCCCCCGCATTCGGCGACGATCGAACAGTCATTGCACATATTCGGTAAACCGCGTCGTTCGCGCAGACGAACAGAGAGTTCGTGGTTCCAGATCGAATCCCATGAATCGGTAAGCATATTCCCAAGCGGATGGTAGTATGACTGACATGGTAATACGTTCCCGTTCGATTCAATGCACATGCTGTAAAGCGCGGCGGTGCAGCCTTTTATGCCAAGTTGGTTCGTGGTGGGATCGAATTGACAATATTGAGTGGGTGTGTACCAGATGAGTCTTTGCCCGCGCTCGTTGGTTTTACGCGTGGCGATGGCAAGGATAGATTGCAATTCGCTTTCGCGCAGCCCCGTACCCACTGTCAGCCCATGACCGGAATAAATAAGCGCATTCAGTCCAACGGTGGAAACGCCCATGTTTGCAAGAAAATCCAATGTATCAGGAATTGTATGAACATTGGTGCGAAGCATGGTGGTGTTCGTCATGACGTACAGTTGGCTTTGTAATGTATTCTGAAGTCCGGCGATGGTTTGCCTGAATGCGCCTTTGGCCTGCATCATCTCATCGTGGATTTGTTCATCATAAGACTCAACGGTAATTTGTACATGATCAAGTCCGGCTTCGACGAGTTTTTGTACATACATTTCATCGGACAGTCGTCGGGCGTTCGTGTTCAGTCCTGTGATCTGTCCGTTGAATTCTGCGTGTTTGATCAACTCTGGCAGGTCGTTTCGAAGTGTGGCTTCGCCGCCTGTGAAGACAATATGCGGAATGCCCAGGCTCCAGAGCCTGTCAAGGATCTTGAACCATTGTTCTGTGCTGAGTTCGGGGAAGTTTCGTTCCCGGGCGTTGTAGCAGTGTGCACAATCATTGTTACAGCGATAGGTGACTGCCAGATCCATTCTATATGGGGCAGAGGGACGCACGCTGAAAGGCATGAGCGATTCAAGCTCGATTTCATGGACAGGGCAGGCCCCATCCGGGCGGATCAATTCTTCAAATTGAAATATGAAAGAAGAAAGATCCTCCTGGGCCTGCAGCCTTGAAACAGAATAGCGGGATGTGAGAGCCCGTATTCCTTCGCCTTCTGTCTTTCCTTCAAGGGTCAACCACGCCATGTATGTCGCCGTTGGATTCAAATGCATGACACGATTTGCATTGACGATCAGCGTGCCATGCCCATCAGCATCGATGCGTAAATGGATGCGAGACTTTTCAAAATCAGTTTCCCGTGTGTAATGATGGAGTCCCGCTGAAGGAACACCCACCAGGGAGGAGGATCGAAATACACTTTTCACTATCTTCCTCCGCCCGCACATGCACAAGCGCAGCCGGCACAAGCACATGCACAAGCACAGGAACGACCACCTCCACTGCGACCACCACGAGAACCATTGGAGGAGCGCTTGGGAGCAGGATTGGTCACATTCGTCACACGGCTGGTAAAGTCTGTGACGTTACCGATGACTTTCTGCGAGAAGGTTTGTACACCAACGGCGACAGAGGCAGCGAAATCAGAGCCGGGTAAACGCGGGACTGAAGGTAAAGATGTTGAGGATGAACCTCCTGGAACGGAAGCAGGCCTCGAGTAGGTTGGATCGTAGCGTCCCCACCAAGTGGGAATAAAGACCGGGCCTCGAAATACACGCCGCGTGCGGTCGTCGTAATCCCTGTCCAGCATGGTCCATTCGAGATTCTGCTCGAAAAATTGCCCCTGCACATCGGGCGTATCCGCCTGCTCTACCTGCTGCCATGCCTTTTGCATGATGTTCTTGTAGTAGTTGATCGTTTCAAGGCGGCTGAAGCCTTTCATTTTTTCAGAAACGGAACGAACTAATTTAACGGTCATCTCTTGTAATAAATCTTTACGGTTTTTCGTATTACCTTCTTTGAAAGCCACCAGAAAATTCACTTCATATTCATGCAAACCATCAGGCAGCGAGGGGGATATTTCCACTTTTAGCGGGTCGCGCGAGACCACTTGTGCGGCTTCTTTTTTGATCACTCCGAACAGGATCATGGTCATTGCCTTATCCAGGGATTCTCCCATGAGAATTGCGGCTTCGACCGCGGTGAGTCCGCGCTTAATGCCGTGCCCTTCAATGGAAATTCGCGGCGTCATGTATTGAAGTTTGCGGCGATTGCCCGCGATAATCGTAAGTAATGGAATGCCGAGGAACATGAGGCCAAAGAAACCAATACACAAGATGAAGAAGATGGTATCCGACGATCGGTATGTATTCGGAACACTCACTGTGACAATGCTATCTGCGGGGACATAGCTTTTCGGAAATGAGGCGCCAAATTTGTATTGTGTTTTCCCGTTTGCGCCGGGGTTGCGCCACGTATATGTTATACGTCCCTGCGAATCAAACGCAGTCTCCGGCTCAGATGGAAAACCGCTTGGCGCGGAATGCCACTTTGGTTCTTCGGGGTTTACCAATGGCGGCAGATGATAGATAACTGTGATATCCGTGTTGCCGGTGATCACATTGCTTTGAAAATACAGGGGGGTAAACACCGCGCTGGTATAATTTTCATCCTGATCATCCTTATACAAAACTTGCGAAATGCGACCAACGGAGACGTGTATTGTCCCCGTTTGCCCAGGCATAATCGCATACGGACCCATTTCGACAGCAAAGCCGTTTCCACCCGTACCTTGAAAATCTTTAGAGATGGAGAGGGGATTGCCATTGATGCTGGACTGGATGCTGTTGAAATCGAAATTACCGTTGGGCATACCTACATCCACAAATTCAATGGTATGCCCGCTGGGTTGTGTCGTGAATGTAAGCAGATAATCCAGGGCCATCGTCCCATCTGAGTTCCAGTAAACGTTGACGATCTCTTTATCGAGACTAAAGTAATAGTCTTGTGCAGAAACGCTGATCGTCAAACTGAAGGCAAGTAGCAAGGCGAGAAACAGGGCTATTCTTCGTTTCATAAGATAACCTTTCTTCGTTCAAATGTTCTTTACCATTTCGGTTCTTCAGTAAGTTGATAAGTTGTGCCGCAAAAGGGACATTCAACGGTGGGTGCGCCAGCCAGCATTTTGATATTGTCGGCTTTCAATGCGCCTCCGCAGTTCTTGCAGTTCATGGATTCGATCTTTGTTTGTGCGGGGAGATCAACTTTGAGAGTAACATTTGTTTCCCCTGCCACCTGTGGTTTGCGGCTTGCGAACCAGATCAGGCCGAATCCGAACAGCACACTGAGTAATCCGCCGCATACCCATGTCCAACCGCCGCCCTGATTTCCACCTGCGCCCCAAATGAACAATACACCGAAGAAGATCAGGATCGCAGCCGCAATATTCCCGATGGTTTTCATAATCAGCCTCCTGCCAGTATAGCCAAGGAGTCTAATCCTTTTGTTGAAATAAGACAATTGACATTCATCTTGAAATCCTCTCTATTTCACAGGATCAATTCAACCTCACTTCATAACCCTGGTTCGTCAAGCATGCGAGGCGGCGTTTCACCTTGCCGAAACGTTTATACCTCAAGATATTGAAAGTGTCCAAAATCCAACACACTCATGTCGTTGCGAGGGTGGCCTCCCCGATTTATGTTTTTGAATTTGGACACTCCTAACACATTAAAATCAAGTAATATTACATCGATGCAAAAAAAATTGGAGTGAGAGAAGATTATGAAATCCTACCGTAAAGAACTTTGGTTTAATCTCCCTGTGCGACGCGGATTCGTAAACATTACTTCACAAGTGGAGGAATGTTTACGAGAAAGCGGTATTCGTGAGGGGTTTTGTCTTGTAAATGCCAGGCATATTACCGCGTCAGTTTTTATCAACGATGATGAAAGCGGACTTCATCATGATTATGAAAAATGGCTCGAGAAACTTGCCCCGCATGAACCTGTCAGTCAATACCGCCACAACGACACCGGTGAAGATAATGCCGACGCGCATATGAAACGCCAGATCATGGGGCGTGAGGTTGTAGTGGCTGTGACAAACGGCGAATTGGATTTCGGCACCTGGGAACAGATCTTCTATGGGGAGTTCGACGGGAAAAGAAAGAAAAGGGTATTGGTAAAAATTATCGGCGAATAAAGCAAAGTGACGGTCACCTTGAAGGTGACTGTCACTTATACCAAAAGGAGCATACCATGCGCTTACAAAATAAAACAATTGCCACCCTCATTGCTGAGGGCGTGGAAGACCTTGAATATTATGTGCCCTTGATGCGATTGCAGGAGGAGGGCGCACAAGTGCTATCCGCCGGTCTTGATCTGAGACCTATAAAAGGAAAAAATGGTTTATCAATCACTCCCGATACATTGATCGAGGCGCTCAGTGCGGATGAACTCTTCGCGCTCATCCTTCCCGGCGGTTGGGCGCCGGATAAATTAAGGAGATATGATGCTGTGAAAAATCTAGTCCGCGAGATGGATGAGACAAAAAAAATTATCGGCATCATTTGTCACGGCGGATCGATTGCCGTGTCTGCGGGCATCATCCAAAAGGGTCAGCGCGCAACAGGGTCACTGGGTATCAAGGATGACCTCGTCAACGCGGGTGCGGTCTGGGCGGATGAAGCTGCTTTTCGTGAGGGCAATCAGGTTTGGGGGCGGGTTGTGGCGGATATTCCAGATTTTTGCCGCGAACTGGTTGCGGCGTTAGTCGAATAAAATCGCCATAAAGTCCGCTTGAAAAATCTGCATACTCCGCAGCGATTGGTCTCACAATGCCATTAATTTTCCAGCACCAAAACCGCCTTACGCGAACAAGTGACCTGATCCCTATCGCCGATATTTGGCAGGTCAAGGACAGGATTGTTAAAGGTATCCACATAGAATTTGGTATTGGCGACCATCACCTGGATGCGAACGATAGAACCAAGGAAGTTGATATTCTCGATCTTACAATCCAACACGTTGGCTTTCTTTCCCTGCGAAACAAAGTTAAATCGCTCGGGGCGAATGGCAACGCGTACTTTGTCACCTTTTTTCCTGTCTTTCAAATCCGTGGCAGATTCAAACTTCACACCATCCACGGCTAGTAATCCCAGGGCGGGATCTACCACTTCGCCATCGGCAGTATTCAATGTGCCTACAAAATTAGCGACAAACACTGTTGTTGGGAAGTTGTAGATCTCAAAAGGAGTGCCGATCTGCTCTATCTTGCCTTCATGCATTACAACGATGCGGTCCGAGATTGACATCGCTTCTTCCTGGTCGTGCGTGACGTAAATGGCTGTAATGCCCAGTTGTTTTTGAATGGCGCGGATCTCGGAACGCAGGGAAACGCGGATCTTGGCATCCAGCGCAGAAAGCGGTTCGTCCAACAAAAGCACTTCAGGCCGAAGAGCTAAGGCACGCGCCAATGCCACACGCTGCTGTTGACCGCCCGACAACTGATGAGGATAGCGTTCGCTGTATTCAGGCATGTGGATCAGTTCCAGCATTTCACCCACGCGTTTTTTGATCTCTTCTGCCGGTTTTTTGGCGACTTTGAGCCCAAAACCCACATTGCCTGCCACGGTCATGTTTGGGAAAAGAGCGTAGGATTGAAAAACCATGCCAACGTCACGCTCGTTGGGCGGCTTATTCGTAATATCATCACCGCTGATGGTGATTCCGCCGGAGGTGGGAGTCTCGAATCCGGCTACCATGCGCAATGTGGTAGTCTTGCCACAACCGCTAGGTCCCAAAAAGGAAACCAATTCACCACTCTCAATGTTCAAATTGAAATCACGCACTGCCCAGGCACGACCAAAACTCTTGCTAACGTTGTTTATTTGCAGAAATGCCATAATTTTCCTCACAGTTAGTGGGCGGCGGTGACTTCTTGCACTGAACCGCGTCCAATCCATTGCATCAGACCGATGGAACCCCAGGTCAACAGGAAACTGACCACTGCCATAGCCTGAGGCGTGTAGGCGCGCATTGCACCAATCTCTTCCATGTATGGACCAAACGCCGGCCAGTATAGTAATGATGCAAAAGTGAATTCACCCATCACAATGGCAAAGGTCAGGAACACGCCGCTCAAAATGGCGGTCCGCAGGTTGGGGAATATGATCTGGGTGATAATCACACGCCAGCCCGCTCCCAGGCTGAGGGCACATTCGGTCAGAGTGCGAACGTCAATGGCTCGCAATCCGGTATCCACCGCCCGGAACATGTAAGGCAGGGATAACACCACATAGCCCGCAACCAAGAGAATAGGCGTGCCCGTAAGAACCAGGATGGGCGTCCCAAACACCTTTAGCCCGCCTCCATACAGGCGGCTCATACCGAAGACAAGCACAACAGCAGGTACCACAAAAGGCATAAGAGTGACAAACTCCACCCAGGGGCGCATTTTGGGCATACGCCAGTGCACCCAATAGGCGGTGGGTACCACCAGGAGCAGGCTGAACACAATGGTCAGAAGCGCCCAAAAGAAGGAATACCCAAAACTACGGAAGAACTGTGGGTCGGTAAATGCCACACGATAGGCCTCAAAGGTGTAGCTGTCTTTGATCATCTTAAGGCTGAACTCAAAGGTGGCCAGGAGCGGCAGGAAGAAGTACGCAAGGCCGATCATCAAAATGATCCAGGCCCAGATGTTTTTAGTTTTCATCGCAACCACCTCGCGGCTCTTCTCTGCAGGGAAATATAGCCGATCATACTAAAGCTCATGATGACGATCATTCCCAAAGCCAGGGCATTACCCAGGCCGGGGTTAAAGAGCACATCGCCCTGCATCTGGGCGCCAATCAGGATAGGCACCAGGTTAATGAAACTGCCGGAGAAAGCGTAGGCAGTGGCATAGGCACCAAAGGCATTGCCGAACAAAAGAATGGCTGTGCCAAGCAGGGAGGGCAGCAGGATCGGAAAGGCAATGTACCGCCAGTATTGCCAATTTGTACCGCCCAGATTGGCACACGCCTCGTTCCATTCCTGATGCAAACCATCCAGGGCCGGCGCCATGATCAACACCATGAGCGGGAACTGGAAATACATATAAACGATGCTCAAGCCGGTGATGCTGTAGATGGTAAAGCCCCCCGCGTGAATATCAAATCCAAAAGCATTTTCAAGCCAACGCGTGACCAGCCCCGCATTCCCCATCGTGGCGATAAAAGCAAAAGCCAGCGGCACACCCGCGAAATTAGAGGCCACACCGGAAAAGGTGGTCATAAATGTTCGCAGACCTTTGGGCAAGCCTCCCAGAATGACAGCATAAGCCAGCAGGAACCCAAATACCGCCCCACCCAGCGCGGTTATCACACTAATCGATAAACTGGTTTTGTAGGCGTTGATAAAATCCCTGACTGTAAAGAGGGCAATGATGTTGTCAAACGTAAAACCGCCATCAACAGATTCAAAACTGCGAATGAAGATGGAAATGGACGGCAGAAAAAGGAACATGGTAGCGAACAGAAAAAAAGGCACAAGGGGCAGCCAGTTGATAACGGATGCCTCCTTGGAGGGGGGACGCGCCGTAGGCGCGTCCCCCTTTGATTGGGCTGTGAGTGTTTTGTTGGTTATACCCACTGCATCCTACTCCTATTCACCGTAGACGACTTTGCGCCAATTGTCGGTGATGTAGGTCTTGGTGGTTGTCAACTCATCAACGGTGGGGAAGACGGCCTTTTCGTACGCTTCAGCGGGCGGCAGTTTGGCGGCCAGATCGGCAGGGATTACGCCGCGTTTGGCCATGTCATTGAAGCGGATCGGGTGAGCATAACCCTTCAGGTAGATTAACTGGCCTTCGTCAGACATGACGAACTCCCACCACAGACGAGCCGCGTACGGGTGCGGCGCGTAGGCGCTGATACCGCCAGCATACGGACCAGCGATCACGCCCGTCTTCGGGACAATAATCTCGGTATCCGGGTTGCCCGCCAGAGAGTCACGGTTTGCCAGCGCCAGATAGTCCCATTCCATGACGATCGGGGTTTCACCTTGAGCGATCGTGCCCTGGTCAGCAATGACCGGGATGAAGTTGCCGGCATCGTTCATCTCTTTCCAGAACTGCAGACCCATTTCGGGAGCTTTGGATAAGTCACCTCCCGAGCGGGAGAGACCGGAAGCAAGAACAGTCATAACCGACTGGTTAGATTTAAGCACATCGCCGGCCATGGCAACCTTGCCTTTGTACTCCGGCTTGAGCAAGTCTTCCCAGTCCTGGGGGGAATTCTCAATCGCGGGTTTGGAAATTTCAAACGCCAGCGCGCCGTAATACTCGGCCCACCAATAGCCATCGGGATCTTTCATTTCAATCGAATCCCAACCGGCAACCTTATATTTCGCGAACAAACCCTTGGTCATGGCATTCGCGGTGTGGCCTACACCAACATCGACCACATCTGGCGCCTGCGGGCCTTTGCTATCCTTGTTGGCTTCGATAGCCGCCAATTCATCAGCTGACCCGGCATTCGGGTCGAGTTCGTTGACTGTGAGCCCATACTTCGATTTGAAGACCTCGAGCATCTCACCATAGTTGGCCCAGTCATGTGGCAAAGCGATGGTTGTTAATTGACCTTCCGCTTGCGCGGCTTTGATCAGTTCATCCATCGGAATGGAGTTGCCGCTGGTCAAATCGGGACCAGTCACAACCCCGCCGCCTTGTGGACCGCACGCCGCCAAGTATGCCATGGCGCCCACAGTGGTAGCGGACAATTTAAGGAAATCACGACGTGAAATCATTTTCTGATTGCTTGATGACATTTTTCTATCTCCTTATTATGATTTTTGGTTGATTGGACAAATAGAATACTTTCGATGAATCTCTTCCCGGCACCTCCAATCGGTTAAAAAACTGGATTATTGTAGCATCATCAATATTCAAAGTCAAACATGCCCAACTTTGAATTAACGACTAAAAGAAGGACGCATTATATAATTTGAGCAGCCAATAAAATCCTGCAGAAAACAATGCACTGGCGGGAATCGTAATAAACCACGCCGTTACGATATCCTGCGCCACACCCCAGCGGATCTTTCCAAGCCTCTCGGAAGACCCCACCCCGATGATCGCTGAACTCACCACTTGCGATGTGCTGACTGGCAACCCAAGCACCGACGCGGTAAGAATCACAATGCCGGAAGTCAATTGCGTTGAAAAACTATGCACCGGGCGGATCTTATAAAATTTTCCGCCTAGCGTGCGGATCAGCTTCCAGCCTCCCAGCGCCGTACCAAGTGCGATTGCCCCGGCGCTTAACACAATCACCCAGAAAGGCACGCTAAACTCAGAGATATATCCGCTAATCACAAGGCTGAGCGTGATAATCCCCATGGTTTTCTGAGCATCATTCGTGCCGTGACTGAACGCCATACCCAAAGCCGTAAAGAATTGTCCGTTTTTGAAAAACCAATTGACTCCCGGCGTCGCGTTTCGTACAATAAAATAGATCAGGCGCGTAATCAGAAATCCAAAAGCAAATCCGATCAGCGGCGAGGCAAACAGGGCAATCAGCACTTTCTCGAGTCCCTGCAATTTGATGGCGCCAAAGCCCGCGCCCGCGACAACCGCGCCAACCATACCCCCGATCAATGCGTGCGATGAACTGCTGGGAATCCCCAAAAACCATGTGAGGATATTCCACACGATCGCCCCAGCCAGACAGGCAATGATCACATCCAAATTAAGAGCAGAGGACTGGGCAACTTCATCTCCAATTGTTTTGGCAACGGTTACGCCAAACAAAAATGGCCCTAAAAATTCAGCGCCCGCTGTAAGCGCAAGCGCCGCCGGCGGGCGAAATGCACGCGAGGCGATCATCGTGGCTACAATGTTGCTGGAATCATGGACGCCGTTCAGAAAGTCAAACAGAACTGCCAAAACAATTGCGAGGATTAATTCAGGGGGCATTGCCATCCTTAAGTTTTCTTTACCACAATATCGGCAATGGTGTTTGCTGCTTCATCGCCGCGATCCGCGGCATTGGAAAGATGACGATACACTTCGCGCATCTTCAACATCTCAACCACGTGATGAATATCTTCGGGGCCGCTGAACAGGTCTGCGACGGCTTCACGGTACACCGCTTCGACACGGTTCTCCAACGCCTTCGCACGCTGCGCGTGATCAGTGGCCACATTTGGATGCTTGGGAAGGCGTTGAACCGCATACCAGATCTCATACGCCGCATCTTTCAGCAAGTTTGCCATCCGCAGCATAAATGGCGTGGATTTCACGTTGAGAATGACCATCTCCATCACGGTACTGTCTGCATAATCCACAACATCATCAATGGAACGGGACAGGGAAAATATATCTTCGCGGTCAAATGGCGTGACAAAGGTGTGATTCAACTCATCAATCAGGATGCGGCGCACCTCATCCGCCTCCTTTTCCTTTATCGAAAGCTGTTCGGCGACATCTGCATCGCCTGTCTCAAAATACCTGACCAACAGTCTTAATGATTCATACGTAATGGAAGCCTGCTGCTCGATCAATTTCTGAAAAATATCTTCCTTGCGTTTAAACAATTTCCACATAATATCTCCTAAAATGATATGCCACTGCGATTTGAAGTTGCGAGGAGGGCAGTTGCTCTTTTCGACGCCTGTCCTGAGCTGTTAACCTGAGCCTGTCGAAGGGCTGTCGAAGGGAAGCAATCTCCTCGCAGTGTTGGGGATTGCTTCGGGCTAATAATAAGAATGCCCTCGCAACGACATGAATTTTCTATGTGACAATACTCGCAATGACATGTAATTACTCTATCGGTTTCAACTCACCCGCTATCATACCCTTAAATTCGGCGTGGAGCTTCGCGTCCAACTCCGGAGAAATCAAGGGAGATGTATTACTCGCCATAATCTCTTTGACTCGTTTCAGAGCCCGCGTTTGAATATCGGTCGAACCCTTCTTTACCCAAATCGAGCGCGGATCACGGTCCGCTAATTTCGTCATAACGGCTTCGGTCTTCATGCGGCTGATCGTGTGCTTGGCGACAATATACGAGCCTCCCGGCCCGATCTCTTTGATCAAATTCACACCCAGATCTTCTTCATTAAACGACACGCCGCGTTTGACACGTTTCATCATTTGCGAAATTTCATCATCAATCACGGCTTTGGCAAAGTCAAAAGTCTTCAACGCATCGATCAGACCGCCAATGTTGAACATATCCATGCCGCTTACTAACCCGCCCATGGCAGACATGCCCGTTTCGTATCCTGCCTGTGCGTCATTCAATTTGGAATTGGTCAAACCAATGTACCCGCCGCACGGCACATTGTAAAAGCGGGCTATCTGTGCGAAAGCCATGTGTAACATGCCACATTCAATTCCCCCAGAGGTATAAGCGCCCGTACGCATATCCGCCACAGTACCAAGCGTCGCATAGATCAACGGCGTGCCTTCCTTCACCATTTGTATAAGCGTTGCCGCGGCAAGAAATTCAGCGTTGCCTTGCGCCAGCGTCCCCGCCATGGACATGGGTGAAGTAAGTCCCGCATTTGGCACGATGGTCGGGTAAACTGGCAGGCCCTGGCTGGCAAAATACATCACATTTTCAGTTGACAGATTATCCATTGTCAGCGGTGAAACAACAGGGCAATAATGATGCGTAAGGAAGGGATGTTCTTTGTAAGCTTCCTTCCCGCCTGCAACGATATAGGCCATATCCATAATACTGTTTGTATCTTTGCGATCGGTAGTGGTGACACGGATCGGTTTGAGACAATACTTGAGGGCAGGATACAGCCTCGAGGTTGTGAATTGATCCGCCGGCGCGTCGTCCGCCAAAGTGGAAATGGAGAATACGTCATAGCCGGGTAGTTCGTTGATGAGATGCGCGATGCGCGCGATATCACCAGACTCAGCGCGTCTTTCCTGACCTGTTACAGGGTCAATGATATCCGGTGCAGAACTGGCTGTTACGATGACCGGGCTATCCCGCGGAATCGTTTTATCAAATTTCGGGTCGCGCGCATAAAATGTAAATGAGGATGGGTAGACCTGACGATATTTTTCAACCACCGCGCGCGGCAGTTTGACACGCTCGCCATCCACAGGACAACCGTGCTTTGCAAAAATATCACGCGCGGGTTCATAACGGACCTTCAACCCGACGTCTTCAAGGATTTCAAGCGCGGCATCGTGGATTCTTTGTACTTGCTCTTGTGTAAGAAGTTCTGCAAATGACATGGTTCACATCCTTATTAATAAAAGATTTATTAAACACAAAGTACTCAAAGGTCACGAAGGAAAAGACAAGTCCACATTACCCCTTTCCAATCTTTGTGTATACTTCGACAAGCTCAGCGCAGGCGTTGTGCCCTTCGTGTTTAATTCTTTTGGCATTACTCAACCAGTGATTTCTTGATCTTTTTTCTTTGCTGGGGTTTCTTTTTTGACATAAGTTTCTCTGCAAATTCTCTGCCTTCTTTGGCCAGCTTCCTGCCTTCTTTAACGAGTGGATTATCCGCAAACCTGTCTTTCTGTGGCAGGCGCAGAAATTTCTTGATTGTATAGAACTGGTCGTCACGGTAGATCATGTGCTGCACACGTAACTTGCTTGCCAGCGCGATGATCTCTTCCACAGGGAACATCTCCAAACCCGAATGTGTAACTTTTAGTGAAGCGGCGGCAATCGCAAAACAAACGGATTCTTCCAGGCTCCAACCTTTGAGATAACCATAGATAAACCCGGATGAAAAAGTTGCCCCGGCGCCAGAGCCATCCACTGCTTTCACTTTGGGCGCGTAGACTCTGACGATCCTCTCACCTTGCACCACCAAACAGCCCTGGCTCGCCATGGTGATAATGGCGGTCTTGATGCCGGCCTTGAACAATTTTTTAGCCACAGAAAGCATGGCTTGTTTTTTACCGATCTGCGCGGCATCTGTCACGGCCTGACAGATCGTTGCGCGACTTGCATACTTTTTCAATATCTCAGGGTCTTTATGCCCATGCTCCAGATTGAGGAACACCGGCACATTCGCACGATTAGCTTCATCCATAGCGCGCATGATGTGATCTCCGTCGTACCAATCCACGTAAAGCAACTTCGATTTTTTAATAAGCGAAAGATTGGCAGAATCAAGCGTACTTAATATTTCAGGCGAGCGCTGCCAGAAATACGTGCGCGCGCCTTTTTTATCAGACACATTCACTTCGATGGGTGTCTTATATTTTTTAGTAAAACGCACCTTGCCCAACACACCCCAATTTCTTAATTTGCGAGCAACCTCATGACCCAACAGGTCATCTCCAACGGATGTGCCGATCATGGCAGTTGGCACATCCCACTGACGCAAAACGCAGGCAATGATGGCCGCATCGTCATAAACGAATTCGCTGACCTGATGCACGATCGCACCTGTGTTGTGCTTGGGCAGGCGATCTAATGCCATAATATAGACGGGGGTCAACATGCCGAAGCCTATGTAGGCGGGAGGAGTTATTTTTTCCATAAAAAATTAAACACGAAGGACACGAAGTACACAAAGGCTTGCCCTGAGCTTTGCCGAAGGGAAAACCCTTTTTGCACTTCGCATTTTACTTCGTGCCCTTTGAGTCCTTTGTGTTTAAAGAATTAAGCACGCGCCCTCTCGCCTTTCGGGTCAAATAACACGGGCGCGGTCACTTCCGCTGCGCGCCGACCCTCGATCAGGTCAACAATGAAGCGGTTGCCTCGTTTGGCTAATTCAGCCGGCAGATAGGCATACAGGATATTCTTCTTCAATGTAAAACCATATCCGCCGCTTCTTACGCGGGTCAACACCTTGTCGTCGTGATAGACCGCTTCGCCGCCGTAGATTTGGGTGAAGTCATCGCCATCGGTCAATACAAGCGTACAAAGTTTGCGTTTGATCCCCTCGGCTTTTTGTTTGACCAGGGCTTCACGCCCAATGAAATTACCTTTATCGAGATGGACACAGAAGCCAAGCCCAGCTTCGTATGGAGTTTCAGAGGGCGTAATATCAGTTGTGAAATAACGATATCCTTTTTCAAGGCGCAAAGAGTCAAGCACCTTGTAACCGCCAAGTTCGAGGCCAAATTCCCTGCCTGCCTCGATGAGCATATCCCAAACCATCGTAGCACGATTATTGGGAATATAAAGCTCCCAGCCAAGTTCACCAGCATAACTTACCCGTTGAGCATAGACCTGAGCGCCATTGATATTGATCGGCTTCGTTGCAAGATATGGGTGTGTTTCATTGGAGACACCATCTTGCGTGACCTTTTGCAAGACCATGCGCGCCTTTGGTCCCCACAACGCGAGGCAGGCATATTCCTGTGTTATGTCACGAATGGATACTTCGCCACCTTTCTCATTCGCGTACAATTGAATTCTGGCAAAGTTATTGCCAATAAAACCAGAGCCAGTAATCACCCAAAAATATTCTTCGCCCAATCGTGTAACGGTCAAGTCAGATTCAATTCCGCCGCGCGTGTTCAGGAATTGAGTGTAAATTGCGCTGCCAACTGGTTTATTGATGTCGCTGTCAGATAATCTCTGCAACAAAGGCAATGCACCTTTACCTTTGACTTCAATTTTTCCAAACGAAGTCAAATCAAAAAGCGTAACTCTTTCTCGTGTAGCTTTATGTTCTTCGCCTACACGCTCAAAGAATGGCGGCTTGCTCCAACCAAATTGACGCTGGTCTTCACCCATTCGGCGGAAAGGTTTACCAGGCTCAAAATAATTCACACGCTCCCAGCCAAATTTTTCGCCGAACACTGCGCCATGTTCCAGTAAACGATAATGCACAGGGCTGACGCGATGAGGTCGCGCCCACTCATGCTCATCGTGTGGAAATCTCAAACGATAATAGTACTTCACACATTCACGCGTCCGCTCCGCCGCGTAGACAGGGTCTGAATAATAATTTCCAAAACGAGTGGCGCGGTAGGCATAGACATCCATTGGCGCTTCGCCTTCGATGATCCACTCCGCCATCAACTTGCCAATGCCGCCCGCACCGCCGTATCCATTCAAAGATATGCCCGCCGCCATCCAAAATCCACGTACGCCCGCCATCGGCCCGAGCAAAGGCTGGCAATCTGGCGTATACGCGCCAGGATGACAAACCAGCGTGATGATTCCCGCTTTATCCAAAAACGGCAAACGTCGGATCGCTCCTTCAAGCAGCATTTCGAATTGGTCAAAGTTCGACGGCAGTGTCGCACCACCGTGCTCCCACGGCACCCCATCGATCCAGCGCGCAAGAGGCGAAGGCTCATAGCCACCAATCACAAGTCCACCTTGCTCCTGGCGCATATAAACCAAATTATCAGGGTCGCGCAAACAAGGCGTTTCATGCGTGAACTCATGACCAGGCACAGCCTTCAATGCAATGTGTTGATGATCCACTGGAGTCGTGGGAATATGAAGCCCCGCCATCGCGGCGATGCGCGGCGCCCAAAGTCCAGCCGCGTTGATGACGATCTCGCATCGTATCTCGCCCTTATCTGTTACTACTCGCTCGATATCTCCCTGCGCCGAAACTTTGATCCCCGTCAGGCGCGTATTTGTATAAATTGTTACACCCAGGTCTTTGGCAAACTTCGCCATCGAAGTTGTGGTTGTGTACGGATCAAGCTGACCGTCACGCGGAAGATAAATGCCGCCGTACAAATCTTTTTTGGAAATCTGCGGCATGACCTTCAACGCTTCACCAGGCGATATGACATCCACTTCGAGTCCCAACGCCTTTGCACGACTCACGCTTCTTTCCAACTCTTTGAGCTGCTCCCTGCTCGAAGCAACTCTCAAACTCCCGACATGATCGAACAAACCAAGTTCAGAATACAACTCAATGCTATACATGCGGAATTTGAGCATGGCTTGCGAGGTGGCAAACTGAGTGACAAGTCCCGCCGCGTGAGAGGATTCTCCACTGGCAATCTCGCCTTTCTCCAGAATCACAACATCCTTGCGACCATATTTCGCAAGATGATAGGCAATCTGCGCGCCGTAAATCCCACCACCGATGATGACAATCTCTGCTTGATCTTTCATTATTCTCTCCGCGAGTAAAAAAGTATACAAATACACAGGTACACAGGTGACACATATTTCCGTGTCTACATGTCTACTTGTTTACGTTTCTACCTGCCCCAACCACCCCTCAAACTCCTTCGAATCCATCTTCTCCACCGCCCTGCCCCAGCGTTCAATCGCCCAGTCCCAAAAATCAAATTCAATTGTGGATATCTTCGCCTGAATTGCGGCCCACAACCCCCAACCCACATCGGACATGATCATGTTCAACTTCATACGTGCGATCATGTCGGGAGCCGCTTTACCAAAATATGCTGCGCAGACTTCGTTTATCTGCTCGTCATTAAACTGCATTTCCTGGCAGGTATTTCCCAACTCAAAGGTCGGGTCATTGTTGCCGCTGTATTCATAATCAATCAACCATAATTGCCTGCCGTCGTCAATATAGTTTTCCGCAAGTAAGTCATTGTTACACGGAACTGTCGGCAGCGGATTTACGTTCATTGCTTTTTCGATCTGCGCCACAACAGACATTCTATCCAGATAGCCATCGGGAATACGGATGCTCCGCTCTTTG